>CALVEC010000004.1 GCA_944326475.1 Candidatus Gastranaerophilales bacterium
GCTTTTTGCGTCAGGGGTTGAGTTTTGAGTATTGATACCCGCTAAAGAGTTAGTATCAGGCGTTTTAGCAGATACCCCCCCCCCCGATAGGGTGGATATGGTTGCTGTGCCTGCGTTTTGGGTGGTCAGGTTCCACGTTGCGTTTGTATTAAAAATGCTTTTGCCGTTGAACAATGTGCCCTGTTGGATTTGTTTTAGTTGGGCAACTAGTGAGTCCGCTTCGTTTTGCATAGCATCTAAGGAGTTCTCATCGTACACGCCGTTTGCACCCTGGACTGCGAGGTCTCTCAGGCGGTTTAAGATGTTTGTCATGTTAGACAAGGAGCCTTCGGCGGTGTTTAGGAGTGATATGCCATCCTGTGCGTTCTTTTGGGCTTGTTTTAGACCTCTGATATTGGCATTCAGGTTTGAGGCGACAAACATGCCTGCAGCGTCGTCGGCAGCACAATTCACCTTATACCCCGTGCTCATGCGTTCTAATGCCGTGTTTAGGCTGAACGATGCGAGGTTAAGGTTTCTTTGGGTTGTCAGCACTGATGGGTTGTAGTTTGTGCTTATCATTCCTGTATACTCCTATGATTGTTACGATACTTTTTGTTTTTTTTGTTTTTTGGTTTGTTGCCAGTGTCCGGCGGGTTGAGTAGTTATTACCGACCAGGTATTCCAGCCCGTAACATTATACAGTATACACATTACACAAATTATTTAAATTGTACTAAAGTTTGAACTTTTTCATACTTTAGTTGGAGACAAACCATTAAAAAACTTTCTTAAAGCTATAATTTCAGCCAAAGTGCGTCATAAGGACGAAGACGTACAGAGAGCTTTTTGTTTTGCACTCTGGTTCTTATCATCTTGTCAGAAAGCAAATCTTTCATATATACATCTTTTGTTTTCTTTCCAAAATCATCGTTAGTAAAGTTAATGACGGCTCTGACTCTGTCATTAGAAAGATTGTTTATGACAACAACCCTGTCATTACCATAAGCTCTGACATACGCAAAAATTTCCGGTGAATCGGTTTTTATCTCCGTAAAATCACCTCTCGACATGACAGGATATTGTTTTCTGACTTTTATAAGCTTTTGCACACGTTCGTAAACTTTATGATTGTTAGAATTTCCGGGTTTTGCCGCATCGTAAAGAGTTTTCTTTTTAATCGGTCCGCGGTTTATATCACGACTGTCAAAATAGCTCAGCATTTTGACTTTATTTTTCGGGTTTGATTTCTGTTTTTGTTCACGGATTTTTGCACTTTTCTTTGCATTTGCAAAATTATTTTGCGCCCCGATTTCATCACCGTAGTAAATAATCGGCACACCTTTCAGCGAAAGCAAAATAGAAAAAGCCATTCCTATTCTGTCGGGGTCATTGTCAAGGAAATTGGCAAGACGTCCGCTTACTCCATATCCCTTTCTAAACGCAGCGCCTTTAGGTGCCAACCCGTCAAACAACAGTTCTCTGGTTTTCTCGTTTACCATTTCAAGGGTAAGTTCATCGTGGACTCTTAAAAATATAGCCCAGGAAGCTGAATCAGGAATTTTGGGCGTTTGTTTATATGCCTTCCAGAAATATGAATTGTCGGCAGTGACAAGAGACGCCCAGATTGCAGGCATGTACGGGAAATGGTAAGCAATTTGCACTTCATCCGTACGCACTATCGGCTTTTTCTGCCCTAAAATCTCATGGTCAACAGTTTTTTCCGTACCAAAATAAGGAAGTATCTGTTTTGGCTGCTGACAAGCCTCTGCCTGTATAACGGAACGAGGTGCAACAGTCTGCAAAAATGCACTCAACAATTGGATAATCTGGTGAGTTTTAGGCAAATTTTCTGCTGTTGTGCCTTCCTCTTTTATAAAATAAGGAATTGCGTCCATTCTGAAAATATCAACCCCTATATTTGCCCAAAATGCAATAGTTTCAAGCATATAATACAAAACTTCGGGGTTTTCCCAGTTTACATCAAGTTGAAACGGGTAAAATGTATGGTAAACATAATAATCTTTGCCTTTTATTGTAACTTTTCTGTAATGGTTGTTGTTTATTTCAGGGAAAATAAGTCTGCGTTTTGTAACAGTCCCGTCTTTTTCCTTATATTCAACCATATAGCCTTTTTTTTCATCTTTATACTGTCGAAATTCAGGCATATCTTCACGTACTATAAAATAATGAAGCTTGTCTATATCACCTTTTTGCGCCTCAACAAACCATTCATGCTGGTCTGAAAAATGGTTTAAAATCAAATCCGCTTTTATTTTCAAACCGCGTTTTCTGGCTTCTGCCATAAATTCTTTAAACTCGGACATACCGCCAAGGTCTGCTCTTACATTTCTCGGGTCTCTGACATCAAACCCGGAATCTCCCATCGGTGAATCGGCAAACGGAAGCACATATATCGTCGTAACACCAAGTTCTTTTAAATAATCCAGCATTCCTATCAGTGTTTTGAAAGTAGCAGGCTTTCCGTTCTCGTCTACGCCGTATTGGTCAGGATAAAACATATAAATAACTTCATCTTTATACCAGTCAGACTGTCTGTTTAAATCCTCCTGCACAAGCCCTTCATCTCTTTCGGATTTTGCTTTTTCAACAATCTTAAGTATTTCCGAATAAATTGGCTCAACATTGTCTTTCCCGTATATATGCGCAATTGAAGATTTCATTGTTGATTCCAATTTTGCAGGAACCATAGCATCATCCGTATGTTTTTTGGAAATAGCGCAAAACGAAGAAAGTGCACTGAACTGGAGAAATATAAAAAGTGCTAAAACCAGCGAGAATATTCTTTTTAACATAGTCATTAATCTTTCGTTAATTTTACATAATGTATTATTGTTTGGCACAAAATATGAAGTCAAGATTTATTAACTTATTTGACAGAGATTTCAAAAAAATAGCCCGACCGGTTATGTCAGTTACCGATTCTATTAGTTAAGAAATGTAAAAACAATACCGATTCCATGTTCAAAAAAATTTTGTGCAAAACTTCATGCACAAAAAGGGAGCTTTATATGCAAGTTCAAAAAATTTTAATAAATCCCACAATAAAAAATCACAACTCTATCTCTGAAAAATCAGAAAAAAGTGTTCATAAAACCTCAAATCCCCCCTCTCTTTCCCCTGTTTTTGCCAATAATATACTCGGTTATGTTCGACCGCTGAGTTTTAAAGGTTTTGACTATCAAAAAACAGTCGACACAAACTATTTTCAGCTTCCAAAAGGCGCAAAGCCGGATATTTTCCAAAAAGCCGCAGCCGAAAATCTGTATCTCGGCAATGATGTAATCGTTACAGCTCCGACCGGCACCGGAAAAACCGCTATTGCGCATTACATAATCACAAAAAATCTTGAAGAAGGCAAAAAAACTTTTTATACAACCCCGTTAAAAGCATTGAGCAACGAAAAATTCAAAGACTTTCAACGAACTTACGGAAAAAACAATGTCGGATTGCTCACAGGCGACGTAAAATTAAACATTAATGCACCCGTTGTTTTAATGACCACTGAAATCTACAGAAATATGGTTTTTGGCGATAATTTTAAAGATAAAAACAAAATGCTTGAAAACCTTAAAACCGTAGTTTTTGATGAACTGCACTATCTTGGAGATGTAGACAGAGGCGGAATATGGGAACAGTCTATTATCCTCTCGGATCCAAAAACCCAGTTGCTCTCACTCTCTGCAACAGTAGGAAACAAAAAAGATGTTGCCACCTGGATGTCGGAGCTGAGACCTCAGGACAAATTGGAAATAGTTGCACTGAAAAATGCTGATGACAAATATACTGCAGATATAAATGCGCCCAAACATACGGTCCTTATAGATGTTCCGTCTAAAAACAGGCATGTTGAACTTGAAATTAATCATCTTAAAGCAGAGGCAAAATCTTATAACTTTAGATATGTATTCTCTAATTCAATAAACAACAAAGATAACAAACCTAAACAATTGACTGTCAGCTATAATATACCGCCGTCAATGGAAGCTTATGTGAATATAGTTCAAAAGCTTAAACAAGAAGACAAACTCCCCGCCATTATCTTTGTATTCAGCAAAAAAGGCTGCAATGCAATTATGAAATATTTGAGTCAGTTCGGTCCAAAATTGACAACAGAAGAAGAACAGACTGAAATTTTAGAAATAATTTCAAAATACAAAAGCAAAGGCAAATATCTCGGAGAGTCACTGAATTTCAAAACACTTCTAAACGGTTACGCAATGCACAATTCCGGACTTTTACCCACTCAAAAAGAGCTTATAGAAGAACTTTTCCAGAAAAAGCTTATAAAACTCGTCTTTGCAACAGAAACCCTATCTGCCGGCATCAATATGCCCGCCAGAACCACTATTATCACTTCTGTCAGAAAGCCGACCGAAACACCTGATGGTGCTGACGGAAAACGTTTTTTGACGCCAAATGAATTTCATCAGATGGCAGGACGAGCCGGAAGACGAGGTATTGATAAAAAAGGCTACTGCTATGCGTTGAGCGTTAATGACGCACAGCAGGAAAAGTTTGAAGAACTCATGCAAGCCCCGAGCAATGATTTAAAAAGCGCATTCCGTCCGGATTACTCCTTCATTGCAGGTTATTACGATTTTACATCAGACGATGATTATATAAAACAGCCCTTTGAAAAATCATTTTTCGCATATAACGAAGACAAAAATACCCGGCAAACAAATGCTGAACAACTATTGAAACTGTTTTACACAAGAAAAGGAATCTTGCGAAAAATGGATTTCATAAAAACTGACAACACCCTTACGCAAAAAGGAAAAATGCTGACAGGACTCAATGGTTACGAACAGATACCAATAATAAATGCAATATATAACAAGGATTTACAGGATTTTAACGCATTAGAACTCGCTGCAATTGCTGGTGCATTTGCAAATATTGAGCCAAAAGCAAAAGAACAGGAAGAAGGAAAAACCGAGCGTCAGAACGCTGTTTTCAAAACAAAAAATAAAAAACTTGAAAAATTCATTTACGAATTTGAAAAAACACTGAATGACTATAACGGAACAATGAAAAAGCTGGATAAAAAATTCAAAAAATGCGCAATGAACAAAGACGCCTTAAATCACATAAACGAGTGGGCCGAAGCAAATTATATTTACAAAGATTCACGCGAAAACTGGAACAGGCTTTATTTTGGGTCATCAAGAGATACAATACGGGACGAAGGCTCGATGTTTAAAGAAATTACAATGACTGCAGACCTTCTGAGACAAATGCAAAAAATTGCGGAAATCGGAGAAACAACCTCCAAAACAAAAGACGACATACAGTATTACAAAAAACTGCAAACCACTTTAAAAGAAGCGGAAAACTTAATAAGCAAAGAACCGATTGTTGATACTTTGGCTGTAAAAAATCAATATGCTCTATAAAAACAGCAAAGCTATTTTTTAACAAATCGTTGCGATTTATCTGCATGCAAAATATCTAAAAGACAAAACTGCATATTTTTTGCGCTGGTTTCTAAAGGTTGATTTACTGCGGACGCGATTTCGCCAAGGTGGTTATAAGCAAGGTATTTTACACTTGAATAACCGTCAAAACCCTGAGATATAAGCTCCCACTCCATATCCATAAGTCTGGAATTTAGAAATAAAAATTCATCAGGAAGATTGTCTGCAATATTGCATAATATTTTATTTAATTTAAGAAAGCGAACATTATGTAACTGCAGACCTACACTTTTGTCAGTTACAATCCTTTTAAAAGCCGTTAAGCTGTTACCGGTTTGTGCATAATCGCAAAATAAATAGTATTTATGTGACTCTTTAACCTGCTCAGGCGACAAACCTTCTGAATTTAAGAAATCAAGATATTTCTGAAAACCTGACTGATGGAGTATTTTCTGAACGGAACTCTTTTCAGTGATATTTGACGCTCCGGAAAAAGGTATGCATCTGGTCTCATTGCCCATATACTCAAGACATTTAGCCAGTGCGGCAAAAGAACGCCCTACCGATATAAAAACATAATTTCTTTCACCATACTTTTTGTCAAAAACTTTTTTGACGAGCTTTGCGGCATTTACAATAGTTTCCGCGTTTTGCGCGGTTTGCACTGTTATATTGGCTCTTATTGCCCTGATTTCATCTTTTGTCAACGAGTCATAATCTTTGTGTGTAAATTGCTTCAATTTTTTCAGTACTGTTTTATACAAAAACGTATCTCCGGGTTCAACAGACTCATGCAATATCAACTCCGGGTAACTGCTTCTGTAAAATGTATCTCTCGTTAGTAATAAATTTTTAATCAACTTCGGGTAATCAGCAAAATTACCGCCCGCAGAAAAAATTCTCAGGTTTTGGAGACAAGAATTTATAGTAAATTTAATGTTTCGGATAGAGGGTATTTTCATAATGCTACTTAAGTTAAATCAAAACAAGAAAAAAATTTGCCGTCATCAATACCCGTTTTCAATCCAGGGGCGTTCTCTGAAATTTGCCCCCATTGCTTCAATTTGAGATTTACAGTTCTCAAGGTCGACCTTGTAATCTTTATAACCGGTAACAATAGTCGCTGTCGTTTCTATATTATGTTTTACGCATTCTTTGATAAATTCTTTCATTGATTCATAAGCATGCGGAAGTTTCGGCAAAGATATTGCGTTGTATACTTCTTCATTTTCTCCGTTAAAGCTGACGGATATACTGTCAATAAGCCCGACCAGCTCAGGCACAACATTTCTTTTGTATATAAGATTTGCCTGTCCGTTTGTGTTGATTCTTATTTTTAAATGCGGATATTTTTCTCTTATATATTGTGCTGTTTCTTTAAGTTCTTCAAGTCTCAGCATAGGTTCTCCATATCCGCAAAATACAATTTCCTTATAGTTTTCGGGTTTTATATCATTCAACTGTTTTTTGAGTTCAGTCATATCGACTTTTTCTTCTGACAGGAACAAATTTGCCCCTACAACGTCATCTTTAATTGCACGAATACAGAATACACAATCATTTGTGCATAAATTTGTCAGATTAATATAAATTTTACCGTATAGAAGGTATACAAAATTATTCTCTTTCATAAACTTTATTTTTGCACAACAATACCTATAATCAAGTATTGTCATTTTTTTAGTTTTGTGTATACTTATATTAAGGTAGCTGTTTGATGATTGCTTTGAGTTACCGTGAGGGGAATGAATAAAAAGGAAGTTCTTTTTATTTTTACCGCAATGTTGCTTTTCAGAAAGCTTTTTCTGATAAGGTTATTTAATATTTATGAAAAAACAAAAACAAACTAACGCTTGCAAATTTAATTATAAGTACATCAAAGACAGATCAACCCCGGGAAGCTGGCGCAGAGGATATGAAAGCCATCAAAAAGGGATTGTTCTCTCTTATGAAACAAGACTTGCCGGAGTAGACGCAAAAGTCAAAGGCAACTTTAAAGATGCTTACGAAACAAGTCTGACCTTTACACGCGACGGCGTAAAGGCTGACTGCAGCTGCCCTCTGAAAGAGGAATGGTGCAAACACGCTGTAGCAGTCGGACTAAAAGTAATTGAAGACAAAGTTTACGACAAATATCTTGAAAAAACACATAAAATAAAAGTTGAATACCCTGATGAAATTGTACCGGAAGTAGAAAATCCGCAAGGTAATTACATTTTCCATTTCAACCCGAAACGCAGACAAAACTTTTTCTCTATTCTGGTTATGGACAGAACTACAGGGAAAGTCATCCGCGATTTGGAAGCCATTTTAAGAGCCTTGATAGAAATACAAAAAAACGACCCGAATTTTGAGTTAAATAACGAACAAAAGGTAGAAGTAGCTATATTTCAACTCCTTCTACAGCGTTCAAGACTCGACAAAAAAGCAGGCTGGTACGATGTTCCCATAAATAAATTCGACGGATTTTTCCAGCTTTTATCAAAAGCGGAAGAAGTTATAGACGGAAAAACCAAAGACAGATTAAGATTTGATGACCAAGAGTGGTCATTGACTCTTTCCGTTAATTTTTCTATGGTGGGTAACGTTCTTTTGTCCTTGTCGTGGGACAGACCTGACGGAAGCGATTCTTACCCGTTTGAAGAAATCAGATATTTTTCAAGGCAGTTAAAATGGGGAAGATATAAAAACGTAATTTTCCCGACGACAACTCAGGTCTCAGCTTTGCCGCAAAACCTGATAAAAGCCAGTTTTACAGATGTTAGAGATTCTGACGGTGCAAAATTCTTGTATGAAGAACTGCCCAAACTCCAACAGGCAATGCATGTTGAAGTCGCAGAATCTATTCAAAAACTCTTTCTTGAACAGAAACCGCCGATTAATGTTGTTTCACTCGGACTGGATTACGACGGTTCGCTGAAAGCTGCGCTCGAGTTTGACTATGACGGAACAAGAGTACCTTACACAAAACATATTGAAAAAACTCCATATGTAACAATCAAAAAACCGAAAGAGGACTTGCTATACTGGGTAAAAAGGAATCCGCAGCATGAAGAAGCTGCTTATAACATGCTTCTTGCCTGCAAATTTGCTCCTATGCAAACAAATAACCTTGCGCTTGAAAAAGAAAATGCAATTGATTTCTATAACTATTACATCCAACAAGCCGGCGACGGCTGGGTTTTTGAAGAAAAAGACGATATGTCTTTCTTTAAACTTACAAAAGATAAATTTGAACTCTGTGCGGATATAGATTTTGCAATCAATACAACAGACAGTTTTGAAATAGATTTATACGGACGTGTAGGCGAGGAAATCTTGCCGTTCGATGAGGTATACTCATTGACTACAGACGGAAGTAAATATATTAGAATTAGAAATCTGGGTTTTGCCGAAGTTCCGACAGATGCCGTATATTCTTTATTAAAAGCATTCAACACCTTTGATGTTTACAGAAATGACGAGAATAAATATATTGTAAAAACATACCGTGCCGGTCTGCTTTCCGAGATGGAAAACCTCGGAATGACAATCAAAATGAGCCGCAAATTTTCAAAATTCTGGAAACAAATTTCTACATTCTCAACAATGGATGTTCCCTCGCTGCCCAAAGGTATTAACGCAGAACTCAGAGAATATCAGACCAGAGGTTTCGGATGGCTGTGGTTTTTGTATCAATACGGATTGAACGGTATACTTGCCGACGATATGGGGCTTGGTAAAACGCTGCAAGCACTTGCGCTTCTGCAAAAGGCAAAAGAAAAAAATAAAAAAGAAGCGTCACTTGTTGTTTGTCCGACGTCAGTTGTTTTTAACTGGGAGAATGAAATTGAAAAATTTGCGCCCGGTTTAAACTGTTTAAAACTTTCCGGCACTGACAGAAAAGAGCTTTTTAAAGAAATACCTAAATACGATATAGTTATAACAAGCTATGCACTCGTAAGACGTGATATTAAAGAACTTAAAAAGCACGAGTTCAGATACGTTATTCTGGATGAATCCCAAAATATAAAAAATGCAGACTCACAAACCGCACAAGCTGTTAAAGAGCTTAAATGCAAACATAAACTCGCTCTTTCCGGTACACCTATTGAAAACAGACTTGAAGAATTATGGTCTTTGTTTGATTTTCTCATGCCCGGATTTTTGTTTGACAAGTCTGAATTTAACTACAGATACGTTAACCCTATAACGGAACGTGAAGACAAGACAGTCGAAAAACGTTTAAAATCACAAATTTATCCGTTTATCTTAAGACGTATGAAACGAGACGTAGCGAAAGACTTGCCGGATAAAATTGAAAACGTGGCATACTGCGAACTCACTCCGGAACAAAAAGACTTCTACATGGAAGTTCTCGACTCAACAAAAGAAGAATTGTTCAAGAGTATTGAAGAACACGGTATTGAAAAAAGCCGTATGTCTATATTCTCGGCACTTCTCAGACTTCGCCAGATATGCTGCCATCCGAAACTGTATGACAAAGAAAATATTAAAGGCATAAAAGAATCCGGAAAATTTGAACAGTTGAAAGAAATGCTGAAAGAAATTGTTGCGGAAGGTCACAGAGTGCTTTTATTCAGCCAGTTTGTAGATATGCTCGATATAATCAAAGAATGGCTGGAAAGAGAAGGTATAAAACACGAATACCTGACCGGCAAAACGAAGAACCGACAAGAAGCTGTTGAAAACTTCAACACTGACCCGACTATCCCGATATTCCTTATCAGCTTAAAGGCAGGCGGTACGGGATTAAACCTGACGGGCGCAGACTATGTAATACACTATGACCCTTGGTGGAATCCGGCAGTTGAAGACCAGGCAACAGACAGGGCTTACCGTATTGGTCAAACTAAAAAAGTTTTTGTATACAGAATGATTACAAAAGGAACAGTTGAAGAAAAAATTCAAAAACTGAAATCAAGAAAAAGAGACCTTGTCGACTCGGTAATTTCTGTTGATAGAAATATCGGAAAATCTTTGACTTACGAAGATTTGAAAGACATATTCTCTTTGGATTAGAAATATGAAAAAAAATCTATTTAAAATTCTAGATGAAAGAAAAATATTCAAACTTGTACTCGGTCTCGGAAATCAAAGTGAAGAAAGCATAATTTCAAACGTAGAAGTATATGCTCGCTCGGGTTGTGATATGTTCGACGTTAATGCGTCAGGAAAAGCAATCGAAGCTGTTTACAAAGGAATTGAAAAAGCAGGAAAAAACAAAGAAGATTTTCTTGTATGCCTGAGTATAGGCGTTTCGGGAGACGCACATATTAACAAAGCTGAAATTATAAAAGAAAAATGCACAAGATGCTCAGCATGTGTAAATGTCTGCCCGCAGGATGCAATTATACTTCTCAACGACGGATATCCTTTTGTGCAGAAAGAGAAATGCATTGGCTGCAAACGCTGCAAATGCAAAGCTATTTCTTTTTTTGAAAAGGAGAGCGATTTCGATGAAGCATTAAGATTGGCGGAAAAATATGATATAGACTGTATAGAAGTTCATCTTGCTTCAAAAAAACCGCCTTACGATAAGCTTAAATACCTTATAAGAAACGCAAAAACACCCTTAAGCTTTTGTCTTGACAGAAAATATTACAGCAATGAAAAAATTAGAAAAATTGTCAGTAAAATAAAAAAATGGCTTGGCAACTCTGATTTTATAATTCAAGCAGACGGTGTGCCTATGTCCGGAGGAAAAAACGATTTTAACTCTACATTACAGGCTGTTGCAATGGCGCATATAGTAAAAGAATACGGAACATACATTATTCTCTCGGGCGGCACAAACGAAAAAACCGCACAGCTCGCAAAAATGTGTGATATAAAATATAATGGAATAGGCGTCGGCTCATACGCAAGAGAAATTATCAAGGGTAAAAATATTGAAGACGCTGTTAAGGCTGCAGAAAATCTGGTTGAAAAATGCAAAGAATAATTGCTTTTCTAAATAAATACAAAATATTTAACTCCGAAAAATGTTTTCTTGTAGGTTTTTCCGGTGGCTTTGATTCAATGTGTCTTCTTGACATACTGACTAAACTTTCAAAAGAACACCATTTTAAAATTATTGCAGTACATCTAAATCACAACTGGCGCGGTGATGAATCGGATAAAGAGGAAGAAAACTGCAAAAATTTTTGCGAAAAACACGATTTAACCTTTTATTCTGAACGCCTTCCAGACAGTATTAAAAAATCAGAAACAGCAGCAAGAGAAGCACGCCAAAAATTTTTCAAAAAATGTTGTGAAAAATTCAATGCAGAAGGTATATTTCTTGCCCATAACAAATCAGACAATACAGAAACCGTGATATTCAGAATTGCCCATGGTACAGGCGTCAAAGGTTTGTGCGGAATAACCGAATATTCTCAAATTTTCGGATACAAAATATACAGACCGCTGCTTTCATGGTCAAGACAAGATGTGGAAGAATACTGTAAGACGCACAATCTCACTCCGAACAACGATTCCAGCAACTCGGATACAAAATACAACAGAAATTTTCTCCGCCACAAAGTAATTAAAGATTTAAAACAAATAAATGAAGATATTGACAGCGCTGTTATGAGACTGTCTGAAATTGCACAATCCGAGCAGAATATTATAAATGAATACCTGAACAAAATCCGTGCAAAAATTGAAATTGATAACAAAATTAAAACCGGAAGCTTTTTGGAGCTGTCTTATGATGTTCAAAAAAAATTTATACACGAATTTTTTATCAAAAATAATCTTGAGTATGATGCAAAAAAAATTATTGAAGTGCTTCTGTTTATACAAGAAAATTCAAATTTAAAGTCCGGCAAAACCTTATCACTTACGGATAATTTGTGGCTGTTTGTAAATGAAAAATACTTTGCGCTCATCAATAAAGCGGATAAAAATTATGATGAACTGCGCATAGAAGGAGAGGGAGAATATATTTTTCAAAACAAAATATTTGAAATAAAAAAAATCGAAAACACGCCTGAAAAATTTCCGCTTGAAACAGAAAATTATGCCTATGCAAATTTAACATTTCCTTTGTATCTCAGAACACGCCGGGACGGCGATATAATCAATCCTTTCGGAATGCAAGGGAGTATGAAACTAAAAAAATATTTTATAAATAAAAATATTGAACAGTACATAAGAGACAAAATTGTGCTATTATGCAATGAAAGAGAAGTGCTCTGGATACCGGGTACAGGATTAAGCGAAAAAATACGAGTAAAGAAAACACCGCTTTATCTTGTCTCAATGAAAGAAAGATAGCTTATGAAAAAAGATGCAAAAGATTTAAAAATTCTGTTTAGTTCAGATGATGTTTTAAAAAGGACAAAAGAACTTGCCGGTGAAATAAACAGAGACTTTGGCACTAACGAAGATTTGACGGTTATTTGCGTCTTAAAAGGCTCAAGTATTTTTTGCTGCGACTTGATAAAATATTTAAAAATGCCTGTTCAACTGGAGTTCATTAAGGTTTCAAGCTACGGAAACGAACAAAAGTCTTCCGGCAATGTAAAAGCACTGGATTTGACCTTACCAAATCTTGAAGGCAAAAATGTTATCATAGTCGAAGATATTATTGACACCGGATGTACTTTAAAATTCTTATGTGATATGCTAATGCGGACTCATGCACCAAAACATCTGGGAATTATTACATTTTTAAATAAAAAAATAGCAAGAATTACCGATATAGAGCCGGATTACTACGGATTTGAGATAGATGACAAATTTGTTGTCGGATATGGACTGGATTACGAAGGCTACTTTAGAAATCTGCCATACATCGGTTATTTCCCAGACTAAACACCTGAATTTGTCACTTTGACTCTTTTAAGACGTTTTTCCAGTTTTCTGTACCATTTCAATTTTTGTTTAAATACGTATTCATTTCCTTCAAGACAACCGTGCCTGATATTGAGCAGATGTTCATCGCACAAAGCCTGGAAATTGGTTTGTAAAATATGCGTCAAATCTTTTCTGTCCACTTTAGGATCAGTCAACGTATATGGTTCGCCGACTTTCACAAGGACTTCCGGTCTGTCTTCTCTTAAAAAGACATAGTTAACGGATACAGGTATCAGATTCACACCGCCGGCTTTTTTAACAACATTTTTTGCTATATACGCCATGCCTGTTTGAAATTCTATCGGACGGAACATCGGCGGTCGGATTATTCCCTCGGGGAAAATCCATAATGATATATCTTTATTACAAAGCTGGTCAACCGCATACTGGAGAGCTTTCATGGATGCCTGAGGAGATTTTTTATTTACCGCAAAAGCACCTGCTTTGGCAAGAATAGGGAATCTGTTCAATTCTTCAATCATCATCCGTATAGTTGTATTAAAAACCCTGCGGCACAAATTGTATCCGACAATCCCATCCCACCAGTTACAATGCGGAGCATATATAATGGAAGCATATTCAGGATTGCGTTTGTCAAAATTTTCTTTGTGGTTAACCTGCATGGAATAAAATCTGTTCTCCAGCATTCCATAGAAAAATCTGTCAGCAAGCCAAATCCAAAAAGGACCGGTATGAGCTTCTCTGAACTTTTCGTCTCTGTTCCTCAATTTTGTGGGTGGTACATCAGAATATAAAGATTGTTCTATATATTTTTCCAAGATATAACTAACTCTCCTTAGTATTATTTTACTCGGTTTTTATTTTTTTGAAAATAGATTAAAATTATATATTTACAATTACTTATGCATTTCAAAAGAAAATATTGTAAATTTACGCATATTTTGTTTTTTAGAGACATTAAAATCAAAAATAATATTCTTTGTGTTTACAATATCTTTTTCGTCATCAAATTTCAGTTCAAAACTCAACGTCTCTGACGAAGCCAAAGGTTTCAACGGATTTTTCTTTGAGAAAAGAACCTTGTTAAACGCAACCTCTGTTTTGTCATTATATTTTGCTTCAACAACAACAAACAAAGTATTCAAGTTTTCTTTTGTTTTATTTTTTATCTTGAATTTTACAAAAATAGTTTTTTTATTTCCGAAAATATTCGTTTTTAACTTGTGTGACACAATCTCTATACCGTAATCTTTATCCGTAAAAATGTACCTTTTTCTGAATTGTTTAATCATTTTATATTTCTGGTAATAAAGTCTGGCCTCGGTGTAAAGATTTAGGGCTTGTGCACGTTTTATTGCTTTTATAAGTATTTGTTCATACAAATCGTAGTTAATAAGTCCTGGGTCAACTGAATAAGTTTTTTCAAGATATTCTACTGACTTAAACACATCGACATCCTGATACAAAAGTGCCAGCTTGTAGTTTAACACAGGCGTTTCTTTGTATATAAGCGCTGTTTCTATATCCTGAATAGCAAGGTTAACTTTATTCGTTACATAATGCTGGGAAGCCAATCTGCTATAGCAGTCAAGGATTGCTGAAATCGCAATCTCAGACTTTTCCGAGTCAACCTTTTTATAGAAAAACAACGCCATTTTGTACTGTTTTAACGCACCGAAATAACTCCCTTTTTTCCAAAAAGCATCGCCTAATTCCATATAGAAATTGCCTTTTGCAACAAGCAGAGGTTTATGATCAATATTTTTTAATTTTTTAATAGTTATCTGTGCATTATCGAGTTTATCCATTTTTATATACAGCCTGGCAAGTCCGATATATGGACTATAAACCCCGTAAGGTGCTTTTGTAATTGCCATTTGATAGTTTTTTTCCGATTGTTCATAACTGAAAAGCAGTTCATACAATTCACCCAATCTTACATTCAAAACATAATTGGACGGATCTTTTTGAAGCTCTTGTTCATATTTAGAAATCAGAAAGCCCAGCATCTGATTGTCTTGCTCTTTGTTCTGAATTTTCGACGCAAGTCTGTAATGATGTTCCGCAATTACATTAGAAAAACCCGTCGCCACTGCAGCTATAATCAATGCGACTATCAGTGAAATGGCAACCGTCTTTGCATATTCTGCGAGTTCTGAGTTGTTTTCCGTTTTTGTTTTATTCATACAATTCTTGTATCGAAACCGATTCTATTCCTTCAATTTTTTCTAATTCACTATGAATGTACTGTATAGGATTTTTTGTTTGAATACATAATTTAAAACTTACTTTTTTATATTCATCAGATTCTGAAGAATTTTTTTGTTTTATCTCATATATCGACTCAAAGGTGTTCAAAACTTTTTTATAAGCTTCATCCCAAATATCCTTGCGGCAGAAAAAAGCAACACTCATTCTTCTGATGATTTTAGACCCCTTATGTATAAACTGTTTTTCAAATATTCTTATAAGCACAAGAACACTTACGACAATAATTGTGGATACAATGGCAAGATTGTTAAATCCGCAGCCGCAAGCCATACCGATACTGGCGGTAATCCAAAGCGCCGCAGCAGTAGTCAAGCCGTATATTGCAGAACCATGCTTTAACACGGTACCGCCGCCGATAAAACCTATACCGGTAAGCACCTGTGCAGCAATACGGGCAGGATCAGCCTGAGGGCTGTGGGCAAAAACAGGAAATGCGTGTATTGAAAGAAGCGTAAATATACAAGAACCCATACAAACAAGCATATGCGTTCTCAAACCCGCCCATTTGTTCGTAAGTTCACGCTCAAAACCTATTGCGAAACCGAGAACCATAGCGAGCAATATATCAAGCAGCATATTCTTTTCTAAAAGAATTGTTGTTATAAAATTCTCCATACTCTCCGTTTTCCGTTCTTCAGTATTTTATCTCATTTTACTCTTTGGGTCTAATATGTCTCTTATTGTATCACCAATCAGGTTAAAAGATAAGACTGCAATAAAAATTAAGAAACCCGGAGTTAAAAGCCATGGACGATATAGAATATTCACATATTCCTGAGCTTCTTTGAGCATGTTTCCCCAGCTTGCATCAGGTTGTTGTATTCCGAGTCCCAAAAAACTTAAACCCGATTCTGAAAGAATATAAGAAGGAACACTCAATGTCATGGCAACTATTACATAACTCAAAGTCTGAGGCAGGAGATGTTTTACTATTATTCTTTTTTTTGACGCCCCGAGTGCCTCTGCCGCCTGAACAAATTCCTGATTTTTTATTGAAAGAACCATTCCCCTGACAACTCTTGAAAAGCCTGCCCAACCTATCATTGCAAGAATTACCACAATCAGAGCAAACCTTTGGATGCTCGTCATATTAGCAGGCAATATTGCCGCAAGAATAATCAAAAGATAAAAACTTGGAATCGACATTATAGCTTCTGAAATTCTCATCATTATATTATCAACTATCCCGCCTAAATATCCGGATACACCGCCATATAGCATACCGAGCGGAAAAGAAATAAACAATGCAAGAAATCCGATTGTTAAAGAAATCCTACCGCCAAACAAAATTCTTGAGAAAACATCCCGCCCGTTAATATCCGTGCCAAGCAAGAACAATCTGCCCTCCGGTTCTACACTCACCAGATGTCTGTCCATAGGAATCAAACCAAGAAATTTGTACTTTTCGCCTTTTGCAAAAAATTTCAGATAAAACTTTTTGCTCCTGTCAAGTTTATATGTAATTTTGTATTCCTCAGGGTCAAAATATCTGACATAATTATATGTATAAGGACGTGAAATTCTGCCGTTTTCATCAATAGTAAAAACTTTTGAAGGGGGTGCATATGCTCTGTGTCGGTCTGAAAATTCTTTTGAATACGGCGCCAAAAAATCAGCAAAAAGAATAGCAAGATAAAGCAGCAAAAGTACAACAAGAGCAATTAGAGAATATCTATCTCTGAGTATTTGTCTTAGTATGCTGTCTTTTTGTCTTTCATTCGCCATCAGTTTACACTCACCCTCGGATCGACCATTTTAAGCAGTATATCCGCTATAAGATTGCCCAGAATCAACATCACAGTACCCATCATCAATGACGCCATAACAAGATTTATGTCTGATTTCATAACCGCTTCCAGTATCAAGCGCCCAAGCCCCGGATACTGAAAAACGTACTCGGTAAGAGCTGCACCGCTCAACAAGGATGCAAACTCAAAACCCAAAAGCGTAACCATAGGATTTATTGCATTTCTGAGTGCGTGTTTATAAACCACTTTATTTTCACTCAACCCTTTTGCACGTGCAAATTTTACATAATCAGACCCCAAAACATCAAGCAGATTTCCCCTCATCTGCCTTTGCAAACCTGACAGTGAAAGAGTAAAAAGAACAGTAACAGGAAGCACCAGATGGTGCATCACATCAAGCACCTTATGCAGCGGAGAATACGTCGAAAAATCATAACAGGTTAAACCGCCAGTCGGGAACCAGCTCGTTTTTACGGCAAATATCAAAAGTAAAAGCGCAAAGAAAAAAGACGGGACTGCCATACCGACGCTTGTCAGTATAGTCATAAGTCTGTCTATTGGTTTTTTCCAGTTCAGTGCCGCATAAATCCCTAGAGGTATACCGACAAGCCAGGTTAAGAGAATCACCACGCTCGTTAAAAGAAGTGTGTTGGGAATACGTTCCATAAGTTTGTCGCTGACTTTCTCGCCTGTCACACTAACACCCAAATCCCCTTTTAAAAAACTTTTAAGCCACAAGCCGTACTGAACTATCAAAGGTTTATCAAGCCCGAGCCGTTTTTCTTCCGCTTTCAAAGTTTCCTGAGAAATTGAAGGGTTTATACGAAGCTCCGCCAGAGGATCAACCGGACTGAGTCTTATTATGAAAAAACTTATTACAGACACAAGAAACAAAAGCGGTATTGCCTGTATCAGTCTTTTGACTATGTAAATGAATAACTGCGCATTAAACATAATATAATTTTATAAGATAGTTCAAGTTTTGCAATTAGTTTGTTGTATTAAATTTATAAAATTGTTAAGTATTGTAAAACAAAAATTTTTAATGTTTTTTCCAAAAAAAATACCAATTTTTGTTTTTTTATTTGTTATAAATTTTTAAAAATTCATTTTATTTTATAAAAATTCAACATTAATCATTTCATTATTTAATAAATTTCTAAAACTTGACTTTGCGGTTAAAACTCTTGTGGTTTGCAATATTTCAAATCCGGGTGTAATAATTGAAAACATAAAAAGGCAACGCAATATTAAAGTCTCATACATCAGATTTTTATATCTACACTACAAGCATTAATAAAAGGAATAACAAAATGAACAAAATTACTGTTTCTGACTATTTGATTCAAGAACTTTCCAAACTTGGAATAAAAGACTTTTTCGGATTGCCCGGAGATTATAATTTCAACATATTAACCTCTGTCGAAAACAACGAAAATACAAACTGGATTGGCTGCACAAACGAACTCAATGCAGGATATGCAGCCGACGGATACGCACGCATAAACGGATACGGCGCACTTATTACCACATACGGAGTCGGTGAACTAAGCGCAATTAATGCGGTTGCTGGAAGTTTTGCAGAAAACATCCCGGTTTTTAAAATAGTTGGAGTACCCGCTACAAAATATATAGAACAAAATACATTGCTTCATCATAATTTCAGCAATCCGGATTACTATGCATTTCAAAGAGCTTACGCAAATGTAGTTGAAGCAACAGCATTTCTTGATTGCAAAAATGCAAAACAAGAAATAGACAGGTTGATTCAAATTTTTATCAGAGCAAAAAGACCTGTCTATCTTGCTATTCCTGTTGATATTTGCAAAATGGAAATAGAAAACAATCCTGTAACAGAACAACCCGTCAGTAATCACAAAAATCTGACAGAAGCTGTGAAACATGCTCTAAACCTGATAAAGACCTCCGATTTCCCCGTTATTCTCGCCGATGTATTAGCAAAAAGATTCAATGCAACAGATGAAATGAAAAAATTTGCTGATACATCGGGACTTCCCCTATGTACACTGCTTATGGGGAAAAGCCTGATTGAGGAAGAAAATGAAATGTACCTTGGAACATATCTCGGCTCTTATGACAATTTGTATGCCTACAAATATGTAAACAACTCTGACTGTGTAATCTCAATAGGTACAATAATCAGCGACCTGAACACATTCAGTTTTGACATAAAATTTGACCCGTCGCAATATATAAATATTCAAGGTACTTATACAATAATTGAAAATAAAAAATATGAAAATGTACTGATGAAAGATATTTTAGCCGCACTTTGCGAAAAAATTGAAAAAAAAGATGTTGTGATAGAACATGAAAAACGAGGATTTGAAAAAACAGACCAAGCTGATAATGCAAAACTGACGGCAGATTATATTTATCCGAGACTGCAAGAATTTTTAAAACCCGGTGACATAATTTTTTCAGAAACAGGTCTGACAAAATTCGGTATAGCACCCATGAGATTGCCCGAAGATTGTATTCTCAATAATCAGGTTCTCTGGGGTTCTATAGGCTGGGCGACTCCGGCAGCGTTCGGTGCCGCAATTGCCGATAAAAACAGAAGGGTAGTACTGATTACCGGAGAAGGTGCTCACCAACTGACGGCACAAGAAATCAGCACTATAATGAAACATAATTTGAACATGGTTATCATTGTTATAAACAACTCCGGATACACGATAGAACGTATTCTTGCAGATAATCCATTAGACAAATTTAATGACATAGCAAACTGGAATTACTCAAAACTTCCCTCCGTATTTGAAGGAGAATATCGTTCGATAAGGGTTCATACCGAGTCAGAATTTGATAAAGCTTTAAAAGATACAGAAAATGAACCAAACAAATTATATTATATTGAAGTTCTAACAGATATGTTTGATGTTCCGTATTTAACAAAACGTGTCGTAAAAAAACTGAGAAACCAAGATAAAACTTTTGTCTGCCAGATAAAATAATAAACAATGGGGACTTTAAAGAACTCGCTTTTTGTTGTAATATATTTTCAGCAGAGGATTTTTATATGTTGAAATTATTTAACACTTATTCGGACAAAATTGAAGAATTTACCCCACTAAACGGCAACAAAGTCAATATGTATGTCTGCGGACCGACAGTTTATGACCATCCGCATTTAGGACATGCCAGATGCTATATCACCTGGGATGTTGTATACAGATATTTAAAATTTTTAGGATACGACGTAAAATACTGCCGCAATGTCACGGATGTCGACGACAAAATCCTCGCACGCTCCGAAAAAGAAGGTATAACACCTGATGAAGTTGCAAAAAAATACTATGATATTTTTTCTGAATCAATGAAAAAACTGAATAACCTCAAACCGGACATAGAACCTTTTGCAACAAAAAACCTCGGAGAAATGATAGCTATTGTAAAAAAACTTATAGAAAAAGGATTTGCTTACGAGGTTGACGGCGACGTATATTTTAGGGTAAAAAAATTCCCAAAATACGGCGCACTGAGCAAACAGCCTATAGATGACCTCGTAGCGGGTGCACGTGTCGAAGCTTCTACAAAGAAAGAGGACGTGCTCGACTTTGCACTATGGAAAAAAGACGAAAAACATGGTTACAAAAGCCCGTGGGGAATCGGAAGACCAGGATGGCACATTGAATGCTCCGCAATGGCAAGAAAACATCTTGCACCTGAAATTGATATACATGCAGGCGGAGCTGATTTAATATTCCCGCACCACGAAAATGAGATTGCACAGTCTGAATGTGCAAATGGCTGTCAGTTCGTAAAATACTGGCTGCACAATGGTTTTGTCACAATTAACAAAGAAAAAATGTCAAAATCTTTAGGCAATTTCAAAACCATTGACAGCATTTTAGAAAACTACGATGCGAACACAATCAGATTTTTTATATTAACAAATCACTACAGAATGCCTGTTGAATTTAATGACGAAGCACTGGAAGCTGCTTCTGCAGGTGTAAAAAGGCTAAAAAACGCGGCAAATAATCTTCTCAACTACACAGGAAAAGAAAATCTTAAAGAAGATGTTCAATGTGAAGAAATAGAACAGTTTAAAGCGGCAATGAATGATGATTTCAACACCTCGAAAGCCCTTGCTGTTCTGTTTGATATCGCAACAAAAGGAAACAAAGCAAAAGACACCAATGACAAAGAAAATGCAGAAAAATATATTTCTGCATTAATGAAACTTGCACGGGTGCTCGGATTTGATTTTGAAAAAGTTGAACTCGATGAAAACCAGCTTAAAGAAAAACTGGACATTATTGTAAACGAATTTGATTTTATTACCGATAAAAACGCGCCTGCTTTTGATATTATGCAAAAAATAATTGAAGAAAGAAACAAAGCAAGGTCAGAAAAAAACTGGACTGTTGCGGATAAGATAAGAAATGAACTGGATAAAATAAATATTGTGTTAAAAGATACTAAAAACGGTACCACTGAATGGGAGGTAAAATAGTATTATGTTAAGAATAGGTCTCACGGGTAATATTGCATCCGGAAAATCAATAGTTGAAAGTTATTTTGAAAAAAAAGGCATACCGGTAATCAATGCCGATGACGTCTGTCATGAACTGATTGACAAAGATGAAAATGTAATTTCTCAAATAGAAAACATATTTAAAGATGAAGATATATACAGAGACAACGGTACCTTGTCCAGATTCAAAATAGGACAGATAGTTTTTTCAAACCCTGAAAAACTTGAAGAACTGGAACATATTCTTCATCCTCCGATTGAACAAAAAATTAAAGACTTTTTTGAACAAAATCAGGATAAAGAGATGGTTGTCGCCTCTGTTCCGCTTTTGTTTGAGACAGGCATGCAGAATATGTTTGATACAACAGTTCTTGTTTGCGCAGACAAAAAAATCCGCCTGCAGCGTTTAATGAACAGAAACGGATACAGTCTGGAACATGCAATGAACCGCATAAATTCGCAGGTCTCGCAGGAAGAAAAAAGATATATGTCTGACTATATTATTGAAAACAATAACGACCTGATTGAGCTGGAAAGACAGATTAACAAAATAATCGAAAGACTGGGTGCATGAAAATATCTGACAATTTTGTATGCGGACTTGTCTTTTTGCTGTTATTCGGATTCTCATTTCAGTATTTGTCCTTGCTTGTAAAGGTGCCTTTTTCCTTAATATTTGTCCCATACAGGCAGGTTAATATGTTTGAAAGCAAATCCGCCGTTTTGAAAAAAAATAGTGATTTTTTCAAAGGACAAAAGTATGTCGGCTACATTAGCGATGTTGAACCGGACAAAGTTTTTTTACAATCAGATTCAATTTTTAATTTTTTCTCGGCACAATACGCAATTGTACCGTCAGTTCTTGTAAACGATATTGATGAAAAATATACAATCGGAATTTTTTACAAAAAAGATTTTAACAAAAAAAACCTGAAACTTGTTAAAAAGCTAGATGAGCGAACATATATTTTCGAGGAGGCAAAATGACAGCATTTTTGGGCTTTCTCTATTCAATTATAACAGCCTTGTTTTTCGGATTTTTGAACAAAGAAAAAGAGTTCAGATGTTTTTTTGCAATACCGCTGGGCTTTGGCTTCTGCTCAATATTATATTTTTTATTTTTATTAACAGGCATTTCAAATATAACTATTTATAAAATATTTGAATTTTTATTGGTAATTGCCGCAGCGTTTGTGATTTTTACAAATAAAAATTTTCATAATTTTTGTATTGAACTGCCTAAAAAAATATCATTACCGCTTGCGAGTGCAAACCTTCTTGCGCTTATGATATTTTTAAAATTTTACATAAACAGCCCGCTCGGAAACTGGGACGGTTTTCGTATGTGGAATACAAAAGCGGAATTTATGTTTCGGGATATAACTTTGTGGAAGAATATGTTCCTCCAGCCGCATTTTCTTTCTCATAATGATTATCCTCTCTTTACACCTGCTTCCGTTGCAAGAATATGGCAGTATGCAGGTTCAGATAACAGCGTTTTCAACGCATTTTTCTATTTAATATTAACTTTCGGAATCATTTATTTTGTTTATTTTACGATTAAACATTTTAAAAACAAAAAACTGGCAATGCTAACCACTTTGATACTTATGCTGACTCCGGCTTTTCTTGTAAAAGGCGCGGCACAATGCGCTGATATTCCGCTTGCTTACTTTATTTTGGCATCAACCGTATCCCTGTTTTTGTATTTTGAAAAAGAGAAAAACAGCTTTCTGGTTCTAAGCACAATTTTTGCAGGTTTTTGCGGGTGGGTAAAAAACGAAGGTCTGATGTTTTTTGCGATATTCTTGGCAGTAACCGGCACATATTTTTTCCTTAAAAAATATTACAAAAAAATCGGAATTATGCTGGTGTCAGCTATGCCCTTTGTAATACTTATATGTATTTTCAAATCTGTGTGCAAAACGCCAAATGACTTAGTACAGGGCTTTTTTGTCTTAAAATCATACACCCATCTTTTTCAGGCTCACTATTATATTATGATAATAAAAACATTTGCTCACATGTTTGTTGAGCGTTTTTCTGTAGTATTTGTTTCACTGGCTCTAATGCTGAAGGGATTTTTTATACCGGAGAAAATAAAAACACCGTTAATTTTATCGGGAATAATTTTTATTTTGACATGCAGCGGATATTTTATGACTTATGTGCTGTCTCCGCATGATTTAGACTGGCTTTTGACTTATTCTCTGGATAGAATTATATTGCATGTGCTGCCGCTGTTTTTATTCTTGTATGCTTTATGTTTAAAAATCGGTCAAGAAGATACAGAAAACTAATTATTACTATTTTGCCAATATGTGATAATATGTAATTGACTCTAATAAAAAAACAAAAAGGGGAAAAAATGAAAAATAAATTTTTAATAATAGCATTGTCAGCAGTAATCGGTTTTGCAGGATTAAATTTTGTTGCGGATAAAATTACCGCTGCTCCGGCAACCCAAACAAAACCCGCTGAAGTAAAACTGGAAACAAAAACAACAGACAATACGTCATATGTTTCAGTATGTCCGTTAGACGTTGTTGCGAATCCGGATGCCTACCTTGGTAAAAATATAAAAATGAAAGCTACGTTTGACAAATTTGCTACACTCGGTCTTGATTACAAACCGGCATTCAGAAGTTCTCAGGATTATATCTCTTTCTTGATAAAAAGAGATGATGTAACAGATCACACGATACCGCTTTCAGAAATGAAAATTTTTATCAAAAGAACAGAAGCTGAAAAATTCATAGACCTTGACTCCGGAGATGTCATAGATATTTACGGAAAAGTATTTTCAACAGCTCTATCCGACCCCTGGATTGATGTAACAAAACTCGTTGTTGTACAAAAGAAAAATCCGGATAAGAAAAAAGCATAGGGCAATTCAGTATTAAGCATTCTAAGTTGTGGAGTTTTAAAAGATGAGTAAAAATCCTATTTATTTGACTATACATGGACATTTTTATCAGCCCCCGAGAGAAAATCCATGGCTTGAAGCCATAGAACAGCAGGATAGTGCATATCCTTATCATGACTGGAATGAGAGAATAAACCTCGAATGCTATAACCCAAACTCTGCCTCAAGAATTGTTGATGACAAAAACAGAGTTCTTGATATAGTTAACAATTACTCGCTTATGAGCTACAATTTCGGTCCGACACTTATGTCCTGGCTGGAAACCCATGCACCGCTGACATATGAAAGAATCATTAAAGCGGATGTAATCAGCAGAAATAATTTTTCCGGACACGGAAACGCCATTGCGCAAGTTTATAACCATATGATTATGCCGCTGGCAAACCGTCGCGACAAAGAAACACAGGTCAAATGGGGAATCCGTGATTTTCAATACCGTTTCGGACGCAACCCCGAAGGTATGTGGCTCGCAGAAACTGCAGTGGACGACGAAACTTTGGAAGTTCTTGCGGATAACGGCATAAAATTCACGATTCTGTCACCGTTTCAGGCTTTAAAGTGCAGAAAAATAGGTTCAAAAGACTGGCAGGATGTAAGCTGGGGCAACATTGACCCTGCTCGACCATACAGATACTTTATTAAAACAAATCCTAAAAAATATGTAGATTTGTTTTTCTATGACGGTGCAATCTCAAAATCCGTTGCATTTGACAACATTTTAAAAGACGGAAACAAATTTGCACGCAGATTGAAAGACGGAGTATCTAACGACAGAAATTATCCGCAGATTATCAATATCGGAACAGACGGAGAAAGTTACGGACACCACACAAAATTCGGTGACATGGCTCTGGCATACGTGCTAAAAGTCAAAGCAAAGGACGAAGGTTTTACTATCACAAACTTCGGTGAATATCTTGATTTGCACGGAACTGATTATGAAGTAGACATAAAACAGGCATCTTCCTGGAGCTGCTTCCACGGCGTCGGAAGATGGAAAGAAGACTGCGGATGTTCAACGGGAGGACAAGCCGGTTGGAACCAAAAATGGAGAAAACCGTTAAGAGATGCTTTTGACTATTTAAGAGATAACCTGGCGATACTGTTTGAAAGAGAAGGTCAAAAATACTTTATAAAAAATCCGTGGGAGGTAAGAAACGAATATATAGATGTTATTCTTGACCGAAACGAGATGAATGTAAAATATTTCATCCAGCAAAATACCAAACCCGAACTCGACGACAATCAAAGAGTTCTGGCAATGAAGCTGCTGGAGATTCAACGTCAGGCAATGCTTATGTATACAAGCTGCGGATGGTTCTTTGCGGACATTTCAGGTATTGAAACTACACAAATTATGAAATACGCAGCCCGTGCAATGCAGCTTGCGGCATACTTTACCGATGAAGATTATGAAAAAACTTTTGTTGAAATTCTTGCAAATGCTCAAAGCAACATAAGAGAATTTGGCACAGGCAAAGACATTTATGAAAAATTCGTAAAACCCTCCATTGTAAATGTAAAACAGATAGCCAGCCTGTGGGCAATATCATCATTATACGAAGATATTGAAGATGAAAGCACTTTCTATTCATACAAATTTAAACGCCTTGGATACAAAAAAGCCTTCAACGGAAAAAATAAATTTGTCGTAGGCAGAATAGAAGTGCAATCAAGAATAACGCTTGAAAAATACGATTTGGTATTTGCTCTGCTGAAATTCTCCGGAGAAGATTTCCACTGCACCATGAAGGAATTTTCAAACGAAGCTGATTTTGCAAGAATACAAAAAGACCTGATTTCTATATTCAAAGACAACCCGATTACAGAAATAATCAGGCATATGGATGCAGAATTTGGCTCCGAGTACTACACTTTGAAAAATATTTTTCTCGAAGAAAGAAGAAAAATTCTTACCATGCTGCTTAAAAGCAAGACGAGCAAATTTACCCAGTTATATAAAGAAATTTACGACGAAGGTAAAGGCTCAATCTATCATTACAAAAGCCTCGGTCTTGACCCGCCGAACGAATTTAAAATCGCAACATCATACACTCTTGGAAAAGAGTTCAATGAGTATATTGAAAAATGTAAAGACAGCATAAACATAAATGATATCATGTCAGCTATAGATATTAACAGTGAGGCAAAAAATATCGGAATAAAACTCGATAAAAAATATGCAAACTCTGTATTTACGGAAAAGATTACAGATGCAATATTTAATGTGGCAAAAAGTCCGGAAGTTCACAGACTTGAAATTGCATTAGAACTCTTTAAATATGCAGATTTATTAGACATAAATCCGGATATAACAGAAGCTCAAAATATTTACTACAACAGAATGAAAGAACTGTTAGACGAATTTGCGGAAGAAAATAGCGCAGCACGCGATGATTATGACAGAAAGTTCATATTACTTTTGTTTGACTTAGGCGTAAGACTCAATATTAACACGGATTTTTATAAGGACAAATTCGATACGCTTATGTCTCCTATAAATCAATGTAAGTAAGTATTGGCTTTTATTCCTTGCTGGTGGTAAAATTAAATCTGATAGTAAACTTTATAGATTAGAGTGAAAATAAAATGGCAAGGATTGTTATAAACAAGGATCTGTGTAAATCTTGCAAGATTTGTATGAATGCTTGTCCGAAAAATCTTATAAAAACTGCTTCTTGTACAAACTCAATCGGAGTACACTATGCAGAATTTGAGGATAAAAACGGGGAATGCTTAGGGTGCGCGCTCTGTGCAGAAAGCTGCCCCGAAGCAGCAATAGTAGAGGTTTACAGATAGTGACAAAGGTTTTATGGAAAGGTAATCAGGCTATAGCACAGGCAGCTATAAATGCAGGCTGCCAGTGTTATTTTGGCTATCCGATTACACCGCAAAGTGAAATCGGGGAATATATGGGCGACAAAATGCCAGAGCTTGGGCGTACATTTATCACTGCCGAAAGTGAACTGGCGTCAATAAGCATGGTCATAGGCGCCGGCACAACAGGAACAAAAGCAATGACATCATCTTCGTCTTGCGGTATTGCACTGATGCAGGAGGCAATTTCTGCGATGTGCTGCGCGGAAGTTCCGGGGGTAATTGTCAGTGTTATGCGGGGCGGACCGGGACTGGGAAATATTGCAAGCGCACAGGGTGACTATTTTCAGGCAGTCCGGGGCGGCGGCAACGGGGACTATAAAATTATAGTCTACTCCCCTGCAACTATACAGGAAGCTATTGACCTGATGTATAGAGCATTCCACGTGTCAATGAAATACAGAAATCCTGTTATGCTTTTAGCAGACGGCATTCTCGGACAAATGATGGAGCCTGTGGAGTTTGGAAAATATCCGTATATAGATGAAGATGTTTCAAAATGGGCACTCTCAGGAGCCAAGGGTCGTGCACCGAGAAATCTTGTTTCTTTACACATGCCGGATGGTGAACTTGAAAAAATTTCAGACAAAATTTTTGAAAAATACAAAATTATTTCTGAAAAAGAAATGATTGTGGACAAATTTATGACTGATGATGCAGAACTTATCGTTACTGCGTTCGGGACAACCGCAAGAATTGCAAAATCAGCAGTCAAAAAAGCCAGAAAAGCTGGCATGAAAGTCGGTCTGTTCAGACCGGTTATGCTCTCGCCATTCCCGGAAAAAGAGCTTTATGAAACTGCAAAATCAACGCAGATGATACTGGACATAGAACTAAACCAGGGACAGATGCTTCTCGACGTAAAAGCATCGGTTTTCGGAGCATGCCCTGTGGAATTTCTCGGAAGAAGCGGCGGAGGAATGCTTACTGATACTCAAATGCTTGAAAAAATTACAACATTATACAAAAAGATAGGTGTTAAGGTGTAGACAATGAACGGGGAGACTTTAGTTTATAAAAGACCGGAAACGTTAATAAAGGACAAAGGGTTTACGTTTTGTCCGGGTTGCGGGCATGGTGTTGTGCTTAAAATTATAGCGGAATTAATAGATGAATTTGGAATAAGAGAAAATACAATTGCTATTTCATCTGTCGGCTGCTCAATCTTTCTTGAAAAATTTTATGAGCTTGATGTTGCAGGCGCGTCTCACGGACGCTCTCCCTGCGTTGCAACCGGTATAAAACGTTCACTTCCTGACAAATTTGTATTTACCTACCAGGGCGACGGTGATGCTGCAACAATCGGGTTTAATGAAACTATTCATACGGCTTGCCGCGGTGAAAAAATCACAACAATATGTATAAACAACACAACCTTCGGGATGACCGGCGGACAGGCAAGCGCAACGACCCTTGTCGGACAGGTTACAACAACAACACCGCGCGGAAGAAAAGCAGAACTCACCGGCTATCCTTTAAGAGTCGCCGAAACTGTCGCAAATTGTGAAGGTGCCGCTTATGTGGCAAGAGTTGCAATAAGCACGCCAAAATACATAAAAGAAGCAAAAAAAGCGATAAGAAAAGCTTTTGAAATGCAGATAAAAGGACTCGGGTACAGTTTTGTAGAGGTTATAGCAGCATGTCCTACAAACTGGCACATGACACCGGTTGAATGTATTGACTATATAGAAAACACTGTTGAAAAAGTACACAAGCTTGGTGTTTTCAAAGATATAACCAAAGGAGAAAATATCTGATGGAAACCAGCATTATTATATCGGGATATGGCGGACAAGGAATACTTTTTGCGGGTTCATTATTGTGCCATGCCGCTGTTATCGAAGGCAAAAACACAACCTGGATTCCCTCCTACGGAGCTGAAATGCGGGGTGGGGCTGCAAATTGCTCAGTAAATATATCAGATGATGAAATTTCATCTCCTGTCATCGATAGGGCAGACGTATTGTTTGCTCTTAATCTTCCGTCAGAATTAAAATTTGAACACAGGATAAAACCCGGCGGTCTTATGCTTTTAAATACATCTCTGGTAAAAAAAATTCCGGAAAGACACGATATTGAATATTTGAACATGAACCTCAACGACATGGCAGAAAATCTTGAGGGCAAAGGTTTTGCAAACGTAATAGCAGTGGGTGCTTTTGTTGAAAAGACAAAAATTCTCTCAGTCGAAAGTCTGAAACAAGCTTTGACTGAAATGGTACCTGAAAAAAGACGCCATCTTCTGCCCGCAAACATTGCTTCGCTTGAATGCGGCGTTAATTTTATAAAAAATTCAACTAAGGTAAGTTTATGATAAACGAAACAGTAAAATACATTCAGAAAAAAATTAAAGACTATAAACCACAAATAGGAATAATTCTTGGTTCGGGGCTCGGGGATTTTGCGAATGATTTTGAACCTGTGCAGGTAATATCTTATGCGGATATTCCGGGATTTGAAAAATCTACGGTAATCGGACACAAAGGACAGCTTGTATTTGCCGGTATTAAAGGCAAAAATACCGTGATAATGCAAGGTCGGTACCATTTTTATGAGGGGTATAATATAAGTAAAATTGTATACCCTATAAAAGTTATGAGAAAACTCGGAGTCGAACATCTTATCATAACAAATGCAGCAGGCAGCGTAAACAAAGAATACAAAGCCGGCGACTTAATGTTAATCAAAGACCATATAAACCTCATGGGCGTCAATCCGCTTGTCGGTGAAAATGATTCAACACTCGGCGACAGATTCCCTGATATGAGCGAAGTTTACAAACATGAATTGCGAGAAATGGCAGAAAAACAGGCAAAAGAGATTGGTTTGACCGTGCACAAAGGCGTTTATGCAGCAATGAGCGGACCAAGTTATGAAACTCCGGCTGAAATCAATATGCTTAGAGTAATGGGGGCGGATGCGGTCGGAATGTCCACTGTTCCGGAGGCATTGGTAGCAAATTATTGCGGCATGGACGTTCTTGGTATAAGCTGTATTACAAATTCTGCTGCCGGCGTACACCCCAGCAGACTATCACACATTGAAGTTGTAGAAACAGCAAACAAAGTAAAAGGGCTTTTTAAAGAATTACTGTTAAAAGTTATAGAACAGATTTAATTAAAAAGACCTGTTATACAGGTCTTCCTAATCTTTCTTGAAGCATTTTATTTTGTTCTTCTATAACTTTTTTGGCTTTATGTTTATAGTACAGACTCATCACTGAATCTATAGCAATAAATCCGAGACCTACGATAGCGGCATTTGAACCTATTGTTTTCCAGGACTGCTGCGGTGCTTTGGTTACATAATTATAACCGGCTCTAACCGCATCAAATAACCCGCTGACTACAGCACCCAAAACAAACTGCTCGCCCATTCTTTTCAACGTCTTTTTAGCCGGGCTTTCAGGTTTTTCATAATAAGAAAGACCAAAAGCCGGTTTTTTGCATCCGGGGCAGTTGTTTTTGTAAGTGTTAGAGACATTTGCCGAAGAAATTGCTTGTATCATTTTTTTACTCCACTTTATGCTGTTATTATAAACCCTATAAAGGATTTTTTTTGCTAATTAGCAACAGAAAATTAACATAACTTTAATATTTATAATATAATAATAAAAAAAGAGGGATATCATGGACGACAAATACATACTGCTTGAACAATATAGAATATACAGTGAAGCAAAAGACAGATTCATCGACAGAACTTTTCTGGTAAACAGGTTTTATATAGTATTTTCAGCAGTGCTGTTTTTGTCAATGATAACGATAAAATCCATTTTTGTAGACGCATACGCATTACTTTTAGGTATCGAATTTTTCGGGCTTGCGGTATGTTTTTCTTGGGTGTCCAATCAGGACGCATATGCATCAATCATAAAATTAAAATACAGCACGGTTATTGAAGGCATAGAGAATCAGCTACCTGTCTCACCGAACAAAGACGAATACGCAAAACTTAAAGAGCTTCGCTCGCACAAAAAAATTGTTCTTCTAAAAGATATACAAAAATGGTTTGCTGTAATTTTAATGCTTTTATTTCTTGGCAATGGTCTTTTCGATTTAACCGGATTTGTATTAACATCTTTTTTAAATGCCCAATAATACATTAACTCACCGGCTGATTAAAAATCTTCGTTAATGGACAATAATTTCATTGTTAGTAACAAACGGAGTTTTTTATGGAAAACGATATAGAAATCTATACATTGTCAACATGCCCATTTTGCACAAAAGCAAAGGAGCTTTTGAGGGACAATTATCTTGACTACAACGAACATGAGATATCAGATAACGAAACAGCAATGCGAAAAAAGCTCGGAGAACTCTTTCATATTTCAGGAAATGTAACAGTTCCTCAAATTGTCATAAACAACAAACATATAGGCGGATATTCAGACCTTAAAGAGTTGTTTAAATCAGGGAAAATAGCTGAATATCTTAATTCTTAAATTTCATGCATTGCAGGGTTATAAAATTCATTTCTTCCTGAGTAATATCCAAAAACGTTACGGCAGTAAGAAATTTAAACGCATTGTTAATTCTCACGGGGTTTATATAAACTATTTCAGCCTTTGTGTTTATTTGTTTGCCCTCGAGAAACAGTGACAAATCAAGCGTTGAATAAGTTTTTATTTGATGATTTGCAACAAAACACAGCCCTTTTGCACAAAGATTTTTCGTCTTAGTCTCAATTCTGTCAGCTTCTTCACCGTCAATTTTCACAGACAGTATAAAATCCGTTTCAATATTTGCCCTGAGAAACTCCCTACGCTGGGAATATCGTATATTTACGGGAAATGATAAGCGGTAAAAATACTGTCCGTTGAGTTCACTAACTGAGACTATGCGGCTGACCGCGCTGTAGACACCATCTTCGGCATAAATATTGATATCTATATTTTGCTCAGGCAGCTCTATGTTTTCATCAGCAATAACCGTCACTATATCATCTTCAACATAGTAAATAGTACAGTAGTAACTCTTTTCGTTAATAACAATCCCGAGTTTGTTTGAAGGTTTTAAAAAGCTGTAATTTTGCATATTTTATCCCTCTTATACACAAATTATAATATATAAAAAGCTGCGCCAATATATAACGCAGCCCTTTTGCTATAACAAAATACCTCACCAGGAAACAATGATACCGCCGGAGGCACCATTACCGCCTTGTCCGTATGTTGTTCTTTGTTTTATGTATTCCTGATTGGTTTCTTTATATGATTCAACCTGTTCTTTTGACATGTTGATTGCAGCACCGCCGCCGCCGCCGCCGGAGCCAAGACCTCTGCCTTCTGCGCCGTTACCGGCTGTTGTGCTGTATCCGCCTCTGCCGCCGGCACCGCCGACTGAGTCACCAATGTATGTAGTTGGAGCACTTGCACCTTGACCGCCTATACCTGCATTTTCACCAACCGGAGGCGATGTGGATTCAGAGCAGCCTGTGCCGCCTTTTGCCGTAACCTGGTTAAAGACAGTAGCCTGACCGTCTTTACCCGGAAGACCGCCTTTACCTATTTGTATAACAGGTGCTTCTTCAGTATCATCCTGACGAGCCATAAGAACTGAGTTTACAGAACCGGCACCGCCGCCGCAGCCGCCTCTGAGGTCAACTGTCGTAGACACAGCTTTTACGTATGAGGTTGAACCGCCTGATATTATATCAGCACCTGCCGGAGCTTTTTTTACAAGCATTCTGTAATCACCTACATCACGTGTATAAATAGGCGTATATCTGTTACAAGATATGAATCGGCAGTTATTATCCGAGTAGTTGCTGACGTACATACCGCCTGCTCCGCCTTCAATTTCAACCAAATCTTCTATATTATTTTTATTATATTCTTTTTCTTTTAAAAATACCCTGTCACCATTTGAACCCGGTTTAGAAACAATATTTTTAAATGTAAACCAATCCAGATTTATTGACATCCCGTCAAAAATAGCAACGGCACCGCCTTCAACTAAACCACCCGGACAGATTTTCTGGTAGTTGTCAATTTCTGTATCCGGTTGTGTTTCTAACCAGAGTTTGTCTCCGGCACGATATGTCTTTTTATATTTTACACTTGCAATTGTAGGGTTCGGTTCAGCACCGGGGTATTCACAATTTGCCAGAATATATTCTCTACCGTTTGGATCGACCAAAAACGCTTCAAAGAAATTATCCATCAACTGACCAACAGTACCCTTATTGCCAACCACATTAACTTCGTATTCAGCCGTAGCCGGTATTTCAAGAGCATTACCGGCAATGCCCATTTCATACTCTTTGTCAGCTTCTGTAGCTATAGGCAGGTTAAACGTATCTTCAGGTTTGATAAAATCAAGATACGGCAAACCTTCATCAAAGTTACCGCCGGCACCGCCGCCTACTACTTGTATCAGCATATAGGGTACATTTGACGGAAGAACAGGGAAGGTGCAGCCCTCTTTCCATTTGTCAGGATTTGAGGGAAGCGCCGAGTTCTGGTCAGCGGCTGTCGCATGATACATTTTGTTGTTTATATACTTACAAGCCCACTTGCCGTGAGGTCCTCTTGTCGGAAGAATAAGGTGTTTTTTAGTGATAACAGGCATGGTCGCAGCAAGTATCAATGCCGCAATCAATAATGCTATCATAGCTTCTGCAAGTGAAAATGCTCTTTGTTTTTTGTTATAAATCATATAGTTGTCCTTGTATTATATTTACCAGGTTATTACCAATAATCCGTTGGTACCGTTTCCGCCCGTACCCTGATACCATTTTCTGGTACCATTCTGAACAGGCTGGCTATTCATTGCTTCTGTTAATGAATTGTTGTATGTCGGAGTGGTTGTGTAATATATAGCTCCGCCGCCACCGCCGGCACCATAACCGGAACCGTTACCGCCGTTAACTTTTGCGGCACTTGCTCCTGCCTGTCCGGCACCTAAAGCACCGAGTCCGCCTGTTGATACCAGTTTTTTAATACCGGTAGCTGCTTCACCGTCAGAACCGCTTGTCTGGCTGACTGTTTTACAGTTGCCGCCGGTAGTACCGCCTGCTGCAGGGAAGGAACCAAACGATGTAGCTGTAGCAGGTGTGGTCGGAGTACCGCCTCTACCTATCACTATAGCAGGTATCGTATCTCTAAGTACCGGATAAAGGGTAGCAGCAGTTTGTCCTGCTTCTCCGCCGCAGCCGCCGCTAGGTGTAAATTCTCTGGTTGAAGAATTTTTGGTTGTTGAGTATCTTATTGTCGCAACACCATCCTGAGACGGATAGTTTCTATAAGCACCATTTGTGTTTGGATCCATATAAACTACATCGGACATACCGGTAGCTTTTACGAGTGTTCCGTTTGCGCCCTGAGTTACTGTATATCTGTTTGTACAGTTAGGCGGATTTGTTGAGCTGCAAACAGTAACTCCGGCTTTACTTCCGTTAATTGAAAGAAATTCAGAGCCGTTTAACAGCAATGCCGTTTTACCGCCGTCTTTTCCTTTATAGTACTCATCTTTAGTCGGTCTGTGTCTGTTATCACCGCAGAAAAAGTTAGTGTCTGTATTAGTAACTTTTTCTTCTTTGTAAAGCTGAATAATATCACCGCGTTTTAGCTGCATTTCACCCTGAACACGATAAGGAAATCCCGGCTGGGAAGGCGCAACGTTGCAGCCTCCGTTAGCCAAATCCCACTCGGAACGCCAGCTCGATTCACCGTACTGACCGAACAAGTATATTGTGTACCATCCGTCATATTCAACGTAATATTTGTCACCATGAACCCCAAGATCACCGTCTTGAACTCTGGATTCTTTGTCCCAGGTAACAGATGCATCTTTTCCGGCGCCGCCGCCGCCAATCATCGTGACATTAAGCAAGTTTGCATATTTAGGAACCTTGAAGTTAGACTGGCAGTTACCGAGCTTCCATCCGGCGCCTCCGGGCGCAGGTATTTCTGCATTTCTGCTGTTGGATTTAAAGTAATACTGCTGGTTATTAAATATTGTACAGGCATATAAACCATGAGGTACCTGAGGATCACCTTTTTTAAGTTTTTTAGGGAGTATAATACCTGAACCCATAGCCAGAATCGCAACCAATAGCAGAATCATAATCATTTCCGCCAAACTGAATGCATCTTTTAGAGAAAGTTTTTCTGTTTTACCTGAAACAATATTTTTTATATGAGCCAAAAAATCAAAAAACAGGCAGCCCTGAACAGAGTTCAGGGATGCTTGCTTTTGAGGTTTTTTATTACTTTTTTCCATTGTTTTCCTCATGTATTAAGTGTTTACCAGCTTACGATAATCATACCGTTGTCGCCTTTACCGGCAGGGAGGACTTCCCATCTGCCTTTAGGTTCTTCATCTTCAATACGGCTGTATCTATAATCTCGTTTAGGTCCGTTGAACGGTCCTGAAGTATCCCAGATTTTTACATCACCGGCGCCGCCGCCATTGCTGACACCTGAAATACCCATAGAATTATATCTCTGACCGTTGCTGGCTACTTCGGCTTTATTTATATCAGTAGTTTTTGTATAGCAGCCTTTGTACGCACCTTTACCGCCTTCTGCTGTTACCCAGCTGAAGAATGTGTCGCCACCGTCTTCATTGTCTCCGCCGCCTCTGCCGACCTGAAATTTCATATTTCTAGCGCCGGCAGTCGGAAGCATAGATGCATTAATTTGACCTGCTTGACCATGACATCCGACATAGTATTCGAATCTATCAAGGTCTACATAAAGCCCTTCTTCACGGGTTGCATCTTTTGAAGGCTGCTCAAATCCGGATACTTTAATTTCATTATATCCGTTAGCCCCGTTTGTTGCACACTGTGTTGAGCCACCTCTTGAATTAGGGAAGTTCGGGTGAGGTCCGCAGTTATTGCAGCAATTCGTACCGGTTGTTCCGAGAAGTCCTGCTTTACCGCCCCATGTAGTGACAAGAAGTTTTGAAGTACCTGTAACAACAGTACCCTGACCAGTTTGGCTGTTTCCGCCGGAAACATTTACAACAAAGTGTTTGTAGTCATAAGACTCTGCGTCATGAGCTTTTGTTACAGTATAACCACCCGCTGTACCGGGATTATATTCTTTATATGTACCTTTAGCGACTTTAGAAATATATTCACCTGTCTTCATGGATACTTTACCGGATATAGGCTGCGAGCCCGTTCCACCAGTGGCTGTCGGCAGAGGTCCTCTGTGATTTTTGTCACAGTATGCACCTGCATATACCCAGCAATCATGAACCTTACACTGATACGGATTACAGTCATAATATTCAGTATTATAGCCAGTACAAGTATCGCATGTAGGAGTACAATCAGCTCCGCCTGTAACAAGACCGTTTCTGTACTGCGAGTTAAATAATTTGTCTATGAGATTGTCTGACAGTATTTCTGTGTTTGCCGGCGTGTACATACGACCGCCGCCACCCCAGCCGCCGCCGGAACCGCTTGAGCTGGAGCTGGATGAGCTGCTCGAGCTGGAGCTGGATGAGCTGCTCGAGCTGGAGCTGGATGAGCTGCTCGAGCTGGAGCTGGATGAACTGGGACAAGAAGTACAATTACAATCGTACTCATACGGCACACTTTTAGAGCAGGTTTCATAACAAGTCTCCCAGTGCCAAACTTCGTCTATAATGTTACTTTCGCAGTTATTATTACATTCACCGCCGGAATGCCAGTATTCATCATAAAAAACGCCCTGGTTTCCGTATTTATGATAACCAGAAGGATCGTAGATACTGCTTCCTGCTGTACGTGTCATAGCACTACCGCCATCAGCACCTTTAATATAGACACTATATGTACCATCAATAGGGACAGCTTCACCCCAGTTGATATGTTCTACATAGTATTCCCAAGGTGTAACCTTAGCCGGTGAGCCGCCGCCGCCTGCACCGTATACCTCAACATAGAGATATTTTACGCTCTTACCCGTTCCGGGAAAGACACAACCCTTAGCCCATTCGCTGTCAGGGGGCAATTCGTCGTCAATATTCGCGGCTCTGGCTGAATGCAAAGTGCCGTTGATATACTTACAAGCCCACTTTCCGTGCTGAGAGTTGTTATCAATTGTTCTGTGTTTTTTAGTGAACACAGGAATCGATGCAGCTACAAGCAAGGCAACAACCAACATTGTTACCAATGCCTCTGCCATTGAGAATGCTCTTTTTTTCATCATTTTCTTTTTCATATCCTATCTTTTTCTATTGATTGCTCGTTCTACCAGTAATGATATTATATATATCATAATATATATATAATACCCAATTGTGATAATAATATCACACTTTTTTAAAATTTTGTATGATATATTAGGAGTATTCCGCTATTTACCTGAAAATACAGCTTAATAATCCTTTATATAGTGAATATTTACAATCTTGATAAAAATAATATAATAAAAATTAGCACTAAAATTCATACAGCAAGAGTATAAAACAACAAGGATTTAATCATTATGACAAGACAACCCTTCTTCTACGACATAACCCTGCGCGACGGAAACCAATCCCTCAAAAAACCCTGGAATCTAAAAGAGAAAGAGTTTATTTTTAACAAACTGATAGATTTCGGTGTACAAGCAGTGGAAGCCGGTTTCCCCGCAGCGTCTGAAATGGATTTTGAGGCTTGCAGAAGGCTTGCGCAAATAGCGCCGGAAAACCTTGTCATAAGTGCTCTGGCAAGATGTGTCAAAAGTGATATAAAAACCGCAGTCGATGCAATAAATGTCTGCAAAAAACCCAGGCTCCACACCTTTATAGCTATGAGTCCTTTCAATATGAAATATGTTTTGAACAAATCACCGGAAGAAGTTCGCAACACTGCAATCGAGGCGGTCTCCTTCGCAAAATCACTTATGGGAAACAACGGCGAAGTCCAGTTCTCTGTTGAACATTTCGGAGATTGTATGGAGAATCTGGACTTTGTAATTGACACGCTGAAAGAAGTTGTAAATGCCGGTGCAACGGTTATTAACCTCCCCAATACAGTTGAGCGCACCAGAGTTAAAACTTTTGTGGACATGGTTGAAAAAGTTTACAATGCACTGCCCAAAGATATTATGATAGCAGTACACTGCCATAATGACCTCGGTATGGCAACTGCAGCCACGGTCGAAAGTTATTTTGCCGGTGCAACACAGCTAGAATGCTGTTTAAACGGTATCGGGGAACGCGCCGGCAACACAAATATGTATGAAGTCGCTATAGCCCTTCATAACAGCGGTGTTGAGGTTCCGCTTAAACTCTCTGACATTTACGAACTTGCCTTAACCATATCTGATATGGCAAAAATTCGTATTCCTGATTTAGCACCCTTAGTCGGCTCAGAAGCGCTTGCTCACAGAAGCGGTATCCATCAGGACGGCGCTATAAAAACAAAAGATATGGAAAAAGGCGCCTACAGACCTATTCATCCGACGCTCATCGGAAGAAAAGACGACGAAAAACTAGGATTCACGAGCCAATCCGGAAAAACCGCCATCTTTGAAATAATCAAAGACGCAGGCTATCCTATAACTATACAGGAAGCTGTCAGAATTTCACCCATCGTCAAGGAAGCTGCCGAAAAAATCGGGGAGCTGCCGACAAGAAATATTATCGATATTTACTTCAAAGAAGTTTTCAATGTGTCAGGAGATTTCAGGCTTGTTAGTTTTGAAAAACTTACTGACGGCGTATTCAATCTGAAATTTTTCCACAAAGACAAATGCTACGACATCGACGGACACGGCAACGGTCCTGTTGACGCCTGTCTTGACGCATTAAAACAGGCAGGATTTGAACAAAAACTGCTGGATTACGAACAGTTTGCGCTGGACGGAGAACTCTCAGGCTCCGGCGCTGTTGCAATGACTGTTATGCACTTTGAAGACAAAAACGGAAAAACAGTTATCTCGCGCGGCAAAGATGAAAGCACTGCAAAAGCTAACGTCAAAGCTATATTTAACGGTTTGAATTTAATGAGGCAAGAATAAAATCTCAAGATTTAAACGAACTGCCATATATAAAAATATCAAAGCGAATACCGCCATAACAACAAAATTCGGAGTCAAAGACTGTCGTTGATTTATAAGAGTTTTCTTATAAAGCTCATTCACTTCAAGATATACGGGAAACCTGTCTTTAATGGCACTATAGATTGAACTTACGGAATCAACTCTTGTACAGGCTATTTCTATTATTTCAAATTCCTGCTCTACAGAAATTACCGTATCTGTTCCCCTCCCGTAATATTCACCTTTAATTTTTACGTTTTTTATATCATCAATGTTTATCAGTTTTGTACTGCCGTCAAAATATCTGACTGTTAAGTACGAATCACCGATATAAACAAATCGTGTTTTTTTTGATTTACAGTATTTATATTGAAAAATTTCAACAATAATAAAAACAACAGGAGCTATCAGTGCAAACCAGGGCATCTGCGGAAATATTTTTATTACAGGCAAGAACAAAAGACTTATGATTATGTACAAAAAAATTGAAAGTATCCGCCATATTTTATTGTCTATAATGTGAAGTTCAACAGCTTTTTCGCACTGATACATACTATTTCACCTTTATTAGAAAAAATTCTTTAGTTCTTCCGCCTTTTCCCTTGAATCTGTCTCAAAATAAATCCGCAAAAGCGGTTCCGTTCCGCTCGGACGCACAAGCACCCAGGTTCTTCCGTCTTCAAGGTAGTATTTCACGCCGTCTTTGTTATCTTTTGATTTCACCTTATAACCCGCAATATTCTTAAGACAAGAATACTTCTCCATTAACAGCTTAAGCTGAGACTGCGTTTCAAGTTTTATATCAACTCTGTTGTTTATAAATTCACAGCCTGCCTCATGTTTTAGTTCTTCTTGAAGCTCCCAGAGTTGTTTTTGCTCGTAAGCCAGCATCTCCAGCACCAGCAAATCCGCAAGTATACCGTCTTTCTCCGGTATATGTCCCTTTATACTCAAACCGCCGGATTCCTCACCGCCTATTATAACGTCATTATCACGCATTGCCTGTCCGACCCATTTAAAACCGACCGGCGTCTCTATGACCTCAACATCATATTTTTCCGCAATAATATCAAGCATTCTGCTTGCGCCAACTGTCTTCACCAGTTTACCGCTATAGTGTTTATTTTTTTTAAGATGCTTCAACAAAAGTGCAATAATTTCATTGGGTGTCACAAACTCAGCCTTTTCGTTTATTACACCAAACCTGTCACCGTCTCCGTCATTGCTCAATCCGATTGCATTTGTCCGGTGTGCAATAAGGTCTATCAGTTCAGTAAGATATTGTGCTTTGGGCTCCGGCATGCCGCCCCCGAAATTAGGGTCATGCTCCATGTGAAGCGTTTCACAGTTTATTTCATTGCGTTTTAACAACCCGTCAAAATAGCCGATACTTGCACTGTATAATCCGTCATAAACTATTTGTATACCTGCTTCCTTAATCTTTTCAAAGTCAATTATTTGTTCAATATGTTTAAAATAATCTTCCTTAAAGGATTTTAGCTCGACCGGATAAATTTCCTTTGGCGAAAATTCAATACTTTCGCTTATATTTGAAACAATTTTATTTGTAATCTCCGATGTGGCAGGTCCTGCATAGTCCGGTATAAATTTTATACCGAGATATTCAGGCGGATTATGTGAAGCAGTGAACATTAATGCATTTGCGTTTAAGTGTTTTGCGCTGTAAGCAAGAACCGGAGTCGGTATGACCGCCTCTGAAAGCCAAACCCGAAAACCTGCTTTTGACAACAAATCCGCTGAAAACTCAGCAAATTCCTTTGCCTTGTTTCTGGGGTCATAGCCGATTATGAACAGTTTTTTTACTCCGTCTTTTTCTAAAACATATTTTGCTATTGCTTTAGTAACTGTTTCGACATTTTTTTCGTTAAATTCCTTACCGACGATTGCCCGCCAGCCGTCTGTTCCAAATTTTATACTCTCGCTTTCTCCTGCCCCGGTATTTGCCATTTCCTTTGCCTTTTTGTAATATTAATGAATAAAACTATTTTATCAGATAATGCGAATATACACAAATGACAGAAACTTTAAAAAAAATCATATACCTCGGTCCAAAAGGTTCATATTGTGAAATTGCAAAAAATAATTTCTTAAAACACCTGAATATGTATTCGCTTGAACAAGAGTACTTTCCGACCGTAAAAAATATTATAAAATATACAGAGAAACATCCTGATACTTGCGGAGTTATACCGATTGAAAATTCGATTGAAGGAGTTGTCAGAGAGACTATGGACAACCTTCTGACCGTTGATGATGAAACACTCCAAATCACGGCAGAAACGGTAATACCAGTAAACCACTGTCTTATCTCAAAAAACTCTGATATAAATAAAATTAAAAAAGTTATATCTCATCCGCAGGCGCTTGCGCAGTGTCAAAGCTATTTACAGAAAACCTTCGGCACAAATACAGAACAGATTGAAAAATCTTCTACAAGCAGAGCAGCTCAGGAATTGACTGATTTAAGCGATGAATATGCGGCAATTGCAAACGCCGCAAATGCTAAAATATACGGATTAAACGTGCTCGCTGAAAATATAAACGATGAACCTGACAATAAAACAAGATTCGTATTTATTTCCAGAGAAAAAACGCAACCCACAGGATTTGACAAAACAAGTATTGCTTTTGCAACAAAAAATACAGCAGGTGCTCTTGTTAAAGTTTTGAATGTTTTTGACTCAATGAGTATAAATCTTTTGTACATTGATTCCCGCCCGTCTAAAAAAAATCTGGGCGAGTACGTGTTTTTTCTTGATTTTGAAGGACATATAGAGGAAGAAAAGACTAAAAGAGTGCTGGATTTAATTAAGTTAAACACAAATTACATCAAAATTCTCGGCTCGTACGAAAGAAAAGTTATTTCATAGAGTCAACTGCCCCTCCTACTTGTCGAACCAGCACATTAATCAAGTCAGTTCATCATAAACAAAACTTGCACAGACAATAAAAAACCGGATAAAAGCTTTTATCCGGTTCTATGTTTAAAAGAAGAAATTAGTCACATCCGCAATCGTTTTTACATCTGTCATCGCAGCCGCAAGAATATTGTACTTCCGGGACTTTCTTTTTGCAGGTACAGTCATAATCCTTGTGCATCTTTTTAAAATCCTTGAGCTGACAGTCTGTTAATATTGATTTAAAACAGTCGCAGTATTCCTCCTGTTTCTTTTTTAGTCTGTCCTTTGCATCATTCATTTTATCTTTCTGGCAGCGAAGCTCCTGACGGCAAGCTTTTGCACATTTTAGTTTTTCGTATTTGCATTTTTCCTGAACATAACACTCCTTAAGCTTTTCTATTTCATCAAAATATTTATTATCAACAGCTTGTGCCTTAAGTGTCTGGTTTTGATTCAGGCATAATTTTTTGTACAGTTCACAACGCATAGCAAGATAATCACTTTTTGTCATACATGGAGTTGTAACCTGGCATGGTCTGTCTGTTTGGGATTGGAAAGCGTCAGGACAGTCCGACTTAACCATAGGTGCTGCTCCGCAAGGTGCCGGTCCCGGTCTTAAGACAGGACAATTTACAGGAATCTCAACAGCATATGCGCTAGTCGAACAAACAATTATTGCAGCAAGTGTAATAGCAAGTTTTTTCATTTTTTCTCCTCAAGTCTGATACTTTTCTCTTACTGAATCAATTATAAAACTTGCTGCAACTGAGTAAACTACACAGCCGGAGATACAGACGGGTAATATTATAAACTGCTAAAAAGCTCCGGATTCTTGTATGAAAGGTACTTCCTTACATACGGAAAAACCGCCCCGTAAAGGGCGGTTTTTTATTTTTGAAATCCATAAAATAACTACTTGATTTCAACAGAAGCGCCTGCAGCTTCAAGCTGTTTCTTGATAGCTTCAGCATCTTCTTTTTTGATGTTTTCTTTAATCGGTTTCGGAGCTGCATCAACTAAATCTTTAGCTTCTTTCAAGCCAAGACCGGTGATAGCTCTAACTTCTTTAAGAACAGCAATTTTGTTAGCACCTGCAGAAGCAAGAATTACACTAACTTCAGAAGCTTCTTCAGCACCGCCTTCAGCTGCTGCACCTGCAGCGGGAGCTGCTGCAACAGCAACAGGAGCTGCTGCTGATACGCCAAATTTTTCTTCCATAGCTTTTACTAATTCAGCTGCTTCTAACAAAGTCAATTTTTCAATTGATTCTAAGATTGATTCTACGTTACTCATTGATTTTTTCTCCTTTTTATTTTTTTATTATACTTTTCTCTTTCATGCGGCTATGCCGCTAGTTTTAGGCTTTTTGTTTTGCAACAGCATCGAGTGCTCTGACAAGACTGCTCATTACTGCATTTACAGCGCCCGCAATACCTGTTGCCGGTGAATTTATGCAGCCAAGCATTTTTGCGTAAAGTTCTTCTTTTGAAGGTGTCTTTGCAAGTTCCTTAACCTGATCTGCGTTCAAAAGCTGACCGTCAAGAGCTGCTGCAATGATTTCACATTTTTTTGTATCTTTAATAAATTTGTCCAGAACTTTTGCGGCAGAAACTTCGTCATCAAAACCGAAAGCAATAGCCGTAGATTCTTTCATTACATCAGAAAGAACCTCAAAAGCAGTTCCTTTCATCGCCAATTTAGCTAATGTATTTTTTGTAACCGTATAATCTGAGCCTTCTTTTTGAAGAAGTCTTCTGAGTTTTGTAATTTCTTCAACGCTAAGACCTTTATAGTTAGTTACAATTGCTACTTTAGCCTTTTCAAGATTTTCTTTTATGTGATTAATTTTTTCCTGTTTAAAGGCTTTTGTTGCCATAATGTGCTCCTTTATTTTATTTTGTATCGACCTTATTTTTTACACAAAAAAATTTTGCGTCACCGCAAAATCATCAGTTACATTATTTTAATGTAATACGCTGTAATCAATACAGCTTCTGTGATCCTCGACAGGCTTTTTATTTTTAAGGGAAACCGTTTTTAGCTTTTCCGGCTCGTGAATTGTATCAAATATAACACTTGACTATTCAACTTGCCGACCCGTGTACTTGTCAAATATAACACCTGACCTGTCCACTTTGCTGACCTGCGGACTTACCAAATTATAACACTTGCCTTATCCGCTTCGCCGACCTGCGGACTTGTCAAATAAACACTTGACTTGTCCGGCTTTTGCCAGTCCCCCGCCTGTTGTCTGCGGTTCATGTATAAATTTATATTAAAAGCTGTTAAAAATCAACCATGAATGTAATATTTGTTAATATTCTTACTTCCAGTATGTTTTTTTAGGGTCTTCCGTTCCTGTATTTTTGCTTTTATAGGTTTGTGCAGTAGATACGTTGTCAGCAAATTTTTGTTTCATCCGCATAATCGCATCTTTTATATTTATGTTTTTATCTTTAAGAGCCTCAAGAGCTTTTTTACCGCCGGCACCGACCGCCGCACCGCCTAACGCCGTCAAACCGAGAATAATAGGCAGATTTCTTTTCTGCTGTTCTTCTTTTTCTCTGGCTTCTTTTTCAGCGAGCATTTGCTCGGCTTGTGCTATAATTTTTGCCTGCAGCTCAGCGTCAGAAAGCTCATTTTCAGAAGATTTAGGAGCTTGAGCCGAGACAGTTGTTGAATTGCTTGAATCGCCGGACTCTGCATCATCTGCGACATAAGAAGATGCATAATTGCTTGTATCTGTTTCATCTGTCAATAAATCATCAGGAAAAGCATCCATGTCAAGCCCGTCAGAAGTGTTCATATCTAAAGTGAAATAATCTTCCATTTCCATACCGTCATAATAGGTTTGTGTTCTGACTTCGTCACGTTTTTTAAACATATCATGTTCCGCAAAATAAGAGAGGTCACCGGGTATATCTTCTTTCGTTGCATAATACTGATGCTTCATATCATCTTCAAGAATCTTGCCCATATCAAGAATGGTCGCTTGCTTTCCTTCTTCTGTAAAATCAATTACATGAACTTTGTTGTCAGAACCCATCATTGTGCAATAAACGTTGTCAGTATCTAAATCTCTGAACAGAGAGTAGATAATATTACCCTTACCGTCAGCCATTGTTAACATTTCCATTTTTTTTGAGCCGTGATTTTCATCCGTTTGCAATACACCACTGGCATAAACGGTCATCTCATCAGGCTGACGCATGGTCAACAAGGTAGTAAAACTATTAGTTTTCACCTTTGCTTTGATATTTTCATCTGTTTGTTCAAGAATTTGTACATTTTCACGGGCAATACCCTTTGCACTCAAGAGGTTCTGTAAATCATTATGAACAGTATTTACTAATGCAGTTTCGCCGCTGTCAGCTTCAAAGTCCGATATATCATTATTCACTGCACCGTTTCTTGATGCTGCCTGTGAAGATACCCCAGTATTTTTATTAGCTCCGGCAAGCCCCGGCAAGATAGGTCTTACATCTTCCGTCAAATGTTTATATTCAAGGTCATTGTTGCCGGAATAGTCATCTTCATCTATATCTTCATTAAGAAATGCTTCTTTTTCCTGCAAAAGGTTAAGTTTTGCTTCGACTGCATAGGGGGGATAATTAAGTGCTGTCGTCATCGCAGGTGTAATATACATATATTGAAGCGGCATTTCTGTAATAAGAGACATATTCGTATTAGTTGAAAGATAATGTGCTCTGAGTCTGGGTTGTTTTGCCAAAGCTTCTTCTGAATACGGATCCGGCTTTCCGTCTCTTATTGCATCACGGGATTCCAGTTCTCTTAGTTTATACAGATTTTCAAAATAAGCAATACCGCGCTGCACCATGCTCATTTGAGCAAGATCCATATTGTTGTCGCGTTTAAACTTATCCCAGTTAACTCTGCCTTGAACATATCTGTCAAAAAGACTATTCATATCAATAAGTTTGGGTGTACGCATATTATTGAAAACATAGTAAAATAATTCGTTTAAATTCAGATGTAAATACTTTGACTCCCCGTCATATTGGGGGTCATATCTGCTGTCACTTGGCGGATACATTCTTGGTGCATAGTCAGGGTTTGTTAATGATTGGGGCATTGTAAATAACTGCTGCGGAGAATCACTGCTCAACGTTGTTGCTGCAGCAACAGGCTGCATGCCAGCCATTGCCATCATAACAGGGAGCATTTTTAATATAGAAACTTTAGTGGAATGCGGCAAATGAATTTCTTTTTTCTGATTTTCTTCTTTTTTGCCAAATCCGGTATTGTACCCTTTGTTTGTATAACCTTGTATTGCAGCTATTTTCATATTAATCCTTTCACACATCCACATTTTAATTCTTTATAACAAAGTCTCTGCAATCAATTTTGCAGAGTCTGAAATTTATTACTCAAACTTTTATGGGGCTAAAACATAAGAAGGAAACCATTGTGCCCTTCTTCAATTGTCTTGCTGCTTTTGCAGCCATATTTAATAGTGAGAATTCAGTCGAAACTGCCATATTCTGTCCTAGTAAACATGTCTATTATAAGTCCTGAGACCAATTTATTTGCTACAATTATAAAATTTGTTACATATTTTTACATCATACATGTAATTTAGTATCTGATTTTATTTTAAAATGTAGCCGGTAGCTTGTATTCGTCCGTTTTTGTACTTTAAAATGTAATAATTGTCCTTTGTATCAATAATAGATGCTTCCATATCAGCCTGTTCTTCAAGATATGTAGTATCCAGAGGCTTTTTTCTCGGACGCTTACGATATTTTTTTTCCATTTTTTCTTTTTTCTTTAATTTTTCCCGTTCTTCATCCTCGTTTACGGCTTCTTCAACAAGATGTGCAACGGGAATAGACGCTTTAATTTTGTTTGATTCTACAAGATGCAGCATTTTTCTGTTCGGAGCGAGTACCACCTGATAAAATCCGGGCGGCAAAGAATTTTGGTCATAATCATAAAGCTGGTACGGAATATTAACAAGTGGATATTTAGTCGACGGATAACCGTAATATACCGGTGGATTTTCAAACTTTAAAAGCCCTGACTTCGGTGGACGATAGGGCATGATATCATCAGGATTATTCAATGCTAAATAATTACAATCCAAAAACATGTATTTCTTTATAACATATTTTTTTACCTAAATCAAAAAGAGTCCTGATAAAATCAGGACTCTTTTGGGTTAAAAAATATTTTACTCTTTTAAAAAGCTTTCATAGTTCTTAGCCAGCAACTGTGTTTTTATCTGATTGATAAAATCAAGAGCAACACCGACCATGATGATTAATGATGTAGCACCAATACCTTGCAAGGTAGTTATTCTTGTAATATAGCTTGCAAAAGAAGGTATCAAAGCAACAATACCAAGGCACAATGCACCCAACAGAGTAATTCTGCTCAAAATCTTATCAAGTGCTTCTGCAGTGGGCTTTCCGGGCTTTATACCGGGAATAGACGAACCGTATTTTTTAAGATTGTTTGCAATCTCCTTCGGCTGCATATTCGGCATAATCGATGCATAGAAGAAAGTCAGGAAAACAATCAGCAAGAAATACAGTACGTAGTGCATAACACCAGAAGGACTTAAAAATGTAGTTAAACTGGTGATAACATTTTTAATCATACCTTCCGGTAAATTTGCCTGTCCGACAAGACTCAAAATAGTCGTCGGAAAAAGCAAAATAGCAATCGCAAAGATGATAGGCATTACACCGCCGGGATTCATCTTGAACGGAATGTAGGTATTAACCCCGCCGTATATTTTGTTGCCAACCTGTCTTTTCGGATTAACAATTAAGACCTTTCTTATTGCTTCCTGCATAATTACAATCAATACCATTGTTGCAAAGAATATTGCAAGAAGAAGAAGTAAACCGAGCTGTAATGAAGAATCATTCATAACAAGCGTACCGGTTTGCTCGCAATAAAAAGGTATACGGGATAAAATACCCACAAAAATCAACAGTGACCCGCCGTTACCAATGCCTCTTTCTGTAATCAGCTCTGCAAGCCACATTACAAACATTGCACCGGCTGTCAATATTGAAACTGAGCCGACAAAGAACATGAACGGATTGATACCGGGTACAATAGCCGCCGGAGCCTGATGAAGCAGATAAAGCATAAATATGCTTGCCTGGAATATAGCAATAAATACAGTAAATACCCTTGTATACTGCGATATTTTTCTTCTTCCGGCTTCGCCTTCTTCCTTTTGCAGCTGTTCAAGATGAGGAATTACAACTGTCAAAAGCTGCATTATGATAGAAGATGTAATGTATGGTCCGATACCAAGAGCAAGTATTGAAATATTTGCAAGCGCACCGCCTGAAAACAAGTCAATAAACCCAATGATATTATTGCTCTGTGCCAGTCTTGCGAACATTTCATTGTTTATGCCGTACAAAGGCAAATGCACGCCCAGTCTGAACACTGCAATCATTAAAAATGTAAATATTAATTTTGATTTCAGACCCGAAGCCTGAAACATAGATACCACATCGTCCATTGACGGCGGTTTCATTCTTGCATTTTGCATTATACTAACTCAGCCTTTCCGCCTGCTTTTTGTATTTTTTCCGAAGCTGATGCAGTAAAGTAGTTTGCTTTAACAGTAACAGCTTTAGAAATTTCTCCGTTACCTAATACTCTCAAACCTTCTGATGAGGGATGAGCTTTTCCGTTTTCTATCAAATAAACCAAATCAATTTCTGCTGCGTCAAGCTTTTCAATATCTTTAACGTTGATTTCAGCATAGTTGATAGCATTAAAGTTTCTGAAACCTTTCAGTTTTGGCATCTGTCTGTAAGATGGCATCTGACCGCCTTCAAAACCTCTTTTTGCACTGCTGCCAGAACGCTGTCCTTCACCGTTATGACCGCGGCAGCTTGTTTTACCGTGACCTGAAGCTCTGCCTCTGCCGACTCTTTTAGATTTGCTGGTAGCGCCTTCTGCAGGTCTTAAATCTTCTAATGTAATTTTATCTGACATTTTTATTTATACCTTTCTTTACTATTCAATTACTTCCAACAGATGGGGAACTTTATTTACCATACCCATAATTGTCGGACTGTTGAAGTGTTCAACTACCTGATTGGTCTTTTTCAAGCCGAGAGCATGAACGACTTTTATCTGTTTTTCAGTAGAACCAATAAGACTTTTAACAAGTTTTATTGATATTTTTTTGTATTTATCGTTTGCCATTTTTTTCTTCCTTTATTCCAATTAGTTTAACATTTCTTTCAAAGTAAGTCCGCGCTGTTTTGCAACATCAGAGAATGTTCTGAGATTTTTAAGCGCGTCTATAGTGGCGTTTGCAGCATTCAACGGAGATTTGGAACCGAGTGATTTGCTCAAAATGTTCTCAATACCTGCAAGTTCAAGTACTGCACGAACGGCGCCGCCGGCAATAACACCTGTACCTTGAGAAGCAGGTTTAAGCATTACACTGCCTGCACCTGAATTTCCGACAATCGGATGAGGAATAGTTGTTTTAAAGATAGGCACTGTTACAAGATTTTTTCTGCCTTCTGCAATAGCTTTCTGAATAGCAACAATAACTTCAGAAGCTTTTGCACATCCTACACCAACCTGACCTTTAGCGTTTCCAACGATAACAATAGCTCTGAAGCTGAGTTTTTTACCGCCTTTAACTACTTTAGTTACACGTCTGATTTGTACAACGCGTTCTTTCCATTCTGACTGAACAGCATCAACTGTTTCTACTTTTCTTCTTTTACCTTTGCCTTCTCTTTTAGGCTTTCTGACCTGTTTTTCTTCAACAGCAGCTTCTGCTGCAGTATTTTCAGCATTTTCAACATTTTCTGCTGTTTCCTGTGAAGCTTCAACAGTTTCTACTGTTTCTTGAATTTCTTTTGATTCTTCCACTGTTATTACCTTTCTTTAGTGATTTAGTGTGCTTTTCATTTTATTTTGACAACAAATAACATAAACAAAGAGGCTAATTTCATTAGCCGGCATGATATTTAATTGTCGGGTAACTTTTCTGACTATCTTATAATACATGCTCATAGTTTTCATGCAAGTCCGCAAGCATTTACACATCAAAATGTAACAAAAACTTAACATTCTAAAATAAAAAAAGCAATTTTTCAAAAAAGAAATACTTTATATATACACGAGAGATAAATAAAATATAGAGAGTCAAAATTCCAAAAGCTTTATAATTTCAACAACACATACATACTTACTTACACACTAACCTACCACACTAACCTACACACGAGGAATCACAAAAGATTTCCGGGGGACTTAATTATAAGTCCCTTTTTTTTATTTAAAAAACTTTGCTCTTATTTTGTTTTTCAGCACCGTAAGAATATCAGAAAGTTCTTTAATCTCGTAGTCGTGTTTCCAAGCATTTTCAGTGACTCTTGCTGCACAGCCTTCTCCGGAGACAAACAGCGACAGGTTTATATTTTTCCCGCCGCAGAGCATTTTTTTGTTACGCCAGTACAATTTTGACTTCTTCCAGTTTTCCCCTGCATTATAAATAGCCCTGTCTTTTCCGTAGTACGGATACAGATGACCGTCTTGCGCAATATAAAAGCCAAACAAATCTTTTCCCCATTTGTTGGGTTTGTCATTTCCGTTTATATCAATCTGCACAAGTCCGTAGATTTTAGTCATTTTTCCGCCGGCTTTTATTATATCTTCAACTTGTGATTCATGTTCTATTCCGTATTTGTAAATATCGAAATAGTAAAGCATTCCGTCATTTGTATATATTCTGTAGTGAGACGGAAAACTGGTTTTTATCCAGAATGGATATTTCAATCCGCCGTATTCGATTTTAGGACAATCTTCAAGGTAGTTATAGCAAGTTTTTTGTATATTCAAACCCGAAAATGCCTCATCAAGATAAACCTGTGTTTCAGCTTCAACACTTCTGTACGCCGGCATATTAACAAAAAATGAGGTTTCTCCAAGGTCAGTTTTGTTTTCCTGCTTCATTATATTTTGAAAATTATCAGTAATAATGTAATAAGCTTTTTTGAGTTTTGCCATATCATTTTTTTTGTTTATTTTGTGAAAATTCAACACATCTTCACCATGTCCGTTTTCATATTGTTTTACTAAAGCAATACCCTTAACCAGAACAAACTGCAATGCAAAAAGAATAAAAACAGCAAGCGATGCAGTCAATAAAATATACATAAACAAAAACAGTTTCTTTTTCATAATATACCGGAGTTATTGATTCTACTTCAAAATACTTGTATGGAGCTAATCTGTCAATACGCTTAATCAATGATTTTTAGTGTTTTTAATTGATTAGACGGTTGTGTTCTGATATAATTCAGGCAGGAATTAAAAGTATGTCATTAAAAAACAGAATTGAAGCAGTGTTGTTCATCACAGCGCAAGCACTGGAAGTTAAAGATATTTCAGAAATATTAAAAGCAGATGAAGAAGAAGTGGAAAATGCACTTCTTGAGCTTATTATGGATTATTCAGCCAGAGACGGAGCTTTGGAAATTGATGATGAAAACGGTTATATTTTACAAGTTAAAGAGGAGTTTATGGATATTGTCGAACAACTCTGTCCTGTTGAATTAAAGCCATCTGTTCTTAAAACGCTCACTGTAATTGCTCTGAAAGAACCCATAAGACAGTCTTATCTTAAAGAACTCAGAGGCTCAAATGCCTATGAACATGTTCAGGAACTTTTAAAGAAAGGGCTTATATCAAGACATAAAGACAAAAACGGTCGCTCTTTCAACTTAAAAACAACACCAAAGTTTGCAGAATATTTCAAACTCAAAGGAGACGCAAAAACACTTGCAAAAATCATGGACTTGGAAAAACAGGCAAAAGACAATGGTCATGAAGATGACGAAAGCATTGATGACACAGAAAATATAACGGAAACAGCTTTGATTGAAGAATAGTTTTAAATTTTAAATGCCGGTTTTCTGCCGATATCGTTGAAAACAATCGCTGGTTTTCCAAATCTTTCCGGCTCTTGTATGCGTTTGTAAAAATCTTTTACCATAACAATTCTATGATTTATACATTCAAATCCGTTAGAAGTTAAATAGTCTTCAGTTTTTGATGAAGTGCTCTGATATTTTTTATTTAAAATATACAGGTTAAAGTCCTTTTTGCGCATAAGAATCTGACCGATACAGAAGTTTATCACATCCGGATAATGTTCTATATAAGGCTGAATAAGATTTATATCCAGTATAAAATTTTTATTATCGTCGGTTTGTATTGAGAAATAGCCTTTTATCGGGTTTTTACTATTGTCTTCAAGAACATATTTAAAATACGTGTTTTTGCTCAACCCCGAAAACATTAAGTCATAAAATTCTTGTTTTTTCTTTTCAAGTGAATATCTGAAATACGGAGAAATCAGCTCATTACATAGTATAGCAACAGCTTGTGCATCCGTATTTTTAAAAGGTCGGAAAAAACTCTTATCAAAGTACGGCTGCTGCAAGTTTATTTCTTTCATTCGCCAGAGCTGCTCGGAAGAACAAACCCGAAACCCGCAGCCTTTTGAAAACAGTTCAATTGTTTCCTCCTGATGGTCGTCAACCCGGACTGTAAATGTGTTTGCACCTGCAGCACCGTATCTTGACACAACATAGTCTACAAGCTGTCTGCCGACATCATAAGCGTTTTCTTTAAGTATAAGTTTATTTATTCTCCAGCTGCAATGATTTCCGGGTAATGCATTCAAAGATATCATGCCCGTAAGTTCATTTTTGTCAGTTGCAACATAAGATTCGTTGCAAAATTTGAATTTCAAAGGGAGCACGCTGTGCAAAAAATTCAACGGAAACGGAATGTATGCCTCGCCAAGCCCGAAATAAAAATTTTCGTTCTCTGCAGCCGGAAGCATAGATATCATTTTTTTAACCTTTTGCAAATCTCTGAATGCAAGTGTTCTAATCTTTGCCATAATAATAATATAACATATTTTTATTACTGCATTTGAGGGATTTTTACGATAAACTCTGTGCCTGCATTTTTTTTCGATGTAAATGTTATAGTTCCGTTATGCTTTTGAATAATTTTTTGAGAAATTGCAAGCCCCAGACCGGTTCCTATTCCCACTTTTTTGGTTGTTGTGCCAGCCGTAAATATTTTATCTTTTATGGACTCATCAATACCCGTACCGTTATCTTTTATTTTGACGGTAAGGATTCCGTCCGAAAAATTTGTTGTAATAACAATTTCTCCGGTCTTGTCTATACTCTGGCAGGCATTTACAAGTAAGTTCATAAAAACTTGATTAAGTATATTCGGATAACATTTTATTTGAGGCAGGTCTGAATAATTTTTTGTTATTTTAATTCTGTTTTTGGTCTCATGTTTTATCAATTCAAGAGTCAAATCCAGTTCCTTGTTAATATCCGCAAACTGCAGCTCTGACTCATCAAGACGTACAAATTTTTTCAAGCTCTGTACAATCTGGCTGATACGTTTTATTGCTTCCTTGTCTATTTCATTTATTTTTCGGATTGTTTGGACGGTATCATTACAATCAAGACGGTTTAAAAGTTTGTTTAAAATATCATTGTTAGAATTAATTGACCCGAGCGGAGTATTTATTTCATGGGCAACACCGGCAACAAGCTGACCCAAAGAAGCCATTTTTTCAGAGTTAATAAGTTGTATTTGCGTTTCTTTAAGCTCTGTCAATGTATTTTGAAGTTCTTCGTTTTTTGCAGAGATTTGCTCGAATAATGACGCCTGAACAATCGCCGTGGCAAGCTGGGTAGCTATAGACTGCAAAATATCATTTTGCAAATCCGCAGCATTTTTCTGTGCTGTGTAAATTATAAGTATACCCAAAAATTCGTTCAACCTGTACACTGGAACAATAATCCTTGTTACAGGCTTGGGATAGGTTATCTCACTGTTCAAATATTCTTTTAAGCACGGGTTTATTCTTATGTTTTTAGACAAAATATCTTTAGTTGCCTCTTTTTCAAGGTTTATTTCCGACCCGGCGGCAGTTTTATATTTTGCAGGGTATACATGTTCAATAACATAATTTTTTGTATCCACTCTTGCATAATAGACTTTGATTGCTGCAAAAAGATTATACAGCTCTTTTAATGCCGAGCCTATAATTTTAGAAATATTTATGGATTCTCTGATAACATTCGACACTCTGTGCATAAGAGCCATTTTTATAGCCTGATTTTGTGCTTTTTGTTGAAAATTTACATAGTTTTTATTCTCTGCAATAACTTTTTCATATTCATTTTTTAAATTTTCATATCTGTTTGTTAATTCTTCACAGTTTTTTTGGGCAGTAATATCGTTGAAAAGTATAATTTTGTCATCTTTATAGAAAAATGAAGAAATTTCAAAATACTGAAAAATTTCTTTTGCTTTTTGATACACAGCTAACGTAAAAAAGTCTTCGTTTGCAGAAAGTGCAAAACTTATTGGATTTGAATTTTGTATATTGTCAGTATCCAGCAGACAGATATCGAAGTTGAAATAATTTGAAAACTTTTCCAGATTCTTTATATTACCAAATATTTTTAAAAACCGATAATTCTTGAAAAGAACTCTGCCTGTTGAATCAACTGCAATAGCCGCATCAGAAAAATTATTCAAAAATTCAAAATTATTCAAACTTACCATACTAAATATAATATCATTATTTATGATAAAACGTAGAAGTGGAGCACGTATGCAATAGCGGCACCGAGAATTGCGCCTACAAAAACCTCAAAAGGAGTGTGACCGAGAAGTTCTTTGAGTTTTTCGCCTGCGGCTGATGGACGATGCGCATAGAAATCTTCCATAACTCTATTGAGCGATGCCGCTATTTTACCTGCCGACCGTCTGACTCCTGCTGCATCATACATTACAACAAGCGAATAACCAAACGCAATTGCAAATGTCACGGAATTAAACCCGTCAATTAGCCCAACCGAAGTCGCTATACCAATAACACCTGCACTATGAGAACTCGGCATACCGCCTGTTGTCGTAAATATTTTAAAATTAATTTTTTTATTTTTAATAAAAAAGAACATTACCTTCAAAGCTTGAGCAATACAAGCGGCGATTATACCATTTATTAAAACCTCTGACCCCGTATTAATTTCGTACATTATCTCACCCTTTCATTAATGCTCAAGGCAATCTCCTTCAATACTTCGGATTTTATGCCATGCTCCTCAAGTATATCACAAGCGCTCTCACAAAGAAAAGCCAATCGTTTTTTTGCTTCTTCCATTCCGTAAAAACTCAGATATGTAACCTTACCCGCGGCTTTATCCTTATGAGGTGTTTTTCCGAGGGTTTCAATCGTCGCAGTTTCATCAAGAATATCGTCAGAAATCTGAAAAGCAAGTCCCAGTTTTTCCGCAAATTCTGTCAATGCCGTAAGGATTTTCTCATCAGCTCCGCCGAGTATTGCACCGATACGCAAAGAGAGTTTGAATAACGCACCTGTTTTATTTTTATGAATAAAATCAAGTGTTTCCTTACTTATCTGCTTACCTTCTGAAGCAATATCCACAACCTGTCCGGCTATGAGCTTTTCCGCACCTGCATTTATTAAAAATTCTTCAAGAATTTTCAGCTTTACTGAATCATCACAAACCGTATGCTGAATTATCATTTGCGGCGCAAAAGACAAAAGCGCATCGCCGGCAAGTACAGCCGTCGATTCCCCAAAAACTTTGTGATTCGTGAGTTTTCCGCGTCTGTAATCGTCATTGTCCATACACGGCAAATCATCATGAATTAAACTCTGGCAATGAAGCATTTCAATGGCACAAGCCGCCGGAAGCGCTTTCTCATAGCTGCCGGATAAAACATTACAGGTTTCCAATGTTAAAACCGGTCGTATTCTTTTTCCGCCCGCCAGAACGGAATAGCGCATAGATTCCCATATTTCTTCCGGATACTGAATTTTCAGATATTCATCCAGTTTTTTATTAACCGCTTCTTTATATGCTCTTATTTTTGTTTCTGCTGTACTATTCATCATATTTTCCTTTATGTGTATCCTGAGTTTCTTTTCTTCTCGATGTTACACGTTTTTTGCTGCTGATTTTTGTCAATGTTTTATTATGAACAACTTTTGAACTGCTTTCTGTTTTTGTACCGGAGTATGTAACTTTATTTTTATACTCTTTTGCTTCGTTCACAAATTTTAGATAACTGTCATACCTGGTCGAATCTATATTTTCTTTGTTCCTGATTATATTACACCCGACTTCTGATATGTGCAGACAGTCTTTAAATTTACAGTCTTTTTCAAGTTCGCATATTTCAGGAAACAGTTTGCCTATTTCAGCCGGCATAAGAAAGTCAAATTTTAAATGGCTGAATCCGGGAGTATCAACAAGTCTCGCTGTTCTGTTATCCATAAACTCCAGTTCAATAATCTCGCAATGTCTTGTCGTATGAGTGCCTCTGCCGGTTTTTTCGCTTATCGGTTTTGTTTTTAAATTAAGGTTTGAATTTAGTGCATTTGCAATAGACGACTTACCCACGCCTGACGCACCGCACAAAACCGTAGTATTCCCGGCAAGTATATTCTCCAATTCGTTTATTCCGTTTTTATTAAGAGCAGACGTAAAAACAGCTTCATAACCCAGCGGTTCATATATATTTTTTATTTTTTCAAGCACCTCGGATGTTTTACACAAATCATTTTTGTTAAAGCAAAGTACCGGTTTTATTTTAAAATATTCACAAAAACACAAATATCTGTTTAGCTGTTCAAAATCCAGCTCCGGTTCTTTTATTGCGGAAACGATGATAACTCTGTCTATATTTGCAACTTTAGGTTTTGTTATAAAATTTTTACGGGGAAGAATTTTCACTATAAAAGCCTGTTTTGAATCAAAATTTTCTCCTTCAAGCTCCACATAATCCCCCACAAATATCTGCTCGCGCTGTTTTTTCAGAATCTCTCTCACTTTACATTCAAACACGCCCTCGTCTGTATTTGTGTAGTAAAAATCCGAATGTATTTTAAAAATCTGTCCTTTCATCAAACTAATTATAGCTTATTCAACATGCAATGTAAATTTTTCATATTTTTGATAGAATAGATTTTAGGATAAAAAATAAGTAAGAGGAAAGAGTATGCAAGAGCAAAATCATACACAAAATGCCATAAGGAATACAAGAATACAAAAGCTTACGGAACTTGCCGACAAAGGTATAAATCCTTATCCGTATTCTTTTGACAAAAATGCGTCGGCAAAACACCTCCAGGAAAAGTATGAAAATTTAGCAGCCGGTGAAGAAACACAAGATTCTTATTCTGTTGCAGGTCGTGTTATGGCAATGAGAAATACGGGTATGTTCATTGACTTGATGGACGATTCCGGCAAAATCCAAATCTTTTGCCACAAAGAAAATCTGTCAGAAGAACAAATGAAACTGTTGAAATTGCTTGATATCGGAGATATTGTAGGATTTAGCGGAACTATTAGAAGAACTCCGCGCGGAGAGCTTTCAATAAAAGCAACTTCTTTAAAACTTTTGTCAAAATCCCTGCTGCCGCTGCCGAACAAACAGATAAGCAAAGAAGTAAGAGAACATCTTGAAAACTTTAATTCGTTCTCTGATGTAGAAAACAAATACCGTCAGAGATATGTTGACCTCATTGTTAATGAAGATGTCAGAGAAACTTTCAAAAAGAGAAGCAAAATTATTCAAAAAATAAGAGAATATTTAACCGCTCAGGGCTTCCTTGAAGTAGAAACACCTATGCTGCACCCGCAGGCAGGCGGTGCAAACGCAAGACCGTTCATTACCCATCATAATACGCTGGATATGGATATGTTCTTAAGAATAGCTCCCGAGCTTTATTTAAAGAGACTTATGGTCGGCGGATTGTCAGAAAAGATTTTTGAAATAAACAGAAGTTTCAGAAATGAAGGTATAGACACAAGACACAATCCTGAATTTACAATGATGGAATTATATCAGGCCTATGTTGACTATAATGAAATGATGGCACTGACTGAAAATCTCATAAGTACTATTGCCCAGGAAGTTTTAGGCACAATGAAAATAACCTATCAGGGTAAAGAAATTGACCTTACCCCGCCATGGGACAGAAAAACAATGATTGGCGCAATTCAAGAGTATACAGGCATAGATTTTGGCGAAGTTTATACTGTACAAGATGCAAAATCAAAAGCACAAGAAATTGGTATAAATGCAGAAGACTGCGACAACTGGGGGCAAGTTCTTGATTTAATTTTTGAAGAAAAAGTTGAGCCCCATCTCATCCAGCCGGTGCATATAATCGATTATCCCAGAGACATATCACCTCTTGCAAAAGTTCACAGAGACAATGATCGCCTTACCGAACGTTTTGAAACAAGAGTCAATGGCTGGGAAATTGCGAATGCGTTTTCTGAATTAACCGATCCGATTGATCAGAGAGCAAGATTTGAAGCCCAGGCGCTTGCAAAAGTCAACGGAGATGAAGAAGCAATGGAAATCGATGAAGATTTTATTTGCGCGCTGGAACACGGCATGCCTCCGGCAGGCGGACTCGGCATCGGTATAGACAGAGTGGTTATGCTTTTGACAGACTCACCGTCAATCAGAGATGTAATTGCATTCCCGACAATGCGAAAAATTGAAAAATAATCTGATTATGCTCAATATTAAAACACCCCTTTTAAAAAAGGGGTGTTTTGTTTAAAAAAGATAAAAATAACCTGTTTAATGCACGAAAAATTTACAATGTTAATCTAAATAAACACAAATTATATGTAAAATAAAAAATTTGAGATAAAATATCATTATCTATAGACCATTGGGGAAAATAAATGATAAAAAAAGTATTAATAGCCAACAGAGGCGAAATCGCAATAAGAATAATCAGAGCATGCCGGGAACTCGGTATACAGACCGTAGCGGTATACTCACAGGCAGATGCGGATTCACTGCATGTAAGTCTTGCTGATGAAGCATATTGTATCGGACCGGCACAGAGTGCAAAAAGTTATCTGAACATACCTGCAATAATTTCAGTTGCCCTGACAAGCGGCGCTGACGCAATCCACCCAGGATACGGATTTATGTCAGAACGAGCAGATTTTGTAGACATCTGTTCTGACCACGGTATAAAATTTATCGGTCCGACAGCAGAAGCTATGCGAAAAATGGGTGACAAAGCAACTGCAAGAAAAACAATGATTGCCCATAATGTACCTGTTACCCCCGGTACAGACATAGTGGATGACCTCAATGCTGCAAAAGAATTTGCAAGAACAGCAGGATATCCTGTTATTGTCAAAGCCACAGCAGGCGGCGGCGGCAAGGGCATGAGAATAGCAAACGGACCTGATGAACTTGAAGAAGCTATTACCCTTTGTCAGACAGAAGCACAAAATGCCTTCGGTAACGCCGGAGTATACATTGAAAAATATATTATTAACCCGAGACACATAGAAGTTCAAATAATTGCAGACCAGTACGGCAATGTCGTTCACCTCGGAGAAAGAGACTGCTCTGTCCAAAGAAGGCACCAAAAACTTCTTGAAGAAGCACCCTCTCCCGCAATAGATGAAAAGACAAGAAAAGCAATGGGTGAAGCAGCAGTAACTGCCGCAAAATCAATCAACTATGAAGGCGCCGGCACAATAGAATTTTTGCTTGACCACGACGGTAGCTGGTATTTTATGGAAATGAACACAAGAATACAGGTTGAGCACTGTGTTTCCGAAATGATTTCAAGCATTGACCTTGTTAAAGAACAAATCAGGGTGGCTTGCGGAGAAAAACTCTCATTTACACAGGACGACGTACAACTCAAAGGACACGCTATAGAATGCCGAATCAACGCAGAAGACGCCGACAAGGATTTCATGCCCTGTCCGGGAGAAATCAAAGGATACATTGCCCCCGGCGGTTTTGGGGTAAGAGTAGACTCTCATTCTTATACCGGTTACAAAATTCCCCCGTATTATGATTCTATGATAGGTAAACTCATCTGCTGGGGCAAAGACCGTGAGGATGCAAGAAAAAGAATGCTGCGAGCACTCAGCGAATACGTTATAACAGGTATAAAGACTACAATTCCATACCACAAAAAGATTTTAACCAACGATGTCTTTATCTCGGGTAATTTTAACACAGGTTTTATTGCGGAACATATGACCCCGCACAAAGAAGAACAAGAGCCTGTAAACCCCGTAAACATTGGGTAAGTGACTATATTTTTTGACTGCACAAGCTTAACATATCGTTAAGCTTGTTTGTTTATTTAATAATAAAAGATTAAAAATTATAAAAATGTGGAAATAATAAATCAGTAGCGATTGTAAATGAAGGATATTGAAGGACAGATTGTTAACAAAACTTAATAAATCATAAAATTTTAGCACTTTTTGTTAAACCAATGTGTTTTAAAAAACATAAGTGTAGAAAATCTCATCAGAGGTATCTATGTGCAATAGGCGCTAGTTGTAATTTTATTATTTATAAAGCCAAGATAAAGGAGAAAAAAATGACTAATGGTATTAATTCATTCGACAACAATGATGCAAACATTAAAAGACTAGGAAACACAAATGCAGGAAAAAGTGAAGGCACTCCGCGTTATGTTTATCACAATAACGACAAGGGTGATTCTCTGGAGTTGTCGACAAAAAATAAAACCAAAAGAGACAACCCGATTGTAAAATGGTTCAAGACAATAGCTCTGGCAACTGCAGTTGCTGCTTCCTCAATGGGTGTTTCATCCTGCACACAGGAAGAAAATTTTGAGGGCAGAGATGTTGTTATAACAAACGATGTAACAATTGATATGTCAGTTATGAACGATTTGCTTCAAAAAATTCTTAACAAACTCGATGAAATGAATCAAAATATCGTAGTCGGAAACGAAACTATATCAAGCCAAATCACTGATTTATACGAAGAACTTCAAAACGGACACATTGATGACCAACTATTCTTCCAGAAAATAATAGACTTGTTGGGCAACATTAACGAAAACGTAGTAGTCGGCGATACAACAACTCAGGAACTCTTAAAACAACTGCTTGAACAATACCAGGCAGGTCAAATTGACTACAAAGAAATGCTGAACAAAATCCTCGACGTTCTTGGCAGCATTGATTCATCATTGGAGGATCTTCTCGGTCAGTTCGGCGACTTTGTTAATAACTATAATAAAAATAATGAACAGTATCAACAAAACTTTGACCAGATGCTCGATTGGATGTCTACAATAGACTCCTCTATTAAGGACAACCACATTGATATGTCTAAGATAGAAGAAATTGTAAGCAACATAACAGTTAGCGGCGGTGCTACACAGGAATCCTTAGATAAGATTCTCCAGGCAATCATCGACGTTAAAAACTCAACAGAAGCAAATAAACCTATCACTGTTGAAGACTTAGAAAATGTGCTGAAACAATACGTAAATGACGATAAGGATTACACTGAAATCCTTAACACAATCAAAGAACTCCTTGAACAAGGCGGAGTAGGCGGCGGTTCAGGTTCTAACATTACTATCGACCAGTTAGAACAAATCATCAAAGACAACAAAACAGATCTTACCAAAGTTACACAGTTGATGACTTCAATCCTGAACGCACTGAACAATCTCAACCTTGGCGGTTCAATCGGCGGCGGCGACGGAGATGTTACAGTTAACGTTGACCTCTCAACCATCGAAGGCTTGCTCAATGATTTGATTAACAAATTTGACCAGGGCAGAATCGATGAAACAGAACTTCTTGAAGAAATCAGCGGAAAATTAGACAATATGGTAACTGTTGAAGATCTTGACGGTCTCCTCAACAAATACTACTCACAGCTCAAAGCTGACAGCGACGAACATACCGCTAACATACTCGATGCAATCAAAGACATCACTATAACAGGCGGTACAGGCGTTGATATGGACGCACTTGAAGAACTGATTGCAAAATACGCAAACAACAATGACGATGTCGTTAACGCTCTTGATAAAATCTACGAAAAAATGGATGAACTTGCTCAAAACAGCGGCGGCGGTTCAGGCTCAGGTATTACTATCAGAGAAATAGAAAACCTGATTCAGCAATACTACAAAGATCCGACTCCTATCTTGAGTGAAATCAAAGGTCTTCTTGAAGATTTAGGCACAGGCGACAGAATCACAATGGATCAACTTGAACAATTGCTTGAAGCAAACAAAACAGACCTTACTAAAGTTACACAGTTAATGACTTCCATATTGAATGCATTACAGAACAATTCCGGTAACGGTGTTGATATGAGCAGTCTCGAAAGCAAAATCAATTCACTCATTAACACCTACAACAACGGTAACGCAGATTTAAGTGCAACACTTGAAAAAATCCTTGATGCAATTAGATCTCTATAATCAAAGGAAGTCAAATAAAACAAAAACCCTCTTGTATAAAGAGGGTTTTTTGTTATCAATTTTGACAGACCGCTCTGTTGTGCAAATTTTATACTAACCCAACCTGATATCATACGCTGTTAGGAAAATACAATTTACATATTGAGAGTTCTTCATACTTCATAAAAATGGAAGATTTGAATAAAATTGATTACAAAAAATACAAAGTCAGAGCCTGAAAATTTGCTCTGACTTTTGTTTTAAATGGTCGGAACGACAGGATTTGAACCTGCGACCCCTACCACCCCAAGGTAGTGCGCTACCAAGCTGCGCTACGTCCCGTCTTTGGTCGCTTTTGTTTAGATTTTCAACAAAATTATATTAAGTCAAAATCGAAAACATTTCAAGTCTGCATGTTCGTAGCTGCAACCTGCATCAATTTTTTCTTATAAAATTCTACCGCGTGGGGGTCTTTTTCGTTGCCCATCAGCCATTTGTAAATTTCTGTAAGCATGTTTGAAATATGCGAAAGGTTAAGTCCAAGATGGTGTTTTGAAATTATTTCAAAGGACTGATTTGCACAAAACAAAGCTTTTTCAACCTCATGATTGGCTAAAAGCAACTCAGCATACATCGTCTTAAACATCATAATAAAATATGGCGAAACATTTTCATCTTTTTCTATATTTAACAAGGCGTTATTTAAAATACCCATTGCAGTGTCATTATTGCCTTCAAGCCTTTCTGCCTGAGCAATCAAATACCAGCAAAGATATGTAATATTTTTTATAGCCTTAGCTGATGAAGAATCAAGTACACTGTAATAAATCTGTTTTGCCTTTTTGAGATTGTCCATATTTTGATATGCAAAACCTATCATTAAATCGCAAAAATGTTCAATCTGATGCAGACAGTATGAATTAGACACAAGTTTTGCCTGATAAATGTAATCTCCGAGAGAATCCCAATCCCTAAGCCTTAATGCTATCATTCCTCTTAATATAGGGTACAAAATCTGCGAATATTTATCTTGTGAAAAATCTCTGTTCTCAAATTTATTAAGCTCCGGAGCTATGTTTTGTCCGGTCAGGAATTTTTGCAGCACAAGCAGCAGGTCAAAACAAGCGTATCTGTTTGCAACTGCGGGTATAATCTCTGAGATTTTTTTCGCAGCATCGGGTTTTAGCTGGATTATGCGGGAAAGTGACACAAAGAACAACGCATCAGCAATTGCATCCTGGAACTGCTTTCGTGAGAACCCTTGCGGCAATATACTATCCGCAAAATTGCTTATATTTATGTGCTTAAACAGCTCATCACCAAGTTCTACACATTCGTTTAATCTGCCAAGATTATAATAAAGTTCCAGTGTAACCATATTTATCAGAAAATAATTCAGGTTAAAATTGCCGTCGTGCGGATTAAATGAACTTGTTCGCGTCCTTGATATAATTTTTCCTACATATTCCAGTGCGTTTGCATAATTACCGCTTAACAAACAGCTTTGAACAAGTTTGTTTGCAACCGTTTTTATTTTCAAATCGTCTCCGCTTAGTTCAAGATTTTCAAGAAGCAGTTCCAGGAAGTTCAGTATTTTTTCAGGATAATATTTGTAGAGCATAAGACTCATTTCTTCATAAACTTCCATCTTTACCTGCTCTACAGTTTTGTTTGATTCTTCATCTATGATATTGTCCGCAAAAGACAGATATTTGTTTGTACAATTCAAATATGCGTTAAAATCTCCAAAATAGTTTGAAATTTCCGCTATCTTGTTCCAGTGTGCAAACGCCTCTTTTTTGTTGCCTGCTAACTCATAAACCTCGGCTTTCAGTTTTGTTTCTATCGGTATATATGAAATAATTTTCTGTAACAGATTTAAAGCGCATTCCTTCAATTTTTCAGAGTCAAGAGCCGCTGTCATAGCTTGTTTATAGAGGTTATAATTAGTTATGTAGACCGTCCTGTCATTTTGAATTTGGATAAGTTTTATCTCAACAAGTCTCTTTACGAGTTTCAAAACATCTTCATATCCAAGCAGCGATACAACCTCGACAGGTATTTTCTCACCCAGCATAAGCATTTGAACGTAAAGTTCCATAAGATTTTTTGTACCGCCGAGGGATTGTATTCTTTTTTTTGCCAATTCTTCAAGCGAACCCGGTATAACTATCATTTTGTTCTTGTGGACACAGTACTGTCCGTCTTTATATTCAAGTATACCGTTGTCTAAAAGGTAATTTATTGCCTGATTGTAGAAGAAATTTGAACCTTTTGTATTTTCTATAACCTTTTCAAAGAAAAATGTTTTTTCAATATTTTTAAGACTTGCAGCGTGGTTGTTTATTATTGTCCTGTTTGAAGACAAACGCAGTTCAATCTCAAAGAAATTTGAGGAGGTTATGAGTTTATATATTTTTCTGTGAAGCGAATATTCCTGACAGTATGAGAAAATAAATGAAGCATTACCGAGAATATTGTTCTCAATAAGGTATTTTAGTATCTCAAGTGAACCCTCATCAATATTTTCAAAATTATCCACAATAAAAACTGTTTTTTCTGAAATATTTTTAAAGAATCCGGCAAAAGATTCAAAATACTCGTATCTGACATCTTCAGGGTGTCTGTTTTCCGGATATTTTAACAACAAAAGATTTTGCAAATAAGTGTCGCGTGTAATCGCATCTACACACTCCGGATGCAGCAGAACATCAGATTCCGTCGCATTAGTATATGAATACAAAAGCCCTTTCAAAAATCCAAGCGGAGTATATATAGCATTATTATCGCAAGAAAAACGACAAACCCTGCAGGAATTATTAAATGCTTTTTCAAAATCTTTTACATATAAACCGCTGAGATTTCCGGCTCTTAGAGTGCTTTTCACGGCAATAATAGGGTTTTTAATACTGTCATTATTAACGATTCTCGCAATTTCATCGAGAAGTGTATCGTATTTTGCCTTCAAAAACGAACAGTGCAAACTGGAAAAATTGATAAGTTGTTCATCCTCTGTCTCATCCGGTTCAAATTCAAGTTTTTTGGGAATTTCAACAAAATTTCCCTCAACAACTTCTTCTTCCTCTATTTTTATAAGCGACGGCAGTATGAGTTCAAAAAACATAACCATCTGGTTTTTAATATATACTGCACTTAAAGACTGGTACGGATATTTGTTTTTCGTAACCTGATAAATGTATGAGTCGACCAAAACCTGAACATTATTAAACAAGTGATCCATTTTTTTTGAACTATAAACAAGGTTTATATTCACACCGGCTTTGTATTCTGAAGGTTTACTGAAAACATCGCGTTTTTGTATAGCAATTTTTGCTTTTACAGTAATCCCTTTTGCCTCGTACAATTTTTTATTTATTTCAGTGACAGACTGGGCAACAAATATTGAAAAGTCCACCGCAGAAAGACAAGATTCCAAAAAGCTGTAATCCTTACAAAATCTGATAATAAAAACATTGTCAACAAGTTGGACTCTAAGTTTTTTCTCCGCTCCTATTTTCTTTATCAGTGCATAGAAATTTGCACGAAAATGTCTTGCAAGTTTTTCACTGTTAAATGCCTCCTGAATCGCCTCATAGTTTTCGAGCTCAATTGTCATTGCTGCAAATTCTTCTATAGTTGCTTCTCTCAAGAGAATACTGGCATCTATGTTCATTCCGCAAGACGGGCAAATTTCAAGCGACGTTGAATTTAAACGTCCGCATTTGTAACATTTGTTTATTATCGTATTTCCGCATCTGTCGCAAACAGCTTTTTTAGTGATATGACCACATTTCTGGCATTTTAATTTTAGAACCTTTTTACAGTTCGGACATACCAGATCTTTCTCGCTTATTTCTTGTTTACATTTCGGACAATTCATATCACTACTTAATTACATTTATCCATACTTATACGTATAACAATTATAGACCCCGAAAACAAAAAAAAACTCATCTTGATTGTGTAAATTGTGAATATGGCAATCTTTAAGAAAACCGGAGACACTTGTTTCAGAATCTTACCCGTGCAGTTATTTAAGGGTACAGTTCAATATAAAGCTACATATAGCGCAAGCCCGGCAGCGGATGTAAGTTTTCCCTGAATAAAAAGAACAAAAGACTATTTATTTAACAAAACAATAAATGTCGTTTTTGAATCTTTCTCTGAAACTACCTCAATTTTACCCTTATGGGCATCAATAATTTTATTTGACAAATAAAGCCCTAATCCGGTACCTATTTTTCTAAATTTTTTTGCAGAAGAATAGTATTTATCAAATATATGCTCAATCTCATTTTCATCAATACTTTTGCCGTAATTTGTTATTTTGATTTTTACCGTATTTACATCAGATTCAGTTTCAATATCAATTGTTCCTCCGCTTTCTGTAAACGAAAGTCCGTTCAAGATTATATTTTTCAATACTCTTTTTATATAAAACTTATCTGCATTTATAAAATCGTCATATTCAGAAGAAAAATTGATTTTCTGTGCATTTGCGTCAGCAATAGGTCTCATTTCATCAATGACAGTTTCTACAACATTGTTCACATCAATCCTTTCTTTGTTTAGGATTATATTTGTTTCGTTGAGTTTGTAGGTTTCAAGAATTATCTCCACAAGCTCAATCAATTCCTTATTTGAATTTTGAATGCGGACTATAACCTCGCGCTGCCTTTCCGTAAGCTCGTCAAACCGGCTCTCGAGCAAAAATTGAAGCATATTTTTTTCTGCAATTATGGGTACTTTTAAATCATGTGTCAAAGTGGCGACAAAATCTTCTTTTAACTGCTCAATCTCCTTTAAAGCCTCTATCTTTTTGTTCAAGTCATTCTGGTATTCATTAATCATATTTTCTCTGTCGACAATTGACTCTATCATCCGGTTTATTCCTTCCGAAAAGTTCGGAAGCAATACAAAATTGTCAGGATTAACCCGTTCAAAAAGATTTCCGTACCTTACGGAATTAATAGTTTTTAGAATACTGCGCAAGGATTTTTTATGATTGCGAAATGTCTGCTTTAACTTTCTATACTTAAAAAGCAAAGACAAAAAGCTTAAAAGCAATATTAAACATAATAAACTCAAAAATATGGACATATTAATATCCGTAATGTTCATGCTGCACAAGATATTCGCGTACGTGATTCAGCGCAGACTGGACTATTCTTGTAATTCTTGATGAAGACAATCCGACCTGCTCTGCGATTTCTTTTACCTGCATATTTCTGTAAAATCTGTACTCTACAATAAGTCTGTCTTTTTGAGGTAATGTCGCAATAGCCTCTCTTATAGCCCTTCCGAGTTCTGAAATTTCTGCTTTTTCATCAGGCATTGCATGAGGGTCTTTTATAAAATCAAACGGCGAATCGTTATCAGATGACGCAGCAGCTATCGAATCAATCGAAAGAATTGTTTCATAAATTGCTTCTCTGACCTTACCGGGAGAAACATCTATATCACCGCTTTCAACATCTGTTGAATCACCGTCAGAAGCATCATTTGTTTTTGTATGTTTAAGTGAATACCATTTGTAGCGGCTTCTCAATTCATTTCTGATAGCCCATCGTACAGCCGTGCCAATGTAAGAACTGTTGTACTTTTCAAGCTGTTCGGGAGTTTTATCTTTTATCATAGACTGAACAGCAATAATCCCTATACTTACAAGTTCCTCATAATCTACCATGTGGGAAGGTATACGCCTGTGTTCAACTTTCGCTACCTTTTCAACGATATCTATATATTCTTTAATTTTTGATTGAGCCTGATTAATCATTGTCAATTCTTGTCCATCTTAGTATCTATATTACTAGGTTTTTTTGATTTTCGCAAATTATATACAAACAGTAAAATTTCAGCAACCGCTTTATACAAGTCCGGAGGGATTTCCCGGTTTATTTCAACCATTCTGAAAAGTGCTCTTGCAACCGGCGGATTTTCGATTACCGGTACAGAATGCCTCTCTGCTATTTCTATAATTTTTTTTGCAAACAGCTCCGTACCTTTTGCAACAAGCATCGGAGATTCCATTTTTTCCGCATCATATTTCAAGGCACACGCAATATGGGTCGGATTCGTAACAACAAAATCCGCCTCCGGCACAGCATCCATCATACCTTGCTGAAGCATCTGCTGGCGTCTCTGTCTTAGTGCCGCTTTAACATGCGGATCACCTTCGGAGTTTTTATATTCATCTTTAACTTCTTTAAATGACATTTTCTGGTCTTGCATAAATTTCCATCTCGTAACCCCGTAGTCAGCTACAGATATAATCAAAAACGCAATCCCCGCCTTCATAACAAAGTCCATAATTAAATTTCCGAACTCCTGCATAACCGCAAAGTTATTATCCATAGCAGCAAGACCCAGAATTACCTCAAAATGGGATTCATACACCATCCAGCCTATGTAACCGAGAATTATTACCTTCAATATATTTTTTACCAGCTCAAACAGTGTTTTTATGCTCATTATGTTCTTAAAATATTTTGTAGGATTCAATTTATCGAGTTTAGGAGAAAGCGGAGTCATTGTTACAAGCGGTCCGACCTGTATCATATCCCCGAGCACACCTATAAAAGCAGCCAAAAGAAGAATGGGTCCGATAATCAAAACCGTCGGAAGAAGCGTTATAAAAAGCAAATACGGATACCCTATAGTCTCAAGATGCTGATTTGGTATTTGTTCATAACACAAAACAAAAAGCTTTGTTATTTGATCCCAAATGAACGGAGCAGCTTTGGCTATAGCAAAAAACATAACTATCATGGCGAGCGCAGTTGAAAAGTCCTTTGACTTTACAACTTGTCCCTCTTTCCGTGCTTTTTCCAATTTTTGCTGGGAAGCCTCAAATTGCTTATCTTCATCACCCATCTGTGATATCTAACCTTACTTCGACATTACTCAACAAATATTATATAAACATTCTATCATGAATTATAAAAAGCGTCTTAAATAATACAAACACTTTTCACCGACGAATTTTATTTGTTGAGCATGACCATAAGTACGGAAATATCAGCAGGCTTTACACCGCCTATACGAGACGCCTGTCCCAGAGTTGCAGGGCGTATTTTAGCCAGTTTTTCCCTTGTTTCAGTTGAGATATGATTCATTTGGGAATAATCGATATCCTCGGGTATTTTGATTTTTTCAAGCTTATCAAGCATTTCTATCTGTTGATTCTGGCGTTTTATATACCCGTCATATTTTATTTCTATTTCAGCGGATTCATAAATATCTTTAGAAATATTCAACCCGGCAGTTTCCGGATGAATTTCTTTCAAAATCCTGTAATCAACAGACGGACGTTTTAAAAGCTCTGACGCTTTCATACCCCGTTCCATCTTTTCGTTATATTTAGCAAGTATTGCGTTTGTTTCAGGAGATAGCGGTATTTTGGTTTCCTTTAAACGCTCAACTTCGTCTTTTATTTTTTTCTGTTTTTCACAGAACAATCTGTATTGTTCTTCAGAAACAAGCCCGAGTTTATATCCGATGGGGGTAAGCCTTTCATCGGCATTGTCCTGTCTTAAAATCAGTCGGTATTCAGACCTTGAAGTCAACATACGATAAGGTTCTTCTATGTCTTTTGTAACCAAATCATCTATAAGAGTACCGATGTATGAATTGCTTCTTGTCAAAGTGAGCATTTCTGAATTGTTAAGATAATTAAATGCATTTACACCTGCAACCAAACCTTGCGCAGCAGCTTCTTCATAACCGCTTGTACCGTTAATCTGCCCTGCGCAGAAAAGTCCTTTTATTTTCTGAGTCATAAGAGTATGGGAAAGCTGTACAGCCGGTACATAGTCGTATTCAACAGCATAAGCTGGCTTTATAACATGGACTTTTTCAAGCCCGGGCAAGGAATGCAGCATTTGTATCTGCACATCTGCCGGAAGGCTTGTTGAAAAGCCCTGAACATAAATTTCATAGGTGTCTTTGCCTTCAGGTTCTATAAATATATGATGCGACGGATTGTGTGCAAAACGAATAACTTTATCTTCAATTGACGGGCAATACCTCGGTCCGACTCCGTGAATCAATCCTGAATACATCGGAGATTTGTCGAGATTACTCTTAATTATTTCATGCGTTTTTTCTGTAGTTTTTGTTAAATAGCAGGGATACTGCTTTCTTACCGGTCTATCAGGCGCAAAAGAAAAGAAATTAAGCTCCTCGTCTCCCGGTTGAATTTCCAGCGCGTTATAATTTATTGTTCGGGAGTCTACTCTTGCAGGAGTGCCTGTTTTTAATTTTTTAATAACAAGTCCGTGTTTTTTTAATGAAGAAGACAGCCCTGTTGCACTTCTTTCGCCCATTCTGCCTGCAGGAACAGACTGCAGACCGACAAATATCCGTCCTTCGAGCGATGTACCGGTCGTTAAAATTACCGCAGGCGCATTGTAAACAAGTCCAAATTCATCAACAATCCCCTTCACCTTGCCGTCTTCGACCAAAAGTTCAACAGCCATGGTCTGCTTTAGGGATATATTTTCCTGAGACTCAATTAAGTGTCTCATGTACGCCATATATTCTTTTTTGTCGGATTGCGCTCTTAAAGCTCTAACGGCAGGACCTCTTGAAGAATTTAACATCTTCATCTGCATATATGTAGCATCCGCAGCAAGCCCCATTGCGCCGCCCATTGCGTCTATTTCCCTGACAAGACAAGACTTTGCCGGTCCGCCTATCGCCGGATTGCAAGGCATAAGAGCGATATTATCAATATTAAGTGTTATTAATAATGTTTTTAGCCCCAGTTTTGCAGCAGACAACACCGCTTCACAACCGGCATGCCCGCCGCCTATTACTATCAAATCATAATTAAACATATAATTATTATATGCGTTGAAATTCAAATGTCTAACGAAAAATAGAACATTTGATGTATATATTTTTTCAATCAAGACTTGCTTTTTTTTATATAATGATTTATTATGATAGGGTAACTTTAGATAGTGTAAATTAAATACTTTTTTGATAGAAGAAAGAGGAAATTATGAACAAAAAATCAGGTTTTACTTTGGCAGAAGTTCTTGTTACATTAATGATTATTGGTGTAATTGCAGCTATGACAATTCCGTCTTTGATGCAAAATACTGCACAACAGGAATATAAAGCAGGTTTCAAAAAAGCAGTTTCTATGCTTAACCAGGCTGTAACATTGAACTATGCATTAGACGGTGAAGACGCTACAAGCTTTACCGGTGCTAACATGTTCCATATGTTGACAAAAAGACTTAACGTTATGTCAACTGTTGGTACAAATGTTATCTACACGGCTGACGGTATGAAATTGACTGTATTAAATCAACAAAATGATTGTCAAACAGACAACAACGATATTGATGGTTACTGCTCAGTTGTTGAAGTTGACGTAAACGGACCTAAAGGACCTAACAAAGTTACTACAGGTACTCAGGCTGTATACGATATCTTCACAGTCAGAATCTATCCGCAAAGAGCAGTTCCTGCTACACAACAACAGAGCGACGTTCTTTACAACAAGTAATAATTTAACTATCTAAAATAAAAACAGCCTTCAAATATGAAGGCTGTTTTTTTATTCTTTTACTCCGAATATCCCCGGTTTAACAAAAGAGCCATTGTTTCTAATACAAACAACGGCTCTTTCTGTTGTCAAATTCCGACTATTCTTCGTTTTCGTCGTCATCTTCTTCTTTCATACTTGCCTGAATTTCAGGGCGTTCATTTAGAGCATCGATAAAATGATTATATCTTTCCATTCTGAGTTTTAACCAAGAAAGCATTGTATCTGAACCGTATACTTCAATGATTCGTGTTCTTGAAAACTGTTTGTAAGTACGGTTGTACGTTTCATCAATGTAAGTCTTACATTTGCAGTTTAGTTCTTCAATCAAATCATAAAGCGTTTTTAGCCATGCCGGCTCAACGTGAATTTCATTAACTTTGTACTCAAGAATCATAGTGCTTCCCTTGCTTTCTTTTATTTACTCTGGTGACGACTGACTTACTTTTTTTAAAGGGTAGGTTTCTTATTAACAATATTTGTATCGGCTTTTTTGGTAAAAACTTTATACAAATTTATTATATTTGTAACATTTATTTACATTTTCCATATATTTAAACAAATACTAACTCCAAAATACAAAACTCAAAACAGACCTTATTGCATACGGGACAAAGTTTTCAAACGATTGCACATATCTTCCTTTAAATTTTTTAACAGACAAAAACCTTCTGAATTTTTATTTTAAAATTTTTATTTTTGTGCAAGAATTTTATAAGATAGCACAATTGCTGTTTAATTGTAGTAAATATATTGATAAAAGGAAGAAACAAATGGCAAGACAAGTTCCCTTAGAACGAGTAAGAAACTTTGGTATCGCTGCTCACATCGACGCAGGTAAAACCACAACTACCGAACGTATCTTATTCTACACAGGAAAAACTCACAAAATCGGTGAAGTTCACGACGGCGCAGCCGTAACCGACTTTATGGATCAAGAACGTGAACGCGGCATTACTATTCAGTCTGCAGCTGTTACAGCTATGTGGAAAAACTACCAGTTAAATATTATTGACACACCCGGTCACGTTGACTTCACTATTGAGGTAGAACGTTCTCTCCGTGTACTGGATGGTGTTGTTGCTGTATTCTGTGCTGTAGGCGGTGTTCAATCACAGTCAGAAACAGTATGGAGACAGGCTAACAGATACGAAGTACCGAGAATGGTCTTTGTAAACAAAATGGACAGAACCGGTGCAAACTTCTATCGTGTAGTTGATCAGTTGAGAAACAGACTCAACGCTAATGCTCACCCGATTCAGCTTCCGATTGGCGCAGAAGATCAGTTCACAGGTATTGTTGACCTTCTCGATATGAAAGCACATATTTATACAAACGACCTTGGTACGGATATAAAAGTTGAAGAAATTCCGGCAGATATGCTTGACAAAGCAAACGAATACCATGCAGCTTTAGTTGAAGCAATTTCCGAACACGATGACGATTTGATGATGAAATTCCTTGAAGGCGAAGAACCGACAATGGAAGAACTCAAAAAAGTTTTGAGAAAAGCTACTTGCGAAAACAAAATCGTTCCGGTCTGCTGCGGCACCGCCTTCAAAAACAAAGGCGTACAGCTTCTCTTAGATGCAGTTGTAGATTATATGCCGTCACCGGTTGACGTTAAAGCTATCGAAGGTGAACTTCCTGACGGAAGCAAAGTCGAAAGACATTCGTCAGAAGACGAACCGTTTGCAGCATTGGCATTCAAAGTTATGACAGACCCTTACGTCGGTCGTTTAACATTCTTACGTGTATATTCAGGTAAACTTACATCAGGTTCATACGTTCTTAATGCGACAAATGGTAAGAAAGAACGTATTTCCAGACTTGTACAAATGTATGCAGACCAGAGAAACGAAATTCAGGAAGTTTACGCAGGCGATATTTGTGCGGCAGTAGGTCTTAAAGATACTACTACAGGTGATACGCTGTGCGACGAAAAAGCACCGATTATCTTAGAAAAAATGACATTCCCGGAACCTGTAATTTCAGTCGCTATTGAACCGAAAACAAAAGCTGACCAGGATAAAATGGGTATTGCACTTCAAAAACTTGCAGAAGAAGATCCGTCATTCAGAGTTAAATCTGACACAGAAACAGGTCAGACCATTATTTCCGGTATGGGCGAACTTCACCTTGATATCATCGTTGACCGTCTGCTGAGAGAATTTAAAGTAGACGCAAACGTTGGTAAACCGCAGGTTGCCTACAGAGAAACCATCAGAGGTACTGCTGATCAGGATTCTAAATTCATTCGTCAGTCTGGCGGTAAAGGTCAGTACGGTCACGTTAAAATCAAAATTGAACCTGCTGAAGAAAATGCCGGATTTGTATTTGAAAACAAAATCGTCGGTGGTGCTATTCCGAAAGAATACATTGAACCTGCAAGAAAAGGTATGGAAGAAGCACTTGAAGGCGGTATCATAGCAGGATTCCCGATGATTGACGTTAAAGTAACATTGTATGACGGTTCATACCACGAAGTCGACTCATCTGAAATGGCATTCAAAATTGCCGGTTCTATGGCTATCAAAGAAGGTACAAAGAAAGCAAGACCTTGCATACTTGAACCTATGATGAAAGTAGAAATAGAAGTTCCTGAAGAAAATACAGGTGATATTATCGGTGATATTTCATCCAGACGCGGACGTGTTGAAGGTATGGAAATTATCGAAGGAACAGGTATTCAAAAAATCCGTGCGATTGTTCCTCTTGCTGAAATGTTCGGATATGCTACAGACATCCGTTCAAAAACACAGGGACGCGGAACATTCTCAATGGAATTCAACAAATACGAACAGGTTCCTGCTAATATCGAAACTGAAATTATTTCTAAATCAGGCGTAAACGCTTAATTTAGCGGATACTAATACAATAAAAGACCTTATCAAATTGATAAGGTCTTTTTTATTCTTTTAACAGTAAATTAACAATGCTTTCACTTATTGGATAATTGCAGCATTCTTCATCATACAAAAATACAGGAGTTGGATTTGCTTCAAAAAACACGTATTCGCCTGATGGTGTTCTTTTCATATCTATGCCCGAAAAAACTAGCCCGAGAATATCGTTTATTTTAAAACAGTCTTCAATTACTGACTCTTCAAGTTTTATTGGAATACGTTTTGCATTATTCTCTGCTCTGAAGTCTATAGTCTTTGCGTTTATTTCTAATGCGTATATATCTTTATCAACAATGTATGCTCGTATATCCGTACCTTCGATTAGTTCCTGTGCTGTCACGGGTGAATTGGACAGTGATGCAAGATTTTCTGCGGTCAATTTGTCATCGGTTAAGATTGCTGTATTTGCCCAGCCTCTTACCGGTTTGTATATGACTTTTTTATTGTTTTTTTCATAAAAGTCGATTAATTCATCCGGATCATTTGTTATAATTGATTCAGGTATTCTAATGTTGTTTTGTTTCATTAATTTTAATTGGTAACCTTTGTATTTGTGCATTTCTACGGATTCATACGGATTTACCTGACGGCAGTCCAGACATTTTAAAAATGAACCTATTGCTGATTCTATATTCCAGTACACAATTTCCTGTAGTAATCTGTCTTCTTCAGGCTTAACACGCACACCGTTGCTCCATCTGCGGTAAACAGCATTAATCTCGGAAATGGGAATTTTTAAATTGCCGGAATTTTCTTGAATATAACCGCAGGCAGGTGAGTTTGCGTCAAAAGTTATTTTTATTTCATATGGATATTTTGCCGTGTCAAATAGTATAACATGGGCATTTCTTGCAGCAAGTCGTTTTTGCATATCCATTGAAGATGTATCTTTTTCTGAGCCGATAAGTAAAATATTTTTTCCCATTTTCATATGCTAACTTATTTGTTACTAATTGTAAAGCCTGAAATGCTTGATATATAAGCAAGAAAAAATTTTTACTACTTTATGCAAAAAAAATCCTAAAGTGATTCAGAAAAATATCCGATATATATAAAGTCATACAAACAGGAGAATGATATGAGTGATTATTTTTTGGATTATGTAAGAGCAAATCAAAGATTGAACTATGCCACAAAAAATCAGGAAAAAGTCGGAAATGAGGACAACCAGGCAACAACTCTTGCTTATCCAAGTGATGATGCTACCGGTGGGACGCCCACAACGGACAACAAGAATAATGAATTATCAGATATTGAAGTTATTTCTGTTAGAGAAGAAATCGCAGAACTTTTAAACGATGTGCTGGAAGCACTGTTTAACTTTTTCAAAGAAAATGATGCTAATACATCGAATAAAGCTGAAACAAAAGCTTATCCAAGTGATGATGCGATGGGTGCAATGCCTCCTTCCGGAGATATTCACGATACAAAACCAAACGGTCCGGATAACAACTATCAAACTGATGATAAAAAACCCGCTACCAAAGCATTTCCCAGCGATGATGCAGTAGGATCTATGCCTCCGTCCTTTGGAACCGCAGGAAATTCCGGAATTTCTACAATGGCTTATCCAAGTGATGATGCCATAGGCGGTATGCCATAGTTAAAGTTTTTTTATACCCGATATGCAAAAGACATATCGGGTATTATTATATAAAATTGCATAAAAAAAAGGGAGTTTTTAAACCTCCCGTATTTCCCCATTTCTCCGTATATTAAAGTTTCAAAACCTTAATATTCGATACCTTGTCTAGCCATAACACCTATATCAAAGTAGTGTTTAACAGGCTTCATTTCAGTAACAAGATGTGCAAGAGCTATAAGCTCAGGATGTGCATATCTTCCTGTCAAAACTATTTCAAGGTTTTCCGGCTTATTAAGCAGAACTTCTTTGATTTCTGAAACTTTTATCATATTCATTGCAGCACAGATATTTAATTCATCGAGAATAATAAGCTGATATTCACCGCTGTTAATAGCCTGTTTTGCTAATTCCCAGCCTTTTTTTGCTTCTTTATAATCTTCCATGCAGATATTGTGTTTGTACACAACTCTATCCATACCGCATTGAACAACTTTAAATCTGTCACCGAAATTACATGCAGAAGCTATTTCTCCGTATGTAGTTCCCTGATCACCTTTTGTAAACTGGATAACAAGAACTTTCCAACCATGCCCGAGGGCTCTTAAAGCCAAACCCAAAGATGCTGTTGTTTTACCTTTTCCATCGCCAGTGTAAATTTGAATGTATCCATGTTCTAACAATGTAATTTCCTCCGGTTAGCAGGCTTTTCATCCTATCTAACATTATAAACTTATCTCTTTACATTTTTATCGATTAAATGGTGTATTCTCTCAAACCCTACCATTTAAATTCGGTACTCAAAAACACCCCATAATACTATCGGGCTTCTCCCTCCGAACGATTTTTATTTTTTATAAACTCAAGAATTAATCTTTTGAATTAATTACCTCGAATGTAATACTTATATTAAAACAAAATTTGCATGAGTGGTCAATTTTACACTTAAGCATGCTTTTTATTTTACAATTTTACCATTGTAGCAATGACAAAAACAAGCACCACACAAGGATTACAGACAATAAAAAAAACTTTTACAATATTTTCTTTTATAATTCTTAACGAACCCTTGAAACCATGGTTATCAGGCTATCATAGTTATTATTAAATAAATATTTTCAGTTAATTATTTTTAATTTTATAATTCTGTCAAGTCTTTTTTAAAAAAAGTTATTAGATTTTTTTAAATTGTACAAAATACATTAAATTGTTAACCCTTTTTAACTATTTTCTTTCAAAAAAGTGAAAACAATGATACCATTGTATATAGAACACTTTTTTCGGAGAAATACATGATTGAAACTACTGACAAAAAAGAATTGATGAACGGCGCCCAGATGTTTCTTGAATGTCTAAAAAAGGAAGGCATTAAAGAAATATTCGGATACCCCGGCGGCGTTATAATACCCATATACGAAGCGCTTTATCACGACAAATCAATAAAACATTACCTTGTGCGCCATGAACAGGCAGCAATCCATGCAGCAGAAGGTTTTGCGCGCGTAACGGGCAAACCCGGGGTTGCCCTGGTAACATCAGGACCCGGCGCTACTAATGCAATTACCGGTATTGCGAATGCATACTATGACGGATATCCCATCATTGTTTTTACAGGTCAGGTCGGTTTAAATCAAATAGGCAACGACGCTTTTCAGGAAGCAGACATCGTTGGAATAACCCGCTCTTGCTGCAAACATAATTATCTTGTAAAAAGCATAAAAGAACTGCCGCGAATAATAAAAGAAGCTTTTCATATTGCAACCACAGGGAAACCCGGACCTGTTGTGGTGGATTTACCAAAAGATATCTTAACTGCTCGTGCAGCTTTTGAATATCCGGAGACAGTTAAATTACCCGGATATAATCCAAATTACTTCGGGCATCCAAGACAAATTTCAAAAGCACTTGAGCTTCTATGTGAAGCTGAAAGACCTGTCATTATTGCAGGAGGCGGAGTAATTGCAGCTGAAGCGTGTAAAGAATTAACAGAACTTGCAGAAAGACTGAACATCCCTGTTACAAATACCCTTATGGGAATGGGAGCTTATCCTGCAACACGTGAAAAATCTCTCGGCATGCTTGGTATGCACGGAAATTTCTGGGCAAACCATGCTGTATGCAACTGTGACGTCTTGTTCGCTATCGGAACAAGGTTTAATGATAGAATCACAGGATGTTTGAAAAGATTTGCAAAAGATGCACAAGTCATTCATATCGACATAGACCCCTGTTCTATAAGTAAAAATGTTGCTGTTGATATTCCGATAGTCGGAGATGCAAAAAACGTTCTTACGGCAATGCTTGAAGAACTAAACAATAAAAATTATGAAATAAATAAAGATGTTAAACAAGCCTGGCTCGAACAGATTGAAGAATGGAAGAAAAAACGGACTCTGCCTTCTGTACAGTCTGAAAAACTCAATCCGCATACTGTTATTGAAAAAATGTATGAATTTTTAAAAGACAAAGATGCAATAATTGCCACAGAAGTAGGTCAGCACCAAATGTGGGCAGCACAGACTTTTAAATTTACAGAACCCAGAAGATTTATCACATCAGGCGGTTTGGGGACAATGGGCTTTGGCTTTCCGGCGGCAATAGGAGCGGCTGTTGCAAAACCGGAAAAGCTTATTTTTGATATAGCCGGTGACGGCAGTATTCAGATGAATATTCAAGAACTCGCAACTTGTGTTGAATACAATTTGCCGGTTATTGTTGCAATTATAAACAACGGTTATCTGGGTATGGTACGCCAGTGGCAGGAAAAATTATTTAACAAACATTATTCCGAAACAAAAATCTCCGGACCGGATTTTGTAAAAGTTGCAGAAGCTTACGGAGCAGCAGGTTTTAGGGTCACCAAAGAAGAAGAAATCATTCCCGTACTGGAACAGGCAGTCGCTTGCAAAAAACCCGTATTTATAGATTTTGTTGTAGAAGAATTTGAGATGGTTTATCCTTGGGTCCTTGCCGGCAACCCTCTCAACAAAATTCTTCTCTCAAATGACTCACCAGTTAATTAAACAACAATAAGGAAGTATAAATGAACCATATAATCTCAATTTTAGTAAAAGACGATGCCGGTATTCTCTCCAGAGTAAGCGGGCTGTTCAGCGGACGCGGATACAGCATAGAAAGTATAACTGCAGCACCTACGCTTGACAGAGAATATGCGCGTTTGACTATAGTCACAAACGGAGATGAAAAAGTTATTGAACAAATAACAAAACAACTCAATAGACTTGTTCCGGTTATAAAAGTGGTCGATTTAATAACTGTTGAATCAATTGAAAGAGAACTGATTCTTTGCAAAGTAAACGCAAAAGACGAAGACCGTTCTGAAATATTAAGAATTGCAGAAATATTTAATGCAAAAATTATTGATGTTTCACCTAAAAGCTATACGCTGCAAGCAATTGGCGATGAACGCCAGATACGGTCTCTGATTGAACTTTTAAGACCAATCGGAATAAAAGAACTTGTCCGTTCCGGAAAAGTCGGTATTACCAGAGAAAATCAGTTTAGTAATATTAAAAATTTATAATCAATATGAAAAAGTATGCACTTATTCCAATAGATAATCGTCCGGTCTGCTACACACTGCCTATGCAGATTTCTGACATTGATAACGACACTGAGCTTTTTCTTCCCGAAAGACAATTTCTCGGTGATTTAACAAAAAATGCAGACACCAAAGCAATATTGAACTGGATGGAATCTCTGCCAAACGGTCTTGATGCAATTATTATATCACTGGACACAATAGCTTACGGCGGGCTTATTCCGTCGCGGCGTTCAAACGATACAACAGAAGACATAAAAAAAAGACTTGATGCATTAAAGAATATTATTAAAACAAAAAATACTAAAATCTATGCATTCTCAAGCATCATGCGTATTTCAAATAACAATATAAACGAAGAAGAAAAAGAATACTGGAGTGAATACGGCAAAAAAATATTTCAATACTCATACGAATGCCACCAAAAAGGGCTGGTTACAACAGACATCCCCCCGCAGATATTGCAGGATTATCTGAATACAAGACAGAGAAATTTTGAAATAAATAAGCTGTATCTTGATTGGGCAAAAGAGGGTATTATTGATACACTTGTTTACTCAAAAGACGACTGTGCAGAGTTTGGGTTTAATGTAATGGAGGCACAGCAGCTTCAAAAATTGATTAAAGAAAACAATGTAAATGCACTGGTAAAAACAGGAGCCGATGAAATTCCTCTAAGTCTCTTATCCCGTGCAATTACATCAGGAAAAAATTTAAAAATTGCTCCTGTGTTTACGCAAAAGGATTACACAAATAAAATTTCAAAATATGAAGATATTTCAGTCTTTGAATCCGTAAAAGGACAAATAGAACTTGCCGGATGCGAATGCTGTGACGAGACGCAGGCTGATATAATTCTCCTGGTTAATAACTTTAAAAATGAACAGGGCGAACTCGTTATGGGAGTTGACGTTGAAGGCTTTTCAGGACAACTCAACCTTCCTCAAAAACCGTATTTAATCGCGGATATACTTAATGCAAACGGTGCAGATAACAATTTTGTCAAAAAATTTCTGGAAAAAGATATTGATTTTACAACCTTTTTGGGCTATGCCGGCTGGAATACAACAGGCAATACACTGGGCAGCGCAATCTGCTGTGCATTAATGAAACATTTCTCAACGAATCTTAACCTTTCTTCATTTAAAAAATTACAATTAATTCGATTTTCAGATGACTGGGCATATCAGGCAAACATAAGAAACACGCTAAAAAAAGAGAACGCCGGTACGAATATAAATCTTGTTTCAGAAAAAATGAAACCTTATGAACAAATACTGATAAAAAAATTTAATGCAAAATTTCATGAAATAGGTTATAATTTTCCTTGGCAAAGACTATTTGAAATCGAAGTTAGTATAAGTTAAGTAATATAATTTACCCCAACAAAGATTTATTTAATCTTTCTCTATTATGTTCATCAACAGTCGAAAGGGATTTACTATGAGCAGAATCGGAGCAATAGGTTTTAAAGGCATAAACACAAATATGTATCCAAGCTGTAAAAATAAACAAACAAGCTTTGGACAAGAAGCGATTGCAATACCTGCCCGGGTTGCGGCAAGAAGCAGTTTTGCAATGTTAGCTGCATCGGCTATTTTTATGAGAAATAAAATAGCTGCTTCAAAATTATACAGAAATATGGAAATACTGGCGCTTCAATTATCTAACACAATCAGAAAATCCAAAGGTGCAGCTGCCTCAAATTTAAAAAAACAAATCCCTGAAGTACCAAAATTTCTCGATGAAGAAAAAGTAATTATCGCAAAATATAAGAAACACACCGGAAACGAGGACAGAATTTTTGCAATTCTGCAAGGTCACGGGTTAAACGATGAAAGTCTTAAATACATAAAAGAAACCTCCGGCATGATGCAATCAAAAAGCAAAAGTGCAATGTCTCTCAGAGACCATCTAAAAATTGCTCTCAATAAAGAAACACCGCTGGAAGTCATCGAAGATTTGTTGACACGTTCCGCTATGTACCGAAAAATTTGGAAACTGGATTTAATTCCCCAGAAAAACAATACGGAACTGGCTAATTTGCTTTTGAACAGAAAAGTTTTATCTGCTTAATGTTGTTTTGCTATAATAAATTGTATGGATAAAAATGATTTACTTAATCTGTACAATCTGGAACTTGACACACTTTTGCAAAAATCCGCAAAATTAATGTCTGATAATATTGAATTTTGTTCTCTCGTAAATGCAAGAAACGGAAAATGTTCCCAGGACTGCAAGTACTGCGCGCAGAGTTCTTATTACAGAACAGATATAGACTCTTTTCCGCTTATAGATGCGGTGACTGCGAAAAATGCCGCTATTGACGCAAAAAAACATAAAGCTTCACGTTTTGCAATCGTTACTTCCGGAAAAACACCGGAAGAAAGCGACTTTGACAAAATGCTTGATATGATAAAAGAAATCAACAAAATAGACGGTCTGCAAAGTTGTGCGTCTATCGGAATTTTAAATGAAGAACAGGCAAAAAAACTTGCGCACTCAGGATTAAAAAGATTCCATCACAATATTAATACGTGCAAATCATATTATCCTGAAATTTGTTCAACACATACCTACGAAGACCGCATAAATACTTGTAAATTGGTTAAAAAATACGGAATGGAACTATGCTGCGGAGTGATTCTCGGCATGGGAGAAACAATTGAACAGCGGGTGGAAATGGCTCTTGAACTTTCAGAAATAGAACCTGATTCTATTCCGATTAATATTCTTATGCCTATACCCAAAACTCCGTTTGAAAATTATTATGACAAAATAGATGAAGAAAATATATTAAGAACACTTGCAGTGTTTAAAATTGCCAATCCAAAATCTGTTTTGCGTTTTTGCGGAGGAAGGATGAGATTATCTGAAAAAAATCAGGAATTGGCTTTGAAATGCTGCGTTGAAGGAATTTTAACAGGTAATTACCTGACGACCACTGGCAAAAAACCGGAAGAAGATATAAAAACAGCTAAAAAACTTGGAAAGAGAATACTATGTACGACTACATAAAAGGAACGCTTGTTTCAAAACAAACCGCAAAAGGTGCAACTATAACTATTGAATGCGGAAATATCGGATATTTAATTAATACAACCTTACGAACGGTAAACCTTTCCGGTGAAGAAAATTCACAGATAAAAGTTTACACAACGCTTATCCACAGGGAAGACTCTATGACGCTTTGCGGATTTTTAAGTAAAGAAGATCGTGATATTTTCAATATACTTCTCAGTGTCTCCGGTGTTGGAATGAAAGTAGCACTCGTACTTCTTGATGAATTTTCAGGTTATGACTTGATTTCAGCTGTTATAAGGGGTGATTATAAAGAGCTTTCAAGAGCAAAAGGTGTCGGACCCAAAATGGCACAAAAAATTGTTATCGAATTGAAAGACAAACTTATTAACTGGCAAAAAACAGCACCTGTCGACATATCAGATATAAAAGACACCTCTAAAAATGAAAATATTTCAAATGAGTGTGTTTCAGAAGTTCAGGCAGTGCTTTTATCCCTCGGTTATTCGCCTGAAGAAACCAAAAAAGCTATAAAACTTGCTTTAAACACGATAGAAAAAAATGATTCCCCAGAACAAATTTTAAAACAAGCTCTCCAATATCTTGCTCAAAATTAAATGATTAAAAAAGACAAAAGGAAAAGTCCGAATTAATTGAATTAATTTGGACTTTTAGTGCTAGTCGAACTGCAATCGTAATGAAGATGCCAACTCTCTTTACAAGGACGAACCTGTGTTAAATCAAGTTAAGCAGCAATTTCTGTGACTGCATTGACGACTTTAGTACCTGTATCAGGCTTTCCTGTGTGATTCCCGCTTGTTTAAATTTCAGAAATGCACTCAGGTAATCTGCGTCTGTCATCGAACTCTTTGAAGCTGTCGAGTTCATCATGTTAGTCATTTGCTGTTCAATTGAGCTTTCAAGCTTAGCGTTCGTGGCTCCGAGTTCTCCCCGTTTGGTATTAATGTCTCCCAATATATTATCTATAGACTCCAGCGCGGTGCGTGCACCGTCAGGTGTTGTCACATCAAAATTCATTTCATCAAGGGAGACGTTCGGATCATACGAAACCGTTGACTCCGAACCGGATCCGGTACCGACCTGAAAACGTATCTCCGGTGCCGGATTTTCCCCTGTTGAAACTACATTTAAAACATCTTTTCCATTAAATGTAGCATTACCCAGAGTTTGCCTGATTTGTTCAACATTGTGGTTAATTTCCATTTGAATAGCGTTACGCTGGCTGTCAGAATATATACCGTTAGCTGCCTGAACAGCCAGCTCGCGTATTCTGCCCAATGACTGGGAAACATTATTCAGAGCTGCGTCGGCTACAGCCGTAACGTTAATGCCTGTTTGGGCATTTTCCATTGCTTGATTTGCAGCACGAATTTCTGTTTCCAGACCTTGCGAGATATACTCATCAGCAGGATTTACGTTCGCAAGTAATCCGCTGGCGATTTCCTGAATCGCCTCTTGTTGGGCTTCCTGCGCTTTGGTAATCCCTGTTTGGGCAATATATATAGGCATTACTGCACTTAGTGACATAGCATATATCTCATAAATTTTCAGTACATTATTTTATATTCCCAGTTTGAATATTTTTTATTCATAAAAAAACAAACACTGTTACATTTCTATACTCTAAAAATTTTAAATACGGCTCTCTAAAAAAGGTTTTTTGTAATAAAATATAATTAAAACATTTAAACGGATTGATGAGTTAAATATGGATATGAAAAATAAAAAATTTCACTTTATTGCCATCGGTGGAATCGGAATGAGCGGTTTGGCAAAATACTTACTTGAACTGGGCTGCAGCGTAAGCGGCTCTGATATAAAAGACAGCAAATACATAAAAACGCTTGAAAAGTTAGGCGCAAAAATCACAATTGGTCACAGCGCGCAAAATATTCAGCCGGAAATGATTGTTGTTGCTTCCTCCGCAATCAGAGACAACAATCCGGAAAAAGTCAGAGCAAAAGAGCTTGGACTCAAAATTTATCATCGTTCTGATATTTTAAAAATGATTTCAGAAGGTTTGGGTAAAGAAAAGAAACCGAAGTTTTTTGGATTTTCGGGAACACACGGAAAAACTACAACGAGCGGATTATGTGCTTATGTCTTGGAAAAAGCAGGACTTCATCCGTCATACTGTGTAGGCGGAATAATTCCGGAATTAAACACAAATGCAAAAGCTTCAAACGGAGACTTTTTTGTGGCTGAACTTGATGAATCAGACGGTACAATAGTAAAATATTCTCCGTATATAAGCGTTATTAACAACCTTGAAATTGACCATGTAGATTTTTACAAAGACGGGTTTCAAGAACTTCTTGATACCTTTAAAACACATCTTTCACACGTTGAAAAAAACGGCAAGGTTGTTGTAAACAATGATTGCAGCGGGATTCAAAAGCTTATGGAGCAAAATCCCCAGTGCAAATTCATAACCTTTGGTCTAAAAGACGCAGATTATATGGCTGACAATATAACATACCACGAATTTGGCTCAGAATTTTCATTAAAAAAATCCGGTCAGTTTATCGGCAAACTAAAACTCACTATCCCGGGCAGACATAATGTCTGCAATGCAGTTGCTGTTTGTGCGGCATTGATGGAAAGCGGAGTTGATTTTGAAACAATCCGACCTCATTTTGAACATTTTTCGGGAATGGGAAGACGATTCCAGCTTGTTTCAGAATTTAACGGAATAACAATAATAGATGACTACGCCCACCATCCGTCAGAGATAAAAACAACTCTTGAAAGTGCAAAAAATGCAGCAAACGGACGGGTTGTTGCCATATTCCAACCCCACAGATATTCACGGCTTAAAGGATTATGGAACAATTTCATAAAATGTTTTGATTCCGTCGACAAACTTTATGTAACTGATGTTTATGCAGCCTCTGAAGATCCGATAGATGGTATAAATTCAGAAAAATTTGTGCAAGCGCTAAATACGGATAAAGCACAATACATCTCCGGCACAATTGAAGAAGCTGCGAAAAAAATTGCCCCCGCTCTAAAAAGCGGAGATTTTGTAATTACTCTCGGCGCAGGAGATATTACCAAAATCGGAAACGCAATAGAATCAGCAAGAAAAGCCGGTGTCTAATGGATATAAAAGATATAAAAAGTTTTGAAAATTATGAATTAAAGAAACATACTACCTTTAAAATAGGCGGATGTGCAAAAAAAGTATGGTTTCCAAAGACAGAAGAAGAATTTGTATATCTGTTGAGTACACTTAAAGAACCGATAGTACTAGGCGGATGTTCAAACGTTTTAGTCTCATCTGCAGGAGTGGATAACGATGTTATTTTAACTACAGATTTACGGGATTTTAGCATTGAAGGTAATATTATAACCGCACAATGCGGCGTTAAAGCACCTTTGCTTTCTCAAAAAGCACAAAAGCATGGTTTAAGCGGTTTTGAGTTTATGATAGGATTTCCCGGAACTGTCGGAGGGATTGTTCACATGAATGCATCTGCCCACAGTCAATCCGTATCTGACACATGTTTCAACGCAAAAGTATTCGACGCAGACAGCAAAAGCGTTTTAAATTTGAGCAAGACGGAACTCGCTTTCAAATACAGAAGTTCAATTCTGGATAAAAAAAATTATATCCTCTTAAGCGCAAAATTTGAACTTAAAATAGACGATAAAGAACAAATACAAACACTTATGAAAAGGAATCTGGAGTTTAGAAAAACAAAACAGCCTAATCTGACTACTCCAAACGCCGGAAGTACCTTTAAAAATCCTCCGAATGACTCAGCGGGAAGACTTTTAGAACTTGCCGGCGCCAAAACCCTCTCTGTCGGCGGAGCAAAAGTCTGGAGCGGACATGCAAATTTTGTTGTCAATACCGGAAATGCCGTTTCTAAAGATATTTCACATATAATGAATAAAATGTATAATATGGTTAAAGAAAAATACACTATAGAATTAGAACCGGAAGTTAAATTTATAGGAATCAGAGATAAAGAAGAAGAAGAATTATGGAATACGATGTTAAAAAAATAAAAAAACTGATTGATGAAGATAAAAAAATAGCAGTATTATGCGGAGGACCATCAAGCGAAAGAGAAGTGTCACTTCGTTCCGGAAAAAATGTTTTTGAAGCACTCAAAAGACTCGGTTACAAAAACGCAGAACTTATTGACATAGACAAAAACATTGCACAAGTTCTGCAGGAAAAAAAGATAGAAATAGCATACAATGCAATGCATGGCAGATTCGGAGAAGATGGTTGCGTTCAGGGACTTTTGGAAATTCTTGAAATACCTTATACAGGCTGCGGAGTCTGTGCCAGTTCTGTTTGTATGAACAAAGACTATACAAAAAATGTTTTGAGAAATTTCGATATTCCGCTAATCAAATCCGTTCTTGTAAAAAAAGACGAAAACTGCAATGAAAAAATAAAAGGATTAAAGTACCCGCTCATGCTAAAACCTGTCTCGGAAGGCTCAAGCCTGGGTATGTTTAAAGTTTCAAACGAAAAAGAACTGAATGAATGTTTTAAAAAATCACTCGAATTTAATCAAGACGTACTTGTCGAAGAATATCTGGAAGGTAAAAGCTTGACGGTAGGCGTTTTAGAAAATGGAGAGGAACGTTTTGCAACAGAAATTCTTGAATTTAGAACAAAAACAGAATGGTACGATTACGAAGCCAAGTATACTGCAGGTATGACAGAATTTATTCTGCCGGCAGAGCTTTCCGGTGAAATGACAAAAAGAGTTAAAGAAATTGCAATAAGAGCATTTGAGGCTTGCGGCTGCAGAGGAGTAAGCAGAGTGGATTTTCTTATTAGCGATGGTGTACCTTATGTATTAGAAATCAACACAAGTCCGGGAATGACGGATTTAAGTGATTTACCCGCACAATCGAAGGCTATGGGAATAAGTTATGACAATCTTGTTCAAATTATTTTAAACGGTGCCGGTTTGAATAAATAGAATATGAAGAAACGACTAAAAAAATACGACAACAATATAAATATTGACAGGCGAGTCAAAATCAATCAGATGCAGCGACATGTGCGCCGCAGTCAGATTACTTTGAAACGTGTTCGTATTTTTATAAGACTTTTGATTGTATTATTACTTATATTTGCCGGTTATAAAGTCTATAAACTTCCGCAATGGTACCTGGACAAAGGCGCTTTTAATAACCCTCACAACAGAGCACTTGAAATAGTCGGAAACAGAATTACTCCGACATACAGGATAATGTCCATCTTACAGCGTACACCTGTTCCGCAGCGTCCGATTTATTTATTCAATACAAAAAAACTCGAAAAAGAACTGGAAACACTGGATCCGATTAAAGAAGTTTATATCAGAAGATTCTGGTTTCCGGCTCGTCTGGATATCATAATTATAGAAAGAACGCCTATCCTTTCTATCTCTCCCGCCGAAAATGTTGCACCCATTGCATTTTTTGCGGAAGGCGGAAAATTCATAGGACGGGAATATATGCCATTGAATCCGGCGTTTAAAACAATTCTTGTTTTATCATACGGAACAAAAGGTGATGATTACAAAGAATGGGATGCAGTAAAAATAAAACGCATTGAAAACCTTGCCAAAACGCTTGAATATTACAGTCATGAAAAAGTTAAATATCTTGACTTTAGAAATCCAAAAGATATATATGCACAGCTCCAATCGGTAAAAGTCAGAATAGGTGAACTAAACAGTACAACTTTGCCGAGAATAACACGAATCACATCGATTTTACCGGAAGTAAAAACTCTGAACAAAAAAGTAAAATATATTGATTTACGTTGGGAAGATACGCCATACATAAAACTTGAGGAGTAATTAGTAAATATTTGTGTAAATCCAGTAAGTTCTGAACACTTTTTTTATATAATCTCTTGTTTCAGAGTAAGGAATGTTCTCAACAAACTCATCAAAGTTGTCATAATCCATATTTTCTTTCCAGTTCGTAACCGCGTTCGGACCGCCGTTGTAAGCAGCAATAGCAAATAAATCATTGTGCTTATGAGTATCTCTTAAATAATTAATATATGCGCATCCTAGTTTTATATTGTCTTCAGGATTAAGAAGATAGTTATATCTGATACCGGCTTTATGTGCTATATAGTTTGCGGTAGACGGCATAAGCTGCATAAGTCCTTTAGCACCTGCACCGCTTCCTGCTTTGGCATTGTAGTAGCTTTCTTCTCTAATCAATGCAGCTATTAAATATGAATCTATATTATACTGCTGTCCGTATTTGTTAATCAAATCCTGATAGTGAAGCTGGTATGCAAGTTTGTATACACTGTCTGAAAATGACGGTTTTTCTGCCATTTTTTCTATTGCGTCACGTGCAAGTGTTCCTGATGTTGCAAATTTCCCTCTTTTATAATTCAGCCAGCTTTGAAGTATCTCATTGTCGTCTTCAATACCGTTTAAAAGTTCATAGTCTCCGGTTTTTAAAATTGTATCTATTAAAGTAGATTTTTCATTTGTTAAGTTCGTATACTCAATAGGAAATCGTATCACAACATCTTCATCCGGAAGGCGCCTGTACGGTTTTGTTGCCCATTCTGTCGACCGATGAATACCAAGTTTTTTGTGTGCCCTGTATGCATAGTATGTATCCGGGTATTTTGAACGCACACGCTGATAATATGTTTTTGCAAGATTTCTGTTATCAAGCTTTTCGTATATTCTGGCTGTCCAGTAAGTTACTTTCGGTGCAGACAAAGAATCAGGATAATTATTTATATGCACCCTGCCGATTTTAAGTGCTTCTTTATAGTTTTCGTTTTTATATTCATTCCAGAACAAATTAGCTACAGCTTCCGGTGCAAATTTGCTGTGGGGAAAATCCGTAAAAATTTCTTTATAAAAGATATTTTTTACAGACCCGTCTTCAAGCTGGGAAAGTTTGTAGAGTATATAGTCACCGCCTTTTGCCTTGTTTTCTTTTGCAAGCTCCAGTTCTCTGTACCATCCGTGTTTTTCACCGGCTGTATATGCAGAAGCAAATGTATCCAACGTTTTATAGAGTTCTTTGTCTTCTATATTTGTTGAATAGTTCGTAAATCCTTTGACAAATATTTCATCAGCTTTTTCATTTTGTTTCCGGTTTTTATAAATTATGTACAAATAGTGCCAATTTGTTTTTAAATCAGCAAGATTAAGATATTCAAGAGCATCGTTGTACATACCGTTCAAGAAAAAAGTTCTGCCGATTAATTTATTCTCATACTGACTAAACTTCATTTCTCCGATATTTTTTTCCTGATTTTGAGTTTCTTCATCTTTTTGAAGATTCAAATTGTCAAAAAGAGTATTTTCCTGTTCTTCCGGCTGGATTTTAAGCGTCATTAGTTCCTGTACACAGTTCATCGCAAACCTTCCGTCAGGTGCATCTTTTATATAAGAAAGAAAATACATTTTCGCTCTTTGCGGATTTTTGTCTTTGCAAATAAGTCCGAGATAGTAGTTTGATGCTGTCTTGTAATCGCTTTCAGGATAATTTTTAACTATGGCATTAAAAGTTTTTTCTGCTTTTTTATACTCTCCCTGCCTAAAATAGTTTTGAGCAAGTGCATAGTATACCTTCTCAATAAACATTGAATCGGGAAATCTCTCGATAAAAAAGTGGTATTTTTTTACGGCAGTATCTGTATCCTTAAGCTCATCAGCACAAAGAGCCTGTCTCAACAAAGCTATCTCGTACAAAGCCGAAGTTTTGGACACATTGCTAAAATTAAAATAAGCATTTTCATAATCGTGTTTTTCCAGATATTCAAGACCTTGATGATATGTAATCAAATCCCTGTCAGAAATAACTGACATATTAAATACTTTATAAAATGCAATGAATATAAGCACAGCAAATGCCGAGGTTATAACTATAAACTTTAATACTTTTTTCCAATCCTGCATATTATTCTTTTTCATTTAAAAAATCTAATTCAAATCCATATATTAAGTATCCTTAAAATCTGCCAAAAGAGCAAGGCGTTATACAACATTTAATCAGATATTGTAAAAGTAATCAAACGGAACAAATAAATTTATGAGTGAGAGAACAAAATACAAACCGGATGCCGGAGTCAGACCTCAACAAAATCCGGCATCTGTTTTTTTAAACAAAAAATTTAAAAACAACTTAATAAAAAATTATATTTATGACAACACTGTATACGTCATACGCACAGACTTTTCTCTAACGGAAGCAAAATTGTAAATTCACTGCCCTCCCCGTATGTTGACTCCACTGAAATTGAACCATTGTGCGCTTCTATAATTTTTTTTGTTATAAACAATCCAAGTCCTGAACCTACTTTCCTAAAACGCTTTGCTGATGAATAAAATTCATCAAATATATGTTCGATTTCATCGTCAGGTATACCGTAACCGTTATCTTTTACCTTTAACTGCAGTTTATTATCTTCTTCTAAAATAGTGAAAATAATATTTTTGCCCGTTTTAGAATACTCGGAAGCATTGGATATCAAATTTATAATTACACGGCTAAATTCAATTTCATCATATATAAAATATTCATTTGCCGTATTGTAATTAATTTTTAATGTTTGATTTTTTGATTCAAGGATATATTTTATATTTTCAACACATTTTTCTATTGTATTTTTCAAAGAATTTAATTCTTTATTTAATCTAAAACTGTCATTTTCTATTTTGTATCTGGTAAGAAGATTGTCTGTCATTCTTCCCATAAATTTTGAAGACGACAAGATTTCTTTCAAAATTTCTTTTTGCTCCTCCTGAATTTCTCCAAAATTTCCGTCAATCAGCATTTTAATCGCACGTTCTTCAGCCCTCACCGGCGTTTTTAAATCATGAGTTAATGTTGCAATAAACTGTTTTTTCTGACGCTCAACCATAACTGACTGGGTTATATCTCTTATAATTATTAAAAAACCGATTCTGACGCCTTTTGTGTCGTAAATTTTGGACAGGTTAGCATTCGTGCAATACCCGGGAATATTTATATCAAGAGAAGTATGCTTCTGCCGTGAGCTAATAAACTGTTTTATCAAATCAATTTCCTTTTTCAAGCGAAAAGATTTTAATGTTTCCAAAAAGTTTTTCATATTAATTGGAAAAAATCTGTTATTTTTTGTAATAATATCAAAATTTCCGTCGGTCAAAATTATTTCATCACTGGAAAATCTAAATATATTGTCAAGCTTCTCCTTCTCTCTTAACAATTCGTCTTTTAAAAGTTTTGTTTTAATTATATTTTTAATTTTAGCCTTAATAGTTTTTGCATTCAAAGGTTTTTGGATATATCCGAATGAACCCATATCATAACTCTTTATCTGGTTTTTTTCGGTATTTCCATAACCGCTTATAAATACAACCGGAGTCTCAGGATGGTTTAAGGCAAAAGATTTTGCAAATTCAAATCCGTCCATCTCCGGCATCACAATATCTACGAGCAATATATCGTATTTTTTTCTTTCAGTATAAATAAGAGCATCTACCGGATTTGTATATGACTCTATTTCATAGTTTTCATCCGTAAAAATTTGTTTTATCAGAAGTCCGCTGGAAATATTGTCATCAACAATTAGAATTTTGTTTGGCTTTTTTTTCATACAAATTTCTTCCATATTGTATTTCAGATAACCTATCAGGTGCATTAAAAGGAAAATAAAAGAGTTATTTTTAACTCTTTCGGACTATAAATTGTAATTCTTATTTTAAAACTTTTATATTCCCTACCCGGGCAATCTTTCTTTTTTTATCAAATTAAAATATTCTATTCTTTCAACCCGCCTGCTATAACATCGTTAATAAAATACTTTTTCCCGAGAATAAACACAACCAGTACAGGCAAGGAAAGAATGACGGAACACGCCATTAAATCTCCCCACTGTATCACTTCACGGAAACTTCCTTTAAATTGAGCCAGCGCAACCGGAAGCGTCGTAACCGATTCTGAATTTGTTACAATTAAAGGCCACATAAAGCTATTCCATGAAGTAATAAAAGTGAATATCGCGAGTGTAACCAAAGCCGGCAGCGATGAGGGAAGCGCTATTTGAAAAAATATACGCGCAAAATTACATCCGTCAATCTTTGCAGCATCTTCAATCTCCGAACTCATACCCAAAAACCATTGCCGCATTAGAAAAACTCCGAATCCGCCAAAAAGCCCCGGAAGTATAAGCGCCTGATATGTGTCTATCCAGTTAAATGTTCTCATAAGAAAAAACAGAGGGATTATGTTTACTTGAGGCGGCACCATCATTGTAACAAGAAACAGAAAAAATAGAACATTACTGTACTTAAATTTAGCTCTCGCAAATGCATACCCTGCCATTGCCGAAAACAAAACCTGAAAAATAGTTGTCAAAACAGATACTATCGCGCTGTTTAAAAAATATGCAGCAAATGGAATTTTATGAAAAATATGTACATAGTTTGAAAACATAAACGGGTTTGGTATAATCTCAGGCGGATTAGCAAATATTTGTCCTTCCGTCATAAAAGATACGCTAATCATCCACAAAAACGGCACAATCATAGATATCGCACCGATAATTAAAATAATATAACCCGCAATTTTTAATCCTCTGTTCATTAGCGCTATTTTATCATAAATCTGTTAAAAATACGTAAAGAAAGTTTAATACAAAGGGTTTTAAGGGTTAATTTTTTTATAAAAATATGTTATACTACAAGTGTAATAAAGGAAAAACAGATTATGGGCAAAGTGCTTTTGTTAAGTTCTGAAAACAAACCGTTACGGATTTGCAGCTGGAAACGGGCACTTGTTTTATTAATGAAAGGGAAAGCCAGATGGGATGAGAGTATCAGGAATATTGAAGACATGATTAATATAGACAACACTCTTATACCCAGAGTAATAAAGCTAAACTATGAAGTCGCAGTTCCACCTTTGGAACTGCCTTTTAGTAAGGAAAATATCTTTGCTCGGGATGATTATACCTGTCAGTATTGCGGCAGAAAGTTCAGCGCTAAAGAACTGACCCTTGATCATGTATATCCAAAATCCAGGCTCGGACCTGATATATGGGAAAATATAGTCACATGCTGTAAAGAGTGCAACCAGTACAAAGCAGACAAAACACCAAAAGAAGCAGGAATGAAGTTAATGAAACGACCTTGCCGTCCTAAAGACTATATGAAATTTGAAATGCAAAAATGTTTAGACGACTCAGAATACTGGGGACAATGGGCATCATAAGCTTTCATAGTACGTTTTTAATAAAACCGCATCTTTTTCCATAATAGGACTTTCGCAAACAACAACTCCTTTTACGTCAAAGTCTTTAAATGCTTTCATCAAATCTTTGTAATTCATATCGCTTTCTTCAAGAAGCAAATGTTTTTTTTCACCCTTTTCCCCGTATTCTATGCCGGCTATATGCGCATGGAAATTTTCGAGAGCATATTGTCCTATTTCATTACCGATTGTTTCAAAAACTTTTGCAAACTCGTCATAGGTATTGTATTTTCCGTTTGTTCTGGCATGAAGGTGAGAAAAATCTACACACGGAAGCACCTGCTCAAACGTTTTTGACAGCCTTACTATTTCCTCAACATCGCCCCATTGTGTACCTTTGCCGGTTGTTTCCGGTCTAATCCATATCCTCACGTTTTCTTTTTGAAGCGTTTCAACTATTTCTGCTGTTGATTTTTCAATTCTGTTATAAACATCTTTTTTATCCATGCCCATATAAAATGCAGCGTGATAGGTAATACTGTATCCTCCAATAGATTCCGCCATTTTTGCGGTGTCAATTATACGTTTTTTGCTAGCCTCAATTTTTTCATCTTCTTTTGAATTTAGATTTATGTAATACGGTCCGTGGGCTGTCAACACCATATCTTTTGCTTTAGAGAGTTCTTTTACAAGCTTTTGGTTTGGCGGAGACATCCTGACCCCATGTACAAACTCCAGCTCCATTCCGTCAAGTTTCAATTCTTCCAATATTTGAAAAGCCCTCTCATAACCTGCACCTTCCGTGCAAATAGGCTGACCTGCTGTTGTAAATCTGAGTTTATCCATTATCTTAAAGTTTCTCCCGGCTGTGGTTTAAATGTATTTATAAATTCTTTCGCATCCGTAATCATATACGAACCAAACTGCAATGTCTTTATTTCAAGAATCCCGTCTCCTGTCGCAACACCGAGCACATCTTTTGCATAACAAACTGCTCCTGGCGGATATTTGGCTTTTTTGTGAACAACATCCGCAGAATAGATTTTAACAAAAATTCCTCTGAAAGTTGACATTGCAGATATAAACGGGTTTAGTGCACGTATAAAGCGCTCTATTTTCTCTGCGCTTTCCCGCCAATTTATATAGTTCTGGTATTTTTTGTTGTCAATAACCGGAGCTTTTTTAAAGTCCCCCTGCGGCTGCGGAGTAGATACAGGGTTCGGGTTTGTTTCATATTTTTTAAAAAATTCCGCAATCATATCAGCAGCAATATAATTCTGCTTATTAAACAGTGTTCCCATCGTTTCTTTCGGTGATATTGCAACTTTACGCTGCCAAATTATGTTTCCGGTATCAAAATTTTCATCCATGTAATGAAGTGTTATGCCGGTTTCTTTTTCTCCGTTTAAAATTACGTTAGAATAAGGATTGCCTCCCCTGTAATCAGGAAGCAGCGACGGATGACAGTTTATAATCCCGCCCCTAACCGCTTTTAATAAAGCCGGAGGAAATTTTCGATTGTATGAACATACTATGCCGACATCAGCATTAAGAATTTTAATTTTATTCAAAAAATCAGGTTCATCTAAAGATTTTTCATAATTGATAATATTAAGCCCGCAGTTATTTGTGTACTGGCACATCAGGTTATACGTCGGGTCGCTGCAATGAGGCGGCACTACACCTATAACATTCAGCCCTTCCTGAACAAGTTTGCTCAAGCATACTAAAGCCATATCCGGCATTCCAAAAAATAAAATTTTTGTTTTATAAGTACTTTCCAATACAACCTCCGAGGCAGTATCCGGCTCCCGCTGCAGTTACACAAGCAGCAACACTTACAAGCATATACAAAAAGCCTATTAAAACCTGTCCGTTTTTTAAAATTTCAAACGCTTCAACAGAAAAAGTGGAAAAGGTGGTCAATCCGCCGCAAAATCCGACTGAAAGCGCCAAACGCCATGCCGGATGCAAATCTGTTTTTTGTATAAAAAATACGAAAAGCATTCCCAATATAAAACTGCCTATTATATTTACGCATAACGTTGCATAGGGAAGATTCAACAGACTGTATCTGGCAAATATCGTATTAACCAGATATCTGAGCAGTGAACCTATACCGCCGCCAATAAATACTGAAATAACGTTTAACATACATCAATATTACTATATAATGCGGTTTTTGTACAATTTTTAACCTTTTATCTGAAACGGACACTTCTCACATCTGGCTTTCGGAACAAGAATAAGGTTGTCTTCCAGGTCATACATCTTTGCAATTCTGGTTATTAATTTTGAATCGCACACCGGACATCGCAAATCCTCTACATCGTGATGGAGTATACGCTCTTTTATAATTGCAATCTGCTCAGTCTCAGGCAGCAAAGATAAATCCGGATGCTTCTCATGAACTTTTATATCAGAAGGATTCAGCTTCAAACCTCGTGCAAGTTTTTGTCTTATGGTCGATGCAAGAAACAGTTCCTCTCCGCTTTCGATTTCTTCAATCGTTTTTAAAGGCAGACTGCTCTTTTTTGCAAGACCTGTCTGAGAAAGACCTATTTTTTCTCTTGTTTCAGACACAAACTGTGCCAGGGACATATCTGATTTTTTAAGTTTTTTTTCACAAGACATGCTCTAGGCAATTGCTCCTTCTTTAGCTTTTGCTGAACCGGATGATTTGCCGCTGTTTGAATCTTGTCTTTCTCTCCACCAGTCAAGCAGTGTACTTGCAAAGAAAATACTGGAGTATGTACCTATTGCAATACCGACAATCATTGCAAATACAAACTCTTTTGTTGTCTCGCCGCCGAACAGGTACAATGCAGCAAGTGTGATTAAAGTTGTTAAAGAGGTGTTTATACTTCTTGCTAAAGTCTGGTTAACACTGGCATTTACAATTTCAGGAAAACTTGCTTTCTTGGCTAAAAATCTGCAGTTTTCTCTGATACGGTCAAAAACAACGATTGTATCGTGGTTTGAAAAACCAATAACCGTTAAAACCGCAGTGATGAACAATGCATCAATATGCACGTCGAACAGCAAACCCAATATTGAAAAAACACCAAGCACAAACAGAGCGTCGTGCGCCAGTGAAATAAGCGCGATTACCGCATAATCAAGCTGAAAACGGATAGTCAAATACGCAACAATACCGACAAACGCCAGCACGAGCGCAAACATTGAATTTTTAAACAACTCACTTCCCAGAGTAGGTCCTATAGAACTAACCTGAACAAGCTCTGCTTTAGGGTAGTCTTTTTTGATGACATCGGCTATTTTTTGTTCTGATTGTTTATCATTGCTCTGAAATGCTGTTTTTATAGAAATAATGCTGCCTATATTATTTTCTTTGTCCGTATTTTTAGTAATAGCAGTATTTGATTTTAAAACCTGAATAACAGGATTTTCAATACCAGCTTTTTCAAGATTTGTTCTTATATTTCCGATTTCATCGTTACTTACATTGTCGGAGACAGTGTATTGTGTAATTGTACCGCCCGTAAAATCAATACCGACTTTTACAGGGAAATGTGTCGGGTATTTAAGCATTGAATATCCCATTGCCAGAAGTCCGGGTACAACCAGTAAAAACGAAAGGCTAAACCACACCCATCTGTATTTTACAACGTCTATTATTTTTTTATCATGCAGGATTGTTTCATTCATTGTTTATATTCTCCTTAATAAATTTCAAGTCTGATTAGTCTAATACACCGAATTTGGCTTTTTCTCTTTTGGTTTCCTGAACTTCATAAGCCTTTCCGATGTCGCTCTGTTTAAGACCAAACCAGCCCGGATGTTTAAGTTGACCGGCGCCAAACATCAGGTGCATAAAGTTTTTCGTAACGGTAATTGCCGTAAACATACTGACCAAAACACCGATAACCAGAGTCAGCGCAAAACCTTTGATAATGCTTGTACCTAAGAAATACAAGATTACACAAGTGATAATAGTCGTCATGTTTGAATCGAAAATACTGGTAAATGCACGGTCAAAACCAGCATTAATCGCAGTAAACAACGTTCTTCCCGATCTCAGTTCTTCCTTTGTTCTTTCAAAAATAAGGATATTTGCGTCAACCGCCATACCGATACTGAGGATAAAACCGGCAATTCCGGCAAGTGTCAATGTTACGGGAACTATTTTAAAAATTGCGAAAACAAGAAGGCTGTAAATAATAAGTGCCATATCCGCAATTAAACCTGGTAATCTATAGTACAAAAGCATAAATATCATAACAAGACTTATACCGATAAATCCGGCTGTCTTGCTTTTTTCAATACTATCAGCTCCAAGTGTCGGACCGACAAGGCTTTCTTCAATAATTTTAGCGGGAACAGGAAGCGCACCTGCATTAATCAAATCAACCATTTTCTTTGCTTCTTCATAAGCAAAACCGCTGTCACCGCCTGAGATTTGAGCATGCCCGCCAAGAATAGGTTCTTGAATAACAGGAGCAGATTGCATTTCTCCGTTAAAGAAAATTGCCATAGGCTTGCCTACAAGTTCCTGAGTCAATTTTCCGAATTTTTTAGCCCCTTCCGGCTTAAATTCAAGTGACACAACCCATTGTCCGTTATTGCTTGTTGAAACCATTGCTTTTGAAACATCTTTACCGCTCAAACCTGTTGAAATCCAATTTGTTGTACCGTTAAAGCCTTGAGCTTCTTTTTTAAATTCAAGTTCAGCTGTTTCGCCAAGAAATTCTTTGGCTTTCGCAGGGTCTTTAATGCTTGGAATTTCAATCATTAAACGTTTTTCACCGATTTGTTGAACAGTCGTTTCTGAAACACCAAGCGCATTAACACGGTTTTCTATCGCATACTGCAAGCTATCCATCATCTCCGGTGTAATTTTTGCTATTGTTTCAGTAGTTTGAGCTTCAAGAATAAGTCTTGAACCACCCACAAGGTCAAGCCCGAGTTTTGTCGGTTTGTGGAATATAGTGATTACTGCCGCTATGACGAGCAACATTATAGCCCAAAACATAATTTTTTTATTTTTCATAAGTCATGCCCCTAAATCTAGTAATTGACTTCATTATTTTAACAAAAAAAATAAATTAAAGCCAATAAAATTAGAGAAATTGCCATGTTGGATATCAGTCTATACTTTGGGGTCATGCATAATTTTGTTTATATGATAGACAATATGTTCAGCCCAAACTTGCGATTCAGCGTATTTTCCGTTTATCTTTTCAATCGTTTTCAAGTCTTCTTTAATATAATTTTTACTCAAATTGGCAGCTAACGATTCTAAACATTCATCAACATTTTTAAATCTTTTTATGACGTATTTTCCGTTTTCACGTATTCTTATGCCTGCTACATTATATTTTTCCCTTGCTGCCTTACTTTTGCCGCCGCCTGATTCAACAAGGGTAATTGCAGCAAGGAAAAGAGCATTTATCCCGTATTTATCTTGAAGTTCAATAAGCTTTGCGCCTTTTCCTTCAAGTACACCACCTTCAAAATATTTGTTGAACACCTCCGCTCTGCCCAAATATCTCGTTTTTGAAACATCAAGATTTGTAGTTACCGTCCCATAGGTACCCATTTTCGCCATTTGTTCCTTCTTAAATTTTTCAAGCAGTTTAGCAAATCTTTGGGATATATCATTCACTTGTTGGCGATTCAACGTACGAACGTATGTTCCGTCTTCTTGCATAATGAGATTATGATTAAAATTAGGATTTATTTCCAGTTTAGGATTTTTTATATCAAGAATATCTTCGTCATGTTTTGACACTTTCGGAAGCGGCTGCGCAATAGATAGAGCAACAGCAACCGGTATAACTTTAATCATTCGCATTTTTCGATGCGGATTATTTTTTTCATCGCCTTTAAAATTAATATTATGATTATAGAAAATATTTTTAATATTCATTTTGCACCTTTTAATCTTTCCGTTTCTTTAAATACCGTAAATATTTTTTTTTGACAATTTTTTTGCAGTTTTTACAAAAAATTAATACTATTTATGCTAAAATCGTTTTATGCAAATTACCGGCGGTTATTTAAAATCAAGAAAAATTAACTCTCCAAAAGGTACGAATGTCCGTCCGACGCTTTCTCAGATAAGGGAGAGTGTTTTTAGTATTTTAAAGAGTTTGATGGATTTTGAAGGAGCCTTATTTTTAGACGCATTTGCAGGTTCCGGAATAATGGGGTTTGAGGCAATTTCCCGCGGTTTTGAAAATACTGTTTTTATTGAAAAAGACAGAAAAACTTTTTTTCTGTTAAAAGAAAATGCCGTAAAACTGGAACTGAATCCTATTTTTTATTCAGGGGATACAAAAAAAATTCTTGAAAAAACAGATAAAAAATTTGATGTTATCTATATTGACCCTCCATACAGAGAAGGGCTTTATGAAATTATTTTGCACATAATAAAACAAAAATCATTATTGCATCCGGAGGGATTTGTTGTACTTGAACATTTAAAAGAAACGAAAATCGACTTTTGCGGCTTTAATATAGTGAAACAAAAAGTATACGGCGAAAAGACTATAACTGTTTTGAATATTGGGAATCAGGATATGTTATTTTAATTAATTTAATTTTTTATAAAATGTAGTTCAAATGTATGGTTTTTCTAAATATAACCTTCGTTTTGACCGGCATTTTTCACTTCCGCATGCTTTTTCGTAACAAAAAACGAGGCACAAGCCTCGTAATTTTTGTTACTTCAAAAGATCGGCGGCAACGGGATTTGAACCCGTGTCAACAGAATGAGAATCTGCTATCCTGACCCCTAGACGATGCCGCTATGGTTCAAAATCTTTACTTTTTTACTATACCACCAAAACAAATAAATAATGCAAGAAAATTTTACATATAATTTATTCTGTTTCAGAATTTGCAGCAGCAGCAACAGCTTCCACCTCAGACATATCAAAATCTGATTGGCTGTCTGAGAGTAAAATAAGATATTCGATATTTCCTGCGGGACCTTTGATAGGCGAATATGTGAGCTTTTGGGGATAAAGCCCTATTGTTTTTGCGTATTCTATAACATTATTAATAACCAGTTCATGCGTACTTTTTTCTCTGACAACACCGTGTTTTCCGACTAATTCTTTTCCCGCCTCAAACTGCGGTTTTATAAGCGCCGCAATCTCAATATTCTCCGGCTGCATAAGTTTTTTTATGTTTTCAAGAACTTTTGTTATAGAAATAAAAGACAAATCCATAGCACAAAAGTCGGGCAGTTCATCGTTTCTGTCGTAGATATCAGCTTTTGTGCAATTTTTTATATTTGTCCGCTCAACTGTTTTAACGCGTTTGTCGCTCCTTATTTTCCAGGCAATCTGTCCATATCCGACATCAACAGCATAGACTTTGCGTGCACCGTTTTGCAGCATGCAGTCGGTAAACCCGCCTGTAGATGCACCCGCATCAAGACAAACCCTGTCTTTTAAATTTATTTCAAATTCTTTTATCGCCTTTTCAATTTTCAGTCCGCCGCGCGAAACATAGGGAAATGTTTTTACCTCTATTTTTGTGTTGTCCTTAAGTTCAAACAAATGACCTGATTTTGTTATAACTTCGTCATTCACTTTGACATCACCTGCCATTATAGCACCTTGCGCTTTGCTTTTTGTATCAAAATATCCTTTGTCTACAAGTATTTTATCCAGTCTTTCTTTTTTTGGCATTTTGCTTTTTTTCTTTCGATATTTAAATCCGCTAAAACTTATTGCATCAATTCTCATTCTATATGAAAAACTTTCATTGCATTTTTAGTTGTCGCATCAGAAATTTCTTCAAGGGTTGTGCCTCTCAATCTTGCAATTTCTTCTGCAGAATATTTTACATAAGATGGTTCGTTTCTTTTGCCCCTGTACGGTACGGGTGTCAGATAAGGCGAATCTGTTTCCACAAGCAAATTTTCAAGCGGCACAACTTGGGCAACCTCTTTCATTTTCTTTGCATTTTTAAATGTGACAACACCGCCGAGCGCAATATAAAAACCCTCTTTTACACATTGAAGCGCAAATTCCGGACTGCCTGAAAAGCAATGCATAACTACTCCGGTTTCTTTTGCACCGGTTTTTTTCAAAATTTCAAACGTGTCCGGATGAGCTTCTCTGTCGTGCACAACAATAGGCTTTTTGCATTCTTTTGCAATATATATTTGTTTTTCAAAAATTTCTTTTTGTAAATCCACCCGGCTTTTGTCCCAATAATAGTCCAGCCCGACTTCTCCCAGAGCTACTATTTTTTCTTTTTTGAGATAGTATTTAATTTTTTCCTGCGCTTCTTCAGTGTAAGAATCGAGTTCTTCAGGATGTACACCAACACAACCGTATATATTGCCGTATTTTTCAGTAAGCTGGAAAATACGCTCAAAAGAAGACGGTTCAACACCCGGAACAATAATTTTTTTTACACCGTTTTGCTCCGCTCTTTTCAGCATCTGTGAAAAATCAGCAGAATAGTCATCCATATCAATATGTGCATGCGTGTCTATAAGCATAAAATCATGTTAATACAAACATATTTAAAATAATGGCTTTTATGTTTTCATCTTTTATTTTGTTTAAAATCTCATCTTTAGAAACTTCATTGAGCTTGCCGATAGACTTTAACGCTGATACCGTTTCACAAAGGACAATTTCATCACTGTTGTCCAGGAGAGTTTTAAGCCTGTCAAACGCATTGATGAGTTTTAATTCTGAAATAACATGCAGCGCAGGCAATACCCTGAATTTTTCTTTTTCGAGTTCTTTCAAAACAAGGCTCTTTTGTTCGTTCCAGAAAGATTCCGACTGTTTTTTGAGCAGTTCATATATTGCATTCAATTCTTGTTTTGTATTTTTGTCTTCATCAAATGTGTAGCTTTCGATTTCACATATTGTGGTAAACTGAATCAATGCCCTGAGCAATATCAGCGCAATCTGACTGTCTTTTTCAGTTTTATTCTTTTCAATTAAATCCGAAAGTACACAGTACAACTCAAAATCAAAAACCTGCGATAAAGGTAAAATTTCTGTCAAACCCGACAGAATATAATAAACGCAAGGCAAAACAGATTCTCTCGGTTTTGTTAATATTGTTTCCGTAAGCGGTTCCAAAAACGGCAGTTCACCCGATATGTTTTCCGGCATGGTTGTCATTTTCAACGCTTCAAGTATAGGCAGGACTGCATTTTTGTTTCCGTATGCAACAAGAAATTTTACTGCATTAAACTTTTTGAAATCGTCTTCCTCATGAAGCAATGACAGTGCTTTTTCGTATGAATCTTGGTCTTCCATTTTACCTAAAGCCTGAGCCGCATTAAAAGCAAGTGATTCATTTTCAGAAAAAGCATATTCTGAAAGGTTTTCTGCCGCAATTGTATCAGGTATATAAGAAAAGTACTTTGCCGCATAAGTTTTCTGGCTTTCCGTTCCGTTTTGCAGAAGTTCAAAAAACTCATCAGTCAAATCTTCATCAGCATATTTTGCAAAGGAGGAAGCAATAAAATCCTCATAGTCAGAACTATAGCTGTTTAAAAAATTAAATAAATTTCTGTAATTTGAGTCAGTTAAAGCAGAAGCAAGACGTTTATTCACATTTTGTTTTACAAACTCAAACAAAAATTCGCTCTTTTTCAAAAGCACCTCGAACATATCGGAATTACCTGAATCCAAGAGCAATTTAGCTGATTTTAATGCAGCCTTTTCATCTTTTGATGTTAAATTTTTAACCTCTGCCTCAATATCCATAAAAACATTATAGCTTTATTTGGAACGAAAAGAAAGCAGAAATTTAATTTTTATCAAAATATTCAACAATACCGTTTTCTATTTTCTCCACCAAGGCTTTTTTAAAATATCCGGCATTCAAATGCTGTATATCTTCTTTACTTTGAAGATTTCCGGTTTCTATCAAAACTGCAGGCATTGAAAGGGTCTTAAGTTTTGAAGCACTCAAAACATCTTCAGAACGACCTTTTTGTTCATTTATACCGCGAAGTCTTGCACTTGATTCAAAATTGCTTTGCAATACATCAGCAAGCTGTTTATCCTTTTTGTCCAAACCGCCTCGAATATTGTAAAAAATTTGAATACCTGTATCGTTTTCATCAGAGTTGCTGTGTAAACTGATAAGCATATCAGCTTTCGTTTTCCGGATTTCTTTTTCAGCAAGATTTGCATCGCCTGTAATGAAAACAACCTTTGCGCCTTGTTTGCAGAGTGCTTCCGCAACATCAAGCCCCATGTCTTTGTTGACTTTCCATTCTTCAAGAGCCTTACCTCTGTTACCAATAAAATTAGTCGTTTCTACAATTTTACCGTCTTTATTTTCAGCAAGCACTGCATTGCTTTTTCCTGCGTCAAATTCTCCGTTTGCTTTGTAGCCATGACCCGTGTTTATTATGATAGTTTTACCAGTAAGCTTACCGTTGCCTGCCGGCTCGTATATCTTTACTTCTGCTGAGATTCTGCTGTTCTTATTAACCGGAGGAAGCGGTCTGTTTGCCGGTCTTCCGTTTTCAAGCGCCGTTTTTTGGACATGTTCATGCAAAGATTGAACTGTCCATTTTTTGCCTGCTGACGTGTAAATAATTTTGTTTGCATTATCAGCAGCAACTGTTGTTTCAGAGTGTCTTACGGCTGATGTTTTTTTGGAAGGAACAGCATTTGGCAGTATAAAAATGTATTCTCCAGGTTTTAGAGCCGCATCTTTTTCCATATCAATATCGTTAATCTGTGCGAGCAATTTCACATCCATCTTGTACATTTTTGCAATAGATGAAAGTGTTTCACCGTTATCAACCTTATGAGAAGGCACTTTAAAAACATATCCGCGCTTCACTCCGCTCAGCGGAACATCAAATGTTTCGCTGAATTTCTCAGGTGTCATGTTAAACCTTTTGGCAAGTCCGTAAACACTTCTGTCGTCAGTAGTTTTTCCGACAACCCAATCCGATGTAGTAACAACTTTATATTGCTGAGAATGGACAGTCAGAGGTGCAGAGGCTATTCCAAGAGTTAAAGCTAACGCAGCAAGCGCACTTTTAAACCTTCCGCCGGAATGCACAGTCGGTTTTGAATACTCAAAAGTATCGGGTATAGACGACAATTTTGCATTTTCCCGTCTTTCAGGAATTTGGGTTCTGTTTTCTTTTACAGCGCCGAAGCTTATTTTATGGATTTTAGACATGTTTATTACCTTTCATTTTTTTACAATAACGACGCTCAAGAAAAAAATTTGCGCTGTCTATTCTCTGAAGCTCAATTCAGCCACTGATTTTTTCAATGCATCTCTTACCGCATTCATCTGTTCTTCAACCGACTCATCCGTCAGAGTGGCTTCTTTGTCTTGAAGTTTTATTCTGTAAGCAACGCTTTTAAAGCCGTCTTTGACATGTTCACCCTGATAAACATCGAACAGTTCCTGACCGTTGTAAAGATTACTTTTAACCGCCTTTTTAATAATTCTGGAAATTTCTTCATGGCTGACACTTTCAGGGACGATAAAAGCAATATCTCTTTGAACTTCCGGGAATTGCGGAAGTTTTTTGTATCTGGGAACAGAATGATGAACAGCAGAAAGAAGTTTTTCGAGGTTTACCTCAAAAACATATACCTCCTGCAAGAATTTTTGTTTGTCTTTTAAAATAGGATGTACTTGTCCAAAATAGCCTATTTCTTCGGGTTGTTTTCCGAGAAGAACTATTTTGGCACTCTTTCCCGGATGCAAAAATTCCCTGTCAGAACAAGGTTTGTATTGTATACGGTTTTCTACACCGAGAAGTTCAAAAAGATTCTCAAGCAATCCTTTAATAAAGAAGAAATCCGACTCCTGTCTTTTTGTCCATTTATCATTTGCCAAAGAACCGGTTACAGCACCTGAAAGCATTCTGCTTTCCCTAACGCCTGTATATTTTTCGTCAGCTTGGGATTCGACAAAATATGTCTTTCCGGTCTCGTAAATCCATATATTTTTCTGCCCGTTAGAAAGATTGTATTTTACTGTGTTAAGTATATTTGCCATCAAAGTTTGGCGGAGCATGGTATGTTCTTCACTTTGCGGATTTTGCACCTTAACGGCTTTTTCATCATCAAACGGAACAGAAAACTCTTTGTATATCGGAGCACCGACAAGAGAAGAAGTAACCGCTTCATAAAAACCGCAGCCGAGGAACAAATCGTGAATCTGTTTTAAAATCCTTGATTCGTTTGTTATTTCAGGTGATTGGGTATTTTTCGGCAGAGTCGGAGCAATCTTATCATACCCGTATATTCTCGATATTTCTTCGATTAAGTCTATTTCTCTGTACACATCGTTAGCCCTGAATGACGGAACTTTAAATTTTGCAGCAATGTCATTTTTGCCAAGCAGTTCAAATCCAAGCCTTTCAGCTATTTCGATACATCTTTCTTTCTCAATTTCCGAGCCCAGAATCCTTTTTATTTGAGCAAATCTTAAAGTAATTTCAATATCATCGAGTTTATTCTTCCCTGTTTCAACAATACCGTCGACTTTTGCATCGGCAAGCTCTACCATAAGCTGCATAGCTCTAAGCAGTGCAGGTTTTGTTGACTCGATATCAACACCTCGTTCATATCTTGCACTGGCTTCGCTTCTGTAGCCTATACTTCTTGCAGAGCGGCGGTTTGTTGCCGGAGTAAAGTAAGCCGATTCAAGCGCAATATTTTTTGTGTTTTCATCTACTTCGCTGTTTTCACCGCCAAAAACTCCTGCTGCGCAAACGCCTTTTTCTCTCGTGGCAATTAACACTGTATCACTCGTCAGATTTCTTTCCACACCGTCTAAAGTAGTGAGTTTTTCACCTTCTTTTGCACGTCTGACACAGAGATATCCGTTTAATTTGTCCATATCAAAAGCATGCAAAGGATTTCCGTACTCCAAAAGTACATAATTTGTGATATCGACAATGTTGTTTATAGCACGAATACCGCAAGCCACAAGCCGTCTTTGCATCCACTCCGGAGACGGTTTTATAACGACATCTTTAAGAAGCCCTAAAGAATAGTATTTACAGGTATCTTCATCAATTATCTCAACTTCAAAATCAGCAGCTTTGCGATTTTCTGTGTCTTGCAGCGGCGAAAAATTAAGTTTTCTGTTAAATATTGATGAAAGCTCTCTTGCCACACCGATTACAGACATTTCATCCCCGCGGTTTGCAGTAGGTGCAACATCAAAAACGATATCCTCTTTTATATTAAGAACATTTTCAAGCGGCTCGCCAAGTTTCAAATCTTTGTAAAGCCTGTTCAAAATTAATATGCCGTCTTCTTCCTGAAGCCCGTCAAGCCCGAGTTCATCTTGAGAACAGAGCATGCCTTGCGATTCCACACCACGAATTTTCGCCGGCGTGAGTTCAAATTGTTCACCGGTTTTCCTGTTCAAAACCTTTGAACCGACAGAGGCATAAGGAATAATCTGACCTTCTTCTATATTCTGTGCACCGCAAACTACAGTTTTTTCAACATTTCCAAGGTCTACGGTAACAAGGTGGAGTTTGTCAGCGTTAGGGTGCTGGGAGATATTTTTGATTTGTGCAGTGATAATATTTGTAAATTTTGCACCGATTTTTTCGATTTCTTCAACCTCTAATCCGCTCATTGTAAGCTCATGAGCAATTTGTTCAGGTTCGATATCAGTCAAATCAATATATTCGTTCAGCCACTCTAATGAAATTCGCATAACTTTTTCCTTACTTTCCTTAGTTTCTATAATCCTATTGCTATATTTGCACAAACAACGGGGCTGTTCAACAACTATAATTTTATTTTTACGACAGCCTTCTTAACATTCTCCTGTTTTTCATTGCTTATACAGGGCATGTGCGCATCTTGCGGGAAAAATACGAGAAAATCTCCGGCGTGAGCAACTGCAAACTGACCGTCACCTTTTAAAAATAAAATATCATTTTCCCCGTTATATTCCGTTTCCGGAATCAAGTCCCTGGCATCCGTATAGCCAAGTTTTTCCGTACCTTTTATCAAAAACTGTATATCCGCATATTTTCTGTGTGCTTCCCATCTGCCTTCTTCAATCGGTTTTGTTGTATATTCTTGTACCGAAACAAAAATATTATCACCGTCAATTTCATATTTACCGTTTTCGAGTTTATTCATATCGGTTGATTTTAAATACTCAAAAGCAGTTTTGAATCTTTCTCCGAGTTTATAGTAATATTCTGCATTTTCGAGTTTATCTATAATCATTTTGGCTCTCCTTTATCCAGTCAACACAAATTTCTAAAAAATTTTCTCTGTCTTCTAAATACAAATCTTCTGCGTGTTTTCCCTGTTGAAAAATTTTCAGCATTTTGGGACAGACTGCTTTTTCGTACAAAACTCTCGTATGCCAGGGATATACAATCGGGTCTTTTTCACCGAGAATAAAGAGTGTCGGACAGCTTATATTTTTCACAACATCAACGGGTGCGGTTTTTTTATGGAACAAAGACCCGGGGCGGACAGTGCACCACCTTTTCGGCTCAAATTTTTTAAACAACGTTGGTATCCACGCCTCAGGTTTCCACACATGGTTTTCAATTTTTTTAAAATCAGACGGAGGACTTACCGCAACAACCGATGTAACGGGATTTTTTGCCGCAAAGTTCAACACTTGCGCACCGCCCATTGAAAAACCGAGCAGATGAATATTTTTATACCCGCATTTTTTAGCATAATCAATTACAACCGCCAGATCGTTTTCTTCTTTTGCGCTAAACGTATAACATCCGCTGCTTTTTCCGTGCCCCCGGAAATCAAAACTTATCACATCAAAATACTGAGCCAGCTCCTCGGACAAGCAGGAAAAAGCCCTGGAATCTTTTGTCATAAACCACCCGTGACAGACCACAACAACACTGTCGCAGTCTGTCTTGTAGTGATTCATTGCTATATCAATATTATCTGCGGTTTTTAATGTTTTAGAATCTTTTTGTAACTTCTTCCGTCGCAGCTGCATCATTGTTTCTGGTATTTATAACCTTTTGAATTGTTTTTTCCTGTTTAATTGCGTTTTCAGATTTTTCCATATCCACATTTTTTGTTACACTGCCCCAGTTTGTGTATGCAAACCAGCCTATTGCAGCAATCACGATAATAGCTATTAATCTAATCATTTTTCAAACTCCGTTTTTCTACAAAAAATATTATAATACTTTTTTTTAATCAATACAAAATATAATGCTCATACCGCAAAAATACAAACTGTGTAAATTGTTAAGAGAATAAAATATTCATCTATGTAAAGGGTTTACTTTTTTAAAAACACCATTAAACTAATCATGGATAAAAATAGTTAGGAGCAAAATATGAGCAGACTTAATGGTAACGGACTATTTTCGACAGCATTGTATGGTCTGACAAACACATATTCAATACTGGCGCAAAACTCAAAAAACGGTATCACCTATGAAGATTTGACGAATCCTTCGGCTGAAACCCTGCAGCAGTTAGGTTACAACACATCATTTTCGTCATATCTTGCACAAAATTTTTCATCACTTGACGAAGACGGAGACGGAAAAATAAACGCCTCTGACGTTAGCAATCTTACATCAAAGCTCTCATCACAAGGGCTTTCATACAATGAAATTGTTCAGCTTTGTTCCTCCGGCGCTCTGGGAAGCAGCAGCCTGACAAATACCGTTTTAAGTTACTTTGATCAAATTGATAAGAATAACGACGGACGAATTACCAGTTCAGAAATTCAGGCATTCGGTATAGAAGCAGAAGTTGAAAAAGCAAAAACCGAGTACGGAACTCCGAGAAGCAGTGATATGACTGTCTTTTACGGCAGTGACAGCAATGAAGAACCATCAAGCCTGCTCGACAACAGATATCCTGATAACGACGATGATGAAAAAAATAGCTAAAGCAAGCCCTGATTAAATCAGGGCTATTTTACATCATCTTTTATCACAATAAGGTTTTGCATAATCTTCATTGCACAGGTAGGAAGGACAACATCGTTGAGTCCGTTAGCTATGCTTAATACGCTGCCTGCTTTCAATGTAACTTCTTCGCCTTTGTACATAAATTTGTAGTCGCTGTTTCTGTCAGATCTGATAGTAATTTTATCCATAACGTCCCTTTCTGTGATAGTAAAAATTATACCAGAAAATAATTGTAAAAACTAAAAATATGTGTAAAAATAATATTACTCTATACAGGTATTAATTTTGTTCCTACATTTATTAATATCGGGAGAGCCGACTCTGATACATTGAAGTAGACCTGCCATAGCAGCAGGAAACGGATTTGCTAAGGCGCTCACCCACCTGCGAGCCGCGCAGGTAACAAAATCGTACTTGTATAGGGTTTTTTAAAAATCTTACAGGCGCTGCGTTCAGCGCAAAACGCGAAGTGTGTAAGATGCTGAACACAAGCGTCTTGGATTTTCTTCTCGCTCGCTGCTGTCGCAGACTACGCTGCGCTGCCGTCTGCTTCGCGCTCGCTCCCCGGGCTGGGTTCACTTCGTTCACACGGCGCCCGTCCGAAAATCCGCTTCAGGATGACAGAAGTTACTTGCGGAAAAATACGATTGTCAGCATATCGTAGAAAGCAAAGTAGGTTGGGCTAATATGCTCAACCTACATGATTTCACGCATGTAGCACCCCTCCGACGGGAGAGGGGCTGGGGTGAGGCTATTGAATTTTTCTTAATTATTCTCCCTCGCCCTTTAGGGAGAGGGCTGGGGTGAGGGTTAGCACTGCGTACTTTTCTCTTAAAACAATCTGTCATGCTGAACTTGTTTCAATTACCGGCGCGGCGTTCAGCGCAAAACGCGAAGTGTGTAAGATCCTGAATACACACGATTATCACTGCGCTCCCAATTTAACGCTTCAGGATGACAGAAGTTGCTTGCTAAAAAATACGATTATTGAGATTTAATCACTCCCCATCCCAACCTTCCCCAAGCCGGGGAAGGAGTTCTACAAGCTTATTTTGTTCCCTCCCCAACTTGGGGAGGGATAGGGTGGGGGGCGGCATGACGGACTTTTCTCTTAAAATTAGCTGTCATGCTGAACTTGTTTCAGCATCTGTACCAACGTGATGTGTAGTGCAAAATGTGGAATTAAGTTAAAATTTAAAAAATACGATTATTGACATTTAATCACTCCCCATCCCAACCTTGTCTTGAATTTCCTTCCCGCTCAGCTCTGTCACTCGTTTGGCTTCGCCAGTACTCGCTTCGAGCTTCGCTCCCCGGGTTTCACCCGTCCGAAAATTCGCTCCCCAAGTCGGGGAAGGAGTTGCGCCAAGCTTATTTAGCTCCCTCCCCAGCTCGGGGAGGGGTAGGGTGGGGAACGGCATGACGGGGAAAGGAAGCGCTACCCTATCAGCGACAAAACTATTGACGCGTGGAGGTTTTGGGATTGCGCGAGGAGGGCGGAGGAGGTCTGCTGCAATATTTGATTCTTCACAAAATCCGCCGACTCATTCGCAATATCTGCATCCATAATCGTCGATTTTGCCGAGGTAAAGTTCTGTATCGTCGTGGTTTGTGACTCAAGAATCGAGGATAGACGGTTAATCACAGCACCGAACTCTGAGCGTTTTGTGTTTATGCGCGACAATACCTCGTCAATGTCTTCAATCGCTGCTGCGCAGGAGTCTGCAGACGAAAAGTCAACATCAAACGCGCCAAGGTCAAATGATGTGTCGACATAAATGGCAGATGTTGAACTCGAGTCCGAACCAATCTGCAGCCGGACAGCACCAGGAATAGGCTCATCACCCGCCCCGCCGCCTCCAGGTTTGTCAGGGTCAGTATCACCGCCAGGGTTTGTAGACGCTGAACTCTTTGGCATATTCTTCAAAGTCGGCGGATAAGAAGAAAAGTCCCAAATATTTGAATCCCAACCAGACCAGTTAGATGGGGCTTTCATTTCAGATGTGCTTAAGCCCTGCACGTTATCTACTTGCCCCACATTTGAACTATTGCCAATTGCGTCCGTAACTCCGCTTGTATCTTTATTGTAATAACAATTTTTTATTGAATCTACACCATTACCAACCAATGCTCCATTTTTTCTCGGCGATGTTCCAACTTCTATAATTTTCATTATACTGTAGCAGTTTGAAATAGTTCCGTTAAAACCATCTACTAGACCACCGCTCATCTGATTAGTTTCAATAGTCCCAGTTGTATAACAATTTTTTATTTCTCCTGACCCTGTACACACTAGCCCACCAGCACCACCAGCACCAATTGGTGCATTTACATCAATTAAACTTATATTACAATTTGTATAACAATTTTCAACTACGGAATTTTCCATGACACCAATCAATCCCCCGCTATACAATTGTTGTTCAATATTTCCTGTTACGTAACAATTAGTTACTGTACTATTTTCCATACTACCAACCAAACCGCCGAGATAACCAAAACCATATATATCAACATTTTCAATACCTAAATTTTTTACCTCACCATCACCAATAGCTCTGAATAAACCAAGATTATTATAATTCATCAAGTCATTCGGATTGAGTGTATCAAAATCACTAACTTCAGGATGTCTAATTGTCATGTTCTTTATGACATGCCCATTTCCGTCAAAAATTCCGCTAAAAGGGGTTATATCACCAGAATCTAAATCAATATGCCCTATCGGATCCCAATTTCCATAGCCGGAAAGGTCAATATCATTCATCAATATATAATTTCCGGAAAGATTGTTGTTGATGTTTTTTAGGTCTTCGGCGGTATAGATGGCAGTGTAACCGGGCGGAACTGTATCTGTTGAAAGGGTTGAGACGGTGGCAGTACCCGCTAAAGAGTTGGTATTACTGACATTACCGGTATACCCCCCCCCCCCGATAGGGTGGAGATGGTTGCAGTTCCTGTGTTTTGGGTGGTTAGATTCCATGTTGCGTTTGCATTAAAAATGCCTTTGCCGTTAAACATTGTGCCCTGTTGGATTTGTTTTAGTTGGGCAACTAGTGAGTCTGCTTCGTTTTGCATTGCATCTAAGGAGTTTTCGTCATAAACGCCGTTTGCACCCTGGACTGCGAGGTCTCTCAGGCGGTTGAGGATGTTTGTCATGTTAGACAATGAGCCTTCGGCGGTGTTTAGGAGGGATATGCCGTCCTGGGCATTTTTCTGGGCTTGTTTGAGACCGCGTATGTTGGCGTTAAGGTTTGAAGCGACAAACATGCCTGCAGCGTCGTCGGCAGCACAATTCACCTTATACCCCGTGCTCATGCGTTCTAATGCCGTGTTTAGGCTGAACGATGCGAGGTTAAGGTTTCTTTGGGTTGTCAGCACTGATGGGTTGTAGTTTGTGCTTATCATTCCTGTATACTCCTGTGATTGTTACGATACTTTTTTGTTTTTTTGTTTTTGGGTTTGTTGCCGGTGTCCGGCGGGATTTATTGCCGGTGCGTCAAACGACGCACCCTGCTTTGATTTACTCTGCTTTATTTTAACGAGTTTAGGCATCCCCGCCGACCTCTGTGAAGCGAATTACCAGAAAGTTAATTAAACAACAATTAGTCTCATCTGTTTGAGCAGCCCGTAGTTATTTCCAAGGTCTTCGCTCTCCGTTCTGTTCTGCGCTCAATTTTGGGCTGCGAGTTATGAGACTCGGGTTTAATTTACTTTCTGTTTGAGCGGAACAACAGGTCGGCATGTTTGCCTTCTTTTCTTAGCGAGCTGGGGCGAGCTAAAGAAAATGGCGTCACGACTTTACGCTAAGCGGGCATATTCACAGTGGTCTGTAAATAGTGACACTGGGCTCCACAAACATTCTACGGCACGGAGAAACTTCGTTTCTCACTTTGCCTGCCTCTAAAAAAACGATACTTAATCGTTTTTTCAGAGTTCTTGTCAAAGAATGGGTGGAACAAAAAGCCAAAAACGTATTTTTTAGCTTTTCTATTTTGATATTCACTTTTCAATTTGCGATTTTTGCCGGATACCGGCGGGGTTGTTTTTTTCGTCACGCGGGGGATTATTGCTACCCTCTGCGTTTGTACAGATGCTGAAACAAGTTCAGGATGACGTCATATTGGTTGCCGGATACCGGCGGGATTGTTGCCTTTGCTTTTTGTTACTGAGTGAAAGACATTGACGCCCTCACCCCTGCCCTCTGTCTTGGATTTACTTCACGCTCACAGAGTTTCACCTTTTGTGCTTTGCACAAGCCGGCTCAATCTGTTCGCTACCCGGACTAACTCCCTTCTGTCGTGTCGTCCGTCCGTAAATCCGTTCCCCCAGGAGAGGGAGTTGGGTTTATATTTGTTTTTCAGGATTTCTTTTCATCCCTTATATTATCATTCTATCTCTTTTTCCTCTCATGACCATTCTTATTTAGTTGGATTTTTTTCATACTTTAGTTGGAAAATTTTTGAAAAATTTACTTTTAGCAATTTTTGAAAAGTATTTGTTTTTATATATATAAGGTATATTATGAGGATTGAAAAGAGGGACATAACAGAATGAGTTTTGAACTTTCGCCGCTTGCAAAACAAATTTTCTTAAAAGGTTATGACGCACCCATGCAGCAAAAGACAGACACTGCACAACAAATGCCGTTGTTCGGTATGGATTTATATTCATCTCAAATGTCTCCGTTCGGCATGAATTTTACATCATTTCAAATGCCGTCTTTAAATTACAGTCTGCAATTTGACTCAATTAACAACATGTTTTCCTCAATGCAAAATATGATGACTCAATACGCGGCTGCAATACAACAAATTATGTCAAATATCAATGATATTACTTCAAAAGCACAAGCAACGCCAGATGCTAATTCCTCCACGCCGGCAGCAGCAAACACCCCTGTGTCAGACAGCAGCAACAAAAGAGGATACAACCATAAATATTCAAATATATCTGTCACAACAAAATACACGGGAACAGCAGAAGAATTGAACGAACACCTGAAAGGCAAGGGCTTGCTTGAGGGCAAGGGTGAAAAACTCCTTGAACTCCAAGAAAAATACGGCATAAATGCCGCCTTCCTCGCTGCAATTGCCAGAGCAGAATCCGGCGGATTCAGTTCAACAAACAATCTTACCGGAATAACCAACCCAGGCGGTAAAAGTTTCAGAAAATTTAACAGTGTAGATGAATGTCTTGAATTTACGGCAAAAATGCTAAAAGAAGATTACATAGGCAGAAATCTGACAACTATTGCACAAATCCACGAAAAATATTGTCCTATCGGCGCAAACAATGACCCCGATAATAAAAATCCAAACTGGGGCTATGTAGTCGGAAGTTGCATGACAGAAATGACAGCGTAAAAACACCGCCATTAGTTATGTTTTACTGAGGCAGGAGGCTTAAGGCAAGCATTGAGCGTGTATTTGCCTGAGCCATCATTGATGCCGCCGTCTGCTGCAGTATCATATTCCTTGTATAATTAGCCGTCTCTGTCGCTATATCAGCCTCCATAACAGTTGAATATGCCGCTGTATAGTTTTCATATTTTGTGTTAAGAGACGCTAAGACAGACTCCATGCGATTCTGGGCAATACCTGCCATAGAAATCTGCTGTTTAACTATGTCTGTAGCTGCGTCAATTTGCTCTATAAATTTTGCCGCAGATGAAGCCGCAGCAAATGCCTCATTTACAGTTGCAAACATTGCCGCAGAACCTGTAATATTCAGTGATTCTGTGTCAGTTTTCATAAAAACATCTTTTATTTGCAGCGAATTTAAGGTCGGGTCTGAATTTGCGCCAATCTGTATTCTTACACCCGTACCGGCATCTATAGAGCCATCCAGCAATTTTATATCACCAAAGCTTGATTCTTTAGCAAGTCTGTTGATTTCATCAACACGGGATTGGGCTTCGTTTATGATTTCAGTCTTTTGAGCATCAGTTAGTGTCTCACTGGACGCCATTGTTGCCAAATCTCTGATTCGCTCCAATTCATCGTTAATACATTGCAAATCACCTACAGCCGTCTCTGCCATATTAAAGCCCATCTGTACGTTTGAATACGCAACACGCATTCCGCTTAGCTGAGTATTTAGCTTCGACGCATAGTAAAATCCCGCAGGATCATCAGCTGCAGAATTTATTCTGTAGCCGGTCGTAAGACGCTGCAGACTGGTGTTTAAATCATTGCCAGCCGTATTAAATGCGTTTGTGGCACGCAAATACGCCATATTCGTATTTATTGAAATAGACATTTTAAATTCCTTTTTGTTTTTACCGTTCTCATCCTGAGAACGGGCGATACGCATACACTAAAACGCTCCTGTCCTTTGCCCCATTGCAAAAGACCGGCACGAATCAGCCCTGTATACTGTCGTTTTATTTTGTAGATAAGTTATGGGGAAGGGGTTTCAATCCCTTTACATATACAGTATAGAATTTTTTTCAAAATACATGAAGACAATTTGATATAATATTTACAATTTGCAATATAATTTTTATATATATTACTAATACAAAGCTAATACTGTTTACTATTAATGTAACATTTTGTGTCGTTTGATAAATCAAGCCGAAAGATAATAGCAAAATTTATTTTTTCGCTTTTTCTATCATATAAACAAGAAATAATAATAAACAATTTTGCAATATTCCATGCAAAATAAAATACTTGTTGCTATAATTTACATGTAATATTTAAAGGAAGGAATTGACATGGAATTGACAATGGATTTCCCCCAGCGCGAAAAAGTTATAAATCCGACACACGATATTAAACTTTTCGCCGGGCGTTCGCATATGAAACTGGCTAATGAAATAGCCGAATATCTCGGTACAACAGTCGGACCTATGATAATAAAGAATTTTGCGGACGGTGAAATCTATGTTCAGGTGCAGCAAAGTATCCGCGGAGACGATGTTTTTGTTATACAGCCTTTATCAAACCCTGTTAATGAAAACCTGATGGAGCTTTTGATTATCATTGACGCATTCAAAAGAGCCAGTGCAAAGTCTATCACTGCAGTAATTCCCTACTACGGTTATGCAAGACAGGACAGAAAAACCTCAGGCAGAGAAGCTATCACGGCAAAACTCGTGGCTGATTTACTCACAACCGCAGGAACTGACAGAGTACTCGCTATGGATTTGCACACCGGTCAGATTCAAGGATTCTTCAATATTCTTGTTGACCATGTTTATGCAACTCCCGTTCTTACGGAATATTTTAAAAACCTTAATATTGACAAATCAAAACTTGTTGCCGTAAGCCCCGATACAGGCGGAGTACAAAGAACAAGATATTTTGCAAAAACGCTTGACTGCCCGCTCGCTATTGTCGACAAAAGACGTGACAAACATAATGAAGCTATTGCCGACCATGTTATCGGAGATGTTAAAGGTAAAACTTGCGTACTTGTAGATGACATGATTGATACTGCAGGTACTATATGCGAAGCCTCAAAACTCTTAAAACGGGAAGGTGCAGAAAAAGTATACGTCTGTGCAGCACACGGTGTATTCTCCGGTCCCGCTTTGCAAAGACTGGAAGAAGCCCCTGTCGAGGAAGTTATTGTAACAAACTCTATTCCGCTTGAAAGAAACTATATTCCATCAAAAATAAAACAGCTCAGTGTCGCTCCGATACTTGGTGAAGCTATTTCAAGGATTCACGATAATGAATCCGTAAGTTCACTGTTCGGGTTTGAAAAAGAGTACAAATCATAGACTTCTGAGCTTAATAATAAGAGAGAGTCGGCAGGTAAAATGTTTACCTGCCTTTCTCTTTGTTTTTTCGATTGTTGTATTAAATTTGTTTGATGTAAAATTAAGTCAGAAAAATAATTAATCAGGAGTATCAAAAAATGGATAATAAGGAAGTAAGAGTAAGAATAGCTCCGTCACCAAGCGGAAATTTACACATCGGAACAGCAAGAACAGCTTTGTTCAACTATCTTTTTGCCAAGAAAAACCACGGAAAGTACGTTCTCAGAATTGAAGACACAGACCTTGACCGTTCCAGCCAGGCTTACATTCAAAATATATACGATAGTTTAAAAGCTCTGGGTTTAAACTGGGATGAAGGTCCTGATGTTGGCGGTCCTTACGGTCCTTACCAGCAGTCAGAAAGATTCGACATATATCCTAAATATGCACAAAAGCTTATTGACGCGGGATACGCTTACGAATGCTTCTGCACTCAGGAAGAACTTGAGGCTGAAAAACAAGAGTCTATAAAAAATAAAAAACCTCATGTTTATTCCGGCAAATGCCGTCATCTTACTGAAGAACAAAAAGCAAAATACAGAGCAGAAGGCAGAAAACCGTCTATAAGATTCCATGTTCCGGATTCCGGCGAAACAAAATTTACGGACATGGTTAAGGGTGATTTAAAATTCGACAACAGCCTTATCGGTGATTTTGTAATTATGAAATCAAACGGCACACCGACATATAATTTTGCAGTTGTAATTGATGATATGGAAATGAAAATTTCACACATCATAAGAGGAGAAGACCATATTTCAAATACCGCAAAACAAATTCTTATCTATGAAGCATTAGGAGCTGAAATTCCGCAGTTCGGACACCTCGGCATGATTCTTGCGCCGGACAGAAGCAAACTCTCAAAACGCCACGGTGCTACTGCCGTATCAGAGTTTGTCGAAAAAGGATATTTAACAGAAGCTCTTGTCAATTTTGTTGCACTTCTCGGATGGTCGCCCTCTGACGGTCATGAAATAAAAACACTTGATGAAATTATTCAGGATTTCAGAATCCACGATGTTTCATCTTCAAACTCCATATTTGAATATGACAAATTGAACTGGATGAACGGTCAATATATTAAAAAAATGGATATTAAAAAGCTTGCAGACCTTGCCAGACCTTTTCTTTCAATGTACGACCTGTCAGAAATGACAGAAGAAAACTATGAAAGAATGATTGAAGTAACAAGAGAACCTATCACCATTCTCTCTGATTTAGTCAACGATGTTAAGTATTTCTTCGGTCAGGATGCAGAAATAGAACCTGATGTTCAGACAAAAATCCTTGACAGCGAAGACGGTCAAAAAGTTTTGAGATACGTCGTAGATAATGAGCTTGAAAAATGGGATTTTGAGGACTCTGAAAAATTACACGAGCAGCTCGCAGATCTCAGAGCTTACTTTAAAGAACAGGGCATCAAGCCTAAAGAAACTATGTGGGCAATCAGAGCTGCAGTAACAGGAAGAACGCACGGTGCCGATATGGTTGCAATACTCCAGATTCTCGGTAAAGAACGCTCGATACGCAGAATAAAAGCAGCTACAAAGTAATATGAAAGAGTTTTTTTTAAACAACAACAGTGATACACTAATTTTGTTTTTTTGCGGCTGGGGAATGGATGAAAAGCCATTCATGCCGCTAAAAACAAAGTATGATTTGCTGGTGTTATACAATTACAGCGAACTTTCATTGAATTTTGATTTTTCAAGGTATAAAACAGTACATTTGTTGTCATATTCTTACGGAGTATTCACAGCAGCAATGCTGGATAAAAAACTTCCCGTAAAACCGGTTTCAAAAACTGCGATAAACGGAACACTAAAACCTATAGACAACAACTACGGTATTCCTCAAAAAATATTTGACCTGACACTCGGCAGCATGACACTTGAAACGGCAGTAAAGTTCAGAGAACGGCTGTTTAACCATCAGGAACACTTTAGACTTTTCAACAAAAATCTTCCTTTAAGGGATATTGACGATTCTATGCACGAACTTGCACAGCTTAAAGAATATTTTAAAAATGAAGTATACTGTAATTATGATAAAGTCTTAATTGCAGAAGAAGACAGAATTATACCAACAAGAAATCAAAAAAAGTACTGGCTGGAGTTACAAAATCATCAGAACGTGAAATTAATACAAGGCGGACATTTTCCGTTCTATAATTATGAATTTCTTGAAGATTTGATAGAACTATGATTAACAAAGAACTTGTAAGATCAAGATTTGAAAAAAGCATACAAACCTATGATAAAACAGCAATAGTACAAAAAAATATGGCAGAGGAGCTTGCTGAAAAAATATGTCAACATTGCGGCAAAAATTTTTCAGATATTTTCGAGTTTGGTTCAGGTACAGGATTTTTAACAAACTGCTTAGCCGGCAAACTTAATTTTTCAAAATACTATGCCAATGATATTGTTGAAAAATCAAAGGGTTTTGTACAAAACATATTACCGGATAGCTGTTTCATACCGGGAGACATTGAAACAATTGAACTTTCAACAGAGTTTGATTTAATTGTTTCAAACGCATCAATGCAATGGATTTGTGATATTGATACGCTGTTTAATAAACTAAAGTCGGCTCTAAAACCTGACGGTGTTCTGGCGTTTACTACATTCGGAGAAAAAAACTACAGAGAGATAAAAGAAACGACAGGACTTGCGCTAAACTATTTAAAAACAGATACTCTGGCGCAATTATGTGAAAAATATTTCAAAATGGAATATTTGGAAGAAAAAACAGAAACACTGCTGTTTGATTCCCCTATGGACATACTAAAACATATAAAAGACTCCGGCACAAACGGTATACAAACCATAAATTGGACAGTTAAAAAACTGAGAGATTTTGAACGTTTTTATACACTGAAATTTAACGAAAATGAAAAAGTTCGGCTTACTTACAATCCAATCTACGTCATTCTGAAAAACAACAAATAATTTTGCATGCCAAATTGTACATAATTTTCTCTTTTTTTGTATAAAATTTACAGAATACTTGAGAGTAACTCTCAAATTTTGGCAAAAAATCATACTTTAGTATTGAAAATTCCATACTAAATAAGAATTAAGTTCTTTTATATAGGGGTTATTATGTATATGTAAGGATGATTAATTCCTCTTTCACAAAATAAAAGTTAAAAAACAAAAAAACTGAATAGAAATATTACAGGAAGTAATAGTACAGATAAATGTCGAAAGGAGTACGACAATGGCAATTATCGTTAACACCAATATGTCTGCGCTCAAAACGCAGGCAAACTTAAACAGTGCTACAAATTCTTTGAATACAGCACTCAACAGAATGTCCACAGGTTTGAAAATTAACTCGGCAGCTGACGACGCAGCCGGTATGTTCGTTGCTTCAAACTTGAACACACAAATCAGGGGTTCAAAAGTAGCACAATCTAACGTAGCTACAGGGATAAACGTATTGCAAACAGCAGAAGGAGACTACGGAGTAATCGAAGATAACCTTCTCCGTATCAGAGACCTTGCTACTCAGGCAGCAAACGGTGTCTATGATGAAAAATCATTGAAAGCAATGAAAGACGAAGTTGATGCACGTGTTGCCGAAATTAACAGAATCGCAAAATCATCAAACTTTAACGGTTTGAGTCTGTTAGACGGAAAAGGTATACCTGATACCGGTCTCAGACTGCAAGTCGGTGCAAACTCTGACTCGGCAATGAACGCAATTACTGTAGATCCGGAAGTATTTGCAAACGCTTCCGTTCAGGCTCTCGGTCTTTACGGAGCTGAAAGTGTCAACAAATTTGACAGTATTGATAAGGCTTTTGAAAGCTCATCAAACGCAGCTTTATTTATCGCTGACGTTGACGCCGCACTGCAAAACGTTACCACAAGAAAGGCTACAATCGGTGCTGTACAAAACAGGTTGAATTCAGCAGCAGATTCACTGGTAACAACAGTTGAAAACGCTACATCAGCTAAATCAACCATTATGGACGCTGATATCGCAGAAGAAAGTGCTAACTACACGAAAGCGCAGATTCTGCAGCAGACATCAGCAACACTGCTTGTTCAAGCTAACCAACTGCCTTCATTGGCATTGAACTTGATTCAATAATTAAAAAAATAACAGACATTTTAAATATAGTAGATAAGTTTACAATAATAGGTGATGGCAACTTGCCCGAAGGAAACTTCGGGCTTTTTTTTATTTGTACGATTATAGATTTTTATATAGAATTAGTATTATGTTAATAAAGTCTCTCAGCCTAAAAAACTACAGAAACTACAAAGACCAGAGTCTTGACTTTCATTCAAAAAAGATTTTGTTTATCGGCAAAAATGCACAGGGAAAAACAAATCTGCTTGAATCAGTTCATTATCTTTCCTGCCTGAGTTCTCCGAGGGCAAAAACAGACTCAGAGCTTATTTTGTGGGGTGAAGAAGCAGCAATGTTGACTGCAGTTGTTGAAAAAGCAGGATTTGATGCCGAACTTACGGTAAAAATAAACCCGCCAAAGCGAAAAGAACTAAAAGTTAACCAGGTTAAAAAGTCAAAATCATCAGAATTTTGTTCAAATCTGTCTGTTGTTTCTTTTTCCGTAAACGACCTGCTGCTCTTAAGAGGGGTGCCCGAAGACAGAAGAAACTGGCTTGATATGGCTATAAGCCAAATATATCCGGCATACCTTGACCGCATTTCACAGTATAACAAAATTCGCACACAAAAAAACAATTATCTTAAAGATATCAAAGGCAATATAAACGCAAACACGGAACTTTTGGAAGTTTGGAACACACAGCTTTGTATTGCGGGCAGCAACATAATCTACCTCAGAATAAAATTCTTACGGGAATTGCAGAAAATAGCGGTTGAAAAACACTTCCAGATAGCCCCGGAGGAATATTTTTCAATGGTGTATAACTCGACCGTGCTTGAAGACGTAACCCTTGAAAAAGAACCGGATATATCCATAGAAAAAATAGCCGAAACATTTGAAAAAAAACTCGAAGAAAGAAAGCTTGAAGAAATTATCAGAGCCCAATCCCTGGTCGGACCTCACCGTGACGATGTTTCCTTTTTTATAAATAATATTGAGGCAAAAAAATTTGCCTCCCAAGGTCAGCAAAGAACAATCGTTCTAAGCCTTAAGCTTGCCGAACTCGAACTTATAAAAGAAAAAATAGGAGACAATCCTGTCCTTCTGCTTGACGATGTCCTTGCAGAACTCGACAACAACCGTCAAAATTATCTGTTAAATGCCATCGGCACTGAAACACAAACCATTATAACCTCAGTAGATACTGTACTTTTCGGAGAAAAATACCTTAAAGATGTGGAAGTATTTAATGTTGAAAACGGTAAAGTCCGATAGTGTATTATAGTATTAAAATTACAATAGTATCTATTTGATACTTTAGTTTCTAAAGGACATTATTCTTTTGCAGAATAAGATAGCCGACAGCTCTTTTCATGGACTCCATTTTTTCTTCATTAAAAGTAGCTATAGCTTCATCAAATTCTTTTTCCTCTAAATTCGTACCCAAATATTCCTGTAATCTGTTAACCAGTGCCAAATATGCCTGTCTTGCGTTTATAAGTCTAGGCGCAGCGAAAATAGGATCAGGCATATCCACATTTCCGTCAAGATAAAACAGTGTTTTTGTAAGGATTTTTTCAAGACTCTGGAACTGACCTATCGGCTTATTGGAAAGCTCAACCCAATCCATTTCTAATCTGCTGTCATTACCTATATGATAATCCCGTCTAAGCGTCTGCTGTATTCTTTTCAGAGCAACCCTTGCCGCTTCTTTGCGTTCCTCCGGTTCAAGTGCATCCACAGTAACGTCTATGGAGTTTTTCAGTATGCCTTCATCAACTTCTTTGTAAAAAATCTTTTTGTATGCTGAATTGTATTTTTCAGCATTTGTAATATCCTCGGGCACACCGCCTATAGCCAATATTTTCAACCCTTTAGGGAAAAACTGTTTGAGCGGTTTATTGGTAATTTCTTCAATCTTTTCTCTAAATTCAGTAACATCCGAAGCTTTTATATCTTTTCTGAACCCGAGATTTTGAAGTGTAGTTTGGGCAATATTAAACAATTCTTCATCTTGTTTTTTTGAAGTATGGTATTGCTCCTGATATGTAATTCTTCCGTCAATATTTTTAGAAATAGTTAAAGTTCCCTTAAACGACACCGGGGATATGTGCATACTTTCTGCTCCTATGTTTTACTTTAGTCATTTAAAAAACGAAGAAAAAAATTTTTGTTGGTTTATAATTTCAATTTTTACTTTTGTTTACAAAATAATTTGAATAAAATTGTCAAATAAGCTATGATTATATGTAAAACTAGACAAGGAGAGAAGAAATGGCAGTTAAAGACAAAGAAGAAGTATCTGTTTCAGAAGAAAAAAGCAAAGCCCTAAAGATGGCAATTGATAAGATAGAAAAGGATTTCGGCAAAGGCTCCATTATGAAACTCGGAGACAAAACCGCTGTTGCTTGTGAAGTAATACCGACAGGTGCATTGTCTCTCGACATAGCGCTTGGAATCGGAGGAGTTCCTAGAGGCAGAGTAATTGAGATATACGGACCTGAATCCTCAGGTAAAACAACTCTGGCGCAGCATATTGTTGCAGAATGCCAGAAAAGAGGCGGTATTGCCGCATTTGTAGATGCAGAGCATGCTTTAGACCCTGAATATGCAAGAAATCTCGGCGTAAATGTTGACGAACTTCTGATTTCACAGCCTGACACAGGTGAACAAGCTCTGGAAATTGCAGAAGAACTCGTACGTTCATCTGCTGTTGATGTCGTAGTAATTGACTCTGTAGCAGCACTTGTTCCGAAGGCAGAAATTGAAGGTGCAATGGAAGACCAACAAATGGGCTTGCAGGCTCGTTTAATGAGTAAAGCGCTCAGAAAATTGACCGGTATTGTCGGTAAAACAAATACAACCGTCATTTTCATTAACCAGCTTCGCCAAAAAATCGGTGTTATGTACGGAAACCCCGAAACAACTACCGGTGGAAACGCTCTCAAATATTATGCCAGCGTAAGACTTGATATCAGACGTATTGAAACAATTAAACGTGAAGACAAAGACATAGGAAACCGCGTAAGAGTTAAGGTTGTAAAAAACAAAGTTGCTCCTCCGTTTAAGCAGGCTGAATTTGATATTATCTTCGGCAAAGGTATTTGCAAACTCGGCTGTATACTGGATGTTGCGGTCAGCTTTGATATTGTAAAAAAAGCCGGCGCATGGTTCAGTTACAATGATGAAAAACTCGGACAGGGCAGAGAAAAAGCAAAAGAATTTCTTGAACTTAATCCTGAACTTTTATCTGAAATTGAAACAAAAGTAAGAGAAAAATTAGCAGAAAAAGCGTAAAATACTCTAATACATTCAGCACCGGGCAACCGTCCGGTGCTTTTACTTATTTTGTCTGAGAGTGACCTCGCTTGTAGAAGTGGTACACTGAGTGCTGGTGGAACCTTGTCCGGCATTTTGCACTCTGCCGAAGAAACAATTAAGTATTGTTTCTGAGAGGGTGACCCCATGTACTTGTTGCTTGTGCCGGTATTATAAAAACAAAGATTGAACTTGTTTTATGCACAAGTTCAATAAGTTATCGGGGTCAGTTGACTATATGAAAATTTTTGTAAATTTTTTTGACAAATTCAACTGCTTCTTCTTTAGTAACAACGTCAGAAGAAATCTGTGCTTCATAGAGCATGTTGACAATTCTGCCAAGCTCTCGCGACGGTTCAATATTTAAAATCTGCATAATTTCATTGCCGCTCAAAAGTTTTGGAAGCGGCTGCAGACTGCTTTCTGATACCAAATATTTTTCAAGCAAACGCTTAAGACCGTTTATATTTGCCTCAACTATTTCATCAGTAATATCCGGTCCCCTTGCAGAAAGCCTATCTCCGTATGCTATTGCAATAAGGTCAATAACCTCATCTCCCATCTTCCTGAAAAACCTCAAGACAGCCTTCTCGTTATCTTGTTCAATCATTGCAACATTCGCCGGATAAAGGTGATATTTTATAATTTTTTGGATGTAAGCGATTTGCTTATTTGAAAACTTCAAATCCTTTAAAGGTTTTTCAGCTATTTTTGCCCCTATATCATCATGTTTTATAAATCTGTGGCGTCCCGTACCTTCTTCTATTTCCCACGTAGCCGGCTTCCCTATGTCATGCAGAAATGCCGCCAGCTTTAAATAAGCCAAACGCGGATTTGCCCCAAAAACAACCTCGTCAAAATGTGCTTTAACTTTATACTCAGCTTCTTCATAAAATTTTTGAACATAATCAACAACAGAATAACAATGTTCAAGAAGACACAAATGGTGATGGGTGTTCGGCGGAACTTTTTTTATATCCTTAACCTCAGGAAATATCAGTTCCAGCATGCCGCAATTATCCATATCTTTAAGGGTATTGACGCAATCTTTTCCGAGAAAAAGCTTTACAAGCTCTGCATTAATTCTTTCAGCAGCCGTTTGTTTTAACAATCCGGCATGGCTTTCTGTAATTTGCCTCAGATTTCTGTCCATAACAAATCCGAGAGCACTTTGAAACCTGAATGCCCGCAAAAGTCTAATCGGATCGTCGAGCATATTTTTTTGTGAAATTGCTTTAATTACCTTATTTTTAATACTTTCAACACCGCCGAACGGGTCAATAAGCTGCATATTTTTGATATTCAGCGCAAGTGCATTCATTGAGAAGTCTCTGCGTGCTAAGTCTTCATAAATATCTTGACCCTCAATATCGGCTATATCTACATAATCTTTTTTGTTTTCAAAAACAACTCTGTAGATGTGATTCACCTCATCCAACGTCACAAAATATCCCGAGATACTGTCTGCAATATATTTCGCAAATCCCTCTGCCATTCCTGATTTCACAGCTAAATCAATATCTGAACTGTCTTTGTTAAGAATAAAATCCCTTAAAAACCCGCCTACAATATAGGTTTCATCGTCAACATAAGGACTGATTTTTTCAATCACAGGATTATTTTTTATTTTGTCTGCTATATTATTCATCTTCCCACTCATAAATCACATTAGAAAGCGCGCTAATAACTGCAGTCTCAGAGCGCAAAATGAGTTTTCCTATACCGAGTTTAGGTAGATTATAATTCTCAAACATACCTATCTCCTCAGCGCTAAAACCACCCTCCGGTCCTACTATTACAAGAATCTTTTCATTTTTTAACTGACTGTTTTTTTTCAAAAAATCTTTCAGGGTCATATCCTGAGAACGCTCTACACAGGCTATTTTTACTTTATATTTGTCATTCTCAAGTATTTCTTTCAGACTCTGCCTTTTAAAAATAACCGGTTTATCCGCTCTTTCACACTGTTTTGAAGCTTCATCCGCAATTTTTTGCCATTTTTCAACCTTTGAATCCGCAACATCACCCTTAATAATACAATTGTCGCTTAAAAATGGTATTATCCCCTTAACGCCAAGCTCTGTCGCCTTTTGAACCAGAAGGTTCTGAGCATCTGTCTTTATGACACTTTGAGCAAGGTAGAGTTGTAAATTCAAACTATGATTTGATTTAAACTTTTCTACAACTTTAGTTGTAATAAAATGAGAAGAAATTTCTAATACCTCTGTTTTATACTTAATTCCATTTTCATCAATCAGGTAAAGCGTTTCGCCGATTTTGACTCTTAAAACACGTGCAAGATGATGAAAATTTGCAGTATCGGAAATGGTTATTATATCGTCGTTTACGTCTTTAGTACTGATGAAAAAGTGCGGCATAAGCTGTTTTTACCTTTTTTTATACATCGAATAGAGGATTTCTCATACTAAAGTATAATACACTGAAAATCTTTTTGTATCAATACTTTTCAGGAATTTTCCGGAATCTTTTTTAAAAAAACTATACTAAAGTATGAGAAATAAGTTTCGATATATAAGGTGTAAGCAAATTTAGTTATTACAGAAAGAGAGAAAGAGAGAGAACAAATGGGAATTTATGTAAACACTAACATCAACTCCCTGATCGCACAGAGAAGCTTGACAAGTGCAACAAGCAACATGCAAAATGCAATAACCAGGCTTTCTACCGGTCTCAGAGTAAACCACGCAGGTGATGACGCAGCAGGTCTTTGCGTAGCTCAAGGTTTGGAAACACTCATCAGAGGTAACAGCAGAGCTAAATTAAATATTCAAGACGGCTTGAATATGATGTATATCGCAGAAGGCGGTATGGAAGGTGTAACAGAGGACTTGCAGAGAATCCGTGAGTTATGTGTACAGGTAGCGAGTGATATTTACTCACCTGAACAAAAACAAACACTGATGAACGAAATTCAGCAAAGACTCGAAGACATCGACGTTATTGCAAACACCACCTCCTTCAACGGCGTTGTTCTGACAAACGGAACAAACCCCGAAAAAATGACAATTCAATCAGGAAGCGGTTGGGATGAAGTTAACAACTCTATCGATATTGCACCGGCATTGACCAATATGTTAACATCTGTACTCGGTGTTAAGCTAAATATCGTTGCAATTACTGAAACAGTTGATACGAAAGTATCTGTAGGTAATATGACATATACCGAAAATGGTGTTGCCGGAACAGCTATCAACGGTAGCAACTGGGACAGTGACATGGTTCGTGATTACATCAGAAAACTTGATGATGCCATTAACCTGATTGCAGAAAACAGATCATCTTTAGGTGCTTACCAGAACCGTTTGACTTCTGCAAGCAACAACCTGACTATCATGAACGAAAACTATGAACAAAGTAAATCCCAGATTATGGATGCTGACATGGCTGAAGAAAGTGCAAACATGGTTAAATATCAGGTTCTCCAGCAAACATCAGCAACAATGTTAGCACAGGCTAACCAGATACCTTCAATCGCTCTTACCCTTCTGGGAGGCTAATTACCCCTTTTCTAACAAGGTCTAAATAATTTTACAAAGTTCCTAAAAAGGATCTCTCTGCGCCGGTAGGTCATCTATCGGCGCCTCTCTGCATCTGTAAGAGTTTATTTTATTTTTTTCCCGTTGTTTGATATAATTTTATTGATTTCAAGAGCAAAAGAAAGCAATTATGACAAAATTCAGATTTTTAACCTCGGGCGAATCACACGGAAAATGTTTAAATGCCATTGTAGAAGGCGTTCCTGCAGGATTTGCCATCAATAAAGATTTTATAAACACAGAACTTGCCCGTCGTCAGGTAGGATACGGCAGAGGCGGCAGAATGGCAATTGAAAAAGATACGGCAGAAATACTTTCAGGCGTAAGATTCGGTATTTCAACAGGCGCACCTGTTTCTCTGGAAATCCAAAACAAAGACTGGGAAAACTGGGAAATTTCTATGTCAACAGACCCTGTTGACCTGAATGACGGTTATGTGCAAAATATTATTAAAAGCCGTGAAATCACCCGTATACGCCCCGGGCATGCCGATTTTGCCGGTGCAATAAAATACGGGCACCTTGACATAAGAAACGTACTTGAACGCTCCAGTGCCAGAGAAACTGCAACCAGAGTGGCTGTCGGTGCAATTGCAAAATGCATATTATCCGCATTTAGCATAAACGGATTCTCGCATGTCACAAGAATCGGAAAGATTGCTGCGGACAACAAAGACCTTATGTTTCAAACCGTAAAATTAAAAGCGGAAAACTCAGACCTCAGATGTGCCGATGACGTAGCTTATGAAAAAATGAAGGCAGAAATCGATTCCGCAAAAGAAAACGGCGACACACTCGGCGGAGATTTTGAAATAGTATTTGAAAATGTTCCGGTAGGACTTGGTTCATTTGTACACTGGGACAGAAAACTGGACGGACTAATAGCCCAGGCTGTTATGAGTATTCCGGCTGTAAAATCGGTGGAAATAGGCAGAGGCAAAGAAGCCGGTGAACTTTTCGGTTCAGAAATGCATGACGAAGTATTCTACGAAAACTGGAAATACGTCCGTCGTACAAACAACGCTGGCGGGCTTGAAGGCGGCATGACAAACGGCGAAAATATCATAGTCAAAGGCACGATGAAAGCAATACCGACCCTGAAAAAACCGCTTGATTCCATTGATATTATTTCAAATGAAAGCTATAAAGCACATTTTGAACGCTCGGATGTTTGTGCGGTGCCTGCTTGTGCAGTTGTTGCAGAAGCAATGGTTGCAATTGTCCTTGCCAACGCTTTCCTTGAAAAATTCGGCGGAGACAGTTATGGTGAAATCCGTTGCAATTTCGATAATTACCAGAACTATATAAAGAAAAGATAGGTCATGAAAAATATTATACTAACAGGCATGATGGGCGCCGGAAAAACAACCGCAGGTAAAGAATTATCCGGTATTCTCACTGATTTTTCCTTTATTGACATGGATAGTGAAATTGAAAAAGAACTCGGTGTCAGCATTTCAGAAATATTTGAAGAACACGGTGAAGCATATTTCCGTGATATAGAAACGGATTTTCTCAAGAAATACTCCAATCAAAGCAACCTCATCATATCAACAGGCGGAGGAATAGTTGAAAGAAGCGAAAATATAAATTTAATAAAGAAAAACGGAATTATGTTTTATTTAAGTGCACCGGCAGAAGAACTTTTTGAACGCATAAAACATACAACCAACAGACCGCTTCTTGCCATTCCAAACCCCTGTGATAAAATTAAAGAACTCCTGAACAGACGGGAAAAATACTACAAAAAAGCTGATTTTGAAATAATAACCACAAATAAAACCATACGGGAAATTGCACAAGAAATAGTAAAAAATTATAAAAATTATGGAAAATAATACTCTTAATATAAAAATTTCAGAAAAACCGGCATACTCCTATCCCATAATAATCGGACAGGACTTAGATTTTTTTGAATACATAAAAAAATATACAAAAGCAAAAAAACTTCTCATTGTCACAAACAAGACTATTTTTTCTCTTTATGAAGACAGGATAAAAGCGGATAATGCGCATTATGTAATTCTTGAAGACGGCGAGGAGTACAAAAACTTTGACTCGCTAAAGAAAATCCTTGACACGGCAATTGAAAACAGACTTGAAAGACGGGATTGTTTTATTGCATTCGGAGGCGGGGTTATTGGAGATGTCACCGGTTTTGCGGCTGCATCATATCTAAGAGGGGTAGATTTTATACAAATTCCAACCACATTACTGGCTCAGGTTGACTCATCTGTCGGAGGCAAAGTTGCAATAAACCACGAAAAAGGTAAAAATCTCATAGGTGCATTTTATCAGCCAAAAGCCGTTCTTGCCGACACAAATTTGCTCAAAACACTGGATAAACGCCAGCTAAAAACCGGTCTTGCAGAGGTTTTAAAATACACATTTATTGAAAAATCCTGCGGTGCCGAGCTTAATTACAGATTTTACGACTTTTTAGATGCATATTCAGAAAAAATCCTTAAGTTAGACAGCATAATTTTAGAAAAATTAATCTTAATTTGCTGCACTCTTAAAGCTTCCGTAGTAGAGAAAGACGAGACAGAAAAAGGGCTGAGGGCAGTTTTGAACTTCGGTCACACTTTTGCTCATGCAATTGAAAATTTGACAGGTTACACAAAATACACCCACGGCGAGGCAGTTGCAGCCGGAATGATAATGGCTGCAAAACTCGCACTGAAACTTGAGATGATTGAGCGCAGCTACTTTGTCAAAATTAATGAACTAATCAACAAATATGAACTTCTGCCTGAATTGCCCGGCTTTGACAAAGAAGAATTTATAAAAGCAATGCACCTTGATAAAAAGGCTGATGCTGATAAAATACGTTTCATCCTGCCGGATTCTGAATTTTCTGTCAAAATGGTTGCCGATATTGACGAAAAACTCATTAAGGAATGTATTGAAATCTAAAAAACTATTGCAACACCGGAGCTTGTTCCGAGGCGTTCCGCGCCGGCGTTGAGCATCTGTAACGCTTTTTCTTTATCTCTGATACCTCCTGATGCCTTGACTTTCAAACCGTACGGGGAAACTGTTTTATACATAAGCTCGACATCTTCAACCTTAGCTCCCACTCCGTTTTTTACAAAACCTGTTGATGTTTTTACAAAATCCGCTTTTGCCTCAACACACAGTTCGCACGCTTTTTTAATTTCATCTTTCTCAAGAAGATCTGTTTCCAGAATGACTTTCAATGGATGTGTTCCGCAAGCTGCTTTAACCTTTTTAACATCATCTTTTACTAAATCATAATCTCCATTTTTCAAGGCAGAAACATTTATAACCATATCGATTTCATCAGCACCGTCTTGTATTGCAAGTTTTGTCTCGAAGGCTTTTACCTCAGATACATTTGCGCCTAAAGGAAAACCTATAACTGTAACAATATTTACTTCCGTATCTTTCAATGATTCTTTTGCAAATTTTACATTGCATGGGTTTACGCAAACACCTTTAAAACGGTATTTTTTAGCTTCTTCAAAGAGTTTTTCAAGTTCCTCTTTTTTGGCATCTTGTTTAAGCAGTGTATGTTCTATATGTTGTTCCAGATTTTGCATAATTTTGTCCTTTTATTCAATAATACCGAGTATTTCAGTTGATTTAAATTTTTTGGGCGAAAAATGTTCAACGTAAGATTTCATAAGCTTAAAACAAAACTCGCACACCTTCTCATTTGCAAGTTCCTCATATCTGCTTTTGGCGTTATAATCAAGCTGCAAAAGTGTTGTCATAAAATCACGCAGCTTATAGTGGAGCTTTGCGGCATGCAAGGATTTTATTTTACACTTAGGGCAGACTATACCGCCTTTTTCGGCTGAAAAATATATATTTTCCCTGTCTATAGGACATCCGCACTCAACACAGTTTTCAAGCTCCAGAGAATACCCCGTTATATGCATAAGTTTAAGTTGAAACTTTAATACAGAAATCAAAAGCTCTACCTTATTCTTCGACTGTGAAATGCTCTGCAGCGTGGTATAGAAAAGGTCGTAAATTTCAGAGCTGTTCGGATCATTTTCTATGCCAAAGTTGTGTACTATCTCTGCACAGTATATTGAGTAGAACAACTTATTCATGTCGTTTCTGGTGTTTTTGAAAGTATTTATTGCTTCTGCCTGACAGATGGTATCAAGATTTTTGCCTTTGTGCAGCATAAGCTTATTGGCAATCAGCATATCCATCCTGCCTCCAAGCTTGCTTGTAGTCTTTTTTACACCTTTTGCAACACCTCTTATTATACCTTTGTCCTTTGAATACATGACTATAATCTTGTCAGATTCGCTAAGATTGTAGGACTTAAGGTTAATTGCATTTGTTACAAAGTTTTGCATTAAAATCCTCTAAAACTGGATATTTACTTTCTCCACAGTGCCTTGATAAGCGCCTCTAAGCATTTGCTCAATCTCAACTTTATTGTCACTGGCTTCGAGAGCTGTTTCCTGACTTATAAAGCCTGCTTTTAGCAGTTTAATCAAGGACATGTTCATTGTAATCATATCGTTGTATGAACCTTTTTTAACGAGGTCATAAACCTGCTCAAGCTCATCCTTGATAATAAAGTCTTTAATTGTCGGAGTGACAACCATGATTTCACATGCGGGTATTCTGCCTGATTTGTCTTTCTTTGGCAGAAGTTTTTGAGAAATACTGCCTCTCAACGTATTAGCAAGCTGTTTCCTTATGTGGTCTCTGTCTTGCGGCTGGAACATGTTGACAATTCTGTTGACGGTTTGAATTGCATCATTTGTGTGCAGCGTAGATATTACCAAATGTCCTGTTTCTGCAGCTTTCAGTGCACTCGTCATGGTTTCTATGTCTCTGATTTCACCGATTAGTATAACGTCAGGATCCTGTCTCAGTGCATATTTGACACCGTCAGGAAAGGACATAGTATCGATTTCTACCTGCCTCTGGGTAACAATAGACTTTTTATTCGTGTAAATAAACTCTATCGGGTCTTCTATTGTTATAATATGTTTTTGTTCATTCTGGTTTATAAGGTCAATCAAAGCGGCGATTGTAGTAGTTTTACCTGAGCCTGTCGGACCTGTAACAAGAATAATACCGTTACTGAATCCCGCAAATCCTTTGATGGTCGGAGGAAGCAACAGTTCCTCGATAGACGGGGTTTCATAAGGGATTATACGAAAAACCAGAGCTGTATGTCCGAGTTGTCTTGCGAGGTTGATTCTGAATCTCGATACGCCCTTAATCTCATAAGAAAAGTCAAGGTCAAATGAAGACTGAACTTTTGTTTTTAAGTATTTTGGCAAAACTGTATTCAAAACATGTGACAGATCTTTTTCAGTCACAGGCGGCAGCGTTGTTCTTATAATCTTTCCGTTTTTTCTTATCGCAGGAGCTTCATCTATGCGTAAATGCACGTCAGAAGCACCTTCTTTAACGGCTTTTGTTAAAAATTCGTTTATATTCAGTGTATTTTCCATAAAACTAATTACTCTCCTCCAATCAACATTTTATAGTCTTTTTTGTCCAATTAAAAGTATTTTATATTTTTTAACAAAACTTTACTCAAGTTCTGAAAAAAAGTGCCGATATATAGAATATCAGACCGAGGATATGCGGTTTGTGTGTAGTTACATTATAGGAGGCGTATTTCGTGATTTCAAAAAACAAGTACTATGGGATGGACACTTCAATCGAAGAATTGGAGGAAGATCTCCGGGATCTCAAATGTATGTTCAACGAAAAGAGTTTTTTAAAGACAAGAAAAAAGGAGAAAAAGTTCAAAAATAAAATAGTCTGGGAACAATAAAGCAACATAAAAATTGAATATTTAAAAAGAGGCAGCGCAAGCTGCCTTTTTCAATGAAAATCTAATATATGGAATTGTATTCCTCTATAAGTTTCTGAGCCCAGCTAAATATGTTAATCAATTCGTATGGTTTGGGAATATACAAGTCTGCGCCGGTATTCAAAATCATTTTTTTATCGTGTACAACTGTCGACATTATAATTTTTATATTTTGAGATTCACTGCTCTTTTTTAATTTTTGAGCAACGGTAAGCCCTGTCAAACTGTCATCCGAACCGGCGTCAAGAATTATCAAAGCCGGAGAAAAATTTTTTACCGCTTCAAAAGTCTTATCAAAATCAGTAACAGCCATTGCATCAAAACCTTGCAGTCCGGCAGAGGTTTTTAATAAAAGACTCAACGCTGCATCCGGCTCTACAACGAGTATCTTGTTGTTATAACTTTTTTGTTTCACAGAGTCAGACGCACTGATTTTTTGTCTTTCCATAATAAACCCGGAACCCGGTTTTGTTCTTGCAAGTTTATATGTGTCATACAAATCATTTATTGCGGTTTTTACACTTGTGTAAGTTTTATTTTCACTTGAAATAATACCTATGCTCGTAGAAACAAGCGTGATTCTTTTACCTGCATTATCGTCGCCGCGCAGTATTATATAGCCCTGATTTGCGTCTTCATCAGAATAAAATTTGTCCACTATTGTATCAAATGCGTATGTCAAAAAGGAGGCTATCCGCTCTGCTTTATAAGTGTTTGTTAAAATGAAAAATTCTCCGCTTGATATCTCGCCCAAAAAATCGTGTTCGTCTAATGCGGACGTTATTATTGCAGTATAAGTCTGAACCATTTTATCAGCGGCAAGTTCACCGTAAATCTCTTTATAAAACTCAAAATCATTTATTTTCACAAGCAATGCCGCCCAGTTCTTATTTTTTTTCAGCACTCTGTTAAAAATTTTCAGAGATATTTTTGAATCCGGCAGTCTGGTTTTTTCATTTAAATAACTTTCAAAATATCTGCGAAGATGTGCATTTATTCTTGCGCTAAACTCTCTTGCATCAATCGGCTCACTCAAATAATCATCTGCACCGGCTTCAAGCGTCTTTAGTTTATCCTGAAGGTCAGATGATTTTGAAATAGCAATTACTGTAGGTCTGGATGAATAACTGAACATCCTAATTTTCTTACAATTTTCATCAAGTCCCCCCGCTATACTGTCTGATACAAGCACTAAATCCGGTTCATATTCGTACAACAATTCAAAGGCATCTTCTGTTTTTGACGTAACAAAAGCACTGATTCCGTTTTGTTCCAAAATACGCTTGTATTTTGTAGATAATTCTTTTCTCTTATCCAAAATCAGCACTACTTTTGAAAGCATCTATCTGCCTCCTTGTATTTTTTTGCTGCATTGATTTGTATAGGATGCGGCAGGCAGAATAACCGTAAAAGTTGTACCATGACTATCCGGTTTTGTAGAACTTTGAACCGTCACCATACCGTTCATTTTTTCCGTAAGATTTTTAACTATATACAATCCGAGTCCGCTGCCTTGAGTTTTGCTTGTGAGGTAATTTTCTATTCTGGCAAATTTTTCAAATATCTTATCAAGATTTTCTTCAGAAATTCCCGTGCCATAGTCTTTAACATCAATTTTTACATTGCTGTCACTGTTTTTTGCAGTTATTTCCACGCTGGAGTCTTCTTCTGAATATTTTACCGCATTGTCTAGAAGATTAATCATTATCTGCTGAAATTTATTTTCATCAGCAAGAACCGGCATTAAATTGTTTTCGCAATTAAAAATAAAATTGCGGGTTTTATGTTGATTTTTTACAATCATCAATGCCTGTTCAATCTGTTGTTTTACATTAACAGCCTTGTACACAAGCATTTCATTCCTAGCTTGCATACGGGAAATTGAGAGCAAATTTTCAATCAGTTTTATCAGCCTGTTTGACTGTTCTTTAATTATTTGCAAAAATTTTTTAATCTGTGATTCATCCAGTTTATCGAAAGAAAAGAGCATTGTATCAGCAAAACCGCGAATGCTTGTCAATGGCGTTCTAAGTTCATGACTTACGGTAGAAATAAAATCAGAGTAGATTTTTTCCATTTGCGTTTGTGCAGGATGACAGATTATAACTGAATATTCCGGATAATCTATTTTTTTTGTTTCATAAACTTCTTCTTTTATTTCCATTTTGTTGTCGGCTATGAAGTCTGAAATATTTTTTTCTTTAAGCTTTTTGCAGTTTGTATTAAAAAGTTCACAAAAATAATCATTTGCATAAAGGATTTGACCGTTTTTGTCCGCAACAATAACCGCCTGATACAAACTATCTACTATTTTTTTAAAATTGATATTTTCCATAGTGTTATTATATCAGTCATTAATTTATTTATTAGAAAAATTAAGTTTTTTTTTATTTTTTGGCGATAATTATTTTGTTTCTGATAATATTGTTAATGCAAATAATAGGGAGTTTTGTTATGTTAGACACTATTTTAATACATCTAATAACATTTATAGAAAAAGTTATTACGGCAACAGGTCCCGTAGGCATAAGCTTATTAATGGCAATAGAATCCTGTAACATTCCGCTTCCGAGTGAAGCAATACTGCCGTTTGCCGGATATCTGGTAAGCAAGGGAGTTATAAATTTTCACGTAGCCGCTTTTGCGGGTGCAATCGGCTGCGTCATAGGTTCTATTCCCTCTTATTACATAGGTTACTACGGCGGAAGACCTTTTATTGAAAAATACGGAAAGTGGTTTCTTGTATCCAAAAAGGATTTGGAAGACGCTGACAAATGGGTCGATAAATACGGTGACTGGGCGTTTTTTATATGCAGAATGCTGCCGGTTATACGTACGTTTATATCACTGCCGGCGGGTATTTTAAAAGCCAGAAAACGTACATTTTTTACTTTTACGTTTCTCGGTTCTCTTGTCTGGAGCTATTTTCTTGTTTATGTCGGCGTAAAAATGGGACAGAATATGGAAATGTTCAAACACCTCTGGCATAAATTCGATATTTTGATTATCGTCATTTGTTTAATTTTGGGCTTTATTTATGTTTACAAACACTTTAAACATTTGAAAGAGTCTTAGATATACTATATAATAAAAAAACAGGTTAAGGAGTTGAGTATGTCCAGCAAAAATGTATACGGTTTGATATTAGCGGGCGGAAGCGGCAGCAGATTGTGGCCGATAAGCCGGGAGATGTATCCAAAGCAGCTTTTAAAGATTGCTGATGAATACACGCTGTTTCAGTCTACATTTTTGCGCCTTATAGACTGTATTGACGACAAAAACATATTAAGCATAACTAATGTAAAACACGAAGGTCAAGTTAGATATCAGCTTGATGAATTAAGGGAAAAGTTTTGCCGTAAATCAAGTTACAGAGTAATTTCCGAACCTGTAGGAAAAAATACAGCACCGGCTATTGCACTTGCAATAAAATATATTGAAGTATTGAATGAGAAGAAATTTGACCCGATAATTGTTGCAACTCCATCTGACCATTGTATTTTTGACAACAAAAAATTTGCGAAAGCTATAGACGAAGCAATAAAATTAGCAGAAAACGATTATATAGTCACATTCGGTGTTACACCGACAAAACCGGACACCGGATTCGGCTATATTAAGACGAAAAATAATAAAAAACTAAAAGAAATTTCTCCAAAAGCGCTAAAAGTTGAAGATTTTACGGAAAAACCGGACAAAGAAACAGCGAAAAAGTTTGCTGTATCAAAAAATTACTTTTGGAACAGCGGTATTTTTGTTTTTAAAGCGTCTGTTATGATGTCTGAACTGAAAAAATACCAGCCAAACATTTACGATATTATGAAAAAAATGGAAATCTCCTCCCAGACTCCGACCGTTCCGTATCAGGAGTTTGACCAAATGCCTGATATTTCTATAGACTATGCGGTCATGGAAGATTCAAAAAAATTAGTGCTTCTGCCTTTTGATTTCCACTGGGAAGATTTAGGTTCCTGGGAAGCAATTTATGAAATATCGGAAAAAGATGAAAACGGCAACTACATTCTCGGAAATGTAATAGACCTTGACAGCAAAAATTCAATGCTGTATTCAACCTCAAAACTTGTTACCACAATAGGTCTTGAAAATACAATAGTTGTAGAAACGGAAGACGCGATTCTTGTCTGCGACCGCGACAGAGTACAAGATGTTAAACAGATTTACAGTTTCTTAAAAGAAAGAGACGATGAAACCCACAAAATACATAAAACCGTATACAGACCTTGGGGTTATTATACGGTATTAAAAGAGGGTAACGGATTTTTAACAAAATGCATTTATGTAAACCCGAAAGCAAAATTGAGCCTTCAACTGCACCACCATCGAAGCGAACACTGGGTCGTCCTTGAAGGCAATGCTCTGGTCATTAAAGGTGAAAATCAATTTAAAATGGAACCCGGTGAAAGCATTGATATAGACATAGAAGAAGTCCATTCGCTCCAAAATCCTTACGATGAACCTGTAATGATTCTTGAAGTACAAAAGGGCGATATTCTCGATGAGAATGATATTGTAAGATTGCAGGATATGTACGGACGTGTATAATTGAATATAAAAATTATTGCAGTCGGAAAAATTAAAGAGAAATATACAAGCCAGGCAATAGACGAATTTGTAAAGCGCTTAAGTCCATATTGCAGTTTGTCTCTGGTTGAGGTGCAAGCTCAAGAAATACGGGATGAGAGTCTTTGCGAAAAATATAAAGCACTTGAAGCAGAAAAAATTCTCTCTCAAATTAAACAAAATTCTTTTGTAATAACTCTTGAAATATTAGGTAAACAGCTTAGTTCAGAAGACTTTGCAGAAAAGTTAAAACAGCTTTCACAGGAAGGATATAATGAAATAGTTTTTGTCATTGGCGGGGCAAACGGGTTGTACAAGTCTGTTTCAGAGCGTGCGGATTTTAAACTTAGTTTTTCAAAAATGACTTTCACCCACCAGCTTATCAGAGTATTCCTCTATGAGCAAATATACCGGGCTTTTAAGATAATTAATAACGAATCTTATCATCGTTAATTCAATATACGGCAACCCATTCCCCGAGTCGGGGAGGGGTAGGGTAGGGAACGGCATGACGGGGAAAGGAAGCGCTACCCTATCAACGACAAGACTATTGACGCATGGAGGTTTTGGGACTGAGCGAGGAGGGCGGAGGAGGTCTGCTGGAGAATCTGATTCTTCACAAAATCCGCCGACTCATTCGCAATATCCGCGTCCATAATGGTCGATTTTGCAGACGTAAAGTTCTGGATAGTCGTTGTTTGCGACTCGAGAATCGAGGATAGACGGTTAATCACTGCGCCAAACTCTGAGCGTTTTGTGTTTATGCGCGACAACACCTCGTCGATGTCCTCAATCGCTGCTGCGCAGGAGTCTGCAGACGAAAAATCCACATCAAACGTGCCAAGGTCAAATGATGTGTCGACATAAATTGCTGATGTCGAACTAGAATCCGAACCAATCTGCAAACGAACGGCACCAGGAATCTGCACATCTCCTCCGCCGGTGCTGCCGCCGCCAACAGGCGTATACATCTTAAACGTCGGCGGATATGTCGAAAAATCCCAGATACTCGTATCCCATCCTGACCAGTTAGAAGGGTCTTGCATTTCTGAGGTGGTGAGACCTTTGTTGTTTGATTCTACACTAGTGTTATCTGCAAAACCTATGCCATTAACTATTTTATCTAAGTTCCAAATAGAATTTTTAACTGAGGTATTTTGAACACTATATCCTAATAGCCCACCGCTGTTTGGACCCATAACTGTTCCGTTAAAGTAGGTATGATCTATTTCTGCATTTAGACATCCTCCTATAATACCGCCACCTTGTCCAGAATTAGTTGTAATATTGCAGGATGAATAGGAATTATTTACAATGCCATAAGAATAATTTTGTCCTAGTATTCCACCTACATAGGAATTTCCTTTTACCGTACCAATTGTTGATGAATTTGTTATTTGAGAATTATCGTAATTTACTCCAATGAGTCCACCTATAATATCTCCTGTCCCATGTACATTAATATTGGTAAAAATTTTATCTATATTACTATTGAGTGTAACACCAATGAGCCCACCAGCTTGTTGTGAAGCGTTAATTTCTCCTGAAACATAACAATTTAAAATATTACTTGCTGCAGCACCTCCAGATAATGAGCCAATCATCTCGTTTCCTTTTATGTTCACATTTTCTAGTCCAAGATTTTTAACTTCACCACCGGTTGTTCCTGAGCTGTTTCCTATCATGGCGAACAGTCCGACACCAACTTCATCCGGTCTGTTAATAGTAAGATTTTTAATAGAATACCCATTTCCATCAAGAACCCCGGTAAAACCTTCTCCTGTATCAACATTTCCAATCGGATCCCAGTTGGAGTAGGACGAGAGGTCGATGTCGTTCATGAGGATGTATTTGCCGTCTAAATCATTGCGGATGTTGTCGAGGTCTTGGGCGGTTTTGATGACTGTATAACCCTGGTCTATGGCTTCTTGTTCTGAAAGTCTGTTTATTTGTTGGATGAAGCCACTGCTGCTTTTTGCGTCAGGAGTGGAGTTTAGAGTATTGATACCCGCTAAAGAGTTAGTATCAGGCGTTTTAGCAGATACCCCCCCCCCCGACAGGGTGGAGATGGTTGCAGTTCCTGTGTTTTGGGTGGTTAGATTCCATGTTGCGTTTGTATTAAATATGCTTTTGCCGTTGAATAACGTGCCCTGCTGGATTTGTTTTAGTTGGGCAACTAGTGAGTCTGCCTCGTTTTGCATGGCATCTAAAGAGTTTTCGTCGTACACGCCGTTTGCGCCCTGGACTGCGAGGTCTCTCAGGCGGTTGAGGATGTTTGTCATGTTTGAAAGTGAGCCTTCGGCGGTGTTTAGGAGAGAGATGCCGTCTTGGGCGTTTTTTTGAGCTTGTTTAAGTCCTCTGATATTTGCATTGAGGTTTGAAGCGACAAACATGCCCGCAGCATCGTCGGCAGCACAATTCACCTTATACCCCGTGCTCATGCGTTCTAATGCCGTGTTTAGGCTGAACGATGCGAGGTTAAGGTTTCTTTGGGTTGTCAGCACTGATGGGTTGTAGTTTGTGCTTATCATTCCTGTATTCTCCTGTGATTGTTACGATACTTTTTTGTTTTTTTGTTTTTGGGTTTGTTGCTTTACTTTACGCGTCATCCTGAGCTTGTCTCAGGATCTGTACCAGCATTGATTGATAAAACAATCTATGAGGTTGGTTAAAAAGTATTTTTTTCGTCACGCGGGGATTGTTGCTGCCCTCTGCGTTTGTACAGATGCTGAAACAAGTTCAGCATGACAGAAGTTTTTTGCGAAAAAATACGCTTTTAGCTTTTTGTTCCACCCATTCTTTTAAAAAGAATAGGTGGAGCCGAAGAAATTTGCCGACCTGCTGCTCCGCTCATACAGAAAGTAAATTTCACCCGAGTCTCATAACTCGCAGCCCATATTTTCGCATTAATTATTGTATATTTTTATAGTCATTGAAAATAACTACGGGCTGCTCAAACAGATGAGACTAACCGTTGTTTAATTAACTTTCTGTAATTCGCTTTGCAAAGGTCGGCGGGGGTGTCGACCCTCTGCGCAGGATTTGCAGGTTAGTTGTTTCTTCCTATTCACTTTTCAATTTGCGATTTTTGCCGGATACCGGCGGGTTGTTTTTTTCGTCACGCGGGGTGTATTGATACCCTCTGCGTTGGTACAGATCCTGAGACAAGCTCAGGATGACGTCTTGTTGGTTGCCGGTGTCCGGCGGGTTGAGTAGTTGTTACAGGCAGTACTTTTGCCCGTAGTATTGTACATTATTGCATTTTATATAGATTTTTTGAATTGTACAAAAGTTAGAACTTATTCATACTAAAGTTGGAAAATGAATAACAAATCTTATCATTGTTAATGTTTAAAAAACATACAAACTGGGCATTAATTACATGTAGTATATAGAAAACGAGTGGTTACCATGTCCATAAGCCCAATAATGTCAGCTATATCCCCAATGGTTATGTCTTATGCTCCCTCTGACACCAGCAAAGTCGAGGATACGGAGCATAAACAAATTATGCAGTCATTACAGGCTATCGGTATTACACCGTCAGGGAACAAAGAAACAGACAAAACGCTTTTAAACACAATACAGGCACAACTTGCACAGACTTTGAATTTTTACGGTATTGCAGCAACGGGTGTTGCGGAAACTGATTACGTATTACTAAATATGGTCATGAATGCAGTCGAAAGGCAGCAGGATAGTTCAAATGATTCATCTTCAGGTTATATTCCGTTTGAAGATGTCATGAATGCCATAAACATCACTCCGACAGGTGATATCGAAGAAGACTACGACGACACAATAACAGAACTTGAATACCGTATTTCTACGGCTGCCGATGAAGAAGAAGAAGCCTACTATGAATCACTGAAAACAGAAGTCGAAGAACAGTACACGGACTACATGTACAGCCAGTCAAGAAATGATATGTTCATAGGCTCCGGTCAACTCTCCTCAATCAACAGATTTATGATGATTTAGCCGCTTTTTTAAGCCGGCGGTTATAACTTCTTCTGCCGTTTTTCTGCCTTCAAAAACAGGCTCCAACGCGTTTTCTAAAATATCATTTATTTTTTGATAATGTTCATTTACACCGGTAGGCATGCCTGTTTCAACTGACTTAAGAAAAACATCTGCGTGTTTTGGTTTTTTATCAGAATCCAAAAAACTATCCGAAAAAGCCGCATCTTTTCTTGCAGGAACAATAAGTCCGCTTTTTGCAAATCTTTCCATAGAGTCTTTTGATGTAAGGTATTTTATGAGTTTGATGTCAGCATCTTTATATTTTGAACTTTTAGCGACAGCATACCCTGAGGCATCAATATTCATAACCGAACCTGCAGAGCCTGACGGAAAACTTACAACATCCCAGTCAAAATCAGCTTCTTCTCTATATTTTGGTACAAGCCATCTGCCGCTTACATGCATAGCTATTTTTTCCTGCAAAAACATTTGTGCAAGTGTAAGGCTTGCTGTTTGGGCTTTTGAAGGTGCAGCATGGTATTTATTAACTAAATCGGAATATAGTTGTATCGGCTCTGCCGCACCCTCCAGTTCTATTTCACCTTTTTCATTAATTATGCGGGCATTATTGCTGTAAAGAAACGGAAGTAGAAACAGAATTTCACGCTCAACACCCGTTCCCCATTTTTTATTTTCAACATCGGTAAGTTTTTTTGCGGTTTCAACAAAATCATTTATACTCCAGCCATCACGCGGATATTGAACGCCAAATGCATCGAAAGCGTCTTTATTATAATAAACAACAAGACCTGATACATCTCTCGGAATTGCATACAGATTTTCTCCGTATGTAAAGCATTGAACAGCTTTTTCAAAAAATACCCGGTTTTGTATTTCTTCTTTAAAATATGGGGTCAAATCCTCAAACAGTTCTGCTTTTACGTATTTTGGCGCATAGTAATTGTTCATAAAAATCACGTCCGGTGCAAGATTAGAAGCAAACAAAAGGTGGATTTTTTGAAAATAATTCTGCGGAATATGTACAAATTCAACCTTAATATCGGGATTCTGTTTTTCAAAATCCGCTATCAAAGGTTTTATTATGGCAACTTCGCTCTGCGACCCCCAAGATGCAAATTTTATGACAGTTTTATTATCATAAACAGACTTACATCCACCTAAAATAATAACCACAAAAAATATAACAGCCGCTAAAATTTTTTTCATCTTAAAGCTCTAACAGCAATTCCATATTATTATCGGAGACCTCAAGCAAAGCTTTATAATTGCCGAGTTTTACAATATATCTTTCATTGTCGCCTTCATTCTCCGCCAGTCTTGAACGGATTTCATTTGTACTTAGCGAATTAAATTGCGCAAGCATGAAGACTTTCTTATTAATATATCCGATAAGAGAAACTTTATTTTTATATTGAACAAGACATAAACCCTTATTGCGGGTAAGTTTAGAAGAACTCAAGAGAATAGGATTGTGCTTTTTTTGTATCGGAGATGAAAGATACTCATTTATCGAAAATTCTGCCTTTTCATTATCCTGCTTTTCTTGAATTTTGCTTACAATGTTCGGTTTTGCAAAGTTTTGAACATTTTTAGAAACGACAACATCTTCTTGTTCTTGTACCTGTTCGGTTTTTACATCTTCATCTTTTATATCGTCTGTATTTTTCTCAATTTCATTTTTAACTTTTTGTGCGGCTGATGTATGAATCTTAGAAGATGTATGATATTGCATTTTTGGTTGAAGCGCCTCGCCGGCTGTTGCTTTAAAAAGTTCTGCAATTTTCTTTGCCAAAGCAACAGCAAGATTCACAAAAGTCATTAAAACAGATTTTACAGACTCTTTAAAATCCTCCGGAATTAAACTCTTTCTGTATTGCGACTTTGGCTCAATATTCTTTATGGTAGAAACTATCAAAATACCCGGTACAACTATCATCAGCAAAATAATTAAAAGCTGTGTATTCTGTTTCTTTTTATTGATCTGATTTTCAATGTCAACATCATCACTGTAACTTGTCTGTGGAATAGCATATTGAACCGATGTGTTATATCTGGGGTCAGTTATTTTGTATTTGTATCCTGCGGCAAACACACCTAAAGACGGCATCATTAAAGCAAACGCCAACACCGCCGCCAATAATATTTTTTTTATTCTTTTGTTATTCATAATTTTTTCTGACATAACCATTAACTATATTATACAGACAAAAAGCTGCTGATATTGTAACAAAATTGCAATATTTTTTTCAATCTCCGTTCAGGCAGATTTTATAAAATCCACCAGAGCTTTCAGACCAAGCTTGTAACTGTTTGCTCCAAAACCGGCAATTTGCCCGATACACACAGGAGCAGTTAAAGAATTTTTTCTAAATTCTTCCCTGTTATGAATGTTCGACAAATGAACTTCAACACAAGGCAGCCCGACTGCAGCAATTGCATCTCTGATTGCAACACTTGTATGGGTGTAGGCTGCGGGGTTTATTACAATGCCGCAGCAATCGTTTTTAGCTTTTTGTACAGACGTAACTATTTCTCCTTCAACATTGCTTTGAAAAGTTTCAATCTCCACCCCTAAAGTTTTTGCATAATCATTTATTTCATTGATTATATCTTCAAGCGTCAAAGAACCGTATATCTCCGGCTCTCTTGTACCAAGCATATTTATATTCGGACCGTTTATTACCATTATTTTCATATTGTTTCCCCTATATAACCAATTTATCATGCCTATGTATTTTTTGTCTAATAAATTGTTTATGTTATAATAAAACTATGATAGAGATGAGAGTAATGGGAATAGCACTTGATACACGCACAGGGTCACCGATAGTTGTGCTGCATGACCGTGACAATCGTCGTGCGCTGCCTATATGGATAGGTTCGGCAGAAGCAAGTGCTATTATAAGAAAAATTGAAAATATTCCTGTTACCAGACCAATGACTCATGATTTGATTGCGGATGTTGTGGAAAAAACAGGCTACACAATTAATCGTATTATTATCAATGATGTTGAAGAAGAAACGTATATAGCAGCAATATATCTGCAAAAAACAGATGATAAAAGCGAAGAACCTGAAGAAATTACCATAGACGCCAGACCCTCAGATGCAATAGCCGTTGCAATCAGAGTAGACGCGCCTATATATGTTACGGCAAATGTCCTTGCGCATGGTTCCGTTTCCTGCGACAGCGCAAAAGACGAAGAAGAAGCGCAGGAGTTTAGGGAGTTCATTCAGGATATTCAGCCTTCTGACTTTGAAAAACTGCTTAAAGACAACAAACATTCCGACCAGTAAATTTCAAATTTTAAAATTTGCCGCCCCTTAAGTAGTATTCAGAGCACGCTGTTCCGTTATGATTTCTTTTACATTCCGCTACAAGTTCGACATTTGAGAGTTCTGAACCAAAAGCTTCCACTTTGTGTTTGTAAATATTGATTCCAAAAATATCTTTGCCTATACGATTTGGATGTTTTTTGCCGTTTAAATCCATCAATGCGACCGCACATGGTTCATCATCCGTACATTGGCATGACAAGAGTTTGAATGCGACTATATTTCCGTTTTCCTGATACGCAAAAAGTCTTGTGAAATATTTGGAGTTTTTAGGAATCTGTGCCCCATTCAAAAATTTGTACCTGTATGACTTTAAATCGGCAGGTTTATTTGATGTATCGACATTCAAATACGGACCGAGCACTTTGAAAACCTCTGCCTCCGCACTACTGTCATTATTCCTGCAAATAGTTTCAACTGTCTCATAGTCGTTTATACTGAACAACTCAAAATTTGAATCAATTTCCGTAAATGTTTTTTTCCAGCCGGAAATAACTTTTGCCTCTTTTGTATTGTTAACAATACCGGGTATGCAAACCAGTATAGTGATAACAAGCAAAAGTATCACTATACTGATTTCTACCATATTAAAAGCTTTACGGATTGTTAATTTCATTGTGCCATATCCAGCTGTTTTTTTTCTTTTATTAAAGAATCGTAAATCCACTCCGGTATAAAGTTTTTGCCAAGAATAATCTGCCCGTTGTTGGGATTCGGGGCATGGAAATCAGAGCCGCCCGTAATAATCAAACCGTTCTTCTCTGCAATTGTTGAATAATATTCGACCATTGCCGGAGAATGCTTTCTGTGATAAGCCTCAACTCCTCTGAGACCAAAATGCATAAATTCTTTGATAAGATTTTCTGCATCTTCTACGTCAAACGGATGTGCAAAAACCGGAATACCACCGGCATCATAAATAATCTCTATTGCATCATGCGGCGAGATAGTTTTTCTCTGAACATAAACATCAGAATCATTATTTATGTATTTACTGTATGCTTCCATAACGCTCGTCGTACCGCCAGCCATAGTAATAGCTTTTGCAATATGCGGTCTGCCTATGCTGCCGCCTTCCGCAACAAGACTTTTTATTTTATCAAATGATACGTGTATACCTTCTTTTTTGCTTAAAAGATGTATAATTTCTTTTGTCTGCGCAATACGCGCATTTTGCTGCATTTTCAGCATTTCCTGAAAATCAGAATCATCACGATTCATAAAATATCCCAGGATATGAATTTCAACATCTTTATAAATTGTGTTGATTTCCACACCGGGAATAATCTCCAATGGAGTATTGCCGGTTTCTTTGGCTATTTTATCCGCATATTTAAGTGCAATTGGATAAGCAAGCACATTGTCGTGGTCTGTAATAGCTATAGCATTCAAACCAGCGTCAAGAGCCGTATCCACAATCTTTTCCGGAGTAAAAACACCATCGGAAAAGCACGTGTGAATATGTAAATCAATTTTCACCTTTCTTTATCCTTCCTTCATGTATCTGCCTCACTATCTATTAATCTGATTCTTTCAATATTTTTTGCACATCCTGAAGTTTTGTCAAAAATTACACTCACGGCATTCAGCTCAAGAACGCTGCCTTCTGCAACATCAAAACGAGCCGGTAAATTTGTCATGAGTCTTCTCAGTGATGTTTCATACTCCATTCCGATAATAGAGTCATACGTCCCGCAAAAACCAACATCGGTGATATATGCGGTATAGTTATTAAGAATTTTTTCATCAGCAGTAGGAACATGTGTGTGTGTGCCTAAAACAGCGCTCACACCGCACTCTGAACAGTATCTTGCAAAACACAATTTCTCTGCGCTTGCTTCTGCATGAAAATCTATTATCACAACAGGAGCAATATTTTTTATTTCAGGAAGTTGTTTTTTTATAAAATCCCACGGAGAATCAATCGGATTCATAAAAGTCCGCCCCAAAAGGTTTATGACAGCAACTTTTGTATCTCCGACATCAAATATCCTGTATCCTGTACCGGGCGTGCCCTCGGGATAATTTGCCGGTCTTATCAGTCTGTCTGATTTTTCAATATAAGTAAAAATCTCTTTTTTATCCCATATATGATTGCCTGCCGTAAAACAGTCTATCCCAATATTTACAAGTTCTTTATAATTTTTTTCTGTCAGACCAAAACCGTGAGATGCATTTTCGACATTTGCAATAATAAAATCAAACTGTTTTTCATTTTCAGGTGAAAGCAAACCGGCAAGATAGTTTTTGACAACAGTTCTTCCCGGTTTGCCTACAATATCACCTAAAAATAAAATTTTGATTTCGTTGTTCATTATTTTGCAATTTCAGTAGTTCTAATTTCTCTTACTACAGTAACGCGAATTTGTCCCGGATAATCCAGTTCTTCTTCAATTCGTTTTGCAATATCACGTGCAAGTTTTGCACTCGCAAGATCATCAAACATATCAGGCTGCACAATAACACGAACCTCGCGTCCCGCCTGTACGGCAAAAGACTGACGGATTCCCTGATAGCTTTTTGCAATTTCCTCAATTTTTTGAAGTCTCTTGATATAAATTTCAAGAGTATCGCGTCTTGAACCCGGACGTCCTGCAGAAATTGCATCAGCAAGTTTCACAAGTACCGCTTCTATTGTATTGGCGGTAACATCATCGTGGTGCGCTTCTATCGCATGGATAATAGCCTCTTTTTCTCCATAACGTCTTGCCAATTCGACTCCGAGTTCAATATGTGTTCCTTCCTGAGTCTGGTCAACAGCTTTTCCTATATCGTGCAAGAGCCCGGCGCGTTTTGCAACCGCTACATTTGCTCCGAGTTCTGCCGCAAGCATTCCGGCTATATGACCAACTTCAAGAGAGTGCTTTAAAACATTTTGACCGTAACTTGTTCTGTAGTACAATCGTCCCAATGTCTTGATTAATTCCTTGTGAAGATTCATAACGCCCATATCCACTGCAGCGTTTTCACCTTCTTTTTTTATTTTTTCTTCGATTTCTTCCTGAGCTTTTTCAACCATCTCCTCAATTCTGACCGGATGGATTCTTCCGTCGGAAATAAGCTTCTCAAGAGCTACTTTGGCAATCTCTCGTCTTACAGGGTCAAAGCTTGATAAAACAACGGCTTCAGGAGTATCATCAATAATAAGGTCAACACCTGTCAATGTTTCAAGCGTTCTGATATTTCTGCCTTCACGTCCTATAATTCGCCCTTTCATCTCGTCAGAAGGAAGGTTTACAACAGAAACTGTAGACTCAACAACCTGATCTATAGCGCATCTTTGCATGGTTGTAGAAAGAATTTCCTGTGCCTGTTGTTTTGCTGTTTCTCTGATTTTTGCTTCATTCTCTTTAATGAGCTGCATTTGTTCCTGCTGAAGATCCTGCTTTAGTTGTTCCATAAGCATGTTTCTGGCTTCATCACGGGACATTCCCGCAATTTTTTCCATCTCGGTAATTTGCTTTGCAATAACTTCTGCAAGATAATCTTCTTTTTCAAGCAATTCGTCCATTTTTTTCTGAACATCGTACTCTTTGTCCGTTACTTCTTGAATTTTATCTTCAAGAATGTCTTCTTTTTTCGCAAGCTTAGCCTCGGCTCTTTGCAAGTCTTGTCTGCGTTCTCTGACTTCATCATCAAATTTTTCACGCTCAATATGCAAAGCCTCTTTAGCCTGAATCATTGCTTCTTTTTTTAAAAGATTTTCTTTGTCAGATGTTTCTTTAAAAAGTTTTTCTAAATTTTCCTGCACTTTTTTCTTTTTTTGCCATAGTGCTGCGGAGATTCCCGCCAGGGCAATTACGACAATTACTAAAAGTGTAATAATTAAATTAATTCCTTCGATTGTCCTGTACCTCGTTTTTCTATATATACACATACTCGATGTGCATATGTGCTGCACATTGAGTTCTTTTACCTCTCAATATTTAATATTAAGTTGTTTATATGTGTAAAATTATATTTAATTCATATATTTTAAAACTGTTACTCTAAACTAATTTTATACTACCATACTTAAAGGGATTTTAAAAGAAAAATCCCATAAAATAATACGGGATTTTTCAAATGTTCATATTTTATCTTGTTTTTAATCCAACGCTTCTTTCAAAAGTTTGTTTATAACCTGCGGATTTGCCCTGCCTTTTGTTTCTTTCATAACCTGTCCCACAAAGAACCCGAACAATTGCTGTTTTCCGCCTTTATAAGCTGCAACCTGCGAAGGATTATTTTCAATAACTTTTGCGATAATATCTTTTATTGCACCCTCATCAGATATAACGCTCAGTCCCTGTTTTTCCACAATTTCTTTTGCACTTCCGCCGTTTTTAAGCAGGTCGGGAAGAATTTTCTTTGCAATGTTATTTGAAATAGTACCCTTGCATATCATATCAACAAGTTCGTACAACGCTTGAGGAGTAAGTTTTGTCTCATTTATATTTATATTATTTTCTTTTAAATATGCAGTAACATCACCCACAAGCAAATTGTTAGCTATTCTGTAATCAGCTCCCAGCTTCAAGACTTCATCGTAGAACAAGGCTGTTTCCATCTGTTCAACCATAACATTGGCATCATAAGCACTAAGTCCTAAAGACTCGTATCTTTTTCGTTTTTGTTCCGGAAGTTCCGGCATTTTTGCCCTGATTTCTTCAACCCATTCTCTTGAAATCTCAACCGGCATGAGGTCAGGTTCCGGGAAATAACGGTAATCATTAGCGTCTTCTTTGCTTCTCATTGTTTTTGTGACTTTTTGGTTGTCATCCCAGAGCCTCGTTTCCTGGTCAACTTCTCCGCCTTCTTCTACTATTTCAATCTGTCTGTCAATTTCGTATTCAATAGCTCTCTGCAATGCAGAGAAGCTGTTTATATTTTTAATCTCTGCACGTGTTCCAAAAACCTTTGAACCTTTAGGCATAACTGAGATATTTGCATCACATCTCATTGAGCCTTCTTCAAGGTTGCCGTCACAAACACCTATGTATCTGACTATATTTCTTAATTCTTCCATATAAGCTCTTGCTTCATCAGAGGAGCGCATGTCCGGCTCTGACACAATTTCAAGAAGCGGTGTACCGGCTCTGTTAAGGTCGACAAGAGAATAAACAGAACCTGCAATTCCGTCAGCACCGGCATGTACAAGCTTTCCGGCATCTTCTTCAAGATGCGCTCTGGTTATTCCGATTCTTTTTCCTTTTATATTTATATAACCGTTAACGCAGATAGGTTCATCATACTGTGAAATCTGGTAACCTTTCGGCAAATCGGGATAAAAATATTGCTTTCTGTCAAATTTGCAGCGGGAAGGAATCTCGCAGTTTAATGCCAATCCCAGCAAAATACCCATATTAACACACTCTTTGTTTAAAACCGGCAGAACACCCGGCATACCGAGAGTAATTGTGCTTATATGAGAATTAGGTTCCGCACCAAATTCAGTTTCATCCGGTGCAAATATTTTAGTTTTTGTTTTTAGCTGAGCGTGTACCTCAAGCCCTATAACTACTTCGTATTTATCTCTGATTTCTTGTGCTACCATTTTCCACCTCAATTTTTTATATTTTGTATTTTAACACAAAAAAATTTACCCCAAAAATTTAACCCCATTTTTTCATTTTTGTCATTTTTTTGCCATTTTTGAAAAAAAATCAAACTTTAGTATGGATTTTTTCCAACTAAAGAAGAATTCCCCAACCCCACTTTATAACATAATATAACAATATAACGTACATAAATTCCACAGGGAAGTAAATTTAGATATGCGAAAGGAGTACGACGATGGCAATTATCGTTAACACAAACATGTCTGCACTCAAAACGCAGGCAAACTTGAACAGTGCTACAAATTCTTTGAATACAGCACTCAACAGAATGTCCACAGGTTTGAAAATTAACTCGGCAGCTGACGACGCAGCCGGTATGTTCGTTGCTTCAAACTTGAACACACAAATCAGGGGTTCAAAAATAGCTCAGTCTAACGTAGCTACAGGGATAAACGTATTACAAACAGCAGAAGGAGACTACGGAGTTATAGAAGATAACCTTCTCCGTATCAGAGACCTTGCCACTCAGGCTGCAAACGGTGTCTATGATGAAAAATCATTGCAGGCAATGAAAGACGAAGTTGATGCACGTGTTGCTGAAATTAACAGAGTTGCTAAATCATCAAACTTTAACGGATTAAGCCTGTTAGACGGAAAAGGTATACCGGATACCGGTCTCAGACTGCAAGTCGGTGCAAACTCTGACTCGGCAATGAACGCAATTACTGTAGATCCAGAAGTATTTGCAAACGCTTCCGTTCAAGCTCTCGGTCTTTACGGAGCTGAAAGTGTCAACAAATTTGACAGTATTGATAAAGCTTTTGAAAGTTCATCCAACGCAGCTTTATTTATCGCCGACGTTGATGCTGCACTGCAAAACGTTACCACAAGAAAGGCTACAATCGGTGCTGTTCAAAACAGGTTGAACTCAGCTGCTGATTCACTGGTAACAACTATTGAAAATGCTACATCAGCTAAATCAACCATTATGGATGCTGATATAGCAGAAGAAAGTGCTAACTACACGAAAGCACAAATCCTCCAGCAAACTTCAGCAACACTGCTTGTTCAAGCTAACCAACTGCCGGCATTGGCACTGAACTTGATAGGATAGTTTTATTTCCAAACAAGTACATTAAGTACGACGGCTCTGAGTGTTTCAGAGCCGTTTTTTTATTATTTCTAATATCGTATTTAATAATCTCTCCGGCATATTGAACTTGCATATACAGACAGCATCGCAATACCCCCGAAAATAAGATTTATTCCGAGCAGTATGCCGACCGTAACAAGCGCTGTTCCGGGCATGCCGTAAATAATAATGAAAGCAAGTATAAACTGCACAATTGCACTCAAAATGCCCATCCACCAGTATTTCATAATTTTTCTGGACTGCACGGACATAGTTATATAATTTATACCGTCAAGAATAAAATACAGCGCTACACCCATAGTCAAAACCAGAAGATTGTAAAAAGGATACATTGTCATATATATACCTGTAACAATCAGAAGCAGCGCAATAATCATCTGCAGCCAGAATTTTTCAACTTCATCCCGGCGGACTATAGAATTAATTAATTTATAAATACCCACCGCAATTAAACTCATGCTGATTAAAAAGCTCAAAGTAACAGTTGAAAATCCCGGCATAAGTATAAGCAAAATTCCGACTATCATCAGAAATACGCTTTCCACAAGAAAACTTCTGCAAAATCTGTTCACTATTTCTGCCATAATAAAAACTCCTTACATGTTATTTCAATTTTTTTAGGTCATCTCATTTTAAACAGACACAAAAAATTAAACATTAACAATGAGTACTATTTTTATTAGTCTTAAAGACTAAAAAATTAAGATTTTTCATGAGGTCTTGACGATTGCAAAAATAATATGGATAATTATTAAACAAACAATTGTAAAGATTGTTTTCTGAAGTAGTTAGGAGAAGTGTATGAAAAAAATCGAAAAACTTTTTGCACTCTCGTTAATCTGTGCTTGCATCGGAAGTGCAGCATTTGCGGGATGCAAAACCCCAAAATCAGAAGCTTATGCTCACCCTACATTTTTCGGCACTCAGTCCCAGGCAACAGTGAATGACACTGACGTTTACATTGTCGGCTCAAAAGCTGAAAAATCAAAAAATCAGGTTGCAGTTGAAAACAAGAACAGCGTACTTGTTGACTCTTGGGTAAAAGATGTTATGTCTTTGATTAAAGACAAAAGTAAAAACCCGAACTTCAACCCCAAACTTCCTGTCCTTCGTTCAGAGCTTGCTATTATCATAGCTGAAGGTTTTTCTCTTGAACAAAAAGGAACAAAAAGCTTTAAAGACATCCCGTCTGACTACTGGGCAAAACAGTGGATAGACAAAACAGCTTCTGCAGGTGTTATGATTGGCTACCCTAATAAAACATTCCAGCCTGATCAACCTATCACCAAAGCGGAAGTATTCGCTACAGTAGCTCAAATGATAGCTGTACCTATTGACAGAAGCTTAACTGTACCGGATTTTCAGGGCAAAGAAATCAAATACATCCCGAAATGGGCAATAGCTCCGACTAAGGAAGTCGTTAACTCACAGGCTCTTGAACAAGTTCCGAACCCCTCTAAAGTTAACGATGATGAATACCTTTCAAAAGAACAGGTTGCATATTTAGTCGGCTGGTTGAGAAGCAACTTGAACAACTCAAGCGTTGCAACTGACCCGAATGCACCTGATGCAATCAAAAATTATAAACCGACCTGTCTCGATATCAAACTCGCTAACAGAATCAGCGCAAAACACTCTAATATCGGCGACAGATTTACGGCAAAACTCGTAAACGATGTAACAGTCGGCGGACACACTTTCGCTGCCGGTTCAAAAGTTTACGGTAAAGTTGTTGAAGTTAAAAGACCCGGATTCAAAAACCCCGGATATGTCAAAGTTAAATTCTTAAGTCTCAAAGACAAAGAAACAAGCGTTGACTTCCCGAAAAATATATCTAACGCAACAGCAGAAAAAATCAAAAGCCCGAACTTCCTCGCAAGACTTATCGGTGCTCCGCTTTCTACAGCAGCGAGAGTCGTTGGTGTTGTAGGTCGTACAGGTGCTTCCGGCGTTAATGTTGTAGGCAACGGACTTGAGCAGTTTGGAGACCAGCTCTCTAACGGAACTGTTGAAATCTTCTCGCTTAAACCGGTTGCAGGCGTTAAAGATTACGGCTGGAGTATTGTTACAATCGGTAAAGGTGTTTATGACATCTGCAAGCTCGCAGTTAGCGGTGTATTCGGTGTAGTTTATGAAGTAGGCGATGAAATTGTTTACCTCATCCTCCCGAGCAAATCTAACGAATCAAGCTTGAACCCCGGTGAACAAATGCGAATTGTATTCTAATTGGAAAATACATAAAGCTAAAAAGGTCTGATGAAATACATCAGACCTTTTTTATTAGCGGTTTATATTAAAATTACACTAAACAAGATTTTCTATCGCAGCTTTGACGCCTGAGCCGACCTCGAATTTGTGTCCGAGTTTATACAGACTGGCTTCCAGAGCAGCAACTGCAGCAAGCACATCTCTGTCGCAAACAAATCCGAGTGTACCCATTCTGAATATTTTATCTTTCAAGTCATTCTGTCCGTTTGCAACTTCAATGTCAAAATCTTTTTTGAGTGTACTTCTGATATCCGGAACCGAAATACCATCAGGCGGATAAATAGAAGTTATTGCGTTCGAGGCTATTGAATCATCCTCAACCATGGGCTTTAATCCCATTGCCTTTATGGCTGCACGCAATGCTTTTGCGTGTTTTGCGTGGCGATTGAGTGTATTTTCAAGCCCGTCTTTTTTAATCATCTTCAAAGCTTCATGCAGTGCTACTATCAAGTTCACAGCAGGTGTATAAGGCGTTGAATTTGCTCTTACGGATTTCCTGTATGCACTCCAGTCAAAATAGAATGAAGGATGTTTGCACTGTTCATGCATTTTAAAAGCTTTTTCACTCGCAGCCAAAAATGCCAGCCCCGGTGGAATCATAAATCCTTTCTGCGAACCTGAAACAAGTACATCTATACCCCATTCATCCATTTTGCATTCTATTGCGCCGACAGATGTTACACCGTCAACAACAGAAACCGCACCGTGGTCTTTTATTATTGAAACAAGCTCTTTAAGCGGATTTGTAACACCTGTTGAGGTTTCATTGTGTGTCAATGTGACTATTTTTATTTCTTTATTCACATCAGCGTCAAGTTTCTCTTTCAAAACTTTAGGGTCAATAGCTTTTCCGGCTTCTACCTCAATTTTTTCAACCTCAGCACCGAGAGATTTTGCAATTTTTGCCCAGCGGTTGCCGAAGTTTCCGATTACAAGAGAAAGAACCTTGTCCCCCTCGTTTATAAGATTTGAAAGTGCGCCTTCCATAGCGCCTGTACCGCTTGAAGTATAAATAAATACATCATTTTGCGTTTGGAAAAGCCATTTTAAATCAGCATACGTTTCTTCTAATATTGCCGAAAACTCAGAGCTTCTGTGTCCAATCGGATGTTTTGCCATAGCAAGCAAAACGCTTTCAGGAACGGGGGTTGGTCCCGGTATCATTAAAAAATTTTTGTCTTTCATTTGTTTTTCTCCCAGATAATACTACATACTTTATTAATGACAGTTATGTCCGCAAGAATGACCATGTTCATGATGATGTCCCTCATGATGATGGTCACCGTGATGATTACAATTCGGTGATGTCGTCTGTTCAAGAGTTCCCGAAAGATATGACTTCACTGCATCATCAGCATTTCCGGATATACCGGCAAAAATTTCTATTCCGGCTTCTGAAAGTGCGTTAACTGCGCAACCGCCGATTCCGCCACAAATAAGTTTGTCTATATTTTCTTTTTCAAGAAGTTCAGCCAGTGCACTATGACCTTCTCCGTCAGATGAAAGGATTCTGGATGAAACAATCTCATTGTTATCTATATCATAGATTTTAAACTGTTCTGTGTGACCAAAATGCTGAAAAACGTTGTTGTCCTTGTCATAAGTAACTGCTATTTTCATTTTTCTCTCCTTAAAATAAACTAACAAACTTTATAATACATCAAAATCAACAAAAAAATCAGATAATTAACAACCAACTTATACTTATAAGTTGGTTGTTTCAAAAACCAGATATAATACACTAATTTTTAGGCAGTATAAACATATTAATTTTATGCAAAACAGTAAGAATCAAGAAATTTTTCTAATAATAAACCTTTCATATTTCGGCGATGTTTTGTTGACCAACACACTATGTCAAAACATAAAACTTAACTATCCGGATTCTAAAGTCGTGCTGCTTACAGATAAACCGTTCTATGAAGCCGCAAAATATCAATACTGTGTTGATGAAGCAATATACTTTGATAAAAAAGGAGAAAATAAAGGTCTTTTAGGTTTATTAAAATTCGTAATTGGCTGTAAATACAAAAACAAAATTTATGCCTCATTTATTATGTATGATAATGAAAGAGGAATATTAATTTCCACTCTTTTAAATTCCCGCAAAAGAATCTCAGGTCCAAATAAAATCTTCAAATGGCTTCTGACAGATATTCATTGGGAAAGAAAAAATGAACTTGTACATATGCAGGACATTAACGGTGATTTTATAAGAACTCTCACCGGAAAAAACGGTGAGATACTACCCATTAAATATCAGCCGAATCAGGAGAATGATGAACTGATTGAAAAAATTAAAAAACAGTTTTCAGAAAAAGAAATTATCGGGCTTTGTACAGTAAGCAAACAAAAAGAAAAAGACATGCCTGTTGATACGGCAATAAATTTAATAAATCAGCTGACATCACAGGATAAAACCGTATTTTTGTTCGGAGCAGGTACAGAATGCCGCAATTATGCAGACGAACTAAAAAGAAAAGGATGTTTAAATTTTGTGGATTTAATTGACCAGACAACAATTTATCAAATGGCAAATATTATGCAGCTGTGTAAAGTTGTAATAAGCATAGATACAGGTACAATGCATCTTTCGTATGCAACAGGTGTACCAACTGTCTGCATTTTTTACAAAACGGAAATGATAGAAAAATGGGCACCAAGGAAATCACTTTATCCGCACACAATAATAATTGATAAAAACTATACAGCTGAAAATATTTGTAATAAAACAATTGAACTGATAAATAAATAGCGAGAATGTATTTATTTTGTGTATCTTTGCACAATTGTATCAAGCTTTTTGCTTACAATACATAATGCATCCCTATATTTTAGAAAAAAACTGCCGTCACGTTTAACGCTTTTCAGGTCTGCCCCAGTTAAAATACAAGCCAACTTTATAATATTATTATCAAAACCAAGTTCATCAGCATATTGCATAACTATTTTATTTTGTTCTATATCACTTACCGGTCTTTTCTCTCCTGTAAGTGCATCTAAAACCTGCTTATTACACTGTTCTAACATATCATGATTTTTAATAAGCAGATAAATTCTTGAGTGCATAGTTTCTGGCAAATTAAACTTTTTCAAAATACAATACGCATCATTAGCAGAATTTGTCGGATGAGCCTTATCTATACTATATTCTTCCTTAGAAATATCATGTAAAAGAGCACTGATAAGCAATTCATACTTCTGCTGCACGTTCAATTTTTCAAAAAAAGAATCCTGAATACACTCACGAATAACATTAAAAGTATGGATATCAACCGTATAACTATGCGTTTTGTGCTGTTTTTTACCAACAACAGAATAAAACTCGGGCAAAGCATTAAACATATCCGTAAAAACATCTGCCATACTGTCAGAAACAAATTTTCCATCGCTCAAAACTCTATTTTCAACAGTAAACTTTTTTACTATAGATTCTATTTTTTCTATTATAGGCATCAAATGTGTTGAATTTTTTTCAAAAACACTCTCATAACTATCAATACATACCGGATAACCATACAACACAATTTCTCCGGAATCCCTTCTTTTTAATTGAAAGCCCACCAAATCCCATATTTTCTCAGAATCATTTTTATCAATATTTTCTATTATCTGTTGAATATCGTTAATAAAATTATTTCTGGGATATTTGATTGTTAGCTTAAAATCCGGATGTTTAAGATTAAGATGACAAAACTCAGAGCTCTTAAAAGATATAGCATCAAGTGCTCTAAAAAAAGATGTCTTTTTCTTTTCTTCAAATGAACGGACATCAGTGATTGTTTTTGTTGTCTGTTTATTAATAATCATATACCAATTATTATAATTCTCTTAAAATAAGATTTTCAAACATATAAAATATTTTACCGTGTACATGCCTGGTATAAAGTATTTCACAACAATATCCAATAATATAAAACAAGCCAAAACCAGTAATAGCTTGAAAATTTGTATTTTTTAAAATTTTTTATTTTTCGGGATTTTTCTCAATTTTTCGCATTTTTTGAAAAAAAGTGGGACAGGATTGGGAAAAAATTTATTTAAAATAAATTATAGATTTTCTACATCAAAGAATATTCCACTTTCTACCACCTGATTATGAAAAACTGTATTTTTCTCCAAACTTTCTTTTGTCATCGGGTGTAAATCTATACTTACATCAAAATCATATTCAACCCTAGAAACAATACGTCATATCAAACGGCGTTTTTCTTTATTTTCTTCCTTAAAAACAGTAACTATATCAATGTCGCTGTCTTTATTAAAATCTCCCCTTGCTTGAGAACCATACAAATACATACCCTCAAAATCATCGAATGATGAATTAAAGGAGGTTTTTAAAGCTGTAATTACGTCTTGTACTATTTCTTGCATAAAAATCATTGTATATTATCTATTGATGATTTTAAACATTTGTAAACAAATTCATAACTATAATAAAAACAACAGAATAATTTTCAACAAAATTTAATCAATCCTAACACTAAAACACAATGCTGGCTTGATTTACCGCCTTTTGAGATTTTATAATTTTAAAACTTAAAAGGAGACAAAAATGGCACAATATAAAGAACATACAACCAAAACAGGAAAGAAAAAATACGTAGCGTATATAAGAATAAAAGGTTATCCTCATACAAGTCGTACTTTTGACCGTAAAACAGACGCTAAAACTTGGGCAGAAGAACTTGAGGCACAAATGCGAAGAGGACTTTATATAAAAGACAATGAGGCTCGCAAGCACACACTGGCTGAATTAATTGACCGTTATATTGAATATGAGTTACCCAAAAGAGAAAAAGACCGTAAAAAATTAGAAACTCATCTTTTATGGTGGAAAGAAAATTTAGGTTATACTCTTCTGTCAAATATTACAACCAAAGTCCTTGCCGAATGTAGAGATAAAATCGCAAGTGAACCTTGCAGAGGAAGCAGAGCAGGTAAAAAAAGAAGTGCCAAAACAGTGAATTATTTTTTGGGTAGTTTATCCGTCGCTATGTCAACAGCTGTTAACGAGTGGGAGTGGTTAGATGAAAATCCTGTTTTTAAAGTAAAAAAGTTAAAAGAACCAAAAGGTCGTGTAAGATTTCTTTCAAAAGAAGAAAGGGAAAGACTGTTTACCGCCTGTAAAAATTGCGGAAACGATTATTTATACCTGCTTGTAATAATCGCAATATCAATAGGTGCAAGACGTGGTGAGATAATGGGTCTGAAATGGTCAAATGTTGATTTTGAAAATAAAATGTTTTATTTTCTTGATACAAAAAATGGAGAAGACAGAGGTGTACCCATACCAAAATACTGTTATGAACTTTTGAAAGATTTTTATCAAAGACGACTTCCAAATACAACATATGTATTTGCAACAAAAGACGACAGGATAATGGATTTACAGTGGTTTTGGGAAAAGGTGCTTAAAGAAGCACAGCTTGAGGATTTTCGTTTTCATGATTTAAGACACACTGCAGCGAGTTATCTTGCGATGAATGGAGCCAGTTTATTGGATATAGCAGAAGTTTTGGGACACAAAACACTCGCAATGACAAAACGATACTCTCATTTAACCCCAAAACATACTGCAAGTATTCTTGAACGTATGTGTAGTAAACAGTTTGGAGAAGATAATTCAAATGGTATTAATTAAATTTTTAAAATTTTCAAGTGCTGTTTCAAAATCCATTTTTTCACTGTCTTTTGCATAAGATAATGCCTGTACATAGTCAGTATATTCTTTCATATAAAGTCTATCCGACTTTAACTTTTTATAAGTATTTAATGCAAAATCTTTTAAAGACAAGTCTGTAGTGACAGAACCTCTACCTTTATCATTAACAAAAGAAATTTCTAAACATTTTAAAAATATCTTTTTATTTAAATCATTACACATAACAGAAATATCATACAGGTGTCTTATGATTGTCGGGTCATTTTTACTGCTATATATTTCAGCCTCTCTTTTTCTTGCTTGGACTCTCCACATCAAAGCACTAAATTTGTTTGCAAGCACTTCATTATAATTAATACATTTTATTTCTGTTTCGGGATAATCAAAAGAATATTCACCCATTAGAGTTTTTATTTTATGTGTTTCATAAGGTATTATTAAATTTTCAAAAGTAAATTCCAATTTTATATTTGGGCGTAATGATGAATGCTGATGAAAGTATTTTTTGTATTTCAGTTCAAGACTTAAAAATTTATTTTCATTTGCTTTTACTATTGTTGAGTCACATACAGTTAAAAACTCAATATTTTTTATTTCATCCAAAATATATTCAAAAAAATCTTTTCTTTTTGTACGGTTAAACTCTACTTTTGTATGTAACCTAAAATCTATATCTTCCGAAAATCTTTTAATTTTTTTGTAAGCTTTAGACAAACAGGTTCCACCCGAAAATATTATTTCAATATCAGGATAATTAATTTTAGAAAGATAGTCTAAAACAAGAACAACATAAATATCTTTTTCAATAAATTGAGGGTCTATGCCAAATTCATTTGAAAAATCACTAATTTCTGTAATATTTTTCTGTATTTCTAACCTGTTCATAAGTTACAAAATTATCATTAAATCCAATTTTACGGTTAATTCTTCCAACTACAGCAACAATACGTCCAGTAGGTATCTGTGTGGATTTCCCTTCATTATACCACATCTCATACTTGTTAGGGATAACAGTGTTGTTCGTTTTTTGAGCGACTATTTTTGCAATTTCTGTAATATTAATAACAGGAATAATTTCTCCGCTAAATTGAGAAATCCTTGCTTTAACATAGACCCCTTTACCTGTTTTTATTATTAAATTTTTTTTAATTAATTTTCTTAATGCCCTGATTATTTGATCCCTGTCTGATAAATCAAGAAAATCTTTCAGCATAAACACAGAAGCCTTTGACTTCTTAATTCTGTATTGTATTTTCTTTTCTAATGTTGGAGAAATAATCATAACTAATTTTCTACAAAAATACGACACTTATATTTACAATTATACGACATATAAATGAAAGATTAAAGTCTATAATTGCTTATATATTAAAGAATATTTACATAAATATTAAATTAATGAAATAATATTATTATAAGTAATGAAAAATAAAAACTCAATATTTTTTGGACCTTTTTTATTGTTTTATTATTTCTTTTAATTCTTCTATTTTATGTTTAAAAATAGGATTACTACCTAAATTTTTAATGATTATGCCTGCTACTTCTTTTTTTACATCCTCGTTATTTTCTTTATTTATTAATATATTATTATCGGCAGTTTCTTCCATATTATTCTGTAATTCTTCTACTGTTTGTGCGTAAGAATTATTCCTACCTATACTTAAGTGACAACACAATTTTAGAGTAACTTCATACCTTAAACGTTTATATTTTTTATTCTTTTTTATAAATCCACTTCTCTCAAGTTCCTTGATAGCCTGAAAAACAGAAACATTACTTAACCCAGTACATTCCGATATTGTCCTTTGTGTCGGATAAGCATAACCAAGTTTATTATTCCAAAAGTCAACAATACATCTCAATACAAGCTTAGCTGATGTTGAAAGCTTAACTTTTGAAAACATTCTGCTTGTTGTAATGAGTTTGTTTAATTCAAAACTACTTTTGTTTATCTTAAATTCTGATTTCCTCATCAATTAGCCTTAATTGTACAGGTTCACCACTTTGTACTTCTTCAATTTCTTTAAATTCTTTGAGTCGTCTGTAAAACCCATTGATAAAAAACATCGGTGTGTATAATGTTTCTTTTACCTTCAGTGATAAACTGTCTCCAAGTTGGACTTTTGCGGCTATTCCTAACAAAGACAGCTGTAAATAAGCCATTTTATAACATATTTCTTCAATATCCATTGCCTCTACATATAATTTCTGTTGAAAATTTATTCCTTCCTCTTTCATACAATCCGCAAAGGCAATAACCATACCGCCACTACCACAACACGGTTCACACATTGTGATAAAATCTTTGTTTTCAATATCTACCTTTAGATTTATGAAGTGTAGTCTCCCCATTAGTTTACTGACATGGTATGGTGTGAAGCGGAGGCGAGCAGAGGCTGAAGGGGAAGACGTTGAGTCTTTCCCGTAACGCCGTTTATCGCGAGCCCCCAAGCAGAATTGACCTTTTCTGTGTTCTCCAAGACCGTTCATATTAAACATTTCACCTAAAAAATCTTTCATTCCCATATCAAGTGAAATCAAAGTGTAAGCGTTCATTGCAGCAAAGTAATCAAGCTGTTTTCTGGAATATTTTTTAGCCGTGTTTAAATATTTTTCTTCAATAATTTGTGACCTGTAAAAAGGTTGGGCTATTGAGTAAATTGATAACGTCAAAAAATCATTAAAAATTTCTGACACTGATTTTGAGGTATCAACCTCATGTAATAACCTGTTAAATTCCTTTGGTATGTTAACCCGTTTGTCTTTCATCGCTCTTATCCTATTTTTATACCTTTAAAGATATATTCACCCGACAGGAAAGGAATATCACCGATGAAATAAAGACACTTTAAAAGTTCTGAAACATAGTGTATAATAAAAAAGTCGAAAGACCCTGAAACGGTTCGGTCAGGTATCGAATACAAAGTAGGGAGTAGCGGCAGGTTCCGTGAAGACATAGTTTATATAGTCCAGGAGGCTATTCACAAAGATTCAGGTAATCTTTGTTCAGTTTAATAGACCAGTAGTAACTATTCAGGTAATAGTGCTGTTTTGGTTTGTTATGTCTAAAAAAGTATTTAAGGTAAAATATGTTTATGAAAAAACTGTTTTTAATATTCATATCTTTAATATTTTTATCCTGCTGTTACTCAACTGCACAGACAACTCTGCACCCTATTGATAAAGCAGAACAAGACTGTATATCAAAAACTTCTGATACACAGGTGATGAATCAATGTAGTATAATTGCTCAAAACGAATGGGAAAAGGAAATAAAAAAGACTTTGTCAGAGTTAAAATCTGTTTTAGACAAAGAAAGCTATAAAAGTTTAATTAATTCTCAAAATTCTTGGGAAAAATACAAGATTGATGAATTTAGTTCTATCGATAAAATGCTTGAAAATAAGCAGGGTACAATGTATTTGAATGTAAATAAAGGTTTGAAAGTTGATATAGTAAAACAGCGAGCTTTGAAACTAAAAGAATATTTAAACACAGTAAAAGAATAACATATTTTGCCTTGGTTTAGTTACAACTCAAATCAAGGAGAAAATTATGTCGAAAGAACATTTTGAAAAAACATTAAAATTTATACTTCAACGTGAAGGCGGTTATGTTA
>CALVEC010000005.1 GCA_944326475.1 Candidatus Gastranaerophilales bacterium
AAATATGCCGCGTCTCGGAATCGAACCAAGGACACAGGGATTTTCAGTCCCTTGCTCTACCAACTGAGCTAACGCGGCATACTGTATTATATTTTCAACGGTTGGCAGAGCAAGCTCTACCATAAACATTTTCCAACCCGATTCCCAACCGAGTCTGCTTTATAAAGATATCACCAACAAAGAGCATGGTCAAGCATTTGTTTTTCATTAAGAGAATATAAAAAACATTCTCCTGTGTGACAATTATTTACACAACCGCACGAACAATTGACTTTTTGGTACAATTAGTCTATAACTTAATAAACAGTATGGAGGAGTTAAAACATGTCTAATGCAACTGATATCAACGATTCTTCATTTAAAGATGAAGTTATCGATTCTGAAAAGCTGACTATAGTAGATTTCTGGGCACCGTGGTGCGGTCCCTGCAGAAAACTTGGACCGGTTCTCGATGAAATTGTCTCTGAATATGCAGAAAAAATAAAAGTTGTTAAACTTAACACAGATGAAAATTTAAAAACAGCTAAAGAGTATTCTATCAGCGGTTTACCTACGCTTTTGCTTTTTAAAAACGGTCAGGCTGTCGAAAGACTCGTGGGATTCCTTCCGAAATCATCTATTGTTAACAACATAGAAAAACATTTATAAACACGACTCCGGGGGACTCTATCCCGGAGTTTTTGCAGCAGCATTTACATACGAGAACGTATTTCTGCACTTGTTGAAACCGGCGTTGTATAGGAGAAACAACTGTGTACGGTTAAACATCAGCAGGGTTGTTTTTTAAATACTCCTGAACATTTTTTACATATTTGTTTGCCAGATAGCGGTAAATTCCAAAAAATGTAAATTTAGGCTCTTTTGCGTGAGCAGCCTGGTTCCCTTCAATAATTCTTGAACGCGCTGCAGCTTTTAAAAATTCTTTTTGGTTAGGTTTAAATCGATACTTTTCAGCGTCTTCTTTTACTGTTTCCGGAGTAAAATAATCGTCATATTCAGGAATCCATTCTGTCTTTGTGTATGTAATGTACTCAGTATCTGTAAAATGATAGTCAGGGTTGTCCGGATAGCGGTCATATTCAACTTTTTCAGTGTACTCCCGCTCAACCCATTTTTTAAAATTGATATTTTTGTTTTTATTTATAATAATTGGTTCTATACGCATCTGTTCAAACCTTTTACTTGTTATCTCTTTGTGTAAGGACCTTTTTGCCCGTTAATCTGGACATAAACCGGAAGAATTTACCTTTGATACCGGTATCTTCATAGTGAGCAAGTTCTTTTTCCAGAATTTGTGCTTGTGTTTGTTCTGTTACCGGCATGCCTATAGCAGCCCTTGCGGTGTATTCTCCGGCAACGGTACATGCCGCCGTAACTGCTGACATTCCGAGCAAGCTGTTATTATAAGCTTTTCTGAATGTACTGTTAAACAAGTCTATAAACATTGTTGCATAGAAAATTCTTGATATTTCCTGAACAAAACGTTCTTTAGCTTTAAGTTTTGCGGTCGGTTTGTCGTCACCGTTAGATTTCAGCATTACCATGTTGTAGTTATCGGCAATCAAGAACCAGATGGTTGCAACTTTAGAGGTGAATCTCGTCAGATTGGACAACTCAGCGTTTGAAACACCGGACATAGATAATGAGTTAAATGAAGTTTTAAGCTTCTTCGCAAACTCATGTTTAAATTCCTCATCCGGAGCATCAAGTTTTGGCATAAGCTTGCTGACACAGTTGGTAAGAGAATTGATTCCGCTATCATATTTCGGAAGTTTTTGCGGCTCAAACATTTTTCCGATAAGCCTTGTTACATAATACGGGAATTTTAAAGTATTCCACATAAATATAAACGGTTCTTTAATGAAATCAACACCCTGTTTTATAAGATATCTGTCTTTGTTGCAAAGAAGGAAAATTTTCGGATTGTTAATATTTTCCACAAAGTCACCCGTGATTTGTCCGAGTTCGGGATGTGCCGTTGCAATCCGCGAAAACAGTGTTTTTATTCTTGCTTCATAATGTTCTGCGTCATTAATTTTGAAAATATTATCAAACATTCTGGAAAATTCGCTGCAGTGCGATTTGACGTATTTTGCAAGCTCGGTATACAGTTTCAGCAAGTCTTCTTTGTTTTCAAAACCGTCGACCATGCCGTTACCCTTGTAGAACATTTGTTTAAGTTCTTCTGCCTGAGGTTCGCCTATCACCGGTTTTACATTTTCAATAAAACTGTCAAACCGTTCTCTGTAAATGCGGTATTTATCATATTTTGTGATTGCACGCATTTCATTTTCGTAACCGTATTGCACAAGCAGTTTTCCGAGTTTTGTTTTTGCCCTGCCCTGTCGTTTTACATCTTCGATTAAATTGTTAATCGACGTGTATTTAGTATAATCATTGGCAACAGTTCTGTATGTTTGTGCAAGCTCAGCAAATCCGTTGTTTGTGAGTTTTTCAGCCAGCCTGTCAAATTCGCTTACCGGAATTTTAAATTCTTTTTCGGTTAATTTTGTATAAATCCGTTCATAAGCTGCTTTAATCGGTTTTAAATAGTCTTCATAAAGTTTGAAATCCGGTTTTGGATTTTTAATTTTCATTTTTCCGATATGTCTTAAAGAGTATCCTGCGGTTATAATTACAGCACTGGCAGCAAGTACGGTATTTAAGCTCAAAAGCGGTTTAAGCTCCTTGTCTTTCATAGCGGGATGGTGTGCAACTGCGGGTTTTATTGAAAATGCATCGTTACTCAATCCCATTGATTGTTCAAAACTTTTGAAAGTCTCTGTTTTATGGTTGTTTATAGGTATTGAAGCTGCATTTTTAAAGCTCGGTTTTTGCAGCATTGACATTACCTGTGACTCGATTTCTTTGTGTGTTTCAGTTTTTTGTGCACTGCTGTTTTTGGGAGTATCTTTGACTTTTTCGGCAGAATCTGCAATTGCTTTTTTTTCAAGTTCCTTTTGGTGTTTTTTATTTTGTTCTTTCGCTTTTTCCGAAGAAATAAACATTATATTTTTGCCGCTGGACAAACGGGAAAACATTTCCGTAAAGAGCACAGTGCCTGCCAGTGTTCCCACAATCCAGCCTTTACTTTTCTGGATGTATTTTTGCAATGCACCCAGAGTAATTAGCTGTATATACGCGTTCAGCGTAACCCTCTTTATTTCCTGATTAAAACGAATATTTTTTTCTTTTTTTGCGGACTTGGGGTCATTGTCGCAGAGACTCGAGAGGTTATATGCATCGTTTGCAAGGAAGAACGCCGGAATATAACCCGACACTATTCTGTTCAAGGAACGTTCATGTACGCTGTTATAATTCCCTGTTTTCGGGCTGTACATTTTTGCCTGATTCACAAAAAGCGACAGTTTTCTGAGTTCCGGGCTGTCGTAGCGGTATTTGTGCGTTGTTTCAAGCAGTCCCTGAAGTTCATGGAGATTAGCTTTTCTCTCCGATTTAATGCGGTTATTTTTTATAAATTTTGTTTCCAAAATACCGTTTAGAAAAGCGCTCTTTTTAAGCGGTTTAATTTTTTGGAGCTGTCTTATTGACCATTCCGCAACATTTGCCGGCATTTCCGTAAACGGAAATTTAAGACCGCTTAAAATAAGTTTTAACGGCGTTTCTTCTCTGAACTGAATGAACTTTTCACCGGTCTGCGGATTGGTGGTTCTTATAATGTGTTGTGAAATCCACTCATCGCTTAAAAGGCTTTCGAGATGAAGTTTTTCGGAAGAACCTATGGCTTCCGCAATAGCATTTTGTGCCGTTTTTAAATTTATTTTAATTTTTCCGGGCTTATACATAGAAAAAACGCCTTTAAAGGATGGATTTTCTGACTTTCTCTCTAAAGGCGTTTTGTTTAATACATTTTTTGATGGGTATGCTATGTTCACACGTCTCTTTTTCTTAGTGAACCCTGTATTCTCCTGTTGAATTGTTCCAAGATGGCTTAGTTTCATAGCTACCCTAAAATTCTCTATTACATTTTTCACATACATGACATTTTTTTTCAATGATTAAATCATGAAATTTTACTTAATTTAATATAAGCTGTCTGTTATATGCATTAAGTTTGAAAAAAAACTATTTTGCTATTGAAAAAAAATATACGCAACAAATTTTAACAAAAAACATTTCACATGCTATTTATAGTATAATAATCAGGGGGAATAAGTGTGGAGATGAAGCGAGACAACAAACAGGAGAGTTTGAAATGATACTTGTGACAGGAGGAGCCGGATTTCTTGGCAGTCATCTGTGTGAAAGATTGATAAAAGAAGGTGAAAAGGTTATATGTCTTGACAACTTGTTCACAGGTTCAAAAGCGAATATATCTCACTTGCTTTCCGATAAAAACTTTAGCTTTGTACAACACGACATCATCGAAGTTTTTAGTGCCGATGTAAAAAAGATTTACAACTTTGCCTGTCCGGCAAGTCCGGTTCATTACCAGTTTGATGCGATAAAAACGCTTAAAACATCAGTCTTCGGGATTGAAAACATGCTCAACCTTGCAGAAAAATGCGGCGCAAGAATACTCCAGGCGTCTACAAGCGAAGTATACGGAGACCCTGCGGTTCATCCGCAGCGGGAAGATTATTGGGGAAATGTTAACCCGATAGGCATCAGAAGCTGTTATGATGAGGGCAAAAGAGCTGCTGAAACGCTTATGTTTGATTATCACAGACAAAGAAACACCGACATTCGTGTAATCAGAATATTTAATACATACGGTCCGAGAATGGCTGAAAATGACGGGCGAGTTGTTTCTAACTTTATTGTACAGGCATTAAAAAATGAAAATATTACCGTCTACGGCGACGGCTCTCAGACCCGTTCTTTCTGTTATGTGGATGACTTAATAGACGGTGCAATAAAGATGATGAACAATAAAAAGGGATTTATCGGACCCGTAAATCTTGGAAACACCGCAGAAACGCCAATTATTGAATTTGCAAAAATAATTATAGAACTAACCGGCAGCAAGTCAAAAATTGTTACAAAACCTCTGCCTCAGGATGATCCGACGCAGCGGCGTCCCGACATTAGCTTAGCTGAAAAAATGCTGGACTGGAGACCGTCTGTAGAACTACGCAGCGGACTTGAAAAAACTATTGAATACTTTGACCGGAAATTAAAGGGGGAGATTAAATGAAAGTCTGTGTAATCGGAACCGGATACGTCGGTCTTGTCGCCGGTACTTGTCTTGCAGAGATGGGCAATGATGTTATTTGCGTTGATAACAACAAAAAAAAGCTGGAGCAGCTCTGGAAAGGCATTATCCCCATATACGAACCGGGGCTTGAAGAATTAATAAAAGTAAACGTAAGCGAAGGCAGATTGACATTCAGCGACGATTTAAAAACAGCAGTTGAAAAATCACTGATATGTTTTATAGCGGTCGGAACCCCTCAGGGCGAAGACGGTTCAGCCGATTTAAAATACGTATATGAAGTTGCTGAAAGTATCGGTAAATCCCTAAACGGGTACAAAGTTATTGTGGACAAGTCAACAGTTCCCGTCGGCACGGCAGACAAAGTCAGTGAAATTATTTCAAAAAACACAGAAATCGAGTTCGATGTTGTTTCAAACCCCGAATTTTTAAAACAGGGCGCGGCAGTAGACGATTTTTTAAAGCCGGACAGAGTTGTAATCGGTTCAAATTCGCAAAAAGCAACAGAAATTATGCAGGAGCTTTATTCACCGTTTTTGAGAACGGGCAACCCCATTATACTTATGGATGTAAAATCGGCTGAAATGACAAAATATGCCGCAAATTCTTTTTTGGCAGTAAAAATTTCCTACGCAAACCAGATTGCTAACATTTGTGAAAAAGTTGGTGCTGACGCGGAAATGGTCAGAATCGGAATGTGTTCCGACAAGAGAATCGGTTCGCAATTCCTTTTCTCGGGAATCGGTTACGGCGGAAGCTGTTTTCCGAAAGATATTAAAGCAATGATTAAAACGGCAAAAGACTCCGGCTGTTCCTACGAACTTCTTGAATCCGCAGACAAAATAAACAAAGAACAGCGAAAAATATTTATAGAAAAAATCAAATCATATTTTAAAAACGATATAAAAAACAAGACATTTGCCGTATGGGGCTTGGCTTTCAAACCCAAAACAAATGACATGAGAGAAGCGCCATCAATCACGGTAATAAACGCACTGCTTGAAAGCGGCGCTGATGTTGTTGCCTATGACCCGAAGGCAATGGAAGCTGCTTTTTCGATTTTCGGGGACAAAATAAAATACGCAAAAAATTCATATCAGGCTCTTGAAAATGCAGACGCAATGCTACTTTTAACCGAGTGGAACGAGTTTCGCCGTCCAGATTTTGATAAAATAAAACATCTTCTAAAAAGACCTGTAATTTTTGACGGAAGAAATCAATATGATTCAAAAAGGCTTGCGTCAAGAGGTTTTGAATATATTTGCGTCGGGAAAAGACCGGAACCTCTGACGAGTTGAAAGTCAATATTTTTATTGTAAATCGACCCTATATATGATGCCGCTGCTCTAAAATTATGAAAAACTAATTTAAGAGGAGAATAAGGTTTGGACATTATAGCAGTTCAATGGCAGAAAGAAACAATAATTATTCCGCAGCATATCTAGACAAATTAATAAAAAATTATATGAATAAATTTTTGTACCGGTAATTATCTGTTTTTTGGTATAATTATTTATATGAAAGTTGCCGATATAGATAAAACGCTAAAGATAACTGAATTTGATAAAGTTTTGGAAATTCTCGGAAGTTTTGCACAAAGCGCATTGGGACGCGAACGCTGCCTTGCCGCCCGTCCGTCCGACGACAGGGAGACTGTTATAAAAAATTTAAAAATCACAACTCAGGCTCAAAATGCCTACAGGCTCTCAGGAAACACCCTTCCGATTTCAAATATAGCGGACATAGAACAAACTGAAAAAAAATTAAAAAACAGACTCACCGTTTCTGTTGAAGAATTAAAAAATCTGTACGACCTTCTGAAAACGACCCGCTATATGTCCGGCTTTTTGAACAAGTATGCAAAAGACGAACCTGAACTTTATTCATACTGCGCAACACTTTTTCCTTCAAAAGAAACAGAGGAAAAAGTCGAAAAAGTTTTTGATGAAAACTTTAACATTAAAGAAACAGCCACTTTGGAGCTAAAATCCTTGTTCCAATCAAAACGAAGCCTGCAGGACAATCTCAAAGACACCGTAAATTCTCTTTTGAACAATCCCTCATTTTCACAATACCTCCAGGAGCAGCTCTATACCTCACGTGACGGCAGAATCGTTTTTCAGGTAAGAGCCGAGGCAAAAAACAAAATTGCGGGTATTGTTCACGATGTTTCGCAATCCGGACAGACCTTTTACATTGAGCCAAAACAGATTGTTGATTTGAACAACAGAATAAGAGAAGCAGAGTCTGCGATAGAGGCGGAAATAGCAAAAATAATTAAACAGTTATCTGCAGATTTTGCGGATATTTGTGACAATATTTACGCCTCCTTTAAAACATTAATTGAGCTTGATTTTGTGTTCGCCCGCGCAAAATATTCTGTGTCGATTGACGCTTGTGAACCGGAAATCACGGAAAAACGTGTGGTTGAGCTAAAATCAGTAAAAAATCCTGTACTTTTGTCTGTTCTGGATAATGTTGTGGAAAACGATTTTTCTATCGGCACCCCATATTCTACCATAATAATTACAGGCTCAAACGCCGGCGGGAAAACGGTAACACTAAAAACAGCAGCCCTCTCTGTCCTCATGGCAAAAACAGGTCTGCATATTCCTTGTTTCAGCGCTAAAATTTATCCTTTTAAAAAGATTTTTGCGGAAATCGGTGATGACCAGAATATTATACAGAGCCTTTCTACGTTTTCATCGCACGTTAAAAATCTCAAAACCATTCTAGACAACGCTGACAGCGATACCTTTGTTGTTATAGACGAGATTGCGGCAGGTACGGATCCGAAAGAAGGGGCTTGTCTTGCCCGCGCAGTTATGGAGAAGCTTAATGAACTCGGGGCTTTTTCGCTTGTGACTACTCACTTTAGCGAATTAAAATCACTCCCGTTTAACAATAAAAACTTTCAAAATGCATCGGTGGATTTTGATGTTGCGACTTTAAAGCCCACATACAAGCTGCGAATAGGGGTGCCAGGAACTTCAAACGCCTTTGCAATAGCCAAAAACTTCGGAATACCCGATGAAATCACAAAAAAAGCGGATGAGTATTACCAATCAGAAATAACAGACGAGTCCAAAATTCTTGCGTCGCTGCAGGCAAAATATTCAGAACTCGGCAGGTTGACGGAAGAAGCCCGGGCGCTGAAAATGCAGTCGGAAGAAAAATTTACTCAGTACAACAAACTGCTTGAAGAACTGAATGCCCAAAAACGAAAGACCATAAAAGATTTTAAGCGCAGATACGAAGACAACCTTCAAGATGCAAAATCACAGATAAAAAAAGTGCTGGAAAATCTTAATCACAACAAAACCAAGGACAATGCAATAAAATCTTATAAAAAACTCTCTGAAAAAGGAGCAAAAACTGCAGCCAGAGTAAATAAAGAGTTTGATGAAGTAAACATTAAATATGAAGAATTAAAAGCGGAAGATATTGCAATAGGCAAAAAGGCTGTTATAAAAGACCTCGACACAGATGTGACAATAGCATCTCTGCCTGACAAGAACGGAAATCTCCAGGTCATGGTAGGTCAGCTTAAAACTAATGTTAACATAAAAAAACTTGCAAAAGCCCTGAAACAAAAGAAAGATATAATAAAAAGAAAAATTGCACTTTCCAATTCGACAAAATATATTGTTGAAAGGGTTACAATGTCGCCGAAAATTGATGTTCGCGGCTGCACTGTCTCTGACGCTCTGCAGGATTTGGAATCTTTCCTTGATAAGGCAAGTATGATTAACCTTTCTCCGATAGAAATAATTCACGGCCACGGGACGGGACAGCTAAGACAGGCAATAAGAGATTATCTTGACGATTCACCCTATGTTGCAAAATACAGACCCGGTGAAGACACGGAAGGCGGAAACGGCGTAACAATTGTTGATATCAACTAAATTGCCGATTTCAAAAAGCGGGTTATAAAATATACTCAAATTTGTAGAAACAGAAAAGGAGTATATATGCTGAAAAAGATTTGCTTAATTCTCGCAATGACCGTTATGATGTGCGGATGTGTCAGAATAGAAACTGATTTGACTATAAACAAAGACGGAAGCGCTGTTGTAAAAGACCGTTTTATGATGAGCAAGCAGCTTCTTGCTATGACACAGCAAGATCCTTTTGCAGATATAAAGAAGACCAAAGAAAGTCCCGAGACTCAAATAAATCCATACGAAACTGAAGATATGAAGGGATTTGAGGCAACAACAAATATAGCAAACCTCGAGAACGCAAAATGGAATACAACCGCTGATACAAAATCTGTTAAAACCAAAAATCTGGACGGCAAATTTGTCAGCGTAAAAAAAGGTTTTATAAAAACGGTATATACAATTGATGCTGAAATTGACGGTACAAAAAATGCTGATACAGGCGAAAAAATAGAGTCAATGCAAAACAGCGGTGCTGATGTGAACAGTATTATACAGTACAACTACACAATAAACACACCTGCAAAAGCAGATTCTCACAATGCGGCAAGCGCAGACGATGTTAATTTTGTGTACAAATGGAATATAAAATTCGGCGAAGTCAACCCGCTTAAACTCCAATTTACAGTTTACAATACGGGAAATATAATAGGCTTGCTGATTGTTCTCGCTGTAATAACAGGCGCAATAATCAGCTTACTAAAATCTAAAAAAGCCGATTAAGAATAAATACAAGCTTAAAAGGGATTGGGTATATTTATCCAACCCTTTTTAATATTTTAATTATTTTTTGTTCCAGCAGGCGGTTTTTTAAACTCGATTGCCGGAGTAATGAAAAAGGGCATGCTTGCATTCGGCTTTATAGAAGCGGGTATTGCACTTTTCTTGCCTAAAGAGTATGCCAGTGCTTTTTTTATCGGGCTTTTTGACCTGTTGTTCTTTTTATCAATTTCCGTAAGTTCTTCTTTTGTTTTTGGGGTTATCGGAACTCCGACGACTTTTCTTGATAAAGAATCGTTTATAACCGAGGTAAGCGCCGTGATTCCAAAGGCGCCGGCAAGACTGGAGTTGCATATTTTAGCCAGCAGGTTATGAACAAAAGCAAGCATATAAGCTGAAAGTCCGATTCTTGAAATTTCTTGCGCGGTTCTGTTTTTGGCGCTCTTTCTTGCTGCTTTTTTGTCATCATTGCTGTACTGCATTGTCAGGTTAAAAGCGTCAGTAACGAGGAATATTGTTGTAATAGCACGTCCGAGATTAACATTCATCTGGGAAAGTGCATTTCCGTCGTATTCAACGTGCCTTGCGCCGTCTGCTTTCAGGACAATACTTTTTAATATTTCTCTCAGTTTTGTAACATCTTCCTGCGATAGCGTGCCGTCATTTTGGATTTTAATATCTTTGGATTTTATTTCTTTTTCAATTAAAAGTAAAAGGTTTTTTGCACCCTCGATGTCTTCTGAAACAGCCTCACGCTTTTTAATATACTCTTTGTAAAGCTTTAACCTCTTAAGGTTTTCGGACATCCCGTTGTTTTCCCACGGATACTGGTTTTTGTAAAAATTATAATATGCTTCCATTTCAAGACGGTCTTGTTCTGACAGTTTTACTTTATTTGATTCAAACGTCCTTGAATATCTGTTTACTGCTTTATCCGAAAGGCTTGCGGAATATCCGGAAGACCATTTTTGCACGGAATATATTATATTTTTTACCCAGTTAACGGGAACCAGAATACTCTTTAGAATCTGTCCATGTAATGTTTTTGCCTTGCCGATAGGCATTTCATCGGACAAATTTCTTAAAATCGTATCAAACAGTAAGTTGTATTCTTTATCAGAAATCTTTTTGTCTTTTGGTAATTCTAAAAATGTTTTGAGGTAAGCTTGAATACGAATATCATCTTTAAATGTATCCGAGTATTTTATCGAATTAAGCAGAGTACGTTTCATAAACTGAGCCTGTTTATAGTCAGCTTCTTCCAAAATCCTGAGGAGTGAAAGTATTCTCTGTTTGTTGAACATTCTGTCGTTTATAAAAAAGCCCTTGAATGACGGATTGGAGCTTGCTGCCGGTTTAATTGAAGCAGATGCTTGGGCTGCAGCAGGTTGAGTTTGATTTGTTGAAAAAGAAGCAAACAACGAGCTGTTCGGTGCATTTTTTATATCCTGAAACTCCATTGCTGCAGTCTGAATCCCCGGAGCTTCTTTTTTCTTTGCACCTGTTAAAAGCTTTCCTATAGCAGGGAGAATACCGGTTTTGGACTGCATTTCAGCTTCCATTCTGTCAAGTGTTTCCTTATTTGAGGGAACAATTGGCTTGCCGACAAGTTTTCTTCCGAGAATTTCAGAAAATGCCGTTGTTGAACCTGAAACAACGAGTGCCATTGGCAGACTCTTGTTTACTGATGACTCCAGCGTACCAAACAGAAGGTTTTGGATATACATATTTAACCCGATACGTGAAAACTCTTGGGCAATACGTGATTTACGCTGGACAGCCGCTTCTTCTTTATTGTTGCTGTAGCGCATTGTTGTGTTATACGCGTCATTGCCGAGGAAATAAGCATACACCATGCCTGAAATAAATCTGTTACCTATCATAAGAGAGGTTGAGGAATATTTTCCCTTTGTCGGGTCAACAATCTTGTTTCTTCTTCTGTTTAAGTTAGCATAAAGAACCTCGTCAGGTATGACAAAATCATCCCGTTTTCCCCTGCTTCTTAATCCGCTTAATTTCCTGTATTCATTTTCCCAAATCTCAACAGAACGAATAAGCCCCTCAAGACATTTGTACTCCCTTGCCGTTTTCTCGTAGTAAGCATTGTTTTTGTATTTATTGGAATTTTTATTTATAAATATATTTGCTGTTTTTTTAACTATAAAGGTAAAAGGACTTACTAAATTCTTTAGAAATTTTGTTGCAACCTGGTCTTTAGGAATAAAATAGAGATTGTTTTCAGAAATATTGTCAATAATATCCTTATTAATACCGAATTTTTGACAGAACTTCGGGTCAGTTTTTACAAGCTGAACAAATCTTTGTCTGATTTCATTGTAATATTTATGCTGCTCTGAACTCACCCCGTCCAATGTTTCAAAAACCTTTTGTACCAGTTCTTTTGAGGGTTTAATAACAATAGGAGTGAAGTGATTTTTCAGCTTATTTATTCCCCGTTCAACCTGAAAGCCCTTGAAGGATACCGTATCTTCCAAGGACTTCTTTGTACTATTGTTCCGTATGTGCCCGTATGTACGGCGAGACACATCGCGCTTTTTAAAATGCGGGTTATTATGTTCCAGACTATATTGTTTTGCATCAACGCGTCTGTTGGTAATCACGGTCATTCCAATACAAAATTACTTTTACTTACATTATATATAAAAACCGTAAAATAAAAATTTGCTAGTTAAATTTTCAGTTGTAACAATCTCGATACAAAACGCAGTGCTGCTGTGTTTTTTCGAGCACAAAGACGGCATCGCTGATTTTTAGCTGCAAATTATGCACAGCCTCCCGGTTTTTTAAAATCAGCGTTTGCTATGAAAGCTGTTTTATGAGATTAACCATTTCTATAGCGGCTTTTGCGGCGTCGGAACCTTTATTGCCTGCTTTTGTTCCGGCTCTTTCTATTGCCTGTTCAATGTTTTCGGTCGTCAACACACCGAATAACACAGGTATATCTGACGAGAGAGCAACGTTTGCAATACCTTTGGAGAGTTCTGCGGCTACAAAATCATAATGACTTGTAGCGCCTCGTATTATTGCACCGAGAGTAATTATTGCGTCATATTTCTTTAATGAAGCAGCTTTTTTCGCAATAAGCGGTATCTCAAAGGCTCCCGGCGTCCAGATGACATCAATGTCTTCATCGTTAACCCCGTGTCTTACAAGTTCATCAATTGCGCCTGATAAGAGTTTTGAACCGATAAACTCATTAAAACGAGATATAACAATACAAAATTTTTGCCCCCGGGAAACAAGTTGTCCCTGTATTACATTTGCCATAAAAATTGCCTCTTTTCACTGTTAATTTGATTTTACAATACAAGTAATAAAATTAAAAGTCATTTTTTCTATATGTAAAAATGGTGTTTACACTAAAAACAGCACCGGTACACCTGTTTCGGATGCACTGTTCGGGTACAAAACCGCTGTAGTATTACTATATGGCGTTTTGTAAAGAATAGTTAATAATAGAATAATTTATTATTCAAAAAAAATATTTTCGCATTTTATACAAAACATAGTAAAATAATAAAAATAGCTATAAGGAAAATATAATGGGTATGAAAATAGAAGCAAATCTTTCGGCGCAACCGATAAGGCAAAACACCTGTTTTAAAAGCAACAGGTATAGCGGCAGAAAAATCAGCGAAAGCAAGGATACTTTTGAGTTTTCCGGCAGCGCTAAAAAAAACACTGACACTGCGCTGAACAAATTTCATACTATTCTGGCAGCCGCGCTTCTTGCCTATACAACTTCCTGCACAAAAGGAAACAATGACCCGCAATATATTGATACATCTGTTTTTAATGAAATCCCCGAATATATGCTTGCGGAGGAACCGTCTAAAGACACTCCCGCCGACAGTGTTGCATACTATGATGATTTTTCAGACCTGGACAGCCTTGCAGCCCAATATCCAATAGATGACTGTGACGGGATGGCAAAAACAATACAACAGATTGATTCTGTTTTCAACAGCATGTCAAGAGAAGAACAAGACAAATTCCTTGAATTTTTAATTGATGAAGTACGCGCTGAAAAAGCAGCCGAAGAAAAAAGAAATAACTAACGCCTACGAAAGGACACTACCGTAATTATGAATGTAACAAGAGTTTCACAAAACACAGCAGAACCGCAAAAGCTTAACAACAGAATGCTCAAAAGACATAGAAATTTAATGCTGGAGCCGTATGATAAAATGCTCCAAAAAGCAGAAAAAGATGTTTTTAAAAATCAAGATGAATATTTGCCCCGTGATGTTGAAGTGGAAGGGTTGTCCGACAAACAGTATGAAGTGCTTGCTAAAAGGATAATGAGCGCATTTGAAGCTCTGACACCAAAACAGCAGGAAGAATACGTTGAAGCAGCAATTAAATTTTTGGCAAATGCTTAATTTTTATATATAATAAAAGTTATGGCAAAAATAAAAACAAAATGGATATGCCAAAATTGCGGCTACGAAACACCGAAGTCGCTTGGAAAATGTCCGGAATGCGGAAGCTGGGCGTCATTTGTCGAAGAAGCTTACGATGCATCAAAGCCGCAGGCTGCTGTTAATGCTGCAGCTTTCAACGACTCTGTGCCCTGCCTTATCAATGAAATCGAGATAGAAAAAACCATCCGTTTTTCAAGCGGTATAGATGAATTTGACAGAGTATTGGGCGGAGGGCTTGTTCAAGGTTCTATTGTCTTGCTGGCGGGAGACCCGGGTATAGGAAAGTCTACCATACTTTTGCAAACAAGCAAGTCTATCTGCAATTCAGGTAAAAAGCTTCTCTATGTATCGGCGGAAGAATCTGCATCACAGGTGAAGCTTAGAGCGCAAAGACTCGGAGTAAACTCAGATTCATTATATATTTATTCCCAGACAAATTTTGAGCTTATAAAAACAAGACTTGATGAACTGAAACCGGATGTTTTGATTGTGGATAGTATACAGGCAATTTATTCACAGGGTATAACAAGCTCTCCCGGAAGCGTTTCACAGATACGCGAATGCACCAATATTCTTATGGACATTGCAAAAAACAAGAACATTACTGTTGTTGTCATCGGGCATGTGACAAAAGAAGGCAATATAGCAGGTCCCAAGGTGCTTGAACACATGGTTGACACTGTTATTTATTTTGAGGGAGACAGATACAAGTCCTATAGACTTTTAAGATGTATGAAAAATCGTTTCGGAACAACAAACGAGGTTGGGGTGTTTAATATGGAAGACGACGGACTGCACGAAGTCTCCAACCCGAGCGAGTTGTTTTTGCACGAGCGCACTAAAAATATAACCCCCGGCAGTGTAGTTATTGCAACAAATGAAGGCACACGCCCTCTGCTTTTGGAAATACAGGCGCTTGTCGGCACAACACCGTATCCCTCACCAAGACGTGTTTCTAACGGTATTGATTACAACAGAATGCTGCAAATTCTTGCAGTGCTTGAAAAACGAATAGGACTGAATTTAAGCAAACAGGATGTGTATGTAAACGTTATAGGCGGACTGGAAATTGACGAGCCTGCGGCAGATTTAGGCGTTGCGCTTGCTGTTGCGACTTGCGCAAGAGATGTTATTGTAAGTCCTGACACAGTTATAGTCGGAGAAATAGGACTATCCGGTGAAATCCGTTCCGTTAACAATCTGCAAAAACGCATAAAGGAAGCAGAAAAACTCGGGTTTAAAAAAATTATCGTGCCTGCCTCCAACAAAATTGAGACCTCAGAGTTTCAAGATATTAAAGTTGTTCCTGTCGAACGTTTGATGGATGCAATTTCAGCGTGTGTCTACAGAGACGAAAAGCAGTAATTTAAAAAACGAAATTTATCAAAAAAATAACAAAATTTTGTGTTAATATAGATTCTATGAGTCAGGATTTAAAAAGAACATTGACCCTTTGGGACGCAATCTCGGTTGTTTCAGGTTCAATGATTGGATGCGGAATATTTATTGTTTCCGCTGACATTGCAAGACAGGTTCAGTCCGGTTTTTTGCTTGTACTCGTCTGGATACTTGCAGGTTTTATAACTATGTGCGGCGCGCTTTCTTTTGCAGAGCTGGCAGCTAATATTACCGAGGAAGGCGGACAGTACATATATTTAAAAAAAATCTACTCAGAAAAGATTGCATTTTTATACGGGTGGACGACTTTTCTGGTTATTCAAACCGGTACAATAGCGGCGGTTTGTGTTGCTTTTTCAAAGTTTCTGGGTATTCTTGTTCCGTTTATAAGTGCTCAGAATTATATTATCCATGCAGGCTTTTTAAAGCTTTCAACCCAACAGCTATGCGCACTTGCGACAGTTGTTTCGCTCACTTATATAAACTCAAAAGGCATAAAACACGGGGTGATTACCCAAAATCTTTTTACGGTTACAAAGGTGTTGTCAATAATCTGCGTAATACTGGCAGGGCTGTTTTTCGGATTTAATATTCATACCCTGCACTTGAATGCGCTAATACCCGAAACTTTTGGCGCAGCAGACATAAACACGGTATTTACGGCAGTTGTCGGAGCTGTTTTTGCGTCAATAACGTGGAACAACATAACTTTTATTGCAGGAGAAATCAAAAATCCTTCCGTAAATATTCCGAGAGCACTGGCTTACGGTACGGGGCTTGTTATTCTTCTGTATTTGTTGATAAATACCATATATCTGGGCGTTTTGCCTCTTGATTCAATTCAAAACGCGCCTGAGGATATTGTAGGGGCACAGCTTATGTCTCATATATTCGGGATTGTCGGCAAGGATATTATGGCGCTTATAATAATGATTTCCGCATTTGGTTGTGCAAACGGAATGATACTGGCGGGTTCAAGAGTCTATTACAAGATGGCGAAAGACCGCGCGTTTTTTCGCCCGCTTGCGGTTATTAACAGAAAAACAAAAGTTCCCGTAAACTCCCTATGGGCACAATGCGGATGGATTTCACTACTGATTTTATGGGGAAACTACACTCAGCTTCTGGATTTTGTCATTTATGCATCATTAATTTTTTATCTGATAACAACAGCGGGACTGTTTATTTACAGAAAAAAAGCCGGCAGCAAAGACTTTAAGTTCAAAATTAATAACTTCTTTCCGGTAGCATTTGTTATCTGCGCAGGGTACGTCATAATATGTCTCACTGTTTTCAAACCCGTGTATACACTGCCTGGGCTTTTGATTACCCTTGCAGGTATCCCTGTTTTTCATTTTTGGAAACGGAAAAACAGCAAGGTTTAAATATGTTATAATTCAGAGTGATTAATGTCAGTGTAGACAAGCAGTTTTGATTTTCTCTTAATTTAAAATATGTTATAATATCAAACAGGGGAATTGTCAATTACATCACGGGAAGGTGACAAGCTCACCTTCCTAGGTGATGTAAAAAACCCATAGCAATCGGCAAGAAAAAAGACCTCTGGGCAAATCTTGATGAAGAATTTTATTCAATTCTTGAACTCTGGCGGTGGCACAGGGCAGGACTCATAAACATAAACAAGCTGCCTTATCCCGCAGCACTGGGATAAGATACCTTGTTGAAGTAGACTTGGCAGGCAGAAGTGTCAGGTTGTTTTAGCTACATTTGCATAAGTTCATCATAGTTGAGATTATGCTCACGTGCATATTTCAGAAATTCTTTTTCTTTTTCAGAAACTCTTACCTGAAATTTTAGAACCTTTGCTCTATCTTTAGGCTTACGTCCGCTGTTTTCTCGTTTGCCGCCCCAGTATTTTGCAACTTCTTTTTCAACATATGCATAGACTTCTGCCTGTTCTTCAGGTGTTAATAATTCTTTTATCAAATCGTCATTTGTTTTAAGTTTTTTCATAATCATTGCTCCTTATATATTTTTCAATATTCATCATTGCTTCTGTTTTATATCTTTCAGGTGCTTTTTGAGTTTTCTTCAAAACCACAAGCCCGACAATGATTATATTATTTTTGTGATACATAAAATAAATTCGCACTTTATCACATTTCATTTCAAACAAACCTTCTTTATTTAGAGGTCTGCTGTTTACACCGTCTTTGCCTAATTGTTCAAATAAAGCAACAGTTCTAAAAGTTCTTTTTAAATTTTGTTTATCAAACTTTTTTAAGCTTTCTTCTGCTTCCGGTGTAAATTTTGCGATAAATTGTTTTTCCATACTTTTATTATATCACAATCTTGATTTTTGTCAACACAAATCAAGGCAAAAACAAACATTAATCTGAAACAGCTAGTACAATCTTTCTTGTCTCAACGGGTCAACAATTCCGCCTTCAAGCCCTTTTGAGCGTGCAACTTCTGTAGTAGAGCAGCGGATTAATTGACGTTGTTCGGCAGTTGTTTTATCCCACAAGTCTTTATTTATAACAACGGTATAAAATTTATCATTAATATCCACCTGTTTTATCACGCCGGTAGTTTTATGAGTTTCGATTAAATTCTCAGGAGAATTAGCTACTTTGTGAAGTTCTTCTTGATAGTCTGAACAATCAAACTGCCCACTATTATTTGAATTGCTGCCTATTGCAATAAGCACAATTAAAACAATTACACAAATTCCGATAACAGGAATAAAATTAAAGCTTTTTTCTTCCATATACACTCCTTTTTGTAATTTTAACAAATTTATTCCTTTAATATTGAAATTAAATCAACTAATAATGCAATACCTAACATCGCCATAGGAAATAAGGTAAATGGTGGGAAGTTTAAAGAAGCAAAAAGCACTGCAATAATCCAGCCTATTAAAAATATAATCCCCTCTTTGCTTTTGCCTAAATAAAATTTGTGTACACCCAAAAAGCCTAGCAGCAATAAAAGAATAACGGCAATTACTTTACTTTTTGTTTTATATTCTTCTTTTGTCGGTTTTCCGCATTCCTGACAAAATTTTGCTGAATTGTCTAACTCACAACCGCAATATTTACAATAAGGCATAACTAACTCCTGATTTAATACATGATTTTACAAAATTGAGGTATGAATGTCAAACGATGGACATGTAATAATAAATATTGACTCTAATGCCCAAAAGACTGCACAGGACTTTAATACCCTTGACCGTGCTGTTAAAAAGACTGATGCAGACACAAAAGCGTTCAGCGGTTCCGCCAATGTCTTAAAAAACGCTCTCGGTGCTATTGGTGTAGGCTATGTAACAAGCCAGCTTGTTAATTTAGGGAAAAGTGCCGTTAATACCTCAATGGATTTTCAAGCCCTTACAAACCGTATGAATGCAGCCGCAGGGAATAAGTCTATAGGTGCGTTTTGATTTTCTCTTAATTTAAAATATGTTATAATGATAAAAATAATTTATGCTATAGCATATTAGTTTTGATTTTCTATTAATTTAAAATATGTTATAATAATAATTGTCAGACCTGTGTCGCTGTATTTGAAGCCAGATTGAGAGGATATGATGTGCAAGCAATGCCTCGAGATTTAAATCCTAAAAGCAAATCTGCTCAACTTGCTGCAAATTCTTCTTGGGCGTGGTTAGATACCAAAACAGGCAAAAAGTGTGAATATAAGAAAATCAATGTTTCTAATGCAAAAAAACTTTATGACTATTTTGAAAAAAATATTAAACAAGGTGAAAGATATCAAACTGCTTATTATTGGTCAGGCAAAGATAACAATATAAAAGGACATGTCCTTACAATTGCACGTGATGAAACAGGGGAATTAAGATTATATGACCCTCAGACCAACAAAATAAAAAGGGGTAAAGAAATTATAAATTATTACTCAAACCATCGCATTGTTTTTAATGTACCGGTTTTAAAACCTAAAATTTTGAGAGTAGATGATAAAAAATTTAATCCCTATTTTGTAAATGATGTTGTGCACTAAAATTCAGTTTCCCAAATATCCTCAAATTCATCATTATTAGGATAACGCACCGTGTTGCCATCATATATAACAAACAGCGGCAAACCTACATCCAGACCTTTATCTTTAGGAAATGATACATAATAAACTTCATAATTTTTCCACTTTCCCTCATAAAAAACTTTTTTGTTTTCGTCGGGCTTTACAAACTCAACAACTGCGGGCGGTATAGGCGGCAAATCCGTTGTCATAATCTTTTCCTTTCTTTTTTATTATAACTCATTTTACTGTTGTCGCACTATTCCTGGTTAAAAATTTTGTTTTCAAACCTGTTGATACAATCACAGTAGGGTTTTGATTTTCTCTTAATTTAAAATATGTTATAATTTATACTCCTTATTTTTGTAAAATCCGCATTAAAAAAGAGCCTGCGTAGGCTCTTTCTATAGGTGTTAGTTTTTTGTCAGTTGTTATTTAGCAAAATATTCTTCTGCATATTTGAGCTTTTGCTCTCTTGAGATGTAAGTGTTTTCCTCTGCCGGCTGGGTAACGGCATTGTAGATTTCATTCATTTTGTCGAAATAACCGCCTTTTGCGTTATCAACAGAGTTTTTACACTTGTTTTCAACATCTTCTTTTACATCTTTTTTGAGGTCGTCATATTTCTTTTCGTCCTCTTTTGTTTCTTCATTTTTAACCTTTGAGTTATCAGCCGGTTTATCGTCTTTCGGCTCGTCCTCTTTTTCGTTGTCGGCTGTTCCTGCTTCTGATTCGTCGTAAGCAAGTTTTTCCATTTTTGCAATAGCTGTTCTGATTTTTTCGTCATCAGCTCCGGCAGACTTCATAATGCCTGCGACCTCGTCAATAAGCTTACGCTTATCAACTTTCTCGTTTTCAATCTTTTTTTCGTCGTCCATATCTTCTCCTTTGTCGTTTTCGACCTTAGTAATGAGCTTTTTAAGTTCGTCAATTAATGCCATGTCCTGCTCCTTATTGTTTTGTACATTGTTCTTAATATCAGGGTTGAAATCCTCTTGAATATCGGTTATAATGTTATTGACGTGAGCGGCATTATTGTCGCTCTTACGTCTTTTATTTTTTATGTCATAAATGGTTTTACCTTGTTTTAAAGTCTTAAAAAACCAGTTTGACCGGTCTACGGGGAAATTTGTAAATACTTCGTTATCAGGCGAAACGATAACAATATCTTTCTTAGATTTGTCATCATTCTGAAAAATTTTGAAATAGTATTTTTGCCCGCTTACCTCATTAATAAACATCGGGTCTTTAAGAGTTGCTAACATTTTGTTTATTGATTTAAAACGGGTTACATCAGGCGGGTGACTTTCTCCGCCGCCCCCAACTATATGTTCTATAGATTTTACACTGATATTTACATTTTCAATCGGTGTTTTAATTTTTAAAGGCTGATTTTGAGTAATCCCTAAATCTTTTAAAACTTCATCAATGCTATTAATATCATAGTTTTCTGGTTCTTTTGCAATAAATTCTTTATAATCGTTTTCTAAATCATTATATTGTGCATATTTTTGAGCAACATTTTCATTGTTTGGTGCACTCCCACCAACCTCACCGAGTCTGCCATCGTGGTCAAAGTTACCCGAACCTTTGCCGCCGTTTTCAACTTTGGCATTCCTAATAACCTTCAAAACTTCGGGGTTGTTGTTTATAGCAAGTTTTAACAGTGTTTTTATGTATTCTTTTGCTGTATTCATACCAAACCTTAAAATTTTATTAAATAATCTCCCATGCCCTCACCTCTGTTGTATTCATGTAATTAACCACAATTCAGATGAAAGGAGATGAGAACATGAAAGATATTGATATTGAAAAGAAATTAAATGAATTGAAAGATTGTCACAGGGTCACAATAATCACTGATGACAGGATGTGTAGAAATGTTTATTTTTCAAGCATTGTAAACGATAAGAAAAATCAACGCTTAATTTTTGACATTCATCCGCCTGTTAGTTACGAGTATTGCCGGATTTTAGACATTCAACAAAACTTATAGCTTCTGCAAATCTCTCTTTTGATTTAGGGCAAAGATTAAAATCATAAATTCTATATGTGTAATTCTTAGGGTCTTTTATTAACCCAAATTCAATGGTATAAAGAGTTATACCTAATTTTTTTGCGTATTCATCCAGTTTCAGCAACATTTCTTCTTTTTCGCTAGACATCTTCTGATATCTCCTGCAAAACCTCATCTATCGCTTCTTGAAACAGTTGTTCTATTATCTGCGCATTATGATTTTCGTTTTTAACTACCGTCTTTGAATTAAAAACAATATTTGCACGCTCATAGCGTGGATTGTCGACGATTGCAAGATGTGTGAACACCCCGTCCAAGAACTCAATATCATACGGGATATTGTTCTCTGTTCCGCCTGCATCATCGGCAAGTTTGACATCATAAGAACAGGAAACAGACCAGCCTTTATCGGTTATAAGATTTTGTGCTGTTTCATCCCAGATAACACCGTCACACCAGTACCAGCCGTCTTTATCGTCAAACCAGACGTTGGATACAACCCCCACACGCTCATCATTTGCGTTTTTGGCTGTAATATCCTTGTGGTTAATGATTACAGGCACGCCGACCATGGTATTGATGAATTTATCAAAACTTTCCTTTTTGATTAAGACATTCCCGAACTGCCCGGGATAGCCCGCAACACCCGGAGTCAAAAAGCGTGATTTAAACTTACGCCCCTTGCCCGAGTCGTCTGTATCGCCAAGGGTAATTATTGCGTTGCATACTGTTTTCGATTGCATATTTAATTTTTGAGAAAATATTTCTTTTAGCATTTTCTATTCTTTTTTGATTTATGTAATATTGAGGGTTTTTAATTCCGACCAGATTACAGCGGCAATTATATGTTTCCTGGGGAAGCCCTTTTTGTCCGGTTCTTTCGTCAATTATCGGCGGATTGTCGAATGCAAAAATATTTGTACCGCCAATGCCGTACTGGTTGCCTGTTTCTTACAACAGGATTGGTTATACCGCCAATCATAATATCTGTTTTTTCTCTGGTGTTTTCGGCAATTGCTGCATTTTCGTTTCTGTTGTCAGGAATGTACAAATTGTTCCAGTCGCCTATTTTTGCAAGCATCGTACGAATTTCCTGTTCCGTTATGCCGTTTTTGGCATCCGGTGAGTCTGTATATTTAGAAACATCTATTTTTTCCGGATACAGCTCTCCTGTCAGGATAATATCTTTCATAATTCGACACGCTCTGCGGCAAAATGACGAACGACCGCTTATATCCGCTTTCATCGGTTCTATCTTATCTATAATTTTCTCGCCGAGCACATCCTCTATTTCTTTTTTAGTAATTGTCGTATCGAGTTTTCCGTCTCGTTTATGAACCTTCTCCAACCAATTTTCATAAATTGTTTTTATTTCCGGAGGATTTAATCTCGCTTTTTCACCGTCTGCAGTCGTGATTCTCAGGTTTTTCAATTTTAAAAGCAAGACTAAAGTAACATTATCAATGGTGTTAGCCTTGCAAACATTTCTTTTCGGCAGAAGTTTACATTTTGCGATAATTCTGTTGTCAAAACGCGGAATTTTTTGTCCGAGCACTCCCTGCCAATCGTGCTCACTGCCGAGATACTGGCGATAGTCAGGGTTAACATACGAACCGTAAGCCTCTCTGTATTGTCCGTACAAAAATTCTTCAGGCGAATATTTATTTAGTTCCGGAAGCTGCTTTTGTGCATTCAACCATAACTGTTTCAGTTCTTTTCAACAAGATTTCTGGGCGCTACATAGTTTGTTGAACGCACTTTGTTAAAGTTTTGCTGCGGATTGAAAGGTTTCAGCTCCTTAGGAGCGCTTTCAGACCACATATCGAGCCTTAGTGCGTCATAATAACAGGGATATTTGTAATCTTCATTTTGAATAAGTTCTACCCCATTTTCTTGCGTATATTTTTTTGCAAGCTCCAGATTCTCTTTGTCATCATCTGTTTGTGCCGATTTCCAGGCAAGATTCGGGTCATAGCCCCTGCGCTGTATTGCATTATGCAGTGCTTTGTATATTTGCCAGTCAGCAAGTTTTCTGTTTTGAAGCAATGCAATCCTTAAAAGACAGGAATTATAAATTTCCGTTTCGCCTTTGGCGGCAAATTCTTTCGTGAATCTTTCATCATTTTGTTCAAGGATAGCGAGACTGCAATCCCTCCATACTTTATTCAAATATTTTTCACGCGCTTTGTGTGCATTCAGCGTCTTGAATATTCTTCGACGGTCTCTTAATGACACTGCTTCTGCATGCTCTATATCTATAATTACAGATTCTGCTTCTTTGATATCGTGTCCTTCTCTTGCACAATAACCAATACTCGTTTTACCTAAATCAAATGCAAAAACTTTTTTCTTTTCCATATTCACATATTCTCCTTATTAAAAAAAATTATACCATAAACAGACATTTTAAGACTATATCTAAAATGTTATCAAAGACAGTTGACTATATGAAATAATTGACACATCCGTTATAAAATTTTAATATGTTAATAGCCACAAGATAAGGGGTAAGGCAGGGACAAAATGCATGATTATTATTTCAAAATAAAAAGAAAAGACATTGAGTTTGAGTTTTCTACAAACGACAAACAAGCTTATGAAGACGAGTTGTATAACTGGGTCAGAGGTTTTACACCCGGAAATACACCTGAAAAGGTTGCACATCCTGAGATAGAAGCTAAAAGAAGCGGATTTATTGACAACATAAGAAATATGGTCAGCATAAATGAAATCCGCACCCCGGATGCAAAAACTGACGCTGAAAGCTTTGATGCACTCCTTGAAGAAACAATTGCCCAGCCCAAAACAGAAGTTGTGGAAAAAGCCCAAAATATCTCCGGATTTGCTGATTACGTTCAGTCTTTTAATCCGGCAGATGATATGGATTACCTGATGATTACCGGTAAATACATTATGGATATTGAGAATAAAGAACGTTTTTCAATAAAACAGCTTAACGCAAAGCTTGTGCCGCTTACCGGAGTTCCGCTTGACCATGCAATAATTAATCAGGCAAAAGAAGAAGATTTGATACAAATAGTTCCGGATTTAACAGGCATTGGAGAAGTCACGGAATATTCGCTTACGGAAAAAGGAGAGGGGTATTTTGTCCAATAAAAAAAGAGTTGCGGTTGCTCTGAGCGGAGGTCTGGACAGCAGCGTTGTATGCCGGCTTCTACTATCTCAGGGGTATAACGTTGTTGCCGTAACCGCAAAAATGATTGACGATGAAAATTTTTCACAAATTGCAGAAAAAGCCGGTGCAGTAGCTGACAAACTGGAAATCCCCCATTACATAATCGATTTAAGCAAAGATTTTAAATCCCGGATAATAGACTATTTTGAAAATTCTTATAAATCCGGACTTACTCCAAACCCCTGTATATTCTGCAACAAAACAATAAAATGGGGCAAGCTGTTCGATTTTGCAATAGAAGAACTGGGTTGTGATTATTTTGCAACAGGTCATTATGCAAATATAAGGGAAGAAAACGGCGTCTTTAAGTTATATCCGGCAAACGATGAAAAAAAAGACCAGCTATACTATCTTTTTGAGCTTTCACAAAAGCAGCTTTCCAAAACTATTTTTCCGTTAAGCGGATATTTAAAAGAAGAAATACGTAAAATTGCGCAGGAAAACGACCTGCCGTCAAAATCCTCCAAAGAAAGCCAGGATATCTGTTTTATCAAAAAACCGATGACAACAAAAAAATACCTGCTTCAAAAATTCGGTACAAAAAAAGGTGATTTTATTCTTGAAAAAACCGGTGAAAAACTCGGGGTTCACGACGGATTTTATCAATTTACAATCGGACAAAGAAAAGGTATTGGCATTGCATACAGTGAGCCGTTGTATGTCTCGGGACTTGATTCTGAAAAAAATATAGTGTATTGTGCAACAGCGGGCGGGCTGGAAAAAAGTATTGTGCACCTGAATCACGCGAAAACACAGTATCCTTCAGAACAAAAAGAATTTATTGCACTTGTAAAAATCAGGTACAACATGCCTGCACAAAGGGCAAAAGTTATTATTTTTGATGACAAAACCGCAGACGTGCTGTTTGATGAGCCTGTGTCGTCAGTAACACCGGGACAAGCCTGCGTCTTTTACGACGTAAACGACGGTCATCTCATTGGCGGCGGCTGGATATCTTCATATAGTCAACCCCGGTAATTTCTGCAAGCGATGTCACTATCAGACAGTCTAAATTTTTCACAAAAAAACGGCTCATTTTACTGAGCCGTTTTTTTGTTTTTATGAAAATGTCTTATGCGATGAAGTTTGTTCCGAATTTTGTAGCACCGAGGAAGAAGCATTCTTCGAGCATTTTGTCGATACTTCTGTAAACTTTTTTCGGAGGTTTTTTCTGGGATTCAACTATACCGGTTACTGTATCTTCATATTGTGCTGCGATTGCCAGTGTGTAATTTGCGAAGGGGTTTGTTGCTGCTATCATATTTCTCTCTCTTACTTTCTTTTCTCTTGTATATATCTTGTATATATATAAAGTTCAGATTTCAGAAAAAATTGCTATTTAGTATATACTATTCTTAATATTTGTTTACAAATCCTTTTGCATATCCTTTCTTGCCGCCCGCAGTTCTTCTCCCTGGTCAATTTCAAGAACCATACGTACAAGCGTATGTGTTAAAAGAAGCATCTTTGGAGATATTTTAGCTGTGCCGGAGAAATTGATTTTTGTCTCAGTTTGATTTTCCTGCTGTGCAGACTTTCTGACAGAATAGGCAACCTTTGCATTTTTTGAAGTTTTATCCGTACATATAGCGTTTTTAAGTTCATCTTTAGGAAATTCTTCGCTGCAGGTAATCTCGATATTCGTGTCTTTTCCGTCCTCAAACAGAAATATTTTTACAACGCCGTAGTGTTTGGTCGTTATAAGGATTGTGATTGAATTTTCAGGTTCTTTTTCACGTTTTTCAGAACCTTCCTCAAATCCTATATTGAAGCCGGTATTTTCAGTAAGCGGCAGCCACGGAAGATACATAAGCATAATGTTTTTAAGCACCTGTGAAGGATTCGTATCACTAACAGCAATTGAGGCATTTATGATATTTGAGAGTTCTTTTAGCTGCTGCGTATTAAAAATGCCGGACTGATTCAAAATTGCAATCATCTTTGCAAGCTTTTCAACCGCTTCTTTTCCGTTTTTTTGCAGCAGCACAACCAGTTTTGACACATCGAGACTCTGAGACATTAAAATTTCAAGCTCTTTTGAGTTCACAATATTTTTACCGTCAGTAATAACCATTTTCAGAAATTCCTGTATATCATCAGGAAAATTGAACAACTCTTTCAAAAGTGCTGAGCGTTCCATTGCACTAAGTTGTTTAAGCTGCATTTGTGTCAGCAAAATGTTAGTCTGCTGAACAACATTCTGATGAATATTTTGCACGGTTGTGTTTATAATCTTTGCGGCAGTATTTTGCGCCTGAACAAATTTTTCGGCATTAACATTTGCAGCCTGAGTATTCTGCTTACCGGCAGCATAGTTAAACGAACTCTTTATAAATTGTCCAAGATTTATTTCACTCATTGTTTACAGACTTTTTTGATTTATCCTATTATATTATATTTATTTAATTAATGGAATATCTGTATTTTTCAAGGTGACACGCCGGGATTTGAAAGCTAAATGTAAAATTTTGTTCAAAAAATCCCAAAAATAGCAAGTTTTTTTAATTTCATGTTTTATAATATTGCGAAAGAAGTCCGGAGTCCGTGCGATGACTGTAAATCTCTCAGACAATACAGCCTTTAACAAAATGTTAAAAGCCTCTGCTCCAAACAACAGCAGCGAAAAGCCTTTGCCGTATACAGGAGGCGGCACTGCGGACGGAAAAATTGCGTCGGTCAGGATTAAAGATGTAAAAAAAGAACACGGCAGTTCCAAAGGTATAATCGGCTGGTCTATCGGCGCAACTGCGCTTGGCGGTATTGCAGCTCTGTTTCTGCTAACAAAAGGCTTTTCCGGCAGCTTTTACAGAAAAATTTCTGCACTGTCAGAGGACTTACGTAAACGCGCTTATGATTTGAGTGTTGATGTTCAAAATAAAACTATCTGGCAAAAAGTAAAACTTACGGGTGCAAAGACTATGCAGCCCGTCCTTGACAGTTTTCAGTCCATGTCAAATATTAACGTACTCAAAGACGGCGGTGTTATGCTTATCGCAAAATGGCTTAAGCTTACTCCTGTTGTAGACAAAATAAATAACGTATTTAAAGGAATTGTTTTAAAAACACAGCGTGGTGCATATAACGATGCAGAGTACTCTGTCATTAAGTTTGTCAAAGATACGGAAAAAATTGCTAAACAGAGCGGCAGCAAAGAACTTATGGAGCTTGCTTCCGACATAAGAAACAAATACACATCTGTTTTCGGTACGGACGCTCATTACGGACGCTCGGAAAAATTCTGGGAAAGCATAAAACTGCTGCACGGCAGAGTCTGGAATACACTGCTTCAAACAAGAAAGAACAAAAATATTTCGCAATACAAGGACTACATTACACTGGAACTCACAGCGCCCAAAAGACTGGCAATAAAAAAAGAACTTCTGGATGCAAAAAAACTTATTACAAACGGAATTGAAGATAATTACAAAGCATTAAAAAGCGAGCTTAAACATATAAAAATAAATGTAAAAACCAAAGACGAAAAAGCTGTTGATTTTGTACAAAAATTATCAAAAGAATTTGAAATTTACAGAAAATTAAACGGTACAAATGAGGCGGCACAGCGCGCCGAAATTGCAAAACTTTCCAACGAAACAATTGACAATCTTCTTCAACATATGAAAGATAACGAGAACTTTGAAGTTATAAAAACTGCTGCTGAAAATATAAAAAATATTCTAAACCCTGATTTTAGCAAAAAGGGTAAAGCACAGGAGATTGTGACCATTGTAAAAAACAAATTCGGAAAAAACTCACCGGAATATCAGACAATTACCTCAAATCTTGAAAAAATGGATAAAAATATTAAAAATGCAATAAATACAGAAATGGACGCATACGAAAAAATGGCAGAACTCAGAGTCGGTTCGGCGCCTACTGATATTCTCGGCATACTTGCCCCTGTTGCAATTGCGACATGGCTTGTAACCAGCGCAAAAACAAAAGATGAACGCGTTTCAAAAACCTTAACCCAGGGAATACCTATAATTGGCGGTATTGCAACGACATACTACGGCACAACCCGTATGTTTACAGGTCCTAAAAATATAGCTCTCGGCATAGGTACAGCTTATATTTTGAATATTATAGGAACACAGCTTGACAACTGGTACAAATCTTATCTCGAAAAACAGTCTGTTTTTAAAGCCACTTTGGCATCACTGAAAGCTTATCAGGAAAAATACAAAGAAACACCGTCTGCGCAAAGCAAGTAAGAATTAAAATTTATCGGCAAATTTGTTTTGTATTTTGGGAATAAGGCTTTCAACCGCAGTTTTTAGGGCATCGTACGCAGAATTGTTGTAAATCACGGCATCCCAGTCTTTAACATCATCAAGCGCAGTTTCAGTAGGGTCATCAGCGCTTGTAAGCGTTCCTCTAAGCGCCCTATTCTTTTCGTCTGATTCAACTCTTATAGTAAAAGCGTTTGCCTCTTTAAAATACTCAAGCTCTCTTTTCACGCGGACATCCGGCACTATTATGTTACCATCAAGCGCTATAACCTTTTTTATCCAATAATCACTGTCCTCTGCACGTCTTTTATTTCCGAGAGCTATAAGGTCAGGTCGGTAGAGATGTTTGTTATTTATTATTTCATCAAGCGTAAGTCCCGTATTTTCGGAATATTCAATTTTTATCGCATCACCAAGCCCGATTCTCTTAAAATCTTTTAGTTTTTCAAGCAAAATTTTTGCTGCTGTATCCTTGCCGGAATACTGTTTTCCTGAAAGTATTACAATCTTTTGTGCCATACGGTTTTTCCTTTTATTTTACGAATATTAAAAAAAATATACAAAATAGCCTTATCGGGCAATTTTTTTTATGTACTTTTTTTTATTTTATTATATAATAATAAACCCGGCAGTAAAACCGGGAGCCGAAACTAATAACTCATGATGGTGGGAAAGGTTAGTAATGAAAATCAACAAACTGGAAAGCCGTTTGGCTAAGGAATCTTTGTCCTTAAAATACAATCCGCTGAATAATCTTAAAGCGAGATTGAGATGTCTTGACGCGGAGTACAATGTCTCGATAAAAGACTGCGTAAAAGCAAAAGAGGCTAATCAATCAGGGACAGATCCCGAACTTTATTAAATTTGTTTTCTAATTCAGCTTTGAGTGCGGGACTGATTGCATCTTGGTGGTCATCAACAAGCTCAAACGCCTCTTTTCGCGCAAGCTCGAGAATTTTTGTGTCGCGGATAATGTCCGCCAGCACAAACGAAGCGAGTCCGCTTTGGCGTGTGCCCAAAAACTCTCCGGGTCCTCTTAACTCGAGGTCTTTTTCAGATATGACAAAACCGTTGTTTGTCTGTTCCATAATCTTAAGGCGCTCCAGCGTGGTCTGGGAATTAGAACCGGGGCAAAGTATACAGTACGATTGCAGAGACGACCTTCCGACACGTCCTCTGAGCTGATGAAGCTGCGATAGCCCAAACCTCTCGGCATTTTCAATCATCATAACCGTCGCATTAGGCACATCTACCCCGACTTCAACAACTGTCGTTGAGACAAGTATATCAAATTTTTTGTTTTTAAACTTATCCATGACATCGTCTTTTTCATCGTTTGAAAGCTTTCCGTGGAGAAGTCCGATTTTTAAGTCCGGAAAAACTTCATTTTGTAGCCTTTCAGCCTCTATTGTTGCGGCTTTTGCAGAGAGTGTTTCGCTTTCATCAATCAACGGATATACAACGTAAGCCTGATGACCTTCTTCAATTTGCTGCCTTATGAGTTCATAGGATTTTCTTCTCTGTACGCCCTTTGCAATCGTAGTAATTATAGGCTTCCTGTTTTTGGGCATTTCATCAATTATTGAAAAATCAAGGTCGCCGTGCGTAGTCAGAGCAAGTGTTCTGGGTATAGGAGTCGCTGTCATGGTAAGCATCTGCGCATTGTTTCCTTTTTTCATAAGCTCGAGCCGCTGTTTTACACCGAACCTGTGCTGCTCGTCAATAACAATTGCACCCAGATTTTTAAACTCAATATTGCTTTGAATAAGTGCGTGTGTGCCGATTGCTATATCGAGCTGACCGTTTTTCAGGTCTGTTTCGAGCTTTTTGCGTACTTTTGCAGGATTTGTGCCGGTAAATAATCCCACACTGATACCCATAGGAGTAAGCCACTGCACAAAGTTGTTAAAATGCTGCTGTGCAAGAATCTCTGTCGGTGCCATAAGTGCACCCTGATAACCGTTTTCTATTGCAGACAGAAGCATTGCGCAGGCAACAACGGTCTTGCCGCTGCCTACATCCCCTTGAAGAAGACGCTGCATAGGCTGTTCCGAGGCAATGTCTGCAAGTATCTCATTCAACGCTTTTTTTTGTGCACCCGTAAGTTCAAAAGGAAGATTTTTGATAAAATGTTTAACAAGCCCGTCTTCTTTGATTTTAAGAGGAATAGATTTGATTCTTTGTGAGTTTATTTCTCTTGTCAGAGCAAGCTGAAGCTGCAAAAGGAAAAATTCTTCAAAGATAAGACTGAAACGGGCATTTCCCATTTTTTCTTCATCATCCGGAAAATGTATCTGCTTTATTGCATCGCGTCTGTCCATCAAAACCTGTCTTTTTTGGATATAGTCAGGAATTACATTGTTAATTGAATCGTAAAACTGCTCAATTGCATTAAAAATAGCACGCCTGAGTGTTTTTATATTCAGACCGTCTACAAGCTGATACACAGGTACGATTCTTGCCAGATTCAGGTTTGACGTCTCATCAAACTCGCCTGAAAGCACCTGATACTCGGGTTTGTCAACCGTAAAACATCCGGCATAGCTGTCCTTTTTAATTTTACCAGATACAATAATGTTTGCCCCTTTGACAAATTGAGATTTATAGTGTTCAAGCATAAATTTGTTGGCTTTTTTGTAGAAGAAAGTGAGTTTTAAAAGTCCTGTGCCGTCAGTGATTGTGACAGAGACAACGCTAAGCCCCTTGGGTGATGTAAATGCGCTTACCGAACGAATAACCCCGATAACAGTCGAATTTTCTCCCTCTTTTAAATGAGAGATTTTTGTTCTTGACGAGTAGTCAATGTGACGTTTAGGAAAATAAAAAATAAGGTCTTTGGCTGTGAATATCCCGAGTTTGTGCAGCAAATTTCCGACTTTCGGTCCTACACCTTTTACATACATGACATCTGTTTCTTCGGGTGCCGCAAGGTTGGCTTGTTTTGGCTTATCGTCGGGGTGAAGCTCTTTATGCAGCGTATAAACCAATCTTTGTACGGCTTTCCGTCTTGTCGGAACTGATGCCATTGAGTAGGTTTCAAACTCTTTTGAAAGAATCAGCCATTTCGGATTTTTCTTTGATTCTTTGTACAAAGATGCCAGCTCTTTCAAAATGAACTGAGAAAAGCTGCACATTCTGCCTCTTATATCAATATATTGATTTTTTTGTTCGACTTCAATTGCCGCCCTGAGTTTTTTAATGTCCATTATTCGGTAATTCTTAAAACCTCGTAAATATTAATTTTCTTTGATTTTCCTTTTATATCAACTTCGCGTATTTTTATAACATCTACAATATGCGAGAGTTTGTTGTAGGTATTCTGGCTGATGAGAAGGTGGGTTTTGTAGATTCTGTTATATCCCTCAATTCTGCTTGCAATATTCACAGTATCGCCTATAACAGTGTATTCAAAACGATTTTGGGTTCCGACATTTCCGACAAATGCATCTCCGGTGTTTATCCCGATACCTATATCAATTTTAGGTTTGCCTTCATAAACCCAGCGTTCTTGGATTTGTTTAACTTTATTTGTTAGTTCGTACGCACATTTTACCGCTTTTTTTGCGTGGTCTTTGTCCTGTACCGGCTCTCCGAAAATTACAAGCACGGCATCTCCGATAAACTTGTTAATAACCCCGTTATATTTAGCAATAACAGGTTCTATTTCAGTGAAATATTCATTCAAAAGCCCTGAGACCTCCTCAGCGGAATGAGTCTCGGAAATAGACGTAAACCCTCTTATATCCGCAAACATAACGGTTATTTCCGCTTTTTTGCCCCCAAGTTCAACTTTATCCGGGTTTTTCATAATTTTATCAGTAATATCTTTTGAAATATATTTGTCAAGGATTTTTAAAAGGCGACCGGATTTATCGCTTGAAAAAACTTTTTTGCACGTTTTTAAAAATAAAGGTGTTAGCACCGCTGCCGCAACCGGTGCCAGCAATCCGCAATAAATCCCGTGCGACGCAAGTATTTTATAAGCAATGAAATAAGCAATTATAAAAAATATCAAAAACAAATAACCTGCAACGGGTTTTGCCGCAACAAATATGAACAAGACGGCAGTCGACACAGCAAGAGTAATTACAAGTCTTTTGCTTTCTTTAAGAATTTTAGTGCTTTTGACAGTGCCCGCGGCAGCAATACGTGAAGCTCCGAAGTAGCTGTCAATATGTCTGTCTGCATATTTATACGCAAAATGGTTTACGCAAAAAATTATGCATAAAAAAGATATTATAAAAAATACAAGTACATTCTTCATTTTCATACAGTTATTTTATCTCATTTACAAAACAGTTGGCAATTTCTAAACTTTTCTACATTTTTCATATATTCAACTGACCCCGATAACTTAAGAACTTCATGATACTATGAAATTTTTGCAAGTATTTGTATTTTTATCATATAATGTAGGGGTTAATATTCTTGAAGGATAGATTATGCCAAAAATCAGAGTGCTTACTGTGTTCGGTACAAGACCCGAGGCGATAAAAATGGCGCCGCTTGTAAAAGAACTCGAGAAAAATCCGGATAAATTTGAGAGCATAGTGTGTGTCACAGCTCAACACAGACAAATGCTCGATCAGGTGCTGTCTCTTTTTTCCGTAAAACCTGATTATGACCTTGATATCATGAAAGAAAACCAGAATTTGTGGAGCTTGACAGCGGATGTGCTGCTTAAAATGAAAGAGGTTTTTGAGAGTGCAAATCCTGATATAGTACTTGTTCACGGTGACACAACGACATCTATGGCTGCGGCTTTGTCAGCATTTTATGCAAAAATTCCGGTCGGGCATGTTGAAGCCGGACTCAGAACGTTTGACAAATACTATCCGTTTCCGGAGGAAATAAACAGGGTTTTTGCGGACGCTGTCTGCACCTATCATTTTGCGCCGACCGACACATCCTGCGAAAATCTTAAAAAGTCTTCCATTCCTCAGGAACATATTTATAAAACCGGAAATACAGTTATTGACGCTCTTTTATACACGGTCGGACAGGCGAAAGCACCGGAAATTGACCTGGATGAAAATTTAAAAACAATTTTAATGACCTCGCACAGGAGAGAAAATTTCGGCAAGCCGATAAGAAATATATGCAAGGCTGTTCTTGAGCTTGTTGACAGAAATCCCGATATTCAGGTCGTTTATCCCGTGCACTTAAACCCGAACGTCCAAAAACCCGTTTATGAGCTACTCGGCGGGCATGAGCGCATTCATTTGACGGCACCGATGGAGTATGCGCCGTTTTCTGCAATGATGAAAAAAGCATACATAATTATGACAGACTCGGGCGGGGTTCAGGAAGAAGCCCCATCATTAGGCAAGCCTGTTCTCGTTTTGAGAACAACCACCGAACGTCCGGAAGCTGTCGAGTACGGTACTGTTAAGCTTGTCGGAACTGACAAAGATAAAATAGTTACGGAAGTTGAAAAACTTTTGAGAAACAGCGATGAATACAAAAAAATGTCAGAAGCCATCAACCCTTACGGCGACGGACTTGCCAGCAAACGAATAGCGGATATTCTTTACGAAAATCTAAAAAAATAACAAAAGTATTCAGTCAGCATTTTACATAAACGGAGTCAGAGCATGCTTGTTGATATAATCCAATTTTTAGTAAAACTAAACGACAAACTCTTTTTTGCGGCAGATTCACTGCTTGAAAGGCTTCCGCTTCCGGATTGGGCAATCGATGCGGTTATTGACAGCGTGCACATGCTGCCGTTTCTTGTTGTGATATTTTTTGTAATCGAGTTTATTGAATATTACTACTCTGACAAAATGGAATCGCTTGCAAAATACTCCGGTAAAGCAGGTCCTTTTGCCGGAAGCCTTCTTGCATCATTTCCGCAGTGCGGATTTTCTGTAATTGCATCGACGCTGTATTCAAAGCGTTTGATTACAAAAGGCACATTGATTGCAGTATTTTTGTCCACATCCGATGAGGCAATCCCCGTTTTACTGTCAGACCCGGCTTATTTGTATCTGGTTGTGCCTGTTGTCGCCGCAAAAATATGCATAGCAATAACTGCAGGATATTTTATAGACTTTATTATAGACTGTAAACACAAATACACAGAAAAATCCGACAGCCACAGTATTAATGATGATTGCGGCGAAGACACGGGCTGCTGCCACCATCATGTCACGGGTCACAGCAAAAGCGATTTATTCGTACATCCGCTGAAACACAGTGCAAACATTTTTATATTTATTTTGTTTGTAACCCTTGTTATAAATTACTATATTATGCTGACCGGCGGTGAAGAAAACCTAGGCAGACTCTTTTTAGGAGACAGCGTATTTCAACCTGTTGTCACAGCAATAGTCGGACTGATTCCAAACTGCGCAATTTCAATTGCAATTACTCTTATGTATGTTAAAGGTGCAATAAGTTTCGGTTCCGCAATCGCGGGATTGTGTTCAAGTGCCGGGCTTGGGCTGCTTGTTCTTGTAAAAAGAAACACATCGGCAAAGGATACGGTTAAAATTATACTGATTCTTCTTGCTATAAGTATTTTTGCAGGTATTGCCATTCAGGCTGCCGGTATATCACCGCTGCATCTGAATTATTCAGTATAAACCTTCCGGTTTGGATGTCAGAAGCAACCTGCTAAAAGAAATAAAAAACCCGCCTTTTTGATAAGACGGGTTTTATTTTAACCTGTATTTTATTTTAGTTTAGCAGCACGCTTTAGCTTTTGCTTTTTCAACTGCTTTTACAACTTCTTCAACAACAGTTTTTTGTTCTTCTTCTGTAATTTCAGGGAACATGGGAAGACTCAAAACGTGTTTTGTGTTCTCAACAGTAACGGGCAGTGAATTTTCCGGAACATGCAAGTGAGCATGAACTTTTTGCATGTGAAGCGGAATCGGATAATATATCATTGCACCAATACCTGCTTCCTGTAAAAGTTTGTGAACTTCGTCACGGTTCGGAACTTTGATTGTGTACTGATGGTATACACAGTAAGTATTGTCAAGTTCTTTAGGTGTTTCAATATCAGGATACTGCGCAAAGAGTTTGTTATAAAGCGCCGCATGTTCACGTCTTTTCTTGTTCCAAGTGTCAATGTAGGGCAGTTTGACTCTCAAAATTGCTGCCTGTATTTCATCAAGACGGCTGTTTACACCGATTTCATCGTGATGGTACCTTACAGCGCCGCCATGGTTTCTCAGAGCAACTATTCTGTCTTTCAGATAATCGCTGTTGGTGGTAACAAGCCCGCCATCTCCCATAGCGCCGAGATTTTTGGTCGGATAGAAGCTATAGCAGCCAATGTCGCCGAAAGTACCGACTTTTTTGCCTTTGTATTCTGCACCGATTGCCTGGCAGCAATCTTCAATGACGTGGAGATTGTATCGTTTTGCAACGTCCATTATAACATCCATGTCGCAAGGCTGACCGTAAAGATGAACAGGCATGATTGCTTTTGTTTTCGGGGTAATTTTTTCTTCAATCAGTTTTGCATCCATATTGAAAGTGTCTTTGTCAATATCTACAAAAACAGGAGTTGCTCCGACAATTTCAACAGATTCTGTTGTTGCAACAAATGTAAACGCAACTGTAATAACTTCGTCGCCTTTACCGATGTCAAGCGCTCTAAGCGCCAGATGAAGCGCATCTGTGCCGGAGTTGAGGGTAACTGTGTGTTTTACACCAATGTATTTTGCAAGTTCTTCCTGGAGAGCCTGATTGTTTTTTCCGAGGATGTATTGACCGGAGCGGAGAACTTCGACCACTGCTTTTTCAACATCCGCGCCAATTGTTTCATACTGCCTTTTTGAATTGATAATAGGTATCATATAAATCTCCTTCTTAATTCGTCCTGATTTAATTTTATCATCTAATTATTCAGCCTTTATAAAATCTTAATTTTAGTTTTTTCCGGTAATAAAAAAGGCTCCACATATAACGTGAAGCCTTTTTATTGTTATATAAACATTTTTATCCTACAAGTCTGCTTTCATCAGCTTCAGAGGCTTTTACCATAATGGCATGCTCAATAGGATTTTCTTTCTTTATTGATGTATCAAACGCAAAATCATCGTAACCCAACTCGTCTTTCGGCTTTTTCATTTGATATTCGTCAACAAGTTTTTTTGCAAGTTCCGCAATTTCATAAACGAGTTGATAACGATTGTCGCAATTTTCGTTCAATTCCCATGCTACTTTTATAATTTGTGTCATTTCTTTCTCCGATAAAATATAACTTGTATTTTTAATATAATATAAGAAAAAAATAATATCAATAGCAAACAGTAACTGACTTGTAAATTATTTATGTCTCTGATTTAAAATAACACAGCGGGTAAGTAAATAAAAATTTTTCAAAAAACCACTTTACAAAAAAAAATCAGCGTGTATTATAATAATTGTCACTAAATCCGAACAACAAATAACGGCATTTGTGACGGTGAAAATCAAATATGCCCGTGGGGGATTAGCTCATTTGCCCCGAGAAGCATAAGGCTTCTCGAACATGAGATTATCACCTGCTGAAAAAGCAGGTGCGGTGAAAATCAAATATGCCCGTGGGGGATTAGCTCATTTGCCCCGAGAAGCACCAGGCTTCTCGAACATGAGATTATCACCTGCTGAAAAAGCAGGTGCGGTGAAAATTAAATATGCCCGTGGGGGATTAGCTCATTTGGTAGAGCACCTGCTTTGCACGCAGGGGGTGAGGAGTTCGATTCTCCTATCCTCCACCATTTTTTAAAGAGGCTTTTGTAGCCTCTTTTCTAGTATTTTCATAAGAAAAAACCCGGGGGACTGATGGAGGAGAACACAGAAAAGACTGCCGAACAAGAGTATTTTGATAAAAATATAAATATCTCTTATGTAGATCCGGAGCTTCCTGTACCTGATAATAAAACTATATTCAAACACTACATTTGTTCTGCTGTTTTGTATGGTGTATGTGTGCTGTTGTTTTGGCTGAATCCTTGGTTTTATGATTTGTTAAAGGCAAATGTGTTCGGTGTTTCTGCGGGAGAATTTTTGAGTTATGTTTATCTCGGATATTTGATAATTGCCCCGATTATATATTTTGGATTTAAACCCCGAACAATATGGGTTTCTCATAATATTATTATATTTGATTATTTAAAGAGAATATTCAAAGAGAAAAACAAACTGAGAGCGCTGAGCGTAGAAGAAATAAAGCACCAGCTCGATTTTTTCAGACCGACTTATAAGGAATCACAGGCAATACTGGTGCTGTTGATTAAACTGATTTTCGGAACACAGATGCTGGGTTTTGCTTTTAATAATTTCGGTATTATGCTGTCGCAGGTTCCGGATTTAATAAATTATTGCAAACAAATTCCGGCAGGTACATTTTATAATTTTTACGGAGATGTCGGGTTTCGCTTTTACAATACGGCAATAAATATCATTTTTTTAGTTGACTTGTTACTTTTTGCTTTGAGCTATTTTACGGAATCAGTATTTTTAAAAAACCGGATACGCTCCGTGGACAGTACACCTGCAGGTATATTGTTTTGCATAGCTTGTTATCCACCTTTTTTTGCTGCCTCAAGTATGATTCTGGGAAGCTTCCACAATAATTCAACTCTTTTAGTGATGAACAATCCTGCTCATTGGTTAACAATACTTTTGGAAATACTGGCTTTAATATTTATTTCAATCTATCTAAGTGCCTCGTTTGCACTTTTTACAAAGGCAAGCAATCTTACAAACAGAGGTACGGTGTCAAGCGGTCCTTATGCGGTGGTCAGACATCCGGCGTACATATCTAAATGTTTGTACTGGTTTTGCTGTATTACTCCGCTATTTGTTGTTGATTTCAATGCACCGGGATTTGATATTTTAAAATATTTGTTAGTTTCAACTATTATATTTTTAAGCTATGCAGCTTGGGTTGTTATTTATTACTTCCGTGCACTTACGGAGGAAAGGCATCTTATGCAGGATCCGGAGTATCGGGAATACGTAAAGAAAGTCAAATACAGATTTATCCCCGGATTGTGGTAATCCTTTGCTATTCAACACTTTCCGCCTTTTGTAAAGTTTTGTAATGTTTTTTGCAACATTTGAAATTTGAACTTTTCAAATGTGTTTATATAAGTACGAGGTATAAAATATATAAAAAGTACCAAAGACAGAGTGTAAGAAAAAGATAAGTGATAAGTAAAGGAGTAAAGTATGAACATTGATGCAATTGGCGCATTTGGTTTTAAACCTGAAACAGCAGGCTCTTTGGCCTACAACAAAAAACCTGAAGAAATGCAACCGCTTTTCGGACAAGGTGCAGAAACAGCCGGATCACTGGCAGCAGGCAACTCTTTAAACATTATGGCTTAATTAATGTAAAGAGAGGCTACTGAGACTTGGAGTAATTGGAGTGAACGTATGAACGAAGTAAAAATTGCAAACTACACATTAATAGCCACTTTGTTATTCTTGATAATTTCATTCTACTCAACAATGCAAAGTGTGACTAACATGAATCTCAATAATGACTACAACAATGTTGCATCTTTATCTATGTTAAGATTTTAAAAAGCGTTCCCAATGAACGCTTTTTTCTTTGGAAGGATATAAAAATTACCGCAGCGGAAAAATTGTTGCATTATTTAACATCTGAGTGTGAAATGTTGATATACGATTGTTTTTTATATATTCTAATCAATAAAAAACGTGGATATGTCAGAAAACGGAAATATAGATTTAAATAAAATTGCGGCAGATTGTGAAATTGGCACTGATGGTGACAGTTCAAGAACCATTTCTTTGCTTGAAACATTAAAAGAAAAATATTCCGACATTGAGTTGATTGCCTGCTTTAACCACTTTTTAACTATTGAAAACCGTACGGCAGTATTGACATATCTACTAAAAGAATTAAACAAATTCAAAGATTCATCATCTCTTGAAGTTATAACGGATTTGCTTTTGATGAAAGGCAGGGAAGATGTACGGGAAGATTTCACAAACGTCAGAGTATTATGCACAAAAGTAATATCAAATTTTAAAGACCACCGCTCGGTTTTTCCGCTTCTTGCCTGCCTTAACAATAAAAACGACCATTATAAAGTTCGTTTAAGCTGCGCAGATGCATTAGGACGTCTCGGAGACAAATACGCAGTCGTTTCTTTAATTGATGTGGTAAGCGATGAAAACGAAAAATCCGTGTACATACGAGAGTCTGCGGCTGCAGCACTGGGAATGCTCGGCGATGTCAGGGCAGCAGAGTCTTTAGTAAGTATACTTGAGACCAAAAGCGGGATTATGGATAAATTTTCATACCTTAAAGAACGGGTAATAGAAGCTTTAGGTAAGTTGAATTTTAACAGCGACAGGGTTTTTCGGGCGCTTAGAAATTCACTTTCCGATGAAAACCCACAGGTAAGAATAAATGCAATAGAAGCTCTGATGGAGTATGACGACATAAGAGCGCTTGAACTTATTGAAAAAATGCTGGATGATGAAGACGAAGATGTTGCGAGAAATGCGGTCGTTGCTTTGTACAACATAAACGGCGAAAAAGCGATGAACAAAATTCTACAAAGCGCAAAAACTTCTCCGGCATGCAAGGATGAAGCGCAAAAGATATTAGAAGAAGAAAACGAGGATATATATGAATAAAGGTATAGTGTTATTGTCAGGCGGGTTGGATTCAACTGTTTCACTGGCATCACTTTTAGACAGTACAAAGTTTGAACTTGCCCTTACTTTTGACTACGGTCAGATGTCTGCACAGAAGGAGGCGGATGCTGCTTACAAAATTGCCTGCCACTACGGCATTGAACATCGGGTTATAAAACTGGACTGGCTTGCTGAAATAACTAAAACATCGCTTGTTTCAGGCGATATACCCAAAATTGACATGCGCCAGCTTGACAATATTGCAGTCACAAAAGAAAGCTGTGAAAACGTCTGGGTTCCAAACAGAAACGGACTGTTTATAAATATTGCCGCTAGTTTTGCGGATTCAATGGGAGGAGGCGTGATTGTTATTGGCGCAAATAAAGAAGAAGGCGCTACTTTCTCTGACAACTCAAAGGAATTTATACAAAACATAAACCTCTCTCTTGAAAAATCAACAGCCGGAGATGTTAAAGCCGCTGCACCGCTTATTGACCTGAACAAAGAAGAAATTGTCCAACGTGCAATTGATTTGAATGTTCCTTTGAAATATATAAACAGTTGTTACAAAAATACAGAAAAGCATTGCGGAACGTGCGAGTCTTGCAGCAGATTAAAGAGAGCACTGATAAAATGCGGAAAAACAGAATTGTTGAAGGAGTTATTTTAATATGCAGTCAAAATTTATAGACGAACCGATAAAATACATAGGCAGCCAGCTTGCACCCCACTGGATTTACAAAAATTTTCACATACTCGGAGACGCTATTGTGTCTTTTATGGGAGAGATGGATGTAAAAATTACTGAAATGGTGGATATTGAGGATGTTATCACAGATTCTCCGATTTACAGCAAGATGATGGTAAGCTTTATAATTGAGCATTTCGGCATCGAGCTGCCTGAGTGCGTTTTGAGACAAAGAATGCTTATTTGCATAATCATAGAAGAACTTAGAAAAATTTTGCCCAAAGATATAAATATTACAAGAAGCGGGGACGATATTTTTATTGACGATAAAAAGCTGTCTGTGTCAATTGCTACAAAATCTGTTACATCAGCACTAATTCATATAGGATTAAATGTAAACTCGCAAGGCGCACCAGTAAAGGCTTGCGGGCTGCAAAACGATTTAGGCATAGATGATATTAAGGGATTTGCGCAAAGAATTATGAAAAGATATCTTGACGAAAACGCAGAAATAAGAGATGCTGTTTGTAAGGTAAGAGGAGTTTAAAAAAATATGGCAAAAAACTCAAGAAAAATGAGACAAAGTTTTGTTTTGTTCACTATAACGTTTTTGTTAACACTTGTGGCTGTTACTTATGTAATTAAGAATTATTCGCCGAACGTGGATGTTGAGATAGGCGGAGAATCTGAGTCTCAGGCAGCTTATGACGAATCTGACGGTATGGAGCCGAAAAAGGCTGTCGACGACAGGTTAAAATGGATACAGCTTGAAGACAACATGCCCGGTGTTTCAAAACGGGACGGCGAGGAAGAAATAAAATACGAGGATGTTGAAACTGTAAAATCAGCGAATAAAGAAAAAACCGCCGATGAGAAAAATGAAGTAAAAGAAATCACATTGCCGGCAGAAAATGCTTCATCAAGTAAAAATGCGGCAGAATCCCCTGTAAAAACTCCTATACAGACGCAAAATGCTTCGCAGCAGCCGTTTAAAATGGCAAAAATTTATGTCGGCTCATATTCAAGCATAGAACAGGCAATACAAGCCCAGAACAGGCTTATGGAAACGAATCTGGCAGTCAGTCCGTTTGTAAAAGAAGTGAACGGCATGTATGTTCTGCAGGTTGGCTCGTATGCCAATATCAACAAAGCGGAAGCCCTGGTAAGAGATATAAACGCAGCAGGATTCAGCGCCACACTTGTTCAGGAATAATTTTCACAGTGTAATCATTAGTTAATCCGCCTCCGGCTATAGCGTAAAAATAAAACACGTACTATAATAATATCCGGATGGAATAATACAGGAGAAAAAAATGAATACACTATGGGAAAAATATGCAAAAGTTCTGGTCGACTACTCTGTTAAAGTCGGAAAAGGCGATTTGACAGTCATCAGCACAAGCTGCAACGAGGCACAGCCGCTTGTTAAAGAAATTTACAAACAGGTGCTTTTAAAGGGCGGCTATCCGGTTTTGCGCTGCGGCATGCCCGGTATTCAGGAGACATTTATAAAATATGCAAATGACGACCAGCTTGAATACATTGACCCGATGCTCAAGACTGAATACGAAAAAGCTGATAAATTTATTTCTATCGGTGCACCGGTAAATGTAAAAGCCATGGCAAAAGCTGATTCTAAAAAAATGGCAAAACGTTCGGGCGCAACCCGCTTCCTTTCCGATATGATGCTGGACAGAGCCGCAAAAGGCGAACTTGACTGGGTTATTGCTGATTTTCCGACGAACGCCCTTGCTCAGGAAGCAAATATGTCGCTTGATGATTACACGGAATTTTTAATAAAGGCTTGCTACCTGCATGAAGATGACCCTATTGCAAAATGGAAAGAAATCGATGAAAAGCAGCAATACATGGCTGATTACCTTACACGAACTTCTAAGCTGCATATCATTGGCGAAGAAACAGACATAACGTTTTCAACGCAGGGCAGAATTTGGAAAAACTGCTCGGGGCAGTGCAATTTTCCTGACGGAGAAATTTATACATCCCCTGTTGAAGACAGTGCAAACGGCTTCATCTATTTTGATTTTCCTCAAATTTACAGAGGTAACGAAGCGCAAAAAGTCAGACTTAAACTTGAAAACGGAAAAGTTGTTGATGCACATGCAGAAAAGGGCGAAGGCTTTTTGCTGGATATGCTGAATATGGACGAAGGTGCAAGATTTGTCGGAGAAATCGCTATCGGGACAAATGACATGATTCAGGATGTTACCGGAAATATCCTGTTTGACGAAAAAATCGGCGGTGCAATCCACATGGCAATCGGAGCATCTTATCCGGAAACAGGCGGAAAAAATCAGTCCGGCTTGCATTGGGATTTGATTAAAAATATGAAAAACGGGTCTGAAATCTATGCAGACGACAAATTGATATACAAAGACGGAAAATTTGTTGTATAGCCTTAATACACTAAACGAAAAAGCAGCCTGCAAATGGCTGCTTTTTGTTTTTCAAAGCTTTTGAGTTTTACAGGTGCTGCCAAAATTTTTTTCAGGATACTGGAAAATTTAGAAAAAAACATATATAATAAAAGAATAAGGGGTATATAAATATGTTATTCAAAAGAAAATGTAAAATTACATTTATAGCTCACGGCTCAACAATATATACAGAAGAAAACCGCCTTTCTGACAATGAGAACTATCCGCCGCTGAATGATAAAGGCAAGGAAGAAGCCGAAAAAATTGCAAAATGGATTGTAAGACGATCACCCAGAGTCGACAGAATTTACACGAGCACAGCGCTAAGATGTATTCAAACAGCGCGTATTGTTTCAGAATACTACAAAAAAGATTTTGAAATGCTCTCATATCTGCACAATAAGCGTGCCGGAATGTGGAGCGGATACAGTTATGATGAAATAGAAAAAAAATACCCCGAAATGCTTGAAAAATACCACAACAAGCCTGCAAGCTTCTGGCCTGACGGCGGTGAAACTCTGCTGGATTTAGATTTTCGGGTTCGTGATGTTATAGACGAGCTTGTTGAACAAAATCTTACAAAAAGAATAATTATTGTTACGCATCCTGATATTATCAGAGCGGCAATAAGAAATGCAATGGAGCTTCCGGTTGAGAACCAGAACAAAGTATTTATCCCGCCCGGCAGCGCTTCTCAGATAAACTATTATCTGACCTGGAAAACGCTTGTATATTCAGGGCATCTGCCATTGTAAACAGCACATCAGCTTTTATAATACCTGCACAAGCAACAAGTATCTCCCTGAACTCAGCACATTCATAACTAAAAACAACCAGCGTATTATCAAAGCTGTGAATATTGTACGAATTACAAAATATCGCTGAAATCAAAAAGATCTTTCGGCTGCAGATTGAATGCTTTAGCCAGCTTTTCGATAGTGTCAATTGTTGTCGACACTTCAAACCTTTCAATCTCGCCGACAACTTTTTCGCCAATGTCTGCTTTTTCAGCCAGTGCACTTTGAGTCAGATTTCTTCTGTTTCTTTCAAGTCTTATTTTTTTACCAAATTGATATCTTAATCTATTGTCCATATAAATATTTTGGAGTAATATAAAAAAACTACAATGCATTATAGTGGAGAATATATGCGTCATAATACAGAAATAAATAAGTATAATGAAAAAAAAATACAAAAAAATAGACATTATACTGCAGATGAAATTTATTTTGATTTACAACAAGCATTGTATTCATATAAGAAATTGTATTCGCTCATAAAGTTTGGGGATTATGCAGGAGAGGACATAGACTCGTTTTCTGCACAAGATTTTTACGCTTTGCTTATTTCATTGAAGGATAATGCGGAAGAATTAGGCATGCAGCTTGAAGCTATTAACAAAAAACTTTGTGAATTGCCTGAGTCGGGTAACGACTAAACGTCATATGATATATACTTTACACAATGTATTGCCATTTTTTATATAAAAACTCTATAATTAAAAAAATGGAGAATAGCAATGGAACAAGAACAGCAAAAAACACAAAAAATGAATTTTTCTACATATTTTACCCAAAAAGTAGCCCCGGCTGCAGAGCATATTGAAAAAACACGAAAAAAAATTATAAATATAGCAATAAAAATATTTGCTGTTCCTGTTGTTCTTTGTGTTATATTTGCATTATTATGTCTGATTGCAGGAGGACGTGACGGAAAAGCACAAGAAGCACTTATATGCGCTTTAATGCTAATAGTGGCTCCGATATTTGCAGTTATAGTCTACATGTTTTCGATAAAAAAGATTTATAATTTTTATGCAAAAGAGATTTTAATCCCTCGTCTTTTGGGTTTTTGGGGACAATTCAGATATTACGCTCCTCTCAATATCTTCTCTGCAATTTACAGAGCCTACAAGAAAAAATCAGGAATTAAAGGGTTTCTGTCTGAATTAAGAGGACCTAAAGACACAAATATTACAATAAACCCTATTACACTGGCGAGACTTTTCGAGTTTTCTACAATAGAATATGACGATAAAATTGTTGGAAAACATGGCGGTGTAGACATAGAAATGGCAGAAATTGATGCATACTACAACGAAAAAAGCGGCATCGATTCAGAAACAGGCAAACAAAGATATAGCAAAAAATCCTCCTTTAAAGGCATTGTATTCAGCGCTAAACTTAACAAAAAATTTAAAGGAATAACTGTTTTATCTAACTCGGGCATTAACAAACGCAGAGTTTTGCACCCGAGAATAACACCAAAAGAAATTTCCCAGATGAACCTTACAGATGTTCTGACAATAGGACGCCAGATTGCAGACGTAGTTGACGCAGTAAATGATTACAAAAAAGGTGTTGATAAAGAAGAAATAGCACAAAAGCACGCCGCAGGATACAGCAATGAGATAGAGTTTCAGAAAGAAAACATTGAACACAGTAAAAACAGCGAACACAATGGAAACAAAGAACATCTTCACCTCGAAGATGTACACCTTGAAGACCCGGAACTTATGTCAAAATTCAAAATCTGCTCCACTGACCAGATTGAAGTCAGATACATTTTCACAACAGCTTTTATGGAAAGATTTATGAAAATGGCAAGGTACTTTAACTTTAAGATTAAAGCAATGTTTATCGGAAATAATATGTACATTTTTATAATCAACAGAAGAAAAGACTGGTTTGAAATACCGTATTTCAAATCCTGTCAGGACGCAGCTAACTATAAAGAGTTTTTGGTCGATTTTTCAAACCTTCTCAGCATAGTCGACGACCTGAAACTCAACCAAAATATTGGTATGTAAGCTTACTGGCAGCCCGTACGGCAGTCTATTTTCCCTGTATATTTAAGATGGATTTTAGAACAAAAAAAGCCATGTAATAGCCGGCAACAGCCGGAACAAAAGGGGTTGAGCCTGGCGAAATCTTGTTAAACTCAAAATATTCACCATCCGGTGTTTGAATTTTTTCAGTATTCATAATCTTTTCCGCAACATGCGGTTTTTCACGGCTGACTACGGCTGTAATCCCCGATTCAATACCGTTTTGCGCAAGCTGATAAAGTATATTTTTTACAAACACATCTTTCTTGTTTTCTATTTTCGATATATCTGTGAGGTAAAGCATTGTCGGGTCAAGACGGTTGCCTGCCCCCATAGAGGTAACAACAGGGATATCATTGTTTTTGCAGTAAGTAAGAAGTTCGATTTTTGAACGCATTGTGTCTATAGCGTCAACCACAAAATCAACTTTTTCCGCAAATATCAAGTCATTAAGTCTGGTATTATAAAAATTTTCTATAACATTTATTTTAACATCAGGGTTGATATCAAGAAGTCTTTCTTTAAAAAGCTTTGCCTTGTTCTCTCCGACCGTCGAATGCAACGCAATAATCTGCCTGTTTATGTTTGTCACAGACACTTTGTCAAAGTCAACGATTGTAAAATAACCAATACCGCTTCGGGCAAGAGATTCCAGCGCATACCCGCCGACACCGCCAAGCCCGAAAACAGCTATATGTTTTTCTTTCAGGGTGTCTTGCGCCTTTTTACCCCATATAAGCTCATTTCTTGAAAAGATATTTTCCATTCTTAACTCTTTAGCGACATGTAAACACCTTCCATGATATTTGTATAATCATTTTCGGGAAGGGTTGAAATTGTTTTCATTGCAGTAGAAACTGACGGAATTTTGTCATACCAGCGGCGTCCCCGATTTGCCTGATAAAGTCCTAGCACCCGTTCAATACCCAGACTCAACGGTGCCGTGTCGTTTTCTCTGTGGACTGTTTTAATTGCTGCTGCAACATCTATTATATCATTGGAGAGTTTTGTCTTCCCTTTGTCGTTCAGCTTTTTTAGCAGTTCCAATGCAAGATTTGTTTCTTTGTATTTATCGTTCCAACGCTTGTTATTCACAGAAAATCCTCCGTCATTGTTCCCCGTTTATATTTTATATTTTTTTGGCATAAAAAACAATTATTTATTATTTGTGCAAAACACGAATCCGCGTTAAAAAGGAAATTTTCCGCCAAAACCGCCGGGCATTTTCGGCATTTTAGGCATTTTCATTTTACCTTTTTTAATTTTATCAGTCATGCCCGTAAGCCCCTTCATCATTTTTCTCATTTGATCAAATTGAGTGATAAACTGATTAATTTGATTCAAGTCCATGCCGCAGCCTTTTGCGATACGTTTCTTGCGGCTAGAGTTTATAATCTGCGGATTGTCACGTTCTTCAGGTGTCATGCTGCTTATAAACGCTTCGATTTTCTTAAGCTGCTTTTCGCCTTCCGTAGCAATAAGCTGTCTGTCATCTTTCTTTAACCCCGGTATCGGAAGCATTCCGAGTATCTGATCAATGGAGCCGAAGTTTTTCATCTGTTTTTGAATGTTTAAAAAATCGTTGTATGAAAATTCAGCCTTGCGCATTTTTTTCTCTAGTTCTTGCGCCTGTTTAAGGTCAAAATTTTCCTGCGCTTTTTCAACAAGAGAAACAATATCCCCCATACCGAGTATGCGAGTAGCCATTCTGTCAGGGTAAAAGTCCTGCAGAGCATCAAGTTTTTCGCCAACACCCGTAAGTTTTATCGGCTTATTTGTGCAATAAACTATGCTTAATGCCGCCCCGCCTCTGGAATCACCGTCAAGCTTTGTCAGAACAAGACCGGTTATTTCAAGCTGGGCATTAAAGTTTTCCGCAACATTCACTGCCTCCTGACCTGTCATAGCATCTATTACTAACAATTTTTCCTGAGGTGCGAGAAGCCTGTCCAGAATCATCAGCTCCGCCATCATCTCGGTATCGATTTGCAACCGCCCTGCCGTATCGAGAATTACCGTATTAAAACCGTTATTTTTTGCGTACTCAACTGCACTTTGCGCAATCTGCCTTACATCTGTACAATTTTCTATTGTAAAGACTTCCGTACCGGTCTGTTGCCCGAGAGTTTTAAGCTGGGCAATCGCAGCCGGTCTGTACACGTCACAGGCAACAAGCAGCGGATTTCTTCCCTGTTTTTTTAATTTGACAGCAAGTTTTGCACTTGACGTAGTTTTACCGGAACCCTGGAGTCCAAGCATCATAATAATGTTCGGATGTCCCGAAAGATTTAGCGGCTCATTTTTTGAGCCTAAGAGTTTTACAAGTTCGTCATTAACTATTTTTATAAGCTGCTGCGCCGGATCTACACCTTTTACGACAGCCTCGCCTTCTGCACGCTCTCTGATAGCTGAAACAAATGCCTTTACTACTCTGAGATTTACGTCAGCTTCAAGAAGCGCTCTCCTTATTTCCCTGAGCGCGTCCGACATATTTTCTTCCGTCAGTTTATCACTGCCGGCAGTTTTTCTGATTATATCCTGCAATTTGTCTGATAGACTGTCAAACATGTTCTCTCCAACCTAAGTCACTATATGTCTATTCTCTAATGTAAATACACAATCGTCAAGTATTAATCAGATTTTCCATGATATAGATAACTGTTTTAACGCAAAACTGCCGACTCTTTACAGATAAAACAAAAGGTTTACAAAGAAATCTGCAGCAAGCAGGTAAAAGGTACATTTTATGGCAGATTGGGTTGTGGAAATTCCGACATCTTTCGCACCGCCTTTCGTTTCATACCCTTGCGTCGCACAGACAAGAGTAATCAAAATACCGAAAATAAAAGCTTTGAGCAGACTGATATAAATATCTTTTGCAGCAATAAAAAGTCCGACAGCGTTTATAAATCTGTTCGGATGAAGCCCGATTGCAAAATATGCAACGATTATTCCTCCGACAATCCCCAAAAACTCGGCAATAACAACTACCATAGGCACAGTAACAGCCGCGGCAATAAGCCTTGGTGCAAAATAATATCCGACAGGGTCAACATTCAATGTCTTTATGGCATCTATCTGCTCTGTTACCTGCATGTTTGCAACCTGTGCACAAATAGCTGTGCCGGCACGCGCCCCTATTGCAAGCGCCGCAAACCCGGGCGCAATTTCTCTAATCAGTGCAACAGCAATAAACCCGCCTACATAGCTTTCCGCGCCGCTCATAAGAAACTGTTTTGAAACCTGGAGTGTAATTACTGCAGATGCGATAAACACAATAATCAGCGAGATTGATAGTGAGTCATAACTAATCATTGCCGCCTGTGAAATAACTGAGCGGAAGTTTGCATTTCCGCTCAGAATGTACTTTACGCTGCGCACAAAATTTTGTACGCATTTTCCGAGAAAACTAATCATAAACCGGCGTGCACCATTTTTTGTATTTCTCGACCTTACCTTTGACTACGTCAAAGTATAATTTCTGCAAGTCTTTTGTGTGTTCTCCGACTGCGCCAGTACCGATAGGTCTGTTGTCAATTTTTGTAATCGGGCTGATTTGTGCACCTGTACCGCAATAGAATGCTTCATCGGCAATGTAGAGTTCGGTTCTTGAAATTTCTCTTTCTTCAATCTGCATGCCAAGGACATCTCTGGCCAGTTCAATTACCGTATTTCTTGTTATACCGACAAGAATATTGTCTGTGGTCTCTGTTGTGACAAGGGTATTGCCATCAACGAGGAAGAAGTTCATAGCGGAGCCTTCTGTTACAAAGCCTTGCTGCGACAGAACAATCGCGTCATCAAAACCGGCAAGTCTTGCATCTGTAATTATTAACGCAGTATTTGCATAAGAGCCGCTGACTTTAGCTCGCGGAGGAATTGCATTTTCGTCCACTCTGCGCCAGTTGGAAACGCAGATATTCAGCCCTTTTGAGAGGTCAATATATTCCCCCATTGCAAATGAAAAAATCAAAACCGAATCAGGGTTATCGATAAGACCCGGTCCGATTTTGCAGGCACTTTTAAAAATTTGAGGTCTTATGTATGCGTCTGTACGGTAGTTGTTCTTTTTTAACAGTTCTTTTACCAGAGCGCACCATTCCTCGACAGAATATTTAGAATGCATGTGCATAATTTTTCCGCTGTTAATCAATCTCTCAAAGTGTTCTTTCATTCTGAACGCATAAAGCTGGTCTTCTTCTTTGTTGTAATAAGCACGTATTCCTTCAAATACTGATGTACCATATAAAAACGCATGCGTTCTTACGGGAATCGACGCAGTTTGTGCATCAATATACTTGCCGTCTAAATAAACATATTCTGTCATAAATACTCCTTTGCTATTGCCTGTTTTCAGGACATTTCTCTTTGGATTCGGCAAAAATCCGTTTTTCTTTCTTTTATTATGGCGATTTTTTCACAGTTTGGCAAGAAAAATTTATTCAAATCCGATTTTTACCGTCTGTCGTGAAAAATATATACAAAAAAGGGTTGAACAATTTGTTCAACCCTTTTTGCTTTATTGTATCAGGTTTTACTCTTTTGTGTATTCAGCGTCGATTACATCATCATCAGAGTTTGAAGAACTGTTGTTTGCATCACCGCCTGCAGCGCCGTTTTGCTGAGCCTGTTCTTCTTGTTGAACCTGAGAGTATGCAGCCTGTGAAATTCCAAACATTGTCTGCTGTAAGTCTTCAGACATTTTCTTAATCTCATCAGCGGATTTGTTCTCTTTCAAAGCTTCTTCAAGAGCTTTTCTCTGTTCTTCAAGTTTAGTCTTGTCAGCGTCAGAGATTTTGCCTTCAAAGTCTTTTACTATTCTTTCAGCAGATGAAATCAAGCTGTTTGCATTATTCTTAATTTCAGCTTCTTCTTTGTGTTTTTTATCTTCTTCAGCGTTAGCTTCAGCTTCCTTAACCATTCTGTCAATATCTGATTCAGAGAGGTTAGAGGAGTTTGTGATAGTAATTTTTTGTTCTTTATTCGTAGCTTTATCTTTAGCTGAAACGTTAACAATACCGTTTGCGTCTATATCAAATGTAACTTCAATCTGCGGCAAGCCTCTCATAGCCGGCGGAATACCGTCTAATCTAAACATACCTAAAGATTTATTGTCTTTTGCCATCGGACGTTCACCCTGCAATACGTGGATATCAACGGCAGTCTGGTTGTTTTCGGCAGTCGAGAATACCTGTGATTTTGAAACAGGGATAGTTGTGTTTCTCGGAACAAGCGGAGTCATTACACCGCCCAATGTTTCAATACCCAGTGTCAACGGTGTAACATCGAGAAGAACGATATCTTTAACTTCACCTGCAAGTACACCTGCCTGAATTGCAGCACCAACGGCAACAACTTCATCAGGGTTAACCGACTGGTTTGGTTCTTTGCCTGTATACTCTTTTACAAGAGCCTGTACAGCCGGTATACGGGTTGAACCGCCGACAAGTACAACTTCATCAATATCACCTTTTGAAAGTCCTGCTTCTTTCAGTGCATCAGCTACCGGTTTTTTGCATCTTTCAAGAAGGTCATAAGAAAGTTCTTCAAATTTTGCTCTCGTAAGCTGCATGTCTAAGTGTTTCGGTCCGTTTGCATCAGCAGTAATAAACGGAAGGTTTATGTTTGTTTCAACAACTGATGACAATTCGCATTTTGCTTTTTCAGCAGCTTCTTTCAAACGCTGCATTGCCTGTTTGTCATTTCTAAGGTCTATGCCTTCGGCTTTTTTGAACTCATCGATTAACCAGTCAATGATTTTTTGGTCAAAATCATCGCCGCCAAGGTGAGTATCACCGGAAGTAGAAAGTACTTCGTGAACGCCGTCGCCGATTTCAAGAATAGAAACATCGAATGTACCGCCGCCAAGGTCGAATACAAGAACTTTTTCGCTCTTTTCTTTTTCAAGACCGTAAGCAAGTGCTGCAGCCGTCGGTTCGTTTACAATACGCAATACATCAAGACCTGCAATTTTACCGGCGTCTTTTGTAGCCTGTCTTTGGGCATCGTTAAAGTATGCAGGAACCGTGATTACAGCAGAGGTAACTTTTTCTCCGAGATATGCGGAAGCATCGTCTGCAAGTTTTCTCAAAATCATTGCGGAAATTTCCTGAGGAGTGTAATCCTTTCCGTCAATATTTTTTTTGTAATCCGTACCCATCTCTCTTTTAATAGATATGATGGTTTTATCAGGGTTAAGTATTGCCTGACGTTTTGCTAACTGCCCCACCAGTTTTTCACCGGTTTTTGAAAATCCCACGATAGACGGGGTTGTTCTGGAACCTTCCGCATTAGCGATAACTGTAGGTTTTCCGCCTTCCATTACCGCAACTACGGAGTTTGTGGTTCCTAAGTCAATACCAATTGTTTTTGCCATAGTTTATTTCTCCTTACGAAATTTTATTCCTTTGACTATATACTTTATACCACTATATTTTTTCATGCCTCAAAAAATAAACAAAAAATTAATATTTTAATCTCATTTCATGCAGCAATTGACATATTCAATATAGTCTCTTATATAAAGCACACACAATCAGGCTGACTTCAATCGTATAAGGATTATCATAAATGTTTGTCTAGTGTGTCAAATACGTACTTCACATTGCCGTATTTTTTTATATCATCAGGCTCGGGATGTCTTGCATAAAGTCTTTTACTTCCGATAGCCTGAGAGCCTTGTATTTTTAACTCTGCAGCATATTGGACATTGTCGCCGAGCACCTTAACGCCCTGTCCCTGTCTGTCTCCGACCCTTTTGGAGGCAGCCGAGAAAAACTTGTTCAAAATAGTATCAAAACGCTCAATATTCTCATTGCAATCTTCAAGAAGCTGATATTTTGCACCGGAGGTAATAACGATTTTCTGAGGAATTTTATCTGCATCCATAGTTATAATCTCGTCTTCATCAAGTCTCCAGGATGAAATTTTCTCATACAGCTCCCTGAGCTGCTCTGTGAAAATCTTATCATTTGCTTTGTCTGTTGCTGCAGCAAGTGAATAAAATTTTGTCTTGAATAAATCAGGAAGTTTTTTGTACATATTTATAATATTTAAAGCGGATTTATAGTCATTTTTTCCGTTCGCAATAAATTTTTTGTTCAAAATATTCAAAATCGCCGTTTCTTCTTCTGTTTCAGACTGTTCAAAAATCTTAGCATAGTCATATTCAGCGGTTAAATCACAACTCATTGCCGTATAATCAATTGTACCGTCAGTTTTTGCATACCTTTCAACTGCTGCTTTTTTATATTCATCAAATCCCATCTGTTCAACATTTTCATTGAACAAGTAGTTAAGATAAGTGTTATAAAGTTTAAATAAAGCAATAGCACTATCCGGATTTTCAATTCCGTCATTTTCAATACATTCATCGAGGAGCTTTTCGTATTGAGAAAAATTCTCATAATCTACGTATTCGGGGTTAGTCCCCACATACTGTGAAAACAGTTGTATAAGCTCTGTGTTATTAGTTGAATAAACAGCATTTCTAAGTCTGTAAAAATCAGATTTTATGTCGCACGTTTCTTCTTCTTCAGTTTCCGCAATGTAATCAACCAGTGCTTCATTTGAAAGTTTGTCATCCGCAACATCAGCCACTTCAACTTTTTTCTTTTCAGCCGGAAGTTTGCAGACCTCCATTTTTTCGAGAACAAGTCTGTAAGAGTTATCCAGTGCTTCTTCGTATCTTTTCCGGCGTTCGGGAGTCATAAACCAGTTGGAGAAGGTGTTTTTATAATGGTTTTCAAGTTTGGTCAATGACTTTGCCATGGCTTCCGTATCAAAATTTTCTTTAAATTCAAGAAATTTTTCACTTTTAATCATTCGATTATAATTGTTTTTGTACATAAAATAGATATTTTCAAGAGCCTCTTTTTTCTCCTTATTAAAAGGTTTTCCGTCTGCATATTTTTCAAAAGGATTTTCAGACGGCACTGATTTATTCTGATATTTGTACAAATAGAATAAATACCCGTCGACAAGTTTATCTGTCTGGTAATAAGATGTTACGGGATGTTTTTGTTTGTGAGCAATAGCCCTTACGGGATGCCAGTATTTGTTTGTAATCCCCATATATTCAGCCCAGATACGGCTTTCTTTGCTGGCATTTTTTCTTATCATAAATTCAAGGGTTTTACTGTCTATGTCATCAATAGCTTTGAAGCTTTCAGTAAGTTTCGTTGTCTTATCGAACAGTGCAGCCACTTCACCGGGCAGTCTGCCAAAATCCATGCCTGATTTAACCATAGAAATATATGTAGTAGGATAACTGTTGTCAAGCTCAACAAAAATCATATGTGCTGGCTTTTGCTCAATATATAACTGTTTCAGAATATAAAGTCCGATTTTATCCTTGTCTTCTCTGGCAAGCCGGCTTCTCAAGAGTCTGTCAGCGCCGTCATCTTCAAAATCAAGATTCGGGATTTTTATTTCCGGATAAATTTCTTTAGCTTCTTCAAGTGTTTTGCAGTCTTCCAGAAGTGAATAATAATCGCTGCAAATCTTTCTCAAGTCAAGATTATTTTTTTGAACCCCGTCAGATAACTCATTGAACAAACCTACAGATATTTTTCCGCTGTCTTTAAATTCACGGAGAGAATCAATCAGGCTCTGCTTTTCTTTTTCCAAATCCAGTTCAAAAATATCTTCTTCGTTAAAAACAATATTCTGCACAGGTGGTTCTGCCTTCAAAACCTTTGATATTTCTTTTGAAAGATTCGTTTTCTGGGTCAGTATAATTTTTCTTGCGTTAGGATAATTGTCTTCTCTCGGGCGTCTGAGAGAGTTTTTTTTCGTCATACGAAGCTGTCCTGCGGCGTTAAAAAGACTCTCGAATTGTTTCTCTGAGAAACATTTATTTTCATTGTCAAGGCTGGTTGCAATAATGCCCGGTATTTTTGCCGGAGGAACATCCCTGTATTTACCCTGTAGCAGAATAGCATAGTAAACGGCGTGTTTGTTTATCTCGATATTTTCATTGTGTGTGTCAAAAGAACACGCCATAAGAAAATCGAGAAGTTTTTTTTCGGATAAATTCAGAGGTTTTAATATCTCAACAGCCTCTTTAACAGACACGGTATCTTCGGGGTTACTTTGCAAAATGCAGTCTTTTGCATTTTCGTAGACTTCCCTTGTAGGAGTGTTGTCGCTTATACCACCCTTGAAGCTTATGCCGCTGTATGCTTTATATGTTTCAGAAGGAACGGTAGAAAATTTTTTTGTCCCGCTTTCTTTGTTATTTTCATGCGATTCTTTTTCAGCCTGCTTTTGATATTTGCGATTGTTTACAGTATAAACGTTACCTATTTTATTTATCATGATTTACACTACCCTTTACCTTGCATATTTATATAAAGGTTTTTCAAAGACATAAATTGCTTTTTAACAAGTCTAACTTTAAGAAAACTTAAAACACAAAAGCCGGATTGCCCGTCGCCACAAAAAGATGTAAAATTACTTTATGCTCTTACAAAACATTGCGGCATACTTAGAATCACTGGAGATTGAACGGGGGCTGTCCCCTAACACAATAGAGGCTTACAGACGTGACCTTTACTATTTTGCTGATTTTTTGCAGAGCTATTTAATAGATGACTCCAAAAGCGTAAAACGGACGCATATAAATTATTACATCAAAAACCTGTATGACAAAAAATACACACCTGCTTCAATTACAAGGAAAATTGCGTCTCTAAGAGGATTTTTCAGGTGGCTTTTTGCTAATGAAATAACAAATCAAGATCCGACTCTCGGGATTGAGCAGCCAAAGATGAGCAAACGTTTGCCCAAAGTTATATCTATAACCGAGATAGAGGACATTTTGCATAATAATTTGAGTGATATTCAAAAAGTTGTGATGGAACTTTTGTACGGTGCGGGTTTGAGAGTATCAGAGCTTGTGAATTTGAAGGTTACAGACATTGACCTTAATGCAAAATATCTCAGATGCTTTGGTAAAGGTTCAAAAGAACGCATTATACCTCTCGGAGACAAAGCAAAACACGCAATAAAAATCTATCTTAAACACAGAGAGCTTTATTTAAAAAGAAACAAAAAAGAAGAAGAAAAACATTTGCTTGTGAAAGAAAACGGACACACCGTTACAAGGCAGGAAGTCTACGTTTTTATAAGGTCACAGGGAGAACACCTCTCAAAGCATATTTCACCGCATACGCTAAGACACAGTTTTGCCACACACATGCTTGAAAACGGCGCAGATTTGAGAGTTGTGCAGGAGCTTCTGGGACACAGTGACGTTTCAACAACACAGTTATACACGCACGTCAGCAAAAAACGGTTAAAAGAAATTTATTTTGCAATAAACAACAATAAGGATAAACTATGAAGCTAAAAGAAATTTACAGCAGCAAAAAACCTGTAATATCATACGAAGTTTTTCCGCCTAAAGACGATGACAGCGGGGAAAAACTTGAAAACTTAATGAAAGAACTCAATCTCTTAAAACAGTATAATCCCTCTCTCATTTCTGTTACATACGGTGCCGGCGGAAGCACCAGAGGCAAATCAGAAGAAATCGTATGCAGGGTGAAAGATGAACTAAAAATCACCCCAATGCCCCATTTTACTTGTGTTTCAACAGACAAAACAACTATAAGGACTTATCTTAAAAAACTTGAAAATGCAGGAGTTAAGAACATTCTTGCATTGAGAGGAGATTTACCCCAAGACGGAATTTGCTGCCACGATTTTTTACATGCGTCGGATTTAATTGAATTTATAAAAAAGGAAAGTTCTTTAGCAGTTGCAGCAGCGGGTTATCCGGAAGGGCATATCGAAGCGGAAAGCCTTGAAAAAGATATTGAATACCTGAAATTAAAAGTTGAGAAAGGTGCAGAGATTATTTACACGCAGTTATTTTTTGAAAATGACAAGTATTTTCATTTTGTTGAAAAATGCGCAAACGCCCGTATAAATGTACCTGTAATCCCTGGAATACTTCCTGTTACAAGCTATAAGCAGCTTTCAAAAATGACCTCGCTGTGCAGGGTAACGATACCATATGATTTTCTTGATAAAATAGAGCAGCACAGTGATGACAATGATTATGTAAAAAAATGCGGCATCGAGTTTACACAGAAGCAATGTGCAGAACTTTTAGAGAACGGGGTTCAAGGACTGCATTTTTACACGCTCAACAAATCTTACGCGGTTTCTAATATACTGGAAAATTTGAGGCAATCTGCAGGTTAATCGTTTTCCCATTTAAAAGTCGGGGTTTCTGTATCAATCGAGACCTCCATATTTTCCGGCGCAATATAGAACGGAATAAAAGCTTCGATTTTTTCTTGCTGGGTATCATAATCAAAAGGTCTCCAACCTACCCTAAGCACGTCATGCCTGCGGCTTGTTTGCATATCGCGGTATTCGTTTCTCTGTTTCAAAATTGACAAAACAGGAACTTGCGCTTTAATAACTACTGATTTTTCACCCTCATTATCCTTCGGCACGGACGCTGCAATATCGTATTCTGACGATACTGACAAAAATTCGCTTTCTTTATCCTGCCGTTTTATTTTTGCAATAATTCTTCCAAAATGAGTATCATCTCTGTTTTCAGAAAAATCCAGATAGTATTTTATGTTGTCTGTTACTTTTTGTTTTGTTTGAAAAGCCGGCGCAAAGTTCCCTGTTTCTTTAATTTTTTGAGCAAGGTCTTCCGCGCTTGTACACCCGGGTTTAAGCCCTCTGTATACAGTTTCCGTACCCAGATAATCAGAGAATTTCTTTCGCAACTCAAAAGGTGAAATGTTTTTTGTATCAATATTACTTGTGTCAACAAACTCACCGAGTTCTTTTATATAAAAGGCGACCCCGGGGTCTGCAAGCAAAATTTTATGCTTTTTGTCAATATTTATACTGTCAAAGGCTTCTCTATAATCATCCGTATAAAATCCGTAAAGTTTTTCAAGCAGAAAGTCCAGTTTTGCACTGTTTTTTGTAAGATATTCATAGAATTTTTCATTTTCAAACGGAGAAATGTGCTTATTTACAACATCGTCATATATTTCCTGCGCATATTTTTCGCTTGAAATGCCTTTATTCTGAGCCTCCTGCGCTTTTACTTCAACTATTTTTTTATCGTATTCTTTTAACTGCTCAAAATCATCGATTTCTTTTTTAAGCAGCTTGAAAAAATCTTCATCAAAAGACGGTCGTTTATAATTCTCTTTTATGTACATTGGCATAATAGTATTGAAGACTCTGCGATAGATATCTAGTTCATCCGCGTTTTTACAGTCTTTTATCTTTGTCGGGTCAAGTAATCCTGACAATTGTGAAAATACTCCCTGATGACGAAATCCATCGCCGAGCAGATCTTCATAGTCATATCTTGCACGGTCAAAAGGATAAACTATCCGTCTTTTGCAGCCCTTTTGAAAAAGTTCATCGGCGGTTTCGGTTGATTCAATCGCATACAACCCTATTTGAAGACATTTTTTTATAAAATCATTATCAACTTCCGGGTCAACAGCATTGTGCTTTATGAACCTTGTTATCAAATCGCGAACAGCTTTATCCAACAGAAAAGAGTCCGATATGCGATTAAAGTCAAATTCTATTTGCAAACTATCGAGACTTACATCTTTTAACGGTTTATTTTTGTTCTCGTCGTACAATTCTTCGGCAATTGCCAAATAACTCTTGTGAGCATCGCTCATCGGAATATCTGATTTGAAACTCACATAATAGTTTACCGGATACACTGCCGGCAAATGATTTACAGCCTGTGTATTTTGTATCGGAGCTGTTTGGTTAATACCGGTTTTTGGGTCAACCGTTCGGAATGCAGAATTTACGGGATATATTTTCATTTTTTACCTCTTTGTTAACGCCGCGTCTCTGTTTAATACGCGGCTACTTCTAAATGATGACATATTTTATAACAGATTACACTTCACTTTAGTAAATACCCGGTATGAGTTTTTCATAATCACTGACTGTACCGTTATCCATACAGCAGAGAATTATCGCTTTTCCAAGCGGATGAAGGTCAGATTTTAAGTAGAGCTGCAATTCCTTTTTAAAGAAATCTTCCAGCATTTTTGCTCCTTTGTCGTATCCCTCAATGCCAACCTCAGGCTGATTGCTGACATCTAAGAATTTCTGGGAAATAGCACTGCCTTCAACGTGAATGTTTCCGGGGATGTAGCCGGCAAGCGGATGTCTTGCGGGGCGCAGGTTAAGCTTTTTAAAAGAAGCCTGACCGCGGCGCGCAAGGTATTCTCTGGTCACCCATTCAGCCATAAAACCGACTTCCCACGAACCTATATGCTGGTTGGGAATAAGGATATTTCTGGTTTTTGTCGTTTTCATAAACTGTTCAAGCAAGATGTTTGCAAGGTCAACACGTTTGCCGGTTGCAAACGGCCAGAACGAACCGACACCTTCGCTTTGAAGCAGATTGGGATTTTCTTTACCGCTTGTGATACTCGGATTGGCAAATCCTCTCGGAGCAACAAGCCTCCACAACCATGCAAGTGCCGGAGGAAGTATGTGGAGCATACCGAAAATACCGTATGACGGATTTTCTTTTGTACACGGCGGTGTTCTCAAACCGAAACTTCTATAATCGATTTCAACCGGACCGTCCATTATATTTTTCATCTGCGTCCTCGGGATAATTATTCTCGGGTTTGGACAACGCTTTCCGGGCGCATCCTCCGTATGTTCCCATATCAGGCAGGTGGCACCGGGGTGTGCTTCAAGGTTGAAAAATATCAACGGTTCTTTCGGGTGCAGGGTAACTTCTTCGAGATGCGGGTCTGTACCGTATTTTTTAATATGGTCAATTCTGACAAACCAGGATTTTTCGGCATCCATAACGGAAAGTCTGCCGTTATCTTTCTGAAAACCGGTGTGGCAAAGAGCCATATCGTCGGTAACAGGCTGTAATTTACATCCCTGCAACGGCGGAAGGAATTTTTCATCACCTGTTACAACATTGTGACCGAGTAAAAGTCTGCCGTCTTCTTCCCTGTGAGCATACTCAAGCATCTCGCTTTTTCCGCTTCCTGAAGCACCTTCGTGCAAAATGCTTACGTCATTGTCATAGGGAGTAATTATGTTCACGGTAGACGCATGAACAGTAACAAAAGCTTCTTTTAGTCCAAGCGCCAGCAAGACGCCATAAACACCTTTCTTTGCGCTGGGTCCCGGATATAAGTTATAGGAAAAAACTTCGTGTACGGTATTTTGCTGGTTATGAACAACAATCTGCTTACCGCTAAAATGAGTGTGTCTAAACGGCGGAGCTACATAAATAATCGCACGGGGTTCAAAATGCCTGTCCAGTTTGTCCGGAGAAATTGCCTCTTGAAGATCATATACACTCATTGCGAAGAAAGCGGCATTCTTTGGCGCAATCATCAATGCGGGATATCCGTATTTTGCACCGCCCGCCATAAAAGGCACAAGGATAAGATCGTTTTTTGCTAGCCAATCCAGCGTTTCTTTTCTTACATTTTCAAACGGTTTGTTAAACCTGTCTTCAAAACGTTCTTTATCCGTCATAGCTATGTTATTTACAACCATACAATCAGGATCGCGGCGTCTCATATACGGGTCTTTATAATTAACGGCAATACCGTTTTTGCAGCGAATGACGTCAGCCTCGACTACCGTGCCGTGTCCTTCTGTTTCGTACGCAACATGAAAAGTTAAATTTCCTTTTCCGCCGACAGAAAGGTCTACAAGTTCGTCTCTTTCATCAGCTAATATAACGCTCTTTGCTGCGTTCAAAACATTTTTTACATCGGCTGCCAGTTTCCAGCCGTCCCATACGTTAGTAGCTATATTTTCCATTAATTGATATCCCTAAATGTATTATCTTATATCTTATTATATTACAAACGCGTAAATATCTGCGGTGATGTGTTTTTATTTGTAACTTTTCGATATAAAAAACAAAAGCCCTTCCCCGAATGAGGAGGGGCTTTTTGTATTTTTTTAAATCGTTACACGTGTTCTTTTATTTCAGCTGCAACATTTTTTGCATCGAGTTTAATTCCGGGACCCATTGTTGTCGTCAAAAAGACTGACTTCAAATATGTACCCTTAGCTGCTGACGGTTTTGCTCTCAAAACTGCATCTGCAAGTGTTGAATAGTTTTTCAACAAATCTTCTGCTGAGAATTTTGATTTTCCGATAGGTACGTGAATCATACCCTGTTTGTCAGCACGGAACTCAACTTTACCGGCTTTTGCGTCTTTAACAGCTTTTGCCACTTCAAATGTAACAGTACCGGTTTTCGGGTTAGGCATCAAGCCTTTAGGACCAAGAACTCTACCGAGTTTACCAAGCATACCCATGCAATCCGGAGTTGCAATCAAAGTATCAAATTCAAACCAGCCGCCTGAAATTTTTTCGATAACTTCTTCAGCACCTGCTTCATCTGCGCCTGCTTCTTTTGCTTCTGTAGCTTTTGCACCTTTAGCAATAACACAGACTCTGACTTCTTTACCGAGACCTGCCGGAAGTACAACGGTAGAACGGATTTGCTGGTCTGCACGTTTTACATCAATACCGAGGCGCATGTGGCATTCAACAGTTTCATCGAATTTTGCAAGCGCATCAGATATCTCTTTTAATTTTTCAATAGCTGCAGCTGCCGTAGCGGGCTGTTCAAAGCCTTCAAGCATTTCCTGCATCTTTTTTTGTTTTTTAGTTAATTTACTCATTTTTTTCCCTTTCTGTGGTCTAACGGGGTTTTTTCTCATATTCGGGCAAACTCGAACTATAAAAGTATTAAGTCTTACCCTTCTATGTCCCCTTCCACTAATTATTAGCCTTCTACAGTAACGCCCATTGCTCTGCAAGAGCCTTTAATCATCTCTACTGCAGCTTCAAGGGTAGTTGCATTCAAGTCTTCCATTTTTGTTTTTGCAATTTCTTCAAGCTGAGCCTGTGTGATTGTTCCGACTTTTGTTTTATTCGGAGCAGCAGAACCTTTTGGAAGGTTAATAGCTTTCTTGATAAGAACTGCAGCCGGCGGGCTTTTTGTCACGAATGAAAAACTTCTGTCTTCATATACGTCAATAACTACAGGAATAATATATCCTGCCTGGGATTCTGTTTTAGCATTGAACTGCTTGCAGAAATCCATGATGTTTACACCGTGTTGACCCAATGCAGGACCGACCGGCGGTGATGGATTAGCTTTTCCGGCTTCGATTTGAAGCTTGATTTTTCCAACGATTTTCTTTGCCATTTTTTTCTCCTTTCGTGGTCTAGCGGGATAGCGCCTTACGCCGCCTTAATCCCTTCCACATTTATTTGTGTTTTCGGCAGTGCCTTATACTTTTTGTATCTGTTTGTATTCAAGCTCGACAGGCGTTTCTCGACCAAAGATTGAAACACTTGCTCTGAGTTTTGACTTGTCGGGATAGACTTCAGTAATGTCACCGATAAAGTCTGCAAACGGTCCGGAAATAATACGAACCTTGTCGCCGACCTTAACGTCGAGTTCGATTTTAACAGACTGGGTTTGTGATCTGTGGATGATTTTTTTGATTTCGGAATCTTTAGCCGGGATAGGCTTTTTCGACGAGCCGACAAATTTAGTAACCCCGGCAGTATGTCTGACAACATACCAGCTGTCATCATCCATAATCATTTCAACAAGGACATATCCCGGGAAGATTTTTTCTTCTCTGTCCTGTTTCTTACCGTCTTTAACTTTCGTGATGGTTTTTTGAGGAACTTCGATACGGAAGATTTTTTCTCCCATATTCATGTATTCAACACGTTTTTCGAGGTTGACCTTAACTTTGTTTTCGTGACCCGAATAAGTATGAACTACATACCATCTTTTTTGCGGAGCCTTGTTAGATTTTGAGCTGTTTTTAAACTCGGCATCTTTTTGCTCAAGAAGCTCTTGTTTTTCATTAGCTTCATTATTATCCGCTTCATTCATAAATTCATCTTTTTCTTTAGCCATTTATTTATCCTGCCATCTAATCGGCTGTCCCTTAACGGGTCGCCATTCTTAACTCAAATGTAATAATTTCAGAATGCCGCTGAAAATTGAATCCATCAAAAGGATTGCTACTGTGAAAACGAAAGTTACAACAATAACGTATAGTGTTTCCACAAAGACTTGCTGTTTCTGCGGCCAGCTGATTTTTCCCCATTCAAGCTTAACGCTTTTGAGGTATGCAATGAAATCATCTTTCATATTGTTATTAACCTGATTTTTGGTTTTGGTTTGGTTTGCCATTTTTACCTCTGTTTTTAATTTAGAAACGCGCCCTGAAGGACTCGAACCCTCGACATCCGGTTTTGGAGACCGACGTTCTACCAACTGAACTAAGGACGCTTTTCTAATTAATATAGTTAAGCTTACTTAGTTTCTTTGTGAACGGTGTGTCTGCCGCAGAATGAACAGTATTTTTTCAATTCCATTCTTTCTTTAAGGGTCTTTTTGTTTTTAGTAGTGGTGTAGTTTCTGTGTTTGCAGTCTTCGCAAGCGAGAACAACCATTTTGTCATTTTTGCCTTTAATGCCCATTTTGTTACCTTTTCTATTTAATATTCTGATTTTTTTCAAGTAAAAACTATAGAATGTAACTTCTTTCCCTACATTCTACTGCTTTTTTCTGGTCTTTCTTTCATTCTACAATAAACATTTTATTTTCAAAGCAAAAATTTATAAATCTTAATCTTTTGGCAAAAACAAAAGATATCAGACACTTTAGAAAGTAACTGACTACGGCGTTAACAGCTCGGGTTGCAACCTGCGGCAGGAGTCTACGCATTTTCATTTTTCAATGCTGCAAATTTAGCCTGCATAGTCGGATTGTTTCTCGTAAGCCGTTTTATACTTAAATCTTCAGCCTTGTTGTTTGCAAGCCGCAGATTATTTTCTGATGAAAGCAGCGCCTCTTTTGTTTTTTGCAGGCGGTCAATTATCTTGTCAATTTCATCAATTGCAGTCTTAAATTTTCTGCTGGCAAGCTCATAATTCTTTGCAAACTTTTCCTTAAACTCGTTCATTTCAGCCTCAAAGTTAGATATATCTATATTTTGAGACTTAATAACCGCAAGTTCCTTTCTATATTCAAGCGAATTTAAAGCGGCATTTCTCAGAATTGTGATAATCGGGATAAAAAACTGAGGTCTTATAACATACATTTTGGGATAATGGTGCGACATATCGACAATACCGCTGTTATAAAGCTCATTTTCAGGTTCAAGCAAAGACACAAGCACTGCATATTCACATTTTTTTTCATTTCTGTCTTTATCCAGTTCTTTCAAAAAATCCGTATTTTTCTTTTTGGCAGAAGTTGTGTCAGTCTCGTTTTTCATCTCAAACATTATTGAAACAAACTCATTGCCGTCCCCGTCACTCTCTCTGAATATGTAATCGCCCTTGCTGCCTGTTTTTACGTCGTTATCTTTTTCAAAATAGGCTTTTTGAAATCCCGTAGCGCGAAGTCTGTTAAATTCAACCTCGCAATGCTGCTCCAGACTTTCGCCGACCATTTTGGTCGAAAGTTTAAGTTTATAGTCTTTAAGCCTGTTGATTTCTTCATCCTTAAATCTAAGCTCTGTTTCGTATTTGTCTTTGAGCGAATTTTCCTTAAGCTGATATTCCTTTTCGCAAAGCTCTTTTTCGTTGTTAAGTTTGGTAATACTGTTTTCCTTTTCGTTGAGTTCAGTATTTTTTTGACTAAGCAGCTTACTGATTTCAAGCTCCTTATCCTTATTGAAGGAATCCAGTTTATTTTTCAACTCGGCAATTTCTTTGTCTTTTTCTGCGATAGTTTCTTTAATTGCAGCTTTTTGTTCAATTTCCCCGGTTTCAATTTCCGACTTCAAGCCGGCAATCTCTGCCTCCTTTTGATTCAATTTTTCTGTAAAAATTTTTTCCGTTTCAAGCTTTGCAAGCTGAACAGCATTATTTTTGTCGGTTTCAAACTGATTTTCCCTGGATTGAATCTCTTTTGTAAATTCTTTATCTCTAACCTGTTTTACAATAGCTGCATATCCTGATTCATCAACCTGAAAAACCTCACCGCATTTTGGACATCTTATTTCCTGCATAGACAAAACCTTTCTCATACTTCATGTTTCAGTATATCCGTGAATATCCCCTACGTCAACTTTTTCAGAAATCGGACACTCGGATAAAAGCAGGGCTGATGAAAACTTTTCTAAAATCGTATATTTTTTAAATAGCGCAATAAGCAGAAGGTAATGGGTATCCGCTCTACGGTGCATATTCCGTTTATATTACGGAGCAGCCGGTTATTACAGCGCTAACAGGCAATCAAGAGAGGAGTCAGAGATATGTTTAAAAAAATCACATTATTTTTTATTTTAATATCGGCGCCGCTGCCTTCACTCGCATATCAAATCCGGACATACTCACCGGTACAAACAATTGCTCCATATTACGGACCTGTCGTAAATCCTTCGATGATGAGACACAACCGGCGATTCTTAAGGCGTCCGGCAAGAATTGTGCCGGTATCGCCTATTACCCGCACACCGATTGCAAGAACCGTTGTACCTCCGCTTTTGCCGCCATCGGCAGCGTATCTTCCGTCCGTGACAACATCTTCGCAAAAAACTGTAATAACCCCGAGAACACAGACAATCGCGCCGTTGGAACCGGTTAAGGATGATACGGTATTTGAAGCAGAGACACCCCAAATAACAACAAACAACGCTGAAAATTATCCCAAAATAACCGCACTCGAAAACACTATTTTTCGCAAAACCTATGAAAAACAAGACATTTATACAAGGCTGAAACGGCTCGAGAAAAAACTTTTCAGATGTACTTTTGACAATATGGCACTCTCGGACAGAATGGAGAACATTCTGAACAATGTAGACCCTGCAGTAGTATACGATATTAATCAGCGTGACCTTGCAAAAATCGAAACAAAAATTCTGGGCAGAAGCTTTGAAGGCGAAAGCACGGACGAAAGAATAACCAGACTTGAAAAAGAAATGCTCGGAGCAATGCAGGGCGGCAATCTGAAACAGCGTTACGAAACGGTAAAAAGCGCAGCGCGTCATTACAACGCTTTTCCGGCATATACAGCCTCAACCCCTCAAAATAACTACACAATGTACAACAACTACCGCAAACCGCGGCGCAACATACTGAGTTTTCTGTTTGATATGATGTCCACAGGGTTTGGCGCAGGACAGATGACGGGTTACACACCGCCGGTATTTTCACCATACGACAACTTTCAAGACAGCAGCGGGATTCAAGACTATTATATGGGAAACCGCGGCGGATATTACAACAACAGAAACATGGGAAACGGATCTACTGTAAGAATTTTAGACTAAACAATCGGATTAAAGCCGGGGTTATTCTGGTTAATAATTACACGCGTCAAAGATTCGTTATACTGCCTGTTGAGTTTTGTAATAAGGTCATTTATTTCAGAATACTGCTCCTGCAGCTTCGACAAGAAGTCCATAAGCTCTTTCTGGCTCTGTGCAAGAGCTTCATCCCCTCCATAGAGAGAAAGTTCGCTTTCAAAACGGGCAAGCTGCCCTTTGCTTATGGAAAGCTCGTCTTTGAGAGCGTTACGCTGGCTTGTAAGCGTTCTTATTGAGGAATTAAAATAGCCGCTTACAGGCTTGAGGGAATCATCGAGAGTGTCTTTAACTCTGACAAAAGCCCCGGCAACAGTGTGGTCAATCGGATCTCCGGTGTCGTCACCGATAAGAAGCTCCGAAACATTTTGCGGATTTGAAAGAAAAGCGCTGTAGAACTCATCGCGATTTACAGTGATTGAGACTCTGCCGGCGGGTGATGCTGTAGAACCGGACATATTCACTACAATACCAATATCCGCAAGCGCTTCCTGAATATCTGTTCTGTTGCCTATGTCAGAAGTAAAGCAATCTCTGATTCGTCCGAGCAGTGCAGTAAATTCAGCATCTCCGACAATATTTGTTGATTGAGAGAGAGTCATTGAAACATTAAATTTTCCGACAAAATCAAGCAGCTTCATGTAGGTCTCATCTAGCGAGAGACTGCCTATGTTTATCGTTCCCGTGCCTGTTTCTTTTATGGTAATTGTAATAGCGGCAGCAGCATCGTCAGCAGTGATTTTTCCGTTTTTATCAAGCTTAATAACATTTGATTCCGTTTCGTAATCCGTGCCGTTCAGATTAAATATTGCATTGTAGCCGTTTTGCTGGGTTGCAATATTCATTGCATTTCCGTTTGTAAATCCTACAATATCCGTTAGATTTGAGGAACCGGCTTCAACTTGTATGCGGGCGTTTGTTTTTTTTGCATTTGAGGTAAGCACGATTCTGTTGTCAATAAACTCTGCTCTAACGCCGTTTTCGTCCGTCGTCAGAAATGCACCGTTGATTTTGTTGACAAGATCGGCTATAGTATCGGTCTCAGAGACAGTTATGACTGTATTATTAATTTTGAAGTTTCCTGCTGCAACGCCGAGAGTGCTCAACAGGACGTTGTCATTGCTGACCTGCAGCCTGTCACTTTTTATAACAGTACTCGTTGCGTCGGTGCCGCTAACTGTTTGCGCTCCCTGAGACAGCGTACCGCCTGAGGTGAAGCCGATTTTGTTTGTAAAATCACTTGTACCTTTAGTTATAGCAATACCTCCGTCTGTCTCGGAAGAATCTCGTGTCAGAACCATTTTGCCGGTTGTTGCGTCGATACCGGCAGTTATACCAATGCCGGAAGCTGTTATTGCTGCAGCAATCTCCTGCACGGTATCGCCGGAAGAAATCTCTATCCTTCTTGTATCCGTGATATTACCGTTTTTGTCAGTAAGTGAGATAAAGAAGTCGCCGGAAGTGTACCCGAGAAGCGACGCATTCTGGGCTGTTTTTGAAGATGTCAAGGTCGAGAGAACACCGTTTTGAGCCGATTGTATCTGTGCTCCGCTCTGCGTAAAACCTGTAACCTCTGCAAAATTAGAAGTTCCGTCTTTTAAAGATATTTCATAAGCACCCGCAAGTTTAGCCTTTAATACAAGATTTGTTCCGTAGGGATCAACTTCTGCAGTGATTCCGAGATCTGAATTTGTGATTTGAGCGGCAATTTCCGCAAGCGACTCGCCGCCTGCAAGATTAAATGTGTGAGTTTTAACTGTACCGTCAGGATTTTTTACGGTTATTTCAAAATCGCCGGCACTAAAGGTTATTCCGCTGTTCAACCCGGTTCTTGAACCTGTAAGAGTTGAATAAACATCCTGCTGTCCGGTCACACCGACTGCTTCACCGCCGATTGTACCGGCAGTAAGCCCGAGAATACGCGCATAGTCTGTATCTCCGTCATCAATACGAATTGTTGCGCCGTTTTCGATTGTTGTTGTTATTTCTATTTGTCCGGAACTGTTCAAAGACGCACGATAATCACTCTGTGTGCTCGAATTGATAAAATCAAGCACGTCTTGTATAGTGGTTACTCCTTTTTCAACGTTTACATTAAGCGTTCTGTGACCCGCTGCTGAAATGGAGAAGCTTCCCGCGGTCATATTATTAAACGACTGTCCGGCACTCAATCCCGACACAGAGCCTGTGATTTTCGACAGTCCGTAAGAGCCGTTGTCTGTAACACCGGCAGCAGACCAGGTGTTGCCTGTCAACCCGGTTAATTTGTGGAAATCAGATGTTCCGGACACTATTAAATCTGCGCTGTTTTGACCGGTTGTTTTGATATAAAGCGCACCGTTTTCATCCATACCGGCTTCAAAATTTCCATTCTGATTAATTTTATCAATGACATCCTGAATCCGGTCTGTAGCAGAAACATTAACGGTTTCTGTTACAGAACCTGCCGTAAGTATGAGTGTACCGGCTTGCATACCGCCAAAAACGTGATCTGCATCAAGGTTCTGCATAGAACCTGTAAGCATTGATTTACCGGAGGTAAGGGTTGTTGCCGTAAAATCAGCGTCAGTTGTAGCGCCTGTAGTCGACATACCAGCCATAGTAACAAAGCCGGAGGAGTCATTTTGGAAAGTAATTTCAGACGCGTATTCACCGTTTAATTCAATGTGTATACGACCTTTTCCGGTTGTATCGTCCACATCGACCTTAAATACCATAGCACTTGTGTCCAGACGGTTTGAACCGGTAACATCAGAGGCTTGATAGCCCGATTCTGCATTGATGATTGCCTGTTTCATCTTGTTTAAGATAGTGTCAACACTGTCCGATGAAGAAACATTCACAGTGTAAGAACGCTTAGGTCTGTACACAATATCTCCGTTCGGCGTCATTGTAGTTGTTTCACCCAGAGTAAAAGTAAACGAGCCGTTTTTCAAGCCTGTAAATACTGTACTGCCCTTCATTCCGTCAATACCGGTTCCGCCGGAACCGCCTGCACCATAAAAGACAAACAATCCGTGGTCGCCAACTTCCGTCTGTACAGAAGCGCCTTCTGTTTTTGCTGCACCGACAAGTCCGACTCTGGTTGTGAAATCAGACTCAGACACTATAATACTTTGAGCATTTTGACTGTTTGCCTGAATAAAGAATCTGCCGTTACTGTCTATGCTTGCAGTATATTTTCCGCCGGACTGAATGTTTATGTTATTTATAATTTCATTAAGGCTCTGACCGTTTGTTACAGATATTGTGACACTGCTTGAACCGTCGCTTATTGTGAAGGTTGACGAATTTAAACCGCCCAAAACATGTTCGCCGTGCAGCCCGTCTACAGAACCTGTAAGTTTAAGGTAACCGTGGCTTTCTTCGGTAAAAGTTCCCATATGGGTAGTCGTTTCACTGGCAGTCGACAGTCCGAGACGTTTCACAAGCTCGCTGCCTCTTGCGTCAAGCCCGCTAAAAGTAATCTGTTCAGCTTTGTTGCCGGCAATACTTATCTTAAACTGATGGGTAGAATTGTCAAAAGTAATGTTGAAGCCCTCAATACCTGCGTTTATGGCAGAAGTTTTTATAGCGTTAACAATATCATTGACAGTCATATTGCGACCGACTTCGACATCAAAGCTTTTCGCTGCAACATTTATTGTATTATTTGTTTTGTCGCTGAGAGTGATACGGAAAGAGCCGTCACCGTCTCCGGCTATTGAGTCATCTATTGTAAGGTCGGAAGAACCCAGTAGTCCGTCTATTGCAGCACTTGTATATTCCATTGTACCGAATGAGCCGAGCGTCAATGTGCCTTCTCCGAGTTCTTCCGATTCTCCGGACAAGCCCAGTATTCTTGCGAAGTTAGACTCTGAAACGGTTACTGCGGCAGATGAGTCGGTTAGAGATTTTATCCAGAATCTGCCGTCTTCAATTCCTGCGTCGTATTCACCGGTGTCTTTGATTTTTTGAATTATTGAATCAAGGCTCTCATCGTCTGTGACAGTTATGTTTACCGACGCTCCGCCGCCGGAGATTGTCACGGTTTCTTGTGCCGTATTAAGACCGCCCTGAATGTTGCCCAAAACGTGAGTTGCGTGAAGGTTATCGGTTGAGCCTTTTAGTTTTGACAAACCATCCGAGAGCTTTGTACTTGTGAAATTGGCGTCGTAGACCACATCATCTTGTGCCAGACCCGCTCTTTGCACAAATCCCGAGGTATCATCGGTAAACGAAAGTTCGTATAAAGCATTGTCTGTTGCCGTTATACTTATTCTGTTGTTTTTAGCGTCAAAAACAGCGTTAATACTGGAATTAAGAGCATTTATTCTGTCAAGAACAGTCTGCACGGTATCTCCGGCATGGACTTCAATCCATTTTGCGCCGTCTGTGGTATTTATGTTAAATCCGCCGTCTGTTATGCCGGAGAGAGCAGTGTTCGCAGTTAAGCCGTTAATTGAACTGCCGGTGAAGCTAAAAGAGCCGTGCGAACCGGTTTCTTCATATAGTTTTACAAAATAGTCCGTACCGTTGTTTGTAATGCCCGGTTCTGTCGGTGCACCCGGGAACACTGGCGGTGTATACCCCTCAGGCTCTGTAGCAATACCTGTCAAGGAGGCAAAATTTCCGGAAAGGTCTGTTATAACAAGTTTATCCTGAGTTCGGGATTCGACAGCGGAGGTTATGACAATACGTCCGTCAGAATCGAGTCTGTAGGTGAGTTTATCTTCTGTTAAAGGCAGCATATTCAAGTCGGGAGCATCTGTGTTGAAATCAAAAAGTCCTGTGCCGTCTTTTTGGTTTGCAAGCTCAACGAGCCTGTTCATAATGGTTTCTATACTCTCGTTGCTATTGTAATGTACATCTACGTTTTTTCCGTTTATGGACACTCTGAATGTCCCGCCTTGCAAGCTTCCGACAACGCTTGTGTCTTTATAGCCGCCATTGGCACTTGTAACTGTACTTTCACCGACTTTATCCGGCATGGGGCGTTCAATAGTGCCGGTGAAAGACGTATCCTGCCACGAAGTTGAGGCGTCGGTTAAACCGTAATACTGTGCAAATCCGCTTGTATCCTGGATTCTTACTGCACCCAGCTGTCCTCCGTATGTAATCTGTATTTTTCCGTCAGCAGTAAACGAGGCAGTATACCCATTGATTTTATTGATTTCCACACCATTAGGAGTAATGATATCTTTAGCAATCATGTCGTTTATTTTTTTCATAACGGCGTCAAGTCCGTCTGTTGCAAGAATTTCTACATTACCTACAGCCACATACCCGTCTGCTGTCTGGGTTACAAAGGTAAGCATTCCGTCCTTTTGACCGCTGAAAGGTCCGATATTGGTCTTGCCGACAGCAAGTGTTCCGTCGGTAATCATTCCGTTAACACTGACAGAGCCTGTAATACTGCCGTTGTTGTAGATATAAACATCTTTGGGACTGTCAATTTCTTCGTTTACAGAACGCTGAGCAAGCTCGGTCGGATTTTCTCCCAGTCCATAGAAATATACAAACGCACTGCTTCCGCTGACTCTAAACTCATCCATGCCTGCACCGTAAGTGATTTCAATTCTGTCGTTCACAATCTGCGCAGAAATCGTCGTATCCCAGTTGACGTTTGACACATCAGAGGGCGGCGCGTAGTTCACTGTCATACTGTTAATCTTGTTTAAAACCGTCTGTAAATCATCGTTTGCACCTACAGTAACCGAGGCAATTTTCGTACTGCCGTTGTAAAAATCGATAGTACCCTCCTGCCCGAAAATTGCGTTTCCGTTCACTTCTGACAGGTCTGTCGCACCCGTCAGTACGCCGTTTCTATCGTAAGTTACAATGTCTTTTGAAGGGGTGATAGCCGTGTCATAGTCTTCGTATTGAGAGGTTCCTGATGCCGTAAGCCCGTAGTATGAAGCAAAAGCGCTGTCGCCTTTTACCGAAAAATCCGATATAGCGCCACAGTAGTTGATTTTTATTCTGCCGCTTGAATCAATTACAGCGTTGAGTTTGTAGCTGACATTTTCACCCGGAAGGTCGTCAGGAACATCAAACGTAAGCGTTGTTGAGTTGATTTTGTTCAAAACAGCCTGCAAATTGTCTCCGGCATCAACTTTTACGAATCCGATTTTTTCCGTGCCCGAGTAGAACTCTATAAAGCCTGCCTGATTGGCAATTGCGCTGCCGTTCGAGTCGTAAACATTGACAGAACCGGTAAGAGAACCATCTGTATAAACATATTTATTATTAATAATTGAAACACCGCCAGGGGTATTTGTTGCCATTGCAACCGTGTAGTTTCCGAAGCCTGTGAGTCTTGCCATATCTCCTGTTGCAGAGACAGTGTGGCTGTTGCCGTAGGTTTTAATACTTATTTTACCGGTTGTTTGATCAAAAGTTATTTCCGGTTTACTAATGACATATCCGTCTTTGGAAAGCTCCTCACCGTAGGCGTCTGCCTGTGTTTGCAGCTCGGATAGAACCTGTGACAAGGTTTTTCCCTGTCCGTTCACGGTAATTGTCCGGGTGCCGTTTGAGCCGTTTTCAAAAGATATACTTATTGTGCCGTTAACAAAAGTTGTATCTGCTGTAAGTTTGTTTTTATTTTGGGTCAAGTATTCAAAGGTGCCGTTCTCAACGGTTGTTGTCGGCGCAAAGTTTTGCGCAACGCCCGATGTATAAGCAGAAAAGCCGGTTACACGGGCAAAATCTCCGTCCGCCGTTATAGAGTGGTTGGTATAATTTGTTTTTATAACAATCTGCTCGTTCACATACTCGGCATAAACATAGTTTTTACTGTAACCGTCAACGCTGTCAACGCTCGGACCGGACTGACCCGCCGCATTTATTTCCGCGACAACTTCTTCAACTGTTTTTCCTGTTGTATCTATTGTAAATGAAGCATTTTGACCGTATCCGTCATCATGAGTTATTGTTATACTGCCGCCGACAAATGTCGTGTCTTTATTCAACCCCATCTCACTTTTTGTCAGGAAGGAGTGTGTGCCGTCAGAAACTGTGTAGGAACCGTCCACATAAGTCGCTGAACCGACTGAATAGCTTGCAAATCCGGTTACTCTTGCAAAATCACCTGTTGCCTGTATATCCAGCGGATTGTCTACTGTGTTTTCAAGCATTTTTATTCTGAAATAGCCTGTTTCAAGGTCTGCAGTAACACCGGCAAGTCCTAAATTATTTACCTCGTTAACAATCTGTTCGATAGTTTTATTGGTTGTGTTTATGGTGTTGCCGCCAATTTGCAGCGTACCGCTAATTATTGTAATGTCACCCGTAACTTCGTTGCCGCCGGAGAGCGTCGGGTGGAGTTCATAAGTAGAGTTACCGCCGGTAACTGTCGCAAAATCAAGAGTATAGTTGGCAATACCGGCAATACGACCGAAATCACTGCCCTGAACGCCTATACTTATGGAGTCAGAACCGTAAGAGGTCGACTTTATGGTGAATCTCCCGTTTGAAGGGTCGATATAAGCCTCAAGTTCAAGTCCTAGTTCTTGTGCACGGGCTGTAATTTGCTCGGCAACGTTTTGAACCGTACCGGTTATATCAACATCAAAAGTCGTAGTAACAGGGGTGTTCCAACTGTGAACGTCATTTACTAAAGTTATGGTAACTTTTCCGTCAGTAACCTGTTCCGTGCCTTTTAAGTTGTCAACAACACCTGAAATATAGGAATGCGTCTGTCCTGTTGTTGTGCCGGTATTGTCGTCGCCATAGGCAATATAAGCACTCAAGCCGGTAACTGCGCCAAAATCTCCGGTGCCTGATACAGAGAATGAAATGGTGTCAAATTCGCTTGCAGTATTTGCATTTGTCTGTTCAAGCACGAATCTTCCGTCTGCATCCAGGTATGCACGTATCTGTGTTGTAGATGTTTCAGCGTTTATTGCATTTATAGCGTCTTCAATCGTGCCGGAGAGGGTGATAGTTTTTACGGAGGAGACAGCGTTGTTTGTGCCGCCTTCCGTATTTACACCGGTAGTCGTAGAGGTAATTATACCCTGCAATGTGAGTTGAACACTGCCTGTGAGCTGTGAATCGTATTTAAGTCCGGTGACACCGCCCGTGACTTTTGCAGCCTGTTTTTCGCGTACCGTATAAGAACCGTCTGTCGTAGTGTGAGTACCTATACCGATTACTCGTCCGAAGTCGCTGTTCGTCATGTCGACTGATATATTGTAATCGCCGGCAATATCTGATTTAAACTCAAATTTTCCATTTGTAATTGAAGCTGTTACAGAAATTCCGGCAGCAGCAAGCTGTTGATTAATTGATGTAATGGCGTCAGCAAGTGTTCCGTCAGAAACCCGAATATCTACGGACATATTTATGCCGGCAGAATTTTGGGCATCTGCCTTTGTTATTGTAAATTTAAAGGTACTTTCAAGAACTTCATTAACCGGATCAACATCTCTTGAACCGGTCAATGTAGTGTGTGACTGACCTACAACATTTCCTGTGTCAGCCTGTCCGATTGTAGTGTAATCGCCAAACCCTGCCACACGGGCAAAGTCCCCGTCACCAGAGACCGCAAAATTTATCGTATCGCCTTCTCCTGCAGTGTTTGCGTCAGTCTGGCGCAGTACAAACTGTCCGTTTTCAAGCAAAGCTTCAATTTTGGTAACGTGTTTAAGGTCGTTAATGCTGTCTATTGCATCCTGGACAGAGATATAGCCGTTGCCGTCTTTATCGGTAAATGTTATGGTTTGAGCAACAGAGGCAAGTGCACCCGAGCCTTGCTCAGTATTTACGCCGGTGTAAGAGTTGCTTCTTGACATCCATAATTTAATTGAATTTGTTCCGATGAGTTCGTCGTAAGAGTTCAGACCGCTTGTTGCGCCTACGTATTTAGCAGGGTCTTTTCTCAGGTGTGAAATACTGCCGTCCAGTGTTGTACTGCTAGCCATGCCTGCAACCCGCCCGAAATCGCCCGTAACTCCGTTTACGGTATCAACACTGAGGGTTATTCTAAACGGACCCGAGTCGCGTGAGACAAACTGGAGTTTATCGTTAACAATTTCCGCTTTTACGTACCAGTTTTCACTGTTAATCGTATTCATTGCGTCTTCAAGTGTTCCGTCTTTTAAAAGGAAGGTCTTTTCAACATTTACGCCGGCGTCATTTACAAAACCAAGGGTTATTTGCGATTCTGTAATTTCTGTTTCTTTTGAAACAGTGTTTTGTCCTACAAGTTTGCTGTAGGTGTAGTTTGTGTGTTCGCCGTTTGAGGGAGCCGCACCGACGGTGTAAGAGCCTAATCCCGTAACACGACCAAAGTCGCCGACTCCTATAATTTTAAACGATATACTCGGGGTTGTATCGGAGACTGCACGCAAAACAAACTGTCCGTCATCGTTTAAAAGCGCCTCAACTCCGGTTATATCCTTGTTTGTGTTAATAGCAAGCAAGGCAGCGCCCACACTGGCGCCAAGGTCAATTATAACGGAGCCGAACTGAATTTTTGAACCGGCAAGTACCTGAGAATATTCGTCCAATCCGGTTATTGCCCCTGTAACTGTAGCGTGTTCCTTCTCAACATGAGAATTTGTACCTGTTACGGTTGTGTAAGTTCCGGTACCTACAACCCGCCCAAAATCGCCCGACTGAACAGCAAAGCTAATACCGGCAGAACCGGCGTTTGTGTTTCGCAATACAAACTTTCCGTTTCCGTCAATAAACGCTTCAACACCGGTCGCAGCAGAGTTTGCGTTTATTGTAGAGATAGCGCTTGAAATGGTACCGCTGAGGTTTATATCTTTACCGTTAATAGTCACAACGCTGTCTAAAATCCTATCGGAATTGCTCACTGTTTTTGTTGCAGTAAAGGTCGTCTTAGAGCTGCCGTATTTTTCCTCCTGACCGGCAGAAACCTGGTATCCGATAATACCTGTCGTTTGCCCGAAATTCCCGGAAATATCAGTCACAGAAATAGGCAGAGAACCGTTCCTCATCTCTGTAAATACGAGTCTGTCGTTTTCAATTGAAGCAGTAATCTGGGTTATGTCGGATTTTGCGTTAATTTGATTGATAGCGCTCTGGAGCGTGCCTGCACTAATATCTATCAGTGTTCCGTTAAGATTAATGGTTGAATCCTCAACCATAGTAGAATTATCCACCTTTTCAGAACCGGTTAGTGTGGTTTTTGAGCCGAGTTGACCGATTGTCGCTGCTGCAGCAGCCGAACTTTCGGTTGTAAAGCCGGCTATCGCACCAAAATTACTCGTACCGCCTTCGACAAAAAGCCCCTCACTGCCGGTCATTTTGTTTCTGAGTACAACATGTCCGTTGTCTGCGTCAAACTCGGCAATAACACCGGTTTGGTCTGTGTAGTCGTTGATTTTTTCAATAGCTGCGGCAAGAGTGCCTGCATCAAGCTCTATAGTGGTATCGTTTATTTTAAAAGAACCTGCCGTAACCTGAACATTTGAGGGGTTTACAATATTTTTTATACCTGTTAACGTCGTAAAATACTGCGCGTCAAGTTCGGGATTTAAAACGCCGGTTGAGGTCATTTTGTCGGTGAGTCCGACTTTGCTTGTAAAATCTGAGTTTCCGGACTCGACTGTTATACTGTAGCCGGCGCCTTTTACGTTATTTTTTATAACAAATCTGTCATTTTCAACAGCAGCAGTAATGTCCAATGAAGATGCATTAATTTTAGCAATAACATCATCAATCGTATCTCCGGCGGCAACATTTATTACATCCTGTGCTGTTACTCCGTTTAATGTTTTTCTGATTACAAACGAACCTTCTTCAAATCCGCCGTTTATAGCCGCTATTGAGTTACTTCCGGAAAGTACCTGAACAGAGCCGTCCGAGCCGAGAACAAGATTGTCCTCTATCATTTTTCCGCCCGTTGTAAATCCGATAACGTTTGTAAAATTACTTGAGCCTTTGGCTATCTCTATTAAAACGTTACCGGTTCTGTTTGCAACAAGGGTTATTTTATTTTCGTCTAAAATTGCTCCTACGCCGTATTTTTCATCTCCGTTAATCTCTGTAAAAAGGTCATTTATTGTAGTGTTTGAGTCGATTGTAAGTTCGTTCCCGTTTATGGAAAAAGTGCCTGTTGAAATAGTAAGTCCTGTCTTTTCACCAAAATTTGTACTCTGGTCGTGCAAATTCATAGACTTTACACCCTTGGAGTCAATATATAACTGTCCGTTTTCGATTCCTGCGCCATATCCGTCAGCCTGCAGTGCATTTATGACGTCGCCAAGTGTAGTATTGCTGTTAACGGAAATTGAGGTGTTGCCGATGTTAAAGACCCCGCTTTTGATTCCGAGCTGTGACATCGTCATGGACTCGTCAAGGTCGTTTCTTGTCGTTGTAACCCGTGTACCGCTGTAATTTCCGGCGTAAAGGTCTGTGATTTTTGTATTAAGGCTGATGTTTTCACCTTTCAAAATATCGCTTATCGCTTTTGTTGCAGTGGCAACTTGCGTAACCTTATAATCAATCTTTTGGGTATTAACACTGTTGCCGTTAAGTACAACGTCAACAACATCAGGGTTTGTGTTTGTAAAATCGAGAACACCGGAGGTCGTAGTTGAGTCTTTTACACTCTTTAAAAAGTCGTCTAAGGATGTAACCGTCTTTGAATACTGGTTTTTCAAAGAATTTAGAGTGGTAATTTTCGAGTTGTGCGTGTTTATTTGAGAACTTATTGTATTTATTGTGGACTGAAGGTTAATAATTTGCGAGTTATAGTAGCTGTTGAGCTGGTAAATCTCAGAGCCTGTCGTATAAGCGCCCGAGGCAACCTGATTGAACATATCTTCAATTGCAGCTTTTTGCTGATACAAGCTGCCCAAAGACTGCTGCTTTTGAGTCAGCACATTATTAATCATTGCGCTGATTGAGGAGTTTCTTGCAGTAGTGAGTCCGTTAATTATTATACTCATGCCAATCCGCCCTTCCGATTAAAACAAGGAAGGACTTTCACAGCACAAATACCCGCGCAAAACACAACAATACCTTTTGCACGGCAAAAACCAGCACTATTCTTCATTTTTGCAAATGAATTTAAATCCATACGGACCTGTTTATTTTTAATCAACTCTACTACGACATAAACAGTATATCATATTGACATCATCCGTGCAACATGTATTGGATTAATTTTTTTTGCATGTTTGTCGTGCGGGAATTTTGCCGGACAATATTAAAATCGGAAGTCGCGTTCTCCGGCTTCAATTTTAACCAGGTCTTGCGCAACTGTCGATTTTATTTTTTCGCCGCTTTCAAGAATTTCCATCTCGTGTTTAATAAATTTCTCGCCAAGCGCCTTAGTTTCGGGAGATGCATAGTCTTCAAGGTATTCTTTCAGAGTGATAATAGCGTTCGGATGGCAGAAGTTATGTATCTGCTGGTCTTTACAAACCTCCATAAAACGCTCTCCCGTACGACCGGCTCTGTAACAAGCAGTACAAAAACTCGGCAAATACCCGAGTTCCATAAGCCATTTAATAACATCATCGAGCGGTCTTCTGTCGGATACATCAAACTGTGAAGAATCCTCCGAGTCAGGCATCGGTTTAAAATAACCGCCAACGCTGGTTTTTGAGCCGCCTGACATTTGAGAAATCCCAAGACTCAACAATCTTTTTCTGCATTCTTCTGATTCTCTTGTTGAAACTATCATACCGGTATAAGGTGCAGCTATACGTATACAGGCAACAATTTTTGCAAATGTATCATCGTCAATACCATTGTCAAAAGCCTCAGGATCTATATCATCAGCTTTTTTGATACGAGGAACACTTATTGCATGGGGACCAACACCAAATGCAGCCTCAAGATGCTCTGCATGCATCATAAGTCCCGTAAATTCATACCTGTATGATTCTAGTCCGAACAGAACGCCGAGACTCACATCGTCAATACCCGCCTCCATTGCTCTGTCCATAGCCTCCGTGTGATAAGCATAATTGTGTTTTGGACCGGTAGGATGTAATTTTTCGTACGATTCTTTGTTATAAGTCTCTTGAAAAAGCACGTATGTTCCGATTCCCGCTTCGTGCAGTTTTCTGTAATTTTCAACGCTTGTTGCCGCTATATTAACGTTTACACGGCGGATTGCACCATTTTTATGTTTTACGGAATAAATAGTTTTTATTGACTCTAAAATATATTCTATCGGATTGTTCACTGGATCTTCGCCGGCTTCTATTGCAAGTCTTTTATGCCCCATATCCTGCAGTGCAATTACCTCGTTTCTGATTTCCTCCTGTGTAAGTTTTTTTCTGGGAATGTGTTTATTCTGGTGGTGATAAGGGCAGTAAACACAACCGTTTACGCAGTAATTAGACAGGTAAAGCGGCGCAAAAAGGACTATTCTGTTGCCGTAATAATCCTGCTTTATTTCCATTGCAAGGTTAAAGATTTCTTTGTTCTTCTCCTCTATGTCACAGTCCAGCAATACAGCAGCCTCTCTGTGCGTAAGACCTTTTTTAAGTCTTGCTTTTTCGAGAATTTTTTCTATCAATTCTCTGTTATTCTTGTTTTTTTCTGCATATTCCAAAGTTTCGAGAATTTCTTCATTATTGATAAATTCTTCGGCTTTATGTGATTTTGGGTTATACATAATAAATCCACCTCTCCAATAACATTATATCACGAGGGAATTTTATGAAACACTTTTTATCAGGTATAAATCGATTAACAATTTGTTACAATTGTATTTTTATATACTTATTATATATTGTATATTTCTTAAGTATATAATAATTCTATATTAGTTATATTTCTTTGACTTATTTGAAAACCACACTTACAAAGAGGAAAGCAATTCTTATTTTTAAAACAACTTAAATAATATATAAGAGATAAATAAAAATCAAATAAAAAATAAATAATCGTTTAGATTAATATAATGGAACGGGAAAAGGTATTTTGAGGCTATAAAGCCTCTTTTTTTTGCTTAAAAAATGATGTACAAAATTAAATTTCTTTTTTTATTTCATTTTGCAGTCTGTTAGCCTGTGTTAACTGGTTAACAAGGAGTTTGTAACGCTGTTCGTTTTCCCCGAAAGGAGTATTTGATGTAATCAGTCCGTCCACGGATTTATTTATTCTGTCAAGCCTGTTAAGGGTTTCTTTAGTTCTTAAAAAGCCTGCAACAGGCGAAAATGCGTTTATTATTCCGGAATTTTTAATTAATGATTTAATTTTCAAAGCAATCTCTGATTTTACGGAACCCGGAAGCTGTTTTAAATTTACAAATTTTTGTTTTTTGTCAAATCCATTGGATTTATACTCCCGCTGCAGCTTTTCTAATTTTTTCTCCGCCATCAGCTTACGTATAAAAACATCCTTCGTTCGCATTGTATCCCGGAGAGTTTCCGCCAACTGCAACTCCTCAGTCAGAGTTGCTATTGTTTCTTCAGTTTTCTTAATTTCAGCTTGAAGCTTTAAAGCAGGGTCTTCAATTTTTTGCACGGAAGTTTCCTCAAAAAGCGACGAATCATAATCGTTAAGCCTTTTTTTAAAAGGAGAAACAGCAGGCATAACGCTATTTATCGGTGTAGTTTTATTTGCCGATAATAAAAAATTACCTGACATATTATTTTCCGAAAGAAATTTTTCTATGTTTTTCTTCTTTTCCAAATCATCCATAGAAATATTATGGATGATTTTTTATCAAATGTTGCCCTGCATATTGCGTATTTTTGTATTTATCTGTTATAAATCTCAGTAACTATAGCATCTTCAAGTTTTTTAGCCTCAACAGAATCTCCCGGATAATTTTGTATCAAAATAGCAAAACTGTATTTTTCATTTGATTTTGAATTGACATATCCGGTCAAAACGCTTACACCGCTAATTGTACCTGTTTTTGCACGGACAGACTGGCTTATATTAAGCATTCTGTCACTGAGCGTTCCCTCAACCGGCTTTGCCATTAATGCACCAAAATCTTCAAAATTGTCTCTTGAATAAATTTTGTTCAATGCAGAAGTCATCCAGTCAGCAGTAATTAAATCATTTCTGGAAGCGCCTCCGCCGTCAACTATGCTCGGTTTTGTTTTTGAGTCGACATCTTTGTAATAATTATTAAAAAAGTCGATACCTGCAGCAGTTGTGCCCTGTCCGTCAGTAAATTTTGCCCCCATTGTTTTAAGAATCATCTCTGTATATAGATTATTGCTGTCTTTTAAAACCGTTGAAATCATTGTGTCTAGAGGTTTGCTGACATGTTCAAGTATAAGCTCTGTGTGCTCCTGCATCGGTGCAACTTTTATAGCACCTTTCGGAGTAACCTTCGCAGATTTCAATGCTTCCTGCAGACAAGTTTTGAAATTTCTTTCCAGTTGATTTACCGGCAGTTGAATCGTCACAGGAGTTTTAATCGTACCTTTTAAGTAGGTCATATCGCTTTGAACCCACGGCTGACGAACAACCTGTATATCGTTTTTATCCCCGTTTTTCAGAAGATTAACGAGGGTAAACTGATAGTTTGATTTATTTTTTATTTCCGGAAAAGCATTGTTTTTAGAAGGTTTTACGGAAATATTTATAATGTTTCCGTTTATTGTAAACGGAGAATATTTAGGCAAATATTTGCTGGTGTCATCGTCCCACATCCAGCCTGTGCCCCACTGAGCGCTGTCAAAAACAGTGGCATCAACAACAACGTCCTTCACCTGAAATTTGTATTTTGACTGCAACTCTTTGAACAATTTCGTCAAATCAGCAGTTGTAAGCGTCGGATCTCCGCTGAGTTTGAGGTAAATGTTATTGTTTTTATCTTTAAAAAGCTGCGTACGATATTGAAAATCACCGCCAAGCTGGTCATAGGCAGCCGCCATCGTAAAAAGTTTCAGCGAGGATGCGGGATGGAGGTATTTGTTCTGGTTGTACTCATAGAGAGTTTTACCGTTTTTTGCATTTTTTATTGACACGGAAACCGTTGCTGTTTCATCCAGCGGCGATTTTTTTATGATTGACTCAAAGTCTTTAGCCATAACAGTTTGTACAGTAAAAAACGCAAACATAACAGCACAAATCGTAAACAGTTTTGTAAATTTATTCATAGAGCTTAATCTCCTTTACATTAAATGTCTCAAAATTCTGGTCTCTGCGGTCTTTTAAAAGAGGGAAATCTTCTCTTAATTTTTTTAGCCTGTCTAAATCAAGTTCAACTTCAAGGCATCCTTCCTCCTCTAAAAGTGTGTATTCAACATCGCCCCAGGCGTCAGCAACAAGCGAATGCCCGAGATTATACTCATTTTCTTTAATCTTCCCGCATTGATCTGCAACAACCATATAACATTGATTTTCAATTGCCCTTGCCCGATGCATTATCAGCCAGTGCTCAAGCTTGTTCCTGTTCCAGGCTGCGGAATTTATAAAAATTTCAGCACCGTGTTTCGAGTATTCACGGTATATTTCAGGATACCGGATGTCGTAACAAACACTCAACCCGATTTTTGCCCAACCTGTATCAACAAGCATGAGAATATTACCCGGAGTAACATACTTGTTTTCTTCAGAACCTTTGTGTGAAAAAAGGTGCATCTTATCATACAGCGCTCTGAGATTTCCGTACTTATCAATAACAGGGCACGTGTTTCTGTAATCGTTTTCAGAGACTTTTCTTATAAACGAACCGCCAAAAACTGTCGCCTGAAAATCAAGCGCAATCTGTTTTAAAAAATCCAGAGTTTCACTGTTTTCAAGAGTTTCAGCGTTTTGTTTAAAAGTTTCACAACACCAGCCGCAAGCCCATACCTCGGGAAAGGTTATAAAGTCAAAACGTTTTCCCTCAAAAGGGGCAAGCAGCCTTGAAACATTATCAATGGTTGCTTGTTTGTTACCGATTATAGCGCTGTTTTGAACAATTAATCCCTTTATCATCCCTCTATTATATTACAAAATAAATTACCTGCCTCAAATTTAAGAATCTTAACGTTTTGAATTGTATTGCAAAGATTTTTGTCAGCAGAGTCCAATAGCACATTCAGATAATTTCTGGTAACCCCTTTTAAACATCCTGTTTTTTTATCAAGTCTTTTTTCTATGAGTATTTCAGCCGTTTGACCTATATTTTTTTCAATAAATCGCTCTGTTTTTTCACTGCCAAGTACATGCAAAATTTCTGCCCGTTGTTTTTTAACAGAAAGAGGCAGTTGCTCCTGCATTTGCGCTGCTTTTGTATTTTTCCTGATTGAATAGGGGAAAACATGTATTGCAGAAAGTTCTGCAGTCTTTAGGTTTTCAAATGTTTCATCAAAATCACTCTCGCTCTCACCCGGAAATCCGACTATCACATCGCACCCGATAAACGGATTTTTAAACAATGAATTTAGTTTTTCTATAAGCTCCAAGCACATCTGCGCCGTATAATGCCTGTTCATTGCCTTTAGAGTCTTTGTATTCATAGATTGCAAAGACAGATGAAAATGCGGGCAAAATTTTTCAGACCGGGAAAGGAAACAAAGCAGTTCATCCGTTATCTCCAGAGGATTAAGGGACCCGAGACGGTAACGAACAATATTGCTCTCCTCAATTGCCGCAAGCAAGTCTTTTAGATTCGGCGCCCCTGACAAATCCGCACCCCACTGCCCTATGTGTATTCCCGTTAATACAGCCTCTTTTATTCCCTGCCCGGTGTATATTGCAAGCTGACTTAAGATATTTTCGACAGAATTACTTCTGCTTATGCCTCTGGCAAACGGGATTGTGCAATAAGTGCAATAATTATTACAGCCGTCTTGAATTTTTAAATATCCGCGTGTTTTTGAATACTCATGCACAAACTGATTGTTGAATTTTTTAATTGTAAAAATATCGCTGACAGAGCTTTCTTTTGCATTCAAAGCTTCCACAATACAAAATTTGTCATCATTCCCGAGGATAATATCAGCATATCTGAGCTTATCAAAATCTAAACCGCTTAGCTGTGCAACACAGCCGGTTAACACAGTCAAAACCTCCGGACAGTTAGTTTTTTCGTGCCTTAAAAGTCTCAAAGCATCAATATCAGCATTTTCCGTGACACTGCAAGAATTTAGAATATATATTTGCGCTTCATTGTGTTTATATGTCTGTTCATAACCAGCAGAGCAGAGCTTTTCTGCAATAACTGCGGATTCAAGCTGATTAGCTTTACAACCCAATGTCTTTATATAAAATTTTCGCTTCTCAAAATTCATGTAAAAAAAATTAACATAAAAATTAAAAGTTAACAAAAAATTTTTTTTGTAATATAATGGTCATGTAGGGAACAAAAACGGCATGATCATTTCAAAAATTCAAAAAAACGATTTACTGAATGCACCGCAGCAAAAAACTGCCGGGTTTGGTCACAGCCGTAAGAAGTCAGAAAAACACCGTTCGTCTGATGAAATGTTTGCAAATATGTCAGACCTCGATTTATACAGAACTGCATCTGTATTACCTAATGAAAGATATAGAAAAGTTAAAAATAATGCTGCCGGCACTTTGTTTGTCGGCATTCCTGTGTTAGACACACTGGCTGCAGGTATAGTTCAAAAAGGCGGACTTGCTTCAAAATCAAAAGAAATGATTAAACGAGCAGGAATCTGGGGCGCAGTTTTCAGCGCCGCAGCCGGACTTGTATTACTGAAACACAAGGTAAACAAAGAATCCGCCGCGCTTAACAATATTGACAGAAACCATCCCGTGCTAAGAACCTGTATGGATATGACATTTGCAGCAGGTGTTTTGCTCACGGCATCTGCTCTTGCTCAAAAAGCAGGCAGTTTTATTAACAAAAACTACGGCAAAACTATTGAAAAGATTAAAGCACCCATCAGAAATTTTGTGAATAATTCTAAAATTAACAAACGAATTGTTACCCCGTTGGATAATGCACTCACCAAAGCGGCAAAAGGCAACCGTGCACCGCTTAATATTGCTGCTGCATACACTGCACCGGTTTTACTTGCCGGACTTGTTACACGTCTTTTTGCAGAAGACAGCAGCAGACAGATTAATATAAAAACTAACTATCAAACATTAAAAAATCTCCAGACGCTTGTTAGAAATTCTGCAGACAAATCGGACAAAGCTGAGACTGTTTAAACATTATGAGTGTTTTTAAATTAAATTTTATAGCTCCCTCTACAGAAGACTTTAAGAAAATTGGAGTGGATAAGGCTTATGTTGATTTTGCAATCAAGCAGCACGAGTTTCGTACAGTTAAAATTTCCGACCTCTCCTGTGCCCAGGCTAATATACTAAAACAAACAGCAATCGCTTGCGGCACGGACTGTGCAGTACACAGAGAAACAATTACCGGCAAAATTGAAAAAACAGACTGCATTCTCTCAGGCACAATGAGAGAATTTGAAAAAATCTGCGAAAAACTCTCAGGACAGCCGTTGAAATTAAAAATTCTGGCAGAGGAAATTAAAAGATTTGTGCTTGAACCACCAGGTGTTTTTTTTATTAATAAAAAACGTTTTGAACGCTCAAAATGTTATATAATGGGTATTTTAAATATAACACCGGATTCTTTTTCAGACGGAGGAAAGTATTTTGATAAAGAAAAAGCACTAAAACACGCAGACGAACTCATCCAAGACGGCGCCGACATACTTGACATCGGCGGAGAATCAACAAGACCTTACGCTGAGCCAGTGACTGCAGATGAAGAAATTGAAAGAGTTTTGCCTGTTATTATAGCAATAAGGGCAAAATACCCGCATTTTCCGCTAAGTATCGACACAAGAAATGCAAAAACCGCGAAAGAAGCGATTAAAGCAGGAGCCGATATTGTAAACGACGTATCAGCAGGACTATGGGACGGAGATATGTTTAAAACCTGCGCGGAGCTTGGAGTTCCGATAATTTTGAATCACTCGCAGGGAACACCTGAAAACATGCAGGACAATCCCTTGTATGAAAATTGCACGGAGGAAGTATTTGAAAGTCTGATTACACAGGCGAAAAAAGCGGAAAACGCAGGAATCGGACTTATAATAATCGATCCCGGATTGGGATTCGGCAAGACAAAAGAACAAAATTGGGAAATTATTAAAAACATAAAGCGGTTTGTTACTCCTAAATACCCGCTTCTGGTCGGTCATTCCAGAAAAACATTCTTGAAAGAAACCTTTAATACTGAAGATATAGATGAATTAGATAATGCAACCGCTGTTGTTTCCGGCAGACTTGCGCAAAACGGTGTGAATATTATACGCGTACACAATGTAAAAGCACATAAAGCCTTAAAATATTTACAAAATAATTTTTCAGACTAAAAACTGGGGAACAAACTCACCCACATACTCCCCGCTTTCCGTCAGTACCGTTTTAGGATAGATATTAATAAGTTTGTCAATTTCAGTTTTATCAGCCCAGCCCAGCTGCCTCAACAACTCTATAGCTATTAAAATTCTTGCATTCATATTTGCATCAAGAACTTTTATAACAACAGATTCTTCTGTGGCAGTATTAACCATGCACAAAAGACCGCCTGCACCGGCTTTTGCTGCAATATTTCCGGTGTTTGCAATTATGTCAGTGTCCTGTCTGTCATATCCCCCGACCATATAAGGATTTTCAAGCATTGCATTTTTTATATCAATATATTTTTCCGAGCAAAACAGATTCAAAAAACCAATCGCCTGTTCTTCAAGCGGTAATGCCCAATTTGGCGCACCACATCCGTCTCTTGTCGCCGGAAGCTCAGAGTCAGTCTCGCATAACTCCTGTATTCGCCTATAAATCAATTTTTGCAAAGGATGGTCAAAATCAAGATAGGTATCAACATCCCAGCCGTTTTGCCCGCACAAAAGGAGCATTAATGTATGTTTGCCCGAACAGTTATTGTGAAGCGGAGAGTAGGTTGTAAATTTTTTCTGTTCATCTTTGTTCAACGGCGGAACAGCAGGACACTTGAGATTCTCCTCGGTTAAACCTGCTCTATTCAAAAGTCCTCTTAAAAGTTCAAGATGAACAGGTTCTCCGGTATGCGACCCGCAACACAGAGCAATTTCCTTTTCTGACATTGAGTAATATTTTTTTGTATCAAAATCAGCAATCAGTGATGCCTGCATAGGTTTTGCGCAGGAGCGTTGAAAAAACGGATAGCGATTAGGATTACCGATTGTTTTTATATTTTTGTACCTGTCGCACAACACGACAAAACCTGAATATTCAAGCTCGGTTAATCCGTTTCTTGTCTGTGTTAAAAGTACTTCGGGATAATAATTTATCTGCATTATTTGTTCTTATTCTGCAGGTTAAATACTGCTCTCAACTTATCTTTCAAAATCTGATTTTCTTGTGCATATCTTTGAAGTTGCATCTTCATCTGCTGCATTTCAATATTCATCCTGCTTTGTGCAGTATCGTCGCTTTGTCCGGATGACGGACCTGCTGCAGCACCGCCAAAAACGAACCTTCTTTTGCTGTCGTCTTTTATAAGAATAATTTTAGCAATTGCTTCTTTGGTTAAAAAGCCCTGCTCAATCAAAACCTCTCCGATAGGCACTGTTTTTCCGGAAGAAGCATTCAGCTCCTTCTGGCGTCTCATTGCAGTGTCAAGCTGCACAACATCAATAAGTCTTGCCCTCTTTGCGTATTCGCCAAGTCTTATTTCTCCGCTCATATAGTATATAGAAGCGCTTACCGCATCATTTACCGGCGGTTTTATGTATTCCAGTTTTATTGCTTCACTTAAAAGTTTTGAAACATCTTCAAGCGTCATAAAATTGTCTATTGCTATATCCACAATGCGCTTTTTTACAAAAGTAGACTGTAATAATTTATACATATTAGGCTCATGACCGCGCTCATGCGTATCAAACTCTTTTTTGCCCTTAAACGTAAGCTCCGGCACATACAAAGTATACATGTCATCGGTTTTTACATCAGCTTTGAAATCCAACTTTTCTTCAAAAGAGCTTAACAAATCGATAAAAAGCGCTTCCTGAACCCAAAACGGGGCACTCAATATTGTTTCAACAAGATTTTTATAACTTCCCACAATAACACCTTAAATATACTATCTACCTGTGTTATAATATCATAAATAATGGCACTAAAAATACTATAAAGGGATGAAATATGGGCATAGACGGTTTTTCGATGGCAAATTTAACTGGGGTAAACAGAAACATGAGCTCTCAGCAAATGGCAAACGAAGCAGATGCCGTCGCAAGACAGGCTACAGAGAATGAAATTGCCGACGTTGACGGTATTTCAAAAAAGCAAAAAGCAGGAAGAAAAGATCCGGACGCAGCTTTTAACGGAAGAATGGTGCTTATAAAAGACGAAGAACAAAACAAAGAAGAAGAACAAGAACAGGAAGAACCGCCTAAAAAAGCAGAAAAAAAAGAAAAAGAACCATCAGATGAAGATATATCAAAATATCATTTCAGATTTAACAGCGAAGGTATGATAGAAATATGCGAAGGTGATAAAGTAGTCGGCACAATATCTCCGGAAGCAGCCGCACGTGCACTTACAAATATTCAGGATTTTTCAGGCGGAATTGTAAATAAAAAAATCTAAAATAGCAGATAAGAGACCAACCGGTGCCGCAGTTGACGTTTTGTTGCCGCTTATCACGAATTTTCCCGTGCAAAATTACAATAAAATCGCTCGCTGAATGAAAAGTCATAATTTGTAACGAACATGGAAAAATAAACAATTCCATGATACAAATATGTAAGGACAACTCGCATTTAAAAATGGAGACAAAAAATGATTAGCATAAAAGACGTTGAACACGTTGCAAAATTAGCAAGACTGGAGTTGACAGACGAGGAAAAGCAAAAATTCACAAAACAACTTGGTGCAATCCTTGAATACGCTCAACAAATGAATGAAATAGATACAACAGGAGTTGAACCTATGGCGCATGCAATTCCGGTTGTAAATGTAATGAGAGAGGATGTGCCGGTATACAGACAGACAAAAGAAGAACTTATGGCAAATGCGCCGGTTGAAGAAAACGGATTCTTCAGAGTTCCAAAAATTAATTAAAACATAAACCGGGAAAGAATAAGGGGTATAGTATGACAACTAAGTATATTTTTGTAACAGGAGGCGTTGTATCATCACTGGGGAAAGGTATAGTCGCTGCATCACTCGGAAAACTTCTCACAGCAAGAGGGTTTTCAGTTGTAATCCAAAAATTTGACCCTTATATAAATGTTGACCCGGGCACTATGAGTCCGTTCCAACACGGTGAAGTGTTTGTAACAGACGACGGAGCTGAAACTGACCTTGACCTCGGTCATTATGAAAGATTTACGGACACAAACCTCGGACGGATTAACAATGTTACCTCAGGATACATTTACCAGACAGTTATAAAAAAAGAACGCAAAGGCGAATATCTCGGTGCCACAGTACAGACAATCCCCCATATTACAAACGAGATAAAATCAAGAATGAAAAAAGCGGCAACCCAGTTTAAGCCGGATTTTGTAATAATAGAAGTTGGCGGAACCATAGGAGACATTGAAGGACTGCCGTTTATTGAGGCAATCAGACAGTTCCGTTCGGAACTCGGCTACGGCAACAGTATTTCTATCCACGTTACGCTTGTTCCTTACCTGCCGACATCAGGGGAACTTAAAACAAAACCCTCACAGCACAGTGTAGCTGTTTTGAGAAGCTATGGTATTCAGCCGGAAATACTTGTTTGCAGAACATCAAAACCTATTCCTAAAAAAGAAAAAGAAAAGCTTGCTCTGTTTTGCTCAGTACCGATTGAGGCAGTTATCGAATGCAAAGATTTGAAGTCAATTTACGAAGTGCCGCTTGCACTTGAAGCTCAGGAAATGGCGCAAGTTGTGTTAAAACGATTGCAACTCCTGGATAAAAAACCTCACCTTGAATCCTGGATAAAGCTTGTAGACAACATAAAAAATCCGAAAAAAACTTTTAAAATAGCTATTGCCGGCAAATACACAAAACTCTCGGATGCCTATATATCGGTTGTTGAATCGCTAAAACATGCCGGATACAAACACAGTGCACAGGTCGAAATCAAGTGGATAAACTCAGAGGATTGTGTTGATTATGCAAAAGCAAAAGAAGCTCTGAAAGATGTTGAGGGACTGGTAGTTCCCGGAGGTTTCGGAGTACGAGGAATCGAAGGCAAACTCAATGTAATCAGGTATGCCAGAGAAAACAATGTACCGTTTTTGGGTTTATGTCTCGGCATGCAATGCGCAGTTATTGAATATGCAAGAAATGTTGTCGGTTTAAAAAACGCAAACAGCACGGAATTTGATGAAGGAACACAGTATCCCGTTATCGACATAATGCTTGAACAAAAACATATAGACGGTCTCGGCGGAACAATGAGACTCGGAAAATATGAATGCAAACTAAAAAAAGGAACAAAAGCCTACAAAGCTTATGGCAAAGAGGTCATAGACGAAAGACACAGACACAGATACGAGGTCAACAATGAATACAGGCAGCAGATTGAAGACGCAGGACTCGTCTTCTCCGGTCTGTCACCTGACGGCACACTGTGTGAAATAGTCGAATATCCGAAAAATGACTGGTTTGTAGCCTGTCAGTTCCACCCTGAATTTAAGTCCAGACCGGAACATGCACACCCGCTTTTTATCGGATTTATGAACGCTGTAAGCCAGAACCACAAAGAATAACAGGAGAAAAATATGAAAATTCTTATATCAAATGACGACGGAATTGTTGCAAACGGAATCAGAGCTTTGACAGAAGCTCTCAGCAAAGAAAATGACGTATATGTAATAGCTCCGGACAGAGAGCGCAGTGCGGCAGGTCACTCGCTGACTTTGCACACGCCGCTAAGAGTTGAGGAACTCGATCCGAAATTCGGCGCAAAAAGGAACTGGGTAACAACAGGTACACCCGGAGACTGCGTAAAAATCGGACTAAGCGCAATTCTCGGTCCGGACGAAAAACCCGACCTGGTTATTTCCGGTATTAACCACGGTCCAAACCTCGGTGCAGACATTTTATACTCCGGTACGGTAAGCTGTGCACTAGAAGGTGCAATGCTTGGTTATCCGGCTATTGCAACCTCCCTTGCCGGTTTAACTTGCGAACTTGAAAATTTCAAATTTGCCGCTGAATTTATGGCAAAATTTGTTAAAAAAATTAAGGATATAAACCTTCCGCCAAAATGTATTTTGAATATAAATTTCCCATCCTTAAGCGGTGAAGACGTAAATGGCGTTGCTATTACAAGACTCGGCACAAGAATGTTTACAAGCGATTATGACAAAAGGCTTGATCCCCGCGGAAAAACGTATTATTGGCTAGCCGGTCAACTTATCCAGTATGACGAAAATGACGGCACGGATATAAATGCGCTCCGTATGAATAAAATTTCAATAACTCCCATTACTTTTGAAATGACGCTCGAAAATATCATGCCTGATTTGGAAAAAGCATTTTGCAAAGACGGAGCCTGCGACTGGTTTTAGTCTGTGCACTGCCGGAAAAATTAACCACTTGCTTTAATCCGAAAAAAGTTATAAAATGTGAGGAAGTAAGTACTAAATCAATAGTAAGAGTAAAAATTTTGCATTGGTGGCTATTTACGTGTTATTTACAGCAAAACAAGGAGAAGTAGAAATGTATCAAGATGAAAAGCTCGTCTGCGAAGACTGCGGAGCTGAATTTGTATTCACAGCTGGAGAGCAAGAATTTTACGCTGAAAAAGGTTTAGTCAACAAACCCAAAAGATGTCCGGAATGCAGAAAAAGCAGAAGACAGCATAACAGAAAGAAAATGTTTGACGTTATTTGTTCAAAATGCGGCTGCCAAACCAAAGTTCCGTTCAAACCGACATCCGGAAAAGATGTTTATTGCAAAGACTGCTATCAGGCAATGAAATCGGAAGTACAAGTTTAAAATGCATAAAAAACGCCCTGTTGGGCGTTTTTTATTACTTATATAAACAACTATCTTTCAGGCAAGATTTAACTTCAAAACAACGCTAAACTCATTGCTTTGAAGTGACACTAGTTCAATACTTCCCCCCATCGCAAGCACAAGCCCCTTCACAATAAAAAGCCCCAGACCTGTTCCTCTTGTGGTTCTTGTTGTTGTGTCATCCACCCTTATAAACTTCCCAAACAGCTTATTTAAAACCTCAGGCGGAATATAAGGCGCCTCGTTTGTTACCTTAATCACTGCTTTTTGCCCCTCCGTTACCGCACTAATTGAAATAGGTGTATCGTCTTCCGAATATTTAATAGCATTATCAATAAGATTAATCAGAACCTGCTCAAGCCTGTCATTATCTGCAAGCACAAGCGGAAAATCGTGCGGTATATCAATCACAAGCTCCCTCGACTCGTGGTTTTTAACAGAAATCAGTGAATCGTTAAGCGACTCAATCAAATTAACCGGGTCTTTTTTTAGCTTAAGCCTTGCCCCCTCAATATCCGGTATAACAAGTAAATCCTCAACCATTCGACTCAGACGTTCGGTCTGATTCTTTATGATTTTCAAGGATTTTTGCTTCGTTTCCTCGTCGAGGGTTATATCCTGTCTTAAAAGCCTTGAGGTGTAGCCTTTTATACTCGTCAATGGTGTCCGAAACTCATGACTTACCGCATCTACAAGATTTGCGCGAAACTCGTCAAGTTTTTTAAGCTCCTTGTTTTTGTGCTTAAGTTCCCGGTATGACATGTTGATTTCAGTAATCATCTTATTAAACTCATCCGCAAGAAAAATGATTTCATAAGGTGTAAAAACACTGGTCAATAACCTTATTTTGCGGTTATAGTTTCCCATGGAAAGCGCCATAACAGCCTTGAATAGCTGACGTATATTGATGTAGAGGTAATAAGTATATAGTCCAACGACAGATATTATAAAAAGGGCTGAAAGAAAAAGCGCAGCCAGAATTTTGTATCTTGCGGTATTGATGGTAGTTTTTGTAATCTGGTGTGTGGTATTCACTATCACAATAATCTCCGGGCTTATCATTTTGAAATAAGCAAGCGGCTGGTTTTTGACTTTACCAAAAATCACGGAGTCATCTGTTTTCAAATCCTTTGGAAGTGCATAAGTCACCCTATTAAAATCTTTTTCATCAAAATTATGCGCAGCAATTAGTTTTTTATCCTTGTTCAAAATATAAATCTGCCTGTCATCGTCTTTAAAAATGTTAAAGACTTTATTTTTAAACTGATTCAGGTCAATATTTGCATCAAGATAGATTTTGTCATTGATTTTTTTAAGCATTTTAATGGAGCTGCCATGCTCGTCAAGATAAACAATCTCATCGGTTTTCCCAAAAGAGATATCGTCTTTCATCTCTTTAACATCTATCGAATCAAAGATATTTGTATGCAAAAGCAAATCCTTCAAATAAACATCTTTTGCATAGTCTGTTTTTATATACTTTAAAGCAAGTACAATCTCATCTATTTCATCGCTGCCGGAAGCAAGAAAAGTTTTTATGTTAGAGGCAATAGACTCTGAAATAGTGAGTGCTGAGTATTGCAGCTCGTTTCTGACCGCATGCTGGTTGACGTTGTTGATAATAATTGCACTGACAATCATAGGCGCAAGCACTGCAAGCAGTATAACAACTATAATCTGCTCAACAATTTTAAATCTTTTTATTGCCCTTGCTTTTTTCATTCGACCTCATCTTTGAACGGTGTAAGTTTATAGCCTACATTTGTAACAGTATGCAAAAACCTGGGATTTTTTGTGTCTTCTTCTATTTTTTGACGCAGACCGCCCACATGAACCCTTACCATTCTTACATCTTCATCGGAATCATATCCCCAGACCTCGTCTAACAGAGTTGCAAGAGATACAGGGTTGTTAAAATGCTGCATAAGACAATACAAAATTTCAAACTCCGTCGGCGTCAGCTTAATTTTTTTGTCAACAACAATAACCTCCAGAGAATCCGGAAAAAGCTCTATATCTCCGACTTTCAAAATTTCATTTTTTAAAACAGTTTCCTTGTTAGTATCAGTTTTTCTTCTTAACAGCGCACGCACACGAAGCAGCACTTCCTGAATATCAAACGGTTTCACAAGGTAATCGTCCGCGCCGCAGTCAAACCCCTGTGTTTTATCGTCAATTGTACCTTTTGCCGTCAAAAGCAGCACCGGCAGGTCAGGTTTTGTTTTTCTGATATTTTTACAAACATCATAACCGTTCATCTTTGGCATCATAACATCCAGCAGCACTATGTCATAATAATTGTTAAGCGCCTTATTTAGACCCTCCATACCATTTGAAGCAGTATCAACAACATAACCGCTTTGCGCGAGGTCAAACTCAAGAAGCTCTCTTATTTCATTATCATCATCAACTATAAGAATTTTTCGCTGCATTTTACCACCCCCGGTGAATTTTAGTTTTTTATGTTCCAATTTACGTATAAGCTGATGTGCCGTCCTATCTCAGTTTGACAGAAGCGAGCCGAACACATTTCGTTTGACTGATTTTTACCGAAAGCCCAATAGGTGTCAGGCTGAAAAAGTCCCCTGTATTTAACAGGGGACTGATTATTTTAATACAATTTGTATTTTATAACGGTATTGTTTCCCTGTTCTGAGATATACATATTGTTACCTTTAATAAGCAGGTAATACGGGTTTGTTATTCTGTTCATAAAGATAACGATTTGTCCTGATTTATTAATTTTAAGTATATTGTTTTTATTGTAGTTTGCAACATAAAGGTTGTCTTGAGAGTCAACGGCAAGTCCTATCGGTCCGTTAATCATAGGGCTTTTTGAATAAAGCTGTGTCTGACCGTTCGGTGCAACTTTGTAGATGCTGTTGTCGGAGTAACTGGCGACATACAAATTACCCTTTGAGTCCATAGCGACACCGGTAGGACCGGAAAATCTGTTTATAACAGTTTTGTTAGCTTCTTTTGCTGTGGAAGTAGCTGATGCAATCTTTTTTGCCTCTGCTTTTTCTGCGCTTGTTTGAATTATTGTTTTAAGCTGCGCAGCTTGCTGTGCATACTGACTGTCTGCCGGTATTTTGTTTGCATAGAGGAGTGCTTTATCAAAACTGCCTGTTCTGTTATACAGTTCAGCAAGCTTCAACACCGATTCCATATCATTCGGGTCAAGTTCCGTAACCTTTGTGTAATAAATTATCGCAGTTTGATAGCTTTTCAGGTACTCAAACAGAGAAGCAAGGTTATAATATCCGTCTACGAGCGTCGGGTCTTTAGCGACAGCTTCTTTAAATGAATCGATTGCTTTTGTATACTCGCCTTTTGCATAATAGTCAAGACCGTCGTTGTAATACATTCCGCCTTCAGAGACAGCTGCGTATACTGTAGCTGCGGAAGTACATAATAACATTGCGCATAAAACTAAAAATTTCTTCACTTTTTTTCTCCTAAGTTACGCTAAACTTACAGCTTTTTTATGGTATTCTGTTGCCGTTTCAAATTTGTATGCGGCATTTAACAGACGTTCTTCAGTCAATGCGGGCGACAGGAGCTGCAACCCTATCGGCATACCGTCAGAATCAAAACCGCAAGGCAGACTCATACCGGGGATTCCGGCAAGGTTTGCACTGATAGTTCCGATGTCTGTGAGATACATGCTGAGCGGATCTTCAATTTTCGAGCCGATATCGAACGCTGTGTTCGGGCATGTCGGCGACAAAAGCACATCCGCCTTTTCAAATGCTTTGTCAAAATCTTGTTTAATAAGCTGTCTTATCTGCTGCGCCTTTTTGTAGTAGGCATCATAATATCCTGAACTCAGCGCGTAGGTTCCTAGCATAATACGCCTTTTAACCTCGTCTCCAAAACCTTCTGCTCTTGTTTTTGTGTACATTTCAAGAAGATTTTTCGCTTGTTCCGTTCGGTGTCCGTATTTTACGCCGTCAAATCGCGCCAGGTTTGAGCTGGCTTCTGCAGTTGCAATAATGTAATACACACCGATTGAATGCTTCAATAGCGGCAGAGAAATTTCAACAATCTCTGCGCCGAGTTCTTTGTAGGTCTGCATTGCCGATTCAACAGCTTTTTTGACATCATTATCTAACCCGTCAGCAAAAAGCTCTTTTATGTACCCGACACGAAGCCCTTTAATGTCTTTGTTCAAGCTTTTTGAATACTCAGGAACCGGAAGATTAAGCGATGTTGAATCCCATTTATCGTATCCGCTTATAGCTTCCAAAAGCAGAGCAACATCTTCAACGCAACGCCCGAATGGTCCTATCTGGTCAAGAGATGATGCAAAAGCAATAAGTCCATATCTGGAAACACGTCCGTATGTAGGTTTCAGCCCGACAATTCCGCAAAAACTTGCAGGCAGTCTGATACTTCCGCCTGTGTCAGAGCCTAAAGCCAGAGCAGCTTCATAACTTGCCACAGCAGCAGCAGAGCCTCCGGAGCTTCCGCCAGGAACTTTGTTCGGGTTCCAGGGATTTCTGACAATTTTAAAAGCAGAATTTTCATTTGATGAACCCATTGCAAATTCATCAAGATTTGCCTTGCCGATTATCGGTATCAGGTTTGATTTTAGTTTTTCCGTAACAGTCGCATCATAAGGCGACACAAAATTTTCAAGAATTTTACTCGATGCCGTAGTTTTGTAACCTTTGTAATTTATGTTATCTTTCAGAGCAAGCGGAATACCTGCGAGTTTAGGCAATTCTTCGTTTTTTGAAATCTTTTCATCAACATTTTTCGCAGTTTCAAGCGCTTTTTCTTTGCACAAAGAATTGTATGCACCGATTGCATCATCATGTTTATCGATATTTTCGTATGTTGCGTTAACCAGCTCAACAGCTGAAACTTCTTTGTTCAGCAGAGCCTCTCTCTGTTCTTTTGCTGTCTTTTTCAGCAGTTCGGTAATGTTCATATTTGCCTCTCCGTAGATTTTCATATTGCCGACCGGCTGCTTTATTTAATTTTTTAATTTCCATCAGCCTTGATAAGCTTTTTGTCCGGGCTTACCGTCTTTTGGTTTTTTCTTCTGCAAGCCAAACCGTGTGCAATTATATGGATAATTATACATTAAAAATACACAATTAATTATAACTCTCATTCAAATTATGTAAACATTTGTAAAATTTTTCTTCAAAATATTAAAGATATCCCTGAAAACAGCCGATATAAATAATAAGAATAAGGAGTATCACCGAAATATGGGACTGTCAGCATCACAAGCAAGATATTTACAATTAACGGCAAGAAAAAGCAACGTAGAGTTTGAGGCGCAGCAGACGACTCAGGCAAAAATGATGCTTGCAAATGAGATTGAAGGTGAAGCAAAACTCTGGAATGAAAAGATGAACACAAAGCATCTTTACTATGCAAAAGACGGCATAGCCGGAAATACAGACAATCTCCCCAGATTAACCTACCAGGCAGTAACCTCTCAGCCGGCAGACGGCGGACTCGGCATGCGGGTCGTAGACGCTTCCGGCAGAATGGTTGTGGCATCCCTGCCCAATCCGCTTCCTGAAGGCAAAACGGAAAACGATTATGTTATTGATCCAAAATGCAATCAGGCGGACTATTTTGAGGAACAGCTCTTTAACTGTAACTGGAGAATGCAAGAGGCAAATCTCTTTGCCAACGGTCAATGGACAGATGTTTCAGTAGACGGCAGCGCCTATATTTATCAGGGAATTGATGATGAAGAAATGGCTGCCGGGCTTGCAGAATACGAATCAAAGGTTGAGCGCCTCCAAAATCAGGACAAACAGTTTGATATGAGGCTTGACCAGTTGAAAAACGAACAGCAGGCTATCGAAACAGAAATGGAATCAGTCAAAAAAGTTATAGACAAAAACATTGAAGAAACATTCAAAACTTTTGCTTAATTTTACAAAGCACCCTGATTTGAACTTTGAATGTTTGGAATAAATGTTTTTACATTTCCTTCAGCAAAGAAATTTTTAGGTTCAATAATCATTTCAATCCTGTCTGCTTCAATTGTTCTGCCTTGATTTGTGATTTTTGAACGACCGACAAAAACAACTTTGTTGGGTTTATTAGTTTTGGGGTCAGGATAAACACTTGCTTTGGGTCCTTTTGCGTCATAGTCCTGATAAATAACGTGAACATCACCGGCTGCCATCATGACATTTGTTTTCTTGTCATACTGCTGACGATTAGACCAAACCTGAATACGCGTATCATCCATACTTACGTCGCTGTATGCATTGCCGATACCAAAGGCTTCTTCCGTAACAGCGTCGTAGATAAATTTATCCGCAACAATAATACTGTCTTTTTGTTTTAGTTTTCCGTGCCCTGTGAGTGTAATCTTTTGCAAATCACCATCTTTATTCATATTCGCAACTGCTGTGTCAGAGAATGTTTCAACATCTTTGTAAAATATAATTACACTGCCTTTTGCAGTCAAAACCTTTGAATTTGAGTCATATTCCTGAGAATCTGCAGTGATAATTGCAGTAGGTTGTGCATTTTCGGTAACGGTTGTTTGTGTATTACCTTCTGCTTTAACTTTTTTACCGATTAAAGACATTTTTATAATATTTGCTTTAATCTCATTTGTTTTACCTTTTTTAACCTGTATGACATAAGGCTGGTCAAAGAAAGTTGCATCTTTAAGTTTTTTAGTCTGGGGGTCAATATTCACCTCTGCTCTTTTACCCATGACTGTTAAATCTTCGTATTCAACTTTTACATTGCCTTCAAATTTTGCCTTGTTTTCCGCCTCTTTAAAAGACTGTTTGTCAGCCTGAATTTTCAAATCGCCTGCAAGAACAAAAGCAGAGCTTGTTGCAACCAACACGGCAGTAAGAATAAGCAGTCTTATATTTTCTATCTTTAACAGCTTTCTGAACTTGTTATTAAAGCTTTCCATCAAAATTCCCCTTGTTATATAATACGGTTTTTGAGCGACCTATGATTTTTAAAGTTTTCATATTGTTAGTCAATATCGCTTTATCACTGAATGTCTTTATCTCTCCGGAACGTCTAATCATAACATCACCTTGCGCAGTGATATCTTCATCTTTACCTTTCCAGACAAATCTGTCCGCTTTGACTTCCGTTCCATCCTTGTAAATAAAATATGTGTCATCATAAAGTATAACTTTTTTAGTCGTTTCTTCAAAAGTGCCTTTTGTTGAGACCATACTGAGTACAACTTCGCCTTTATCGTAAAAATTGCCGATTAAGTCATAAAGTATTGCCACTTTATTTTTATTGTCATAATAACCTGACTCAGCGTAAAGTTCCCAATACTTTTCATCATTTTTTGTTTCTGTAATGATTAGGTTTTTTATGTTGAGTTCCTGCTGTTCACCGGCATTTTGCAGAACTTCTTTTTTGAAGTTCTTTGTAATTACTCCCGCAGCTATAAACGCCCATACACAGCCTATCACTATCAATGATAATATTACAATGTATGCTATTTTTCTTTTTTGCATAAAAAGATTTTAGCATGAAGCAATTACCAATTCTAAAATATGTAACAAATTATTGCAAAGAATCTTAAAGATTTCCATTATTTGTCAATTTATTTTTCTTTTTTACTTTACTGTATTATAATTGTTTCCCGCGATTATATTACTAAGGAAGTTACAAAATGATTAAAATTGTCGGTCAAATCCCGTTAAAACAATTAGTCAGAGCTACAACAAGCAAAGTAAAAGCTGTTGCCGCTAAATTAGAACCAACTGCAAAACTGCCGGAAGCATTAAAAACAGATGTTGCTGAAATAGCAGGCACCCCAAAAACGATAAGCACCCAAAATGCAGTTCAAGCAGCTGCGCCTGTAATTGAACAGTCCATGCCCGATGCAACTCTTAACAAAATTCTTACCCAGCTCGGCGAAAAAAAACTTTTTAATAAAGAAATACTTGCTTTCTTAACAAAAGACCGCAGTGAAACAGGCGAGCAGCTTTTTAACCCGGTGCAAAGAAGTATTATTTCCGCTGCCGTAAAGAAGGTTAACAGGCTAAAAAATATCGCTCATAAACTTGCCGATGACGGGAAACGCGCAGAGAAAGAAGCTTATGAAGAAATCAAAGCACTTTTTGGACCGAAATACGGCAACAATATTGAACACCGTGCAAAAAGTAAAGAATCTACTTTTGACAAACTCGTTAATCATACCAGAGAAGAAATAGACAAATTCAGAAATGAACTTTACAAAGAACATTTCAAAGGAAACTATAAAAAAGCATCAGATGCCGATAAACAAAAATTTTATGACATGATTATGAGCGGAAAAATAGAAATGACACCGAGTCAATGGAAAAAGCTCGAAAAAATCTTTGCCCGCACAAAACAGGAATTTAGAAATTCCAGAGATATAGTTATGGACCAGGTTGGCACAAGGCTTCTTTTGCCGACTGGAAGCAAAAAAGAAACAGAAGAAGTTACTGAAATTATCGAAAAAGCAATCAAAGCGCAAAAAATCAGAATAACCAGAGTCAGCAACTACTCAAAAGACGGCATTAAACCCTATGTTTCAAACAAAAGAATTGCCGGCTGGCAAGAACTTGACCACCGTATTCCGACACTGGTCAATTATGACAAATCAAAAGACAACGGGTATACAACTTTTCAAATGAATATTATCCATAAAAACGGTATACTCGGTGAATTTCAGATGAGAAGCAGAAGAATGAATATAGTCTGCAACGGTGAACACACGTTTTATGACTTACTTGAAAATAAAGATATTACAAAAGGAGTTCCGGAACTTAAAGAATACTACGAAAAATCAGGTGTACTTGAACTTGTTGAAGAAATAAAGAAAAACTCTGTAACATTCAACAACTACATGACCTACATAAGAGATTCGTACAAAAAGACAAGGGACACAGCGCTTGGTGCAGAATATCCCATGCCGGTACTTTCAAATTACATAGATCCGAAATATGAACTTTTGAGTCTTGAAAACCTTTGCCGCATGGCTGATGAAGTGCTTCAGATTCAAAAGAAATATCCTCAGGTTTTTGGTTAATAACATAGGAGCAATATAAATGGAAATTGGTTTTAACACTATCGGAAACAAATTTAAAACATCCTTCGGCATCAGAAAACAGGACGAGGTCGACAAATCATTTGAAAAAGCGGTTGATGAACTTCTGGAAAAGACATTCTCCGACAAAAAAGCAAATATTCCTGAATGCGGAAATTTTTCACCCGTTTATGTCGATATAGACAGCCCGATTGACGATTCCTCCGTCAAAAATGTCAGACTTCAAATAGAACCCTCTGTTTACGATTCCAGAACAAGAAAGCTTACTGTCATAACTACCATTGACGAAGATGACAAATCCTGCTCAATGCTGGCAACAAAGGGAAATAATTTTGCAATGAAAGCAGTATTAAAAGATAAATTCGGGCTTTATGAGCTTGTAAAAAAGACTGTTGAACAGACAATGCCTGCGTTTGAAAAGGATTAATTCCCCGCTCAAACGGCACTGAGTCGTTATAAAGTGCTGCTTTTATGTATACTGCTTAATATAGTCTGAAATATTATAGTCACCATATTTAAACGTATACGGCTGGAAATTGTATTCAGGCGTTTCATAAGCCTTATTTGTTGATATCATATAGATTCTGTTGTGCGTGAAAAGATAAGAATTAGCCTCGGCATAATCGACCATTCTTTCTTCCAGCTTATCTATTTCTTCTAAAATTTCTCTGAACATATTTTATCCCTATTTTGACTGACATAATATATGTCGGCATTTTCTTCCAAGACTTTAGTTTTTTTAACATATTTTTACATAACTACACGTTAATAAATGCTAGAATTAGTAAAAGACAAAACAAGGAGTTTCTATGGAAAATCTGATAATCGGATGTGACCACGGCGGTTTTAATTTGAAAAATAAAATAATAGAACACCTCAAAGAAAAGAGGTACACAGTTGAAGACATAGGAACTTATTCAACAGAATCTTGCGACTATCCGATAATTGCGAAAAAACTTGCACAAAAAATATCCGATGGCGTTTACAATAAGGGGATTCTCGTTTGCGGAACCGGTTTAGGGATGAGCATTGTTGCAAACAAATTCAAAGGTGTTCGTGCTGTTACCTGTACAGACACTTGCTCTGCACGCATGTCACGCTCGCACAATGATGCAAACGTACTCTGTCTTGGCGAAAGAATAACGGGTGAATATCTTGCCCTTGACATTGTTGACATCTGGCTTTCTTCTGAATTTTCAGGAGGAAGACACCAGCGCCGCGTGGATATGTTTGAAAATTAATTTGACAATTTACCAATCGCAGCATCAACGCTGGAGTAAATCGGTATAACTGTATCTAAAAACGCATCAGACAGTGCATTTCTTAACGGGTCTGAAATTTTCACCAGTGAAAATGAACCTTGTTTTTCCTGACACATTCTGTACAATTCAGCGAATGCACGTGTAAATTCTTCATCAAATATCTTTATATTTTCCATATTGAAAATAATATTCACATATCCCATATAAAGACTCGTTGTAACGTCTTTCATTATTGTATCAATATGTTTTTGGCAGTTGAATTTATTGAGTGTATAGCAGCAAATATTGTCATTGATGGAGTATTTCAAAAAGTCTGTGCTGGTTTTTGTACTCAGTGTATTTGTTATATATTTGAGAATTTGATCATGCCAGTTAACATTTTTCGGTATAAACTCATCAATGCCTAATTTATAGCATTTTTCCACAAGATTCTGGTCGTCTGTGCCTGACATTACAATAATTTTGTTAACACCTTTGGTCTCGCGAATTTTTATACATTCATCAATAAGTTCAAAGCCATCCTCTGAATCAGGCAAAAACAAATCAACAACAATATAATCAAATTTTTTCTTCTTTAACTCGGCAAAAGCTTCCTCTTTGTTGCGGGCAACAGTAGGCTTTACACCTATACGTTTCAAAAGCTGGTTAAACTGGTATATAGAAAGCTCAAGGTCGTCAACAATCAACACGCTTAAATCACTGGCACCGGCAAAAGATTCACCGCTTGAAAAAGAAATAAGTTTTCTTTCTATTGCAATAAGCGCTTTGTTAATATCTTCACTTGAGATATTGTCTCTATCAAGCTCCAGTTCTGCTAATTCTAATAATTTGTTGATTTGTTCTTTATTGAGTTCCATTGACGATTGACCTTTTATCCTTTAACTTAACAATATTATTCTGTTTCGGAAAATAAAACCTCATTCAAAAGTTTTAAATCTTCTATATTATTACAGTTTTTTTGAAATTTTGCAAATAAATCCGGTCTTTTTTTCCTGGTAATGAGCATCTGTTGTTTACGCCGCCACCCGTCTATAAGTGCATGATTTCCCGAAAACAGAACCTCAGGCACCTTCATACCACGGTATTCTCTCGGTTTTGTATACTGAGGGTGTTCCAAAAGCCCGTCAGAAAAAGAATCCTTCAGTGCTGAATCCATTTTTCCCAAAAAGCCTTCTATATTTCTTGATATTGAATCAATCAAGCACAAAGCCGGAAGTTCCCCGCCTGTCAAGACAAAATCACCAATGGAAACCTCGTGCGCATTTGTATACAGCTTTATTCTTTCGTCAAACCCCTCATAATGACCGCAAATAAGAACTATATGTTCTTTTCGGGCAAGTTCTGCCGCCTTTTTCTGGTTAAACGTCTTGCCCTGAGGTGAAAGAAGAATCACCTCAGTATTCTCTGTCTTCTTTATGCTGTCAAACGCATCAAAATATGGCTGGCACATTAGTACCATGCCGGCTCCGCCGCCAAACGGAGTATCATCGACTTTTTTGTGTTTATCAAGCGTGTAATCCCTCGGATTTACAGTGTTAACGTCTATTATCCCGTTATTAACAGCTCTTGCAATAATACTGTGAGAGCATGCCTGTTCTATCATTTCAGGAAATAATGTAAGCACATCAAACTTCATCATCCGTCCAGCCCGTCAATCATTTTTACAATAACTACACCGTTTTGTATATCAACCTCCGGCACAAGCTCCTTTACAAAAGGCACCATAAAAACAGTCCCGTCCGGCTTTTTTACGGACAACAAACTCGACGCCCTGTTTTCTCCGACATCATTAACAATTCCGATATTATTACCTTCTGTATCCTTTACAACAAGCCCGATTAAGTCATTTATCAAAAATTCGTCATCATCTAAACCTGACTTAATATCAGCTTCTTCGACATGCACGAACAAACCTTTTATCGGCATAACATCATTTATGGAACTTATTTCTTTAAACTTTACTATTGCAAAATTCTTATGGAATCTGACTGACTCCACTGTAAAAGGTTTTTTTTCATTATTTTGAAATATAAAAACAGTGCTGAGATTTTTTATCAAAGACTCATTGCCTGAGGTATATCCCATTTTAATTTCGCCTTTGATGCCATGAAAATTCAGGATTTTCCCGACAGAAACAAGTTTACTCATTGTTCTTCTGTTGTTTCAACCGTCTCTGCAGCACTCTTTTCTTTTTTTGAAGTTTTCTTTGCTGCTTTTTCTTCTACAGGTGCTTCTTCTTTTTTTGCCTGGTTTTTAAATTCAGCCGGTGCATCTTCCCTGTCCTGATTCCAACGGTCAAGACCCATCTGTTTTCTAATAAGTCCGATACCGACGTGAACACGCCATTCGTCAATTTTCAGCTGCGCTGCAAGAATTTTATGGCATCCGATTGGCGGAAGCGGCAACAGCGGCTCGTAAAGCGCCTTTATAGCCATAAGCTGGTCAGGAGACACTGCAAGCTTTCTTTTCGGATAAGATAATTTCGGCAGCATCATCTTCTGACGCACAAGATTTATACCAAAAAATACTTTTCTGGGCTCAAGTCCGATTTTTTCTCCGATAACTTCATGTGCATCAGGATTCGGCAAAGGAAGCATCTTTTTGTATAGTTCTTCTATCTGCAGCATTTGTTCTTTTGTAACAAGAAGCTGCTTCGGCGGTTTTTTCTGCATCGGTCTGCCGCCGGGTCTTTGCGGACGTCTGTTGTTCTGCGGTCTTTGATTTCTGTCATACGGTCTTGAAGGTCTGTGAGAACCGCCTCTGTTATCCCGGTTGTATCCGCCTTCGCTTCTTTCGTAAGGTCTTGACGAACGCTGACCGCCGTAAGAACGCTGCTGAGGATACGGACGATTATAAGACCGTTGTCCGTCATATCGCGATTGTGAATATGGTCTGTCTTCTCTTTTCTCTCTCGGCTGTAATGATTCAGTTGAGTATGAATTGTAAGAACCTTGATAACTTTCGCTGTTTCTGTTATCTGAATTTGCTTCAGCTTCTGATTTTTTCTCTGGATACAGGCAATTTGGGCATATTACCCGTTTGGGGTTTTTGGTTTCAAATTCCGCTCCACATTTAGTACACTTATTTACATACATATCTTCGTTTACCCTTTTAAGTGAAAGGCTATTTTTAAAAAATTAGCTCCTCGGTCTTAATCTAAATTGTAAAATAATAAAATAGTTCATGAATATCTTTTATTCTAAACTCAAAATCTTTAGATGGCAAGCATTTTATAAAATTTTTTTAAATTATTTGCTTAAAATGATTGTCACAGGTCCGTCATTGGACAGTGAAACCTCCATCATAGCACCAAATTTGCCGGTTTTAACAACAAGAGAACTTTCTTTCATTTTTTTTATAAATTCCTCATAAATTTTTTCCGCTCTCTCCGGCAATTCAGCTCTGTCAAAACCCGGACGGGTACCTTTTTTGCAGTCTGCCGCCAGGGTAAACTGTGATACTATAAGGATTTCACCGTGTATGTCGATTAAAGACCGGTTCATTTTCCCATTTTCATCCTCAAATATTCTCAAATTCAGAATTTTTTTTGCCATCCATTCCATTTTTTCCCGTTCGTCATCTTTTTCAACCCCGAACAGAACCAGTATTCCCTGATTTATGGAAGAATATAACTCTCCGTCTATTTTAACGGAGGCATGCTTAACTCTTTGTAACACTGCTTTCATTTATATAACCTATATTTCTTTCTAATGTCTTAATCGCTTCTTTACACTTCTTTTCAGTTTCAAAGTAGTAATTTTTCAAAAGCCCGAGAGCTTCCTCCTGCACTTTAGTATCGGAAACATCTTTATTCTCTCTTAAAAACCATTTTATCCCTGCATTTTCTTCCGTTGCAATAAGCCTGTAGAGAATATTCTTATTATAACAGTTGTTTGTAATGTCACAATAAAGCTCAATTGCTTTTTTAAGGGTGTTTAGAGCTATCTGTGTTGATTTTTTGTGTCTCAAGTGTTCAAGATTGATAATTTTTACGTAAGACTGCCCTGTCTCAAGCATTGGCAGGATTTTTTCAATCTGTTCTTTTTCTGATATCATATTTGTTTTTAACGTCTTCATATCCGGCAGCTCGGGTTTAACCTGCGCCAATACACTTTCAGCGTCAAAAGTTTCTCCGGTCATATAAGGCATAACAGCATCCTTCAACGGAATGTTTTTAAAACCTTTTATATTAGCACCGCCCGTTGAAGCATTTATTAACTGATTTTTACCGTTATTTTTTGAGGCAAATTCTTCAAAATATTTAATAAACATGGCATACCCGCTTTGGGTAGGCAGTTTGCCCCCGTTTTGACCGTCAACAAGAGTCAAGCCCTTAAGCAGTTTTTCAAGATTTCTGTTAACTATTTCATCGAGAGTTTCTTCGCTGTAATATTTTTTTTGCGCTGCGCAATATACATCTCTGAATTTTTCATAGTCTTTAGGTAATATCTTATATTCTCCTGTTTTTTCATCTTTAATACATTCCAAATCCTCAAACGGCGAGCCTTTTGCATAACATTTGCCGTCAACAAACGCTAAATCCTGCCCAACTAAAATCAACGGGTCGCACCCCATAAGTTTTGCAGCAGACAGTGCTTGATAAGAAACAGTACCTTTTGCTTCAAAATCACCTGGTTTTTTGTTTTTAAGTTTTTCAAACCAGTGATTTGATACTGTTTCGTACGAAACACTCATAATATATCTTTTAAAATCCGCTTCAAATAATGCGCTATAGTGCGTAAACGGCTCAATTATAATTGTTACGTCTTTGTTATTAGGAAATTTATAATGATGAAGTGTATTTAATTTTTCAATTAAAACAACAAAATCAGGAGTTATTCCATTTTCATACAACGCCTTATACGCTGCCCCGATACAAAATATCAGAGCATGCCCTTTTGCTTTTTTCAGAGTTTCTATATTTTTTGCAAGTGAGGGTCCTGCGGAAACAATTATTGCCGGCTTCCCTTTAAAAATATCTTTATAATTGTCTATTTCAGGAGTGAACAACCTTCTCAGCAAACCGCAATACGTCATGTACAGAAATTTATAGGCAGTTGTTGTGTGAAATCTGTAATTAAATGAATAAATGCTGTGAAGCGTATTATAATCGTTCACAAACTGCATATATTCAGTTTTTTTATTGTATTTGTAATAGTCAATACAAGACACATCCGTAGTCGTTTTGTATCTGAAAAACAATTCAAAAGCTATCTTTAGTTCTTCCATATCTGATGCAATAAAGAAATTTTTAGCACTAAGTTGTTTTTCAAAATCAACAATCTCAAGAACAACCCTGATAAGTTCAATATCCGGCTCATACACAACAACGGCACCGCTTCCGTGTTCAAGATAGTAATCAGGCATATATCCCAACCCGAGTCCGTATATTATATGAATTTTGTTTGCACTGTCTGCTCCGAGTTGATTAAATATCTTTTGGGCTTCTGCTTCAGCGCCGTTTACGGAATGTACAAGCATTCCGTTTATTGCCAAATTATATTCACCCGCGAGGTTTGTCTTTAACTCGTATGAATTTCTTATCTCACCTAAATTTCTGATTTTTCCGGCAAGACTCTTATTCATTTTGTCAATTAATGACAAATTTTTTTCTAAAATTTCCATAACTTCCCCGTCTATCGATATCTCCGAATTGTTGCACCGGCTTTAACGGCTGTTTATAAATATCATACCACAGTTAAAAATTTTCATGCGGCAAGCTGCCAAACAAGTGCTCTGCGCTTATCTCGTAAATTATACACTTTGATTATTATTTGAAGTCAACGGCATTTTAATATCAACAAAATCAGGCACTATATTTTTTGCGGCACGAAGTTTCTGATATTGCAAAGAAAGCGCCTTTTTCTGTTCACTATCCGCATTTTTTGCAGCCGCATTCATCTGGTTATAAAGCTCTTTTTCAACCTTATTCCCTCTTATGTATAAATCCATCTCTTTTTCTTTTTTAAAAGCATTAATTTTACCGTTATACATAGCTTTGGGTGCATTAAATGCAGTGTATGCAACAGCAAGAGCTCCTATAAATCCGGCAAAAACGAGCGCCATCGACCCAATATACATAAGAGGAAGCAAGGCTCGCTTTGTTTTACTCTCATTTTGTTTTGCAATTTTAAGGCTTGCATCAAAAAGTGTATCAAAAGCAAATCCCTCTTTTGAAAGATAATACAAAGCGTAAAAGCCGAAGCCCAAACCTGCCGTTACGGTGGCTCTTAAAGCATCAAGTTGTTCATATCCTTTTTTTATCGGATTTTTATTGTCCTCAACTTCTGTTTTTGCAGCCATTTTATCCGCATTATTCAGGGAATCGTACTTTCTTGCAACCGCAGGCTTGCTGTTTGAAGTATCTGATGACTTAAACGCAGTATAATTTTTTCCTACAGGAATAATTTTCATAACAACCCGCTTTTCTGAGTTAGTTGGACGGATTCATCGTATTGAAAAGCAATGCGGCAGAACGGTTAGCTGTCTGTAGTTTAAGGTTGTCATCGAGTTTTTTATCCAAAGACACCCCGGGGTCTAACACTTCTTTGTGTACTTCCTCCGTAAGATTTGCCTTAAGCGCCTTGTCTCTTGAGAAAATATCCATTTCTTTTTCACGGGCAAAAGCGTTTATTGCCGTATGATAAAGCTTAGACGGCAGCGTCAAAGCCAGTGCAATCACTGCAGCAGCCACACCGGAAAGTACAGGAATTTTTGCACCTTTAACCGCAGGAATACAAGATGTAAGCCCGCCGACAACCGCTCCAACTACGGCAGAACCGCCCAGCGCACCTAAAATAGCAAGATTTCTTTCAGTTTTACGAGAAATAGGATTTTCATACGCCGGAGCTTCTTGCTTTTGAGCTTCTTTAAAATTTTTGTTTAAATAAATGTTTTGTGTGTAACCCTTTGAACCTACGTTTAAAACTTTCATCACTGCTCTCCTAAATTATTTAGACTGATAATATTTTTATATTACAACCTTTTACATAAGTTTTAAACCCCGTAAAATTTTTTTTTGCGGGTATTTTTCCGTTTTTTATAAAAAATTTACAAAGAATGTTTCCTCAATCAGTCTCTGACAACCTTTTTTAAACCTTTGGGTTTGTCCGGATTTTTTTTCAAAATAGCTGCTATCTCACAGGCTATAAGCTGCAAAGTAATAAGTGCACCAAAAATTGCTTTGATTTTTTTGCCGGTCTTAATATAAATATTATAATCTCCGCAGTCAACATCTTTTATACTGCTGATACAGATAATTTGCGGGTTATAATCATCTCTTATTTTTTGAAGATTTCTTTTGGCTGATATTTCATTTTCGTCATCAATTATGGCAATAACAATAGCTTTCTCATTCAATACGGCAACATGCCCGTGCATAAACTCACCGAAAGGATACGCAGCAACATTTAAATACGAAGTTTCTTTTATTTTAAGGGCACCCTCTTTTGCAACCGGATAGTAGGTTTTGTTGCCGAGAATAACAATATTGCGGTATTTAGAAATCATTTTTGCCGCTGTTTTTATTCTGTCAAAATCTCCTATTATACGTTCAAGATAAAGCGGAAGGCGTTTGAGAGCGTGAATTTCCCGCTCTATGCTCTGCGCTTTGGAAAATTTTATTTTAAGTATAATCAAAATCAGACAGAATAGTTGTGCACAGAGCGCTTTAGTTGATGCAATACTCTTTTCTTCGCCGGCATCAGAAAGTATACGATAATCGCTGAGATTCCAGAGTGTTGAATTTTCCGCATTTGTGATACAAAGCGTTTTTCCGCCCAGTTCTTTAATTTTTTTAATCGCATGCAGCGTATCCGATGTTTCTCCTGATTGTGAAATAAAAATAAAAAGAGTTTCAGGCGTAACAAAATAATTTTTCTGCAAAATAAACTCGCTTGAGTACTCGTATTCACACGGAATGCATAGCATTTCTCTGAAAAGAGGCGCAGCTATAGCCGCACAGTTGTAAGAAGAACCGCTGGCAGATATAACTATATTATTAATATTCAACGGTAAATTCAGCGTAACAACATCCTCTGAATTAATGCAGCGGTTTATAAGATTCTTAACAACCGCAGGCTGCTCGAAAATTTCTTTCAGCATAATTGAGTTTGATACATTATTTTCGGGATTATCCATAAACACCTCTTTTTTTATATTTTTACATATTTTACACCAAATTTCTACAGTTTTTAGTAAAAAATGCATAAAAAATGACAAAAGAACCGTTTTATACAATATGAAAATTTGTAAAATGGTAGACAGCTTCTCAAATATAAGCTTTAATAAAACTATGACAGATGATATCAGCAATAAAGTAATTAACATATTTAAAAAACATACAAAGAACAAACAAGCCGACTCAAAGGAAAAAGTGAAAACTTTTGCGGGATTCAGTTATGTACGTCTGGACACTGACGTAAACGGATATCCATTTAAAGAAGAAAATCTTCTGGATTATGCAAAAGATTGTCACTACATAGTAAAGGTAATGAAAGAGAAAAACGGCGGAGTCTCTTTGTACAGCTACAATGTTCCGAACGACAAACTCCTTGATTTTCTGCTTATGTTCAGAAATAATGAGTTAAGCGGAACAATAATTGAAATTGACAAATTTTTACCAAAAGATTTAGCGTAAAATTGTCAAAAAGCTATTTGCCTTCCGAAACGGAAGCTTCCCGGATTCCAAGCAACAACAGCGCTATAATTTGTCCGGTCAAGGAAAAGGTTAAACAAGAAGATGAACAAGATTGATGAAAACACACTCGACGGACTGCTTACAGAGGTAAACAAGCCATATCAGTACATCGGGCACGAAATGTTCTCATATAATAAAAATTTTAAAAATGCCGAAGTTACATTCGCTATAGGATTTCCGGACAAATACGAAGTCGGCGCAAGCAATCTCGGGCACAGGGTTTTGTATGAACATATAAATTCGCTTGACGGAGTTTTGTGCGACAGGTTTTATGCACCGGATACCGATTTTAAAGAGGTGCTGAAGCAGCATGGACTATGTCTTTACGGACTTGAATCAAAAGTATTTTTAAAGGATTTTGATTTTGTAGGCTTTTCTATTCAATACGAACTCTGCTATCCTACAGTTCTTGCGCTTCTGGATATGGCAGAAATACCGGTAAATTCTAAAGACAGAACAGACAATGACCCGATAATTCTCTCTGGCGGTCCTTGCGCCTACAACCCTGAACCCTTGAAGGATTTTGTAGACGCATTTTTGATTGGAGACGGCGAGGAAATATTTGATGAGATTTTTGACATTTACAAAAAATCAAAAGGTCTCGGACGAGCTGAAATTTTAAGAAGAATCTCGGATGTAGAGGGTGTTTATGTACCCTCAATAAAACTTGATAAAGAGGTAAAAAAACGGATTTATGATTTCAGGATGACATCCGCCCCGACAAAGCACCCGGTACCGTTCTCAACATCTATCCACGACAGAGCAGTTGTTGAAATAAGACGCGGATGCGGACGTATGTGCCGTTTTTGCCAGCCCGGACACGTGAATTTACCAATCAGAGAAAGAAAAGCGGAAGACATTATAAAAGTCACAAAAGAACTTGTTAAAAATACAGGCTATGACGAATTTTCACTGCTTTCTTTATCTTCAAACGATTACACAAACATTGAGTCGGTGCTTGAGGAATTAACATGCCACTTCCACTCAAAAAAAGTCTCGGCATCACTACCCAGCCAGCGTATTGACCGATTTAACATAAGACTTTCAAATCTTGTCAGAGACGTAAGAAAAACGACGGTGACTCTCGCGCCGGAAGCCGGTTCGCAACGATTACGGGATGTTATCAATAAAAATCTTACGGAAGAACAGATAGTAAACACAACACTGGACTGCTACCTGAACGGGTATGACACGATAAAATTCTATTTTATAATGGGGCTGCCGACAGAAACCTACGCGGATATTGATGAAATGATAGAGCTTTTGGGCAAAATAAAGCAAAAAGCAAGAGAACTCAAAAAAGAACAGGCGCTTAGAGACGATTTAAAACTGAATTGCACGCTCTCTATATTTGTACCCAAACCGTTTACCCCCTTTCAATGGTGCGGACAAAACTCGCTTGAAGATTTAACAGAGAAAATTCACTACATTAAGGACAAATCCCGTTCTCTCAAAGGAGTTCGCATAAAAATTCACGACAAATACATTTCTCAGATGGAAGCAGTGCTGACCCGCGGTGATGATTCGCTTTGCAGATACATTTACGCACTGTACAAAGCCGGATGTTATCTGGATACGTGGGATGAAAATTTTTCTTACGAGAAATGGAGAGAAATTGCAGACAACGAGCACATACCGATTCGAGCACTGGCGCAAAAGGAATTTGACCTGGATGACATGCTGCCTTGGGATTTTATAGACACAGGAATAAAAAAAGATTGGTTCATTAAAGAGTACAAAACCGCAATGCAAAACGCCACAAGCGTTCCATGCGAGACAAAATGTTCAAATTGCGGTATCTGCAGCTCTTTTCACGTCAAAAAACAGCTTGACGAACCTTATTCTCCAAAGCTTGAAAAAACACCCGAGGCAGAAATCGAGGCAAAAAAATACCGTGCAACAATAACTAAAAAAGGCTATCTTAAATATCTGTCCCACCTTGATTGGCAAAATACACTTATGAAAGCTCTTTTCAGGTCAGGGCTTAATATAGTTTTCACAGAAGGCTTTAACCCCATACCAAAGATATCACTCGGCGTTGCACTGCCATTGTTTGTGGAGAGCGAAGGTGAATTTTTCGAGTTTGAACTTAGAGAAAATAAAACCCCTCTTGAAATTCAGGACATCCTTAACTCTGTCTTGGATAAAAATGCACAAATTATTAAAATTTGTGAAATTGATAAAAAGTCGAAAAGCCTTGACGTACTTACTCAATGGGCACGATACGAGTTTAGTTTTAAAAATAAGGGTATTCCCAATTCTCAAAATTTAGGGTATATTAAAAATGAACTTACTTCAGAGAAAGAAATTTATCTCAAGAAGAAGACAAAAAAAGGTATAGACAAATTAATATGCATTAATAAATCAGTAAGAGACGCGGAGATATTGGACGACAAGCTCTATATCACGCTCAAAACAGGACAGAATCCGGACATTCCGTCTGTTCGCGCTGACGAATTAATAAAATTTTTCTATCCTGACGAAAAGTTTAATATAAAACGTCTCAAATTTTTTGATGAAAATATGACGGCGTTGTAAAATAAAAGTTTTTAAAGTTTGATAAGGAATTTTTTATGAAAAAATCAATAGTTATTGCAGAGCGCGACAACATCGCAGCCGTATTTGAGGATGACAAAATTACCGAATTTTTTGTTCACCGCGGAGATATACTTCTTGGCGATGTTTATCTGAGCAAGGTTGAAAATATTCTTCCCAGTATTGAAGCTGCTTTTGTGAACGTCGGCTCGGACAAAATGGGATTTCTGCACGCTGCTGATGTTATAGGCAAAGGCGGACTCCAGGACAAACTTTCTCCAAAACAAAAGCTTATGGTTCAGGTTGTTAAAGAACCGACAGGGCACAAGGGTCCGAGAGTTACGACATCAATCAGTCTGCCGGGAAGATTTCTGGTGCTTATGCCATATGAAACAGGCGTCAGCGTCAGCAAAAAGATTTCAACAACAAAAGAAAGAGCCAGACTAAAATCGATTGTAAACCTTTTAAAACCTGTCGGTGTCGGGGTTATCATCAGAACAGAAGCAGAAGGTCAGACAGAAGCTGAAATTCAAGAGGACATGGAAATACTGCTTGAAAAGTGGAACACTATTGTTACACAGGCAGAGATGGTTTCAGCTCCCAATCTTTTGTACCGCGACCAGGATTTGCTCTACCGTGTAATCAGAGAAGCTTGCGATGAAGACGTAAAAGAGATTGTTGTAGACACTGCTTTTGCGCTTCACAGAACACAGCAGCTTATACAAAACTGGAACCTCAACAAAGACATTGATATTTCGCTCTACAAAGGTACGGAACCGCTGATTGTGGCATCAGGAATCCAAAAAGAAATAAGAAATGCACTGCAAATCAAGGTAAACTTACCCTCAGGCGGTTACCTGTTTATTCAAACAACGGAAGCTCTGACTGTTATAGATGTTAACAGCGGCAAATTCATAAGCTCTGCAACGCAGGATGAAACTATTCTAAAAACGAATAAAGAAGCAGTAACCGAGATTGCAAGACAGCTCAAACTCAGAAATATCGGCGGTATGATAATCATTGACTTTATAGATATGCTTAGCCGCGCAGATAAGCTGTCAATTCTTCAGGAACTTGAGCTTGCTATTGAATCAGATAAAGCAAAACCGCAGGTAGGTCAGCTTTCTGACCTTGGACTTGTTGAAATGACAAGACACAGACAAGGACAGAGCCTTGATGAAATATTTACGAAAAAATGCCAGGCTTGTCAGGGCACAGGTCACGTTATTGAAGAATTTACCTTCTCAACCTCTGTTGCAGAGGGTGAATACCGTTCAAAAGCTGCAAAATTAAAAATTCCTGTCGGACAGGTTAAAAACAAGAATAATAAAAAAGACAACAACGTCTTTAACCATCAGCATTCACAGAGCGCAAATCCTTCACTGACAGCAAAAAGACAGAATGACAAGAAACAGAAAAATTCCGAAAATACGGAATTTACGCCGGATGATGCAGTTCAAAAAATAAAAGAAGCATCGATTACACCGGAACTATCCAGTACTGTAAATATTCAAAATGTTTCAAAAGAAGCAAAAGAAAAACACTTCAAAAACAATCGCGGAAAGAAAAACGTATTTAATATACTCGATGAAATTGAAGGATCCGAAAATACAACTGAAGCAGCATTAAGCACAGAACAGCCGCAAAATACGCAGCAAGAAACAGAGGCTGTGCAAGCTCCGGAAGCTGTAGACTCTGCAACAGAAGCACCTGTTGAACACAAACAGGAACAAAATGCAGCGGAAGAAGATATCCAGGTTGAAAAACCGAAACCCAAAAGAAATACAAGAACAAGAAAGCCAACAAGACCGAGAAAAAGAACGACTAAAAAAACAGAGGAAACACCGACAAATGAATAATTTTTCAAAAAAAGTTGTTTCTGTTTTGTTAACTATAGCAGTATCAGGCGGGCTTGCGTTTTTGCAGCTTAAACCTGCTATTGCGCTTGATTTTCCGGCACCGAACCCGCCGGCTGAAACGGTTGCACAGCCGGCTAAAACAACCCAACATGAGCAGAACAAAACACCCGTCGTCGGGCAACAACAAAAGCCAAGTGAAGGCAAAATCGTTCTCGGAAAGTTTTTTACAACAATGCTATGGGTTGTAGGCTCTTGCGCAATACTGTTTTTAATACTCCTGCTATTTAGAAAACGTATCGGAGGGATGAACATGTCAGTTCAACGCCCCATGTCTAAAGAGCAGGATTTAAACTCACCATCGACAGTCGACGAGGCAGTAAAGCTTTTTATTGAGAAATTTTAAACCTCAAAAATCATGCAGCAGTGTATTTATAAACACCCTTTTGTAGATGGGATTTTACCGGTATCATTTTTTTGTGCAGCCTGAGATATTGCACGCGCAAATGATTTAAAAGCTGCTTCTATGATATGGTGTGAATCGGCGCCTGATAACTGCTTTATGTGGATTGAAACTGCTGCATTTTGTGCAAAGCTAGTGAAAAAATGCGGAACAAGGATAGTCTCAAAATCAGAAACTCTTTCGCATTTTATATCAAGCTCAGTTGTGGAAAATGCTCGACCTGAAATATCAACGGCACACAAAACAAGCGCCTCATCCATAGGCAATATGCACTGCCCGTAACGATTTATACCGGACTTATCTGCCAGGGCTTCTTTAAACGCACATCCCAGAGCTATTGCTGTGTCTTCAATGAGATGATGATTGTCACCGTCTTTAGATTTTGCACTAAGCTTCAGGTCAAAACCGGAATGGCATACAAATTGTTCAAGCATGTGCTTAAAAAAAGCACACCCGCAATCAATCTCCGAACAGCCCCTGCCGTCCAAACAAAGCTCTGCAGTAATTTCTGTTTCGTTTGTCGTTCTTTTTATAACACCATTTCTCATTTTATAAAATCTCCGAGTTGATTTACACTGTTTAAAACAAATTTTGCACCGTTATTTAGCAGCAAATCCGCCTGCTCACGGGTATGAGCAACGCCAAACCCGGTAATTCTGAACTCTTTAGCACATTTTACGTCATCAACGGTATCACCGACATACAGCATTTTTCCTGCAAAGACGGATGTTCTAATCTTTTCAAGCCCGAGAGTATCAGGTTTTTGGCGTTCTTTAGGCACATCATTCATTGTAACTATCTTTGAAAAATATTTCAAAATATCAAATTTTTTCAACGTAAACTCAGCTTCTACACGTGGTCTTCCGGTAAACACCGCCAAAATATAACGTTGTGAAAGAGTTTCTAGCAGAGTTTTGTCTATAATAAGGCTTTCATCGTTTATACACCCCTTGCCGTCATTCCAGTACATCTGCTGGAATTTTTCAACGATATCATCATAAGGCACCCAGGTGCCTGCGGATTTCAAAAGGTGATATGTCAAATCCCAGTCATTGTTAAGTCCGCCAAGATTTTTTGCAGCTTTTATATCCTCCTGGGAGATTTCACGTTTTGTAAAATACTTATAAGTCTCAGCAATCGCAAGTCTGTATGAATTTTGAACATCGACAAGCACACCGTCCATATCAAAGACAATAACGTCTCTGGTCGTTATTAAGCCAGCTAGTTTTTTTGCAGCTTCAAACGCTGGCAGAGTAATGCGAAGCGCACCAAGTTCATCATATTTTTTAACTATAATTCGGTTTTTCAAAAGCACATTGTAAACATAATCCGTCTTTTCCCCAAACTCCGCGAGTATAAAATTTGCGTGCGAGTCATATACCTTTACTTTTAGCTTTTTAAATTCCTCTGTCAAAAATTTTTTTGATTTATTTAACTCCGCCTTCATTTTTTGAAAATGTTGGTCGTCAGAAACTGCAGCAATTGCCGCTTTTGCAGCAACGGCATTCACATTGTAAGGGCTGAGCATTTTTTTTATGTTTAGAATATTTTTCGAGTCAGATACAACAAAACCCAGGCGCAATCCTGCTAAAGCATAATCTTTAGACATAGACTTAACAACAGCAAGGTTTTTGTAAGTTTTTACAAGCTGAATACACGAATAATCAGAAAATGCACCGTATGTTTCATCAACAACGACCAATCTGTCTTTAAAATGCTCAAGAATATATTTTATCTGTTCAGGTGCAATCACAGTTCCTGTCGGGTTATTCGGAGATGTAAGCCAGATTATTTTTGTATTTTGTTTTACTGATTTCACAAAACTCTCAAAAGGGAATTCCCAGCGTTTTTCGTATGGAACCTCAACATACTCGCAACCAATTTGTGCAGCATAAATTTTCGGCATCGAAAAAGCCGGCGTTATTGTAAGCATAGAGCTTTGCTGTGTCATATAGGTGTTAATCAATGCAAATATTGCCTCGTCAGCACCGTTTGTAATTACTATTGATGATTTTGAAACATCGTATTTTTTGCACAAAGCGTCGTAAAGTCCGCCATAGTACGGATAGTGTGATATTTCATCAATAGTAATATTTTTAATTGCATTCAAAACCTTTGGAGACGGACCTATGTAGTTTTCGTTGGAGTCAAGCTTCATCGCCCATTTTTCAGGATAAGCAGGTACGTCATAAGTTTTCAAATTTTTAAGCGTGTTTTTTGGTTCAATCATAAGAAAATACACAGATTTTTCTGCTATAATTTTCAAGTTTACCAGTTTGCAGACTATATGTAAAGAAAAATCAGGAAATAGCTCTTTACTGACATTAGGCAATATTTAGTATTACTTAGTTTCAAGCATTGTTTGTTTCATACTGATACCGAGCAGCACACCGGAAATGAGATAAGTCATCCAGGCAATAAAATAGTTCTTTTTCAGCGGAGCAAGATTAATTTTATTGCCATAAATCTTTTTAGCTTCAGCAGCAGCTTTTATTCCGCGCAACGACGCCAGCCCTTCCTCCGCTATAGTAGGGAGAAATGCAGCAAACCCAATTTTTCCGGCGTTTCTTTCGATAAAGGTTTTTCCGTCTTCGCTGCTTCTCGGACAAAACATGTTTGCAATAATAAGTGCTGTAGGCAAACTGGCCAGTTTAAAACGGGAATTTTGCAGAAAACGCATAAACTTGCCTTTTGTGGCGTTAATTCCGTGACCTATCTCGTGAAGAATAAGATAAGGCTTATTTTTAGGCGCAACAGCCAGTTTCAACCTGTCTTGATAAAAAGCATTTGACCCTTTTGCAACGCTTTCAAACATACCAGGTGCGTTAAATTTCTGCTCAAAGAGATGTTTATTTGCCTCATCAACATAACCGAGAGTGATTTGAAGATTATTCTTTTTTGCCATATCCGTTGCAATATTTTTTATAATATCGGGTTCGGCAAAATTCTTGCTCATTTTAAGCTTTGCAGAGCACCACTGAGAAAGTGACGCCAGCGACATCGCAATAATCTGCATTATTGCAGCACTGCCGATTGTCTCAGCAGGGCTTGAACCGACCTGACCGGCGCCGCCTGAAGTTTCAAAATAAGGATTTAGTCCAAACGCCTGTCTGTTATATGAGTATGATGTGCTGTTTATTTTAGGTTCAATATTCAACATAATATTTTTCCGGAATCTATTTATTTACAGAAATGTCAAAAGCTTTTTATTAGTTGATTATTATAAAATAAAATATAAAAAAAATTGCTAGTTTGAAGATATTTTGTATAAAAAGTTTAAAATTTTTCATATAGTCAACTGACTCCGATAATTTATTGAACATATGCATAAAACAAGTTCAATCTTTGTGTTGTAACACAGGCACACGCAACAAGTACACCGCTTCTGTAAACGAGGTCAATTTCAGACATTAACTAAACCCATATATTCATTAAGCCTGATTTTCCTGTTTTTTTGATTTTTGCTTATTCTCGTTAAGGAAAAAGACAAACGGGAGAATGAAAACAACCGCAACTGCAAAATATCTGAAGGTTTCAACATATCCCCAAAAAGTTGCCTGCTGCTTAAGCAGACCGTATATCTGAGTTTGCGCCATATAAGTAGCATTCTGTAAATCAGTCAGCGGCAAGAATGAAGATGTCATAGACTGCAATCGTTCGAGATATACATTATTGCCTTCTGACAAAAATTTAACCATAGTCATCTGGTGCACCTGAGAGAATCTTGAAATCATTGTGGTTGCAATAGATGTACCAATTGCTGCGCCGACATTTTTCACAAGGTTTTGAAGACCTGCAGCGTTTGTCTGGTCTTCATTATTGAGTGTTGCGCAGGAGATATTGGAAAGCGGCACCATTGTTAAAATCATCCCCACTCCGAACGTAAAATTAGGTATGGCAATATTCGCAAGTGCAATTGATGTATTTATTTCGCCAAACATCATGCTGCCCGCAGCCAGAATAATCAGTCCTATTATTACAACCGGTTTTATACCAAGCTTAATAACCATAACTCCGGACAAAACCGATGCAATAAGACATCCCGCCCCGCGGGGCATCATTGACAAACCGCTTAAAAATGCAGTATATCCCATCATAGACTGGAGCATCGACGGCAAAATAGAGGATGATGCCATCATAACCCCCATAAGCACAACCTGTCCCATTGTACCTATTAAGAAATTGTGGTTTTTAAGTATCGACAGGTTAATAAGCCCTGTTTTCGTTTTGTTCTTTTTAATCTGTATACAAACAAAAATAATCAGACAAATCATTGAAAAAGTAAACAATCTGCATATCCAAGCAGCATTAAACCAGTCATTGTCGTTGCCTTTTTCCAGCACAACCTGCAAACTCAAAAGCCACAAAGCCATAAAAGCAAACCCTGAAAAATCCATGGTCACGCCTTTTTGTTTTCTGGAGTACGGCGGTTCTTCTATATATTTAACCGAAAGATAAAAGGTAATAATACCGATAGGTATGTTTATAAAATAAATCCAGGGCCAAGAGTAAGACTCGGTAATCCATCCGCCGACAGCCGGTCCCATAATAGGCGCAAGTACAACACCGAGACCAAATACAGCCATTGCAGACGGAAGTTTTTCTTTCGGGAAGATTTCAAAAATTATAGCCTGAGCAATAGGCATAATTCCTCCACCGCCAATTCCCTGCAGGATTCTTGAAAAAAGCATCATCGGCATGGTTGTGGATATTCCGCAAAGTATTGAGGCAATGGTAAATATTGCCAGACTCAACAGGAAATACTGTTTTCTGCCTATAAGTTTGCAGAAAAAATCAACTGTCGGAATAATGATACCGCTGGCAACAAGATAGCTTGTAATAATCCAGGTTGACTCATTCTGGCTTACAGAAAAACTCCCCGCCATATGAGGCAGTGCAACGTTAGATATCGTCTCATCCAGTGCAAACATAAAGATAGAAAGCATTATAGGTATCATTGCAATCCACGGATTTATCTTAAAATGCCATTCCTCGGCTTTAGAGACAGCTACAGCCATAAACACTCCCCCGCTTTCTCATCTATAAAATTGTTTATAAAAAAATTTAAAAATAAAAAATTTTAAAAAGCAAGTTTATTTTGCAGCGGCAAATCATACTATATGTAAAACTTTTGACCGGAATATCTATAAATATAAAAACAGACGCTGCTTTTATTACAGCGTCTGTTATGTTTACAGGAACAAGAGTTAGTGAAACACAATCTCGTCGTTTTTTGCGTCAATTGTGATGGTGTCACCCTCTTTAAATTTTTGGGCAAGAATATCTTTTGCAAGCGGGTTTTCAACCATCTGGCGTATTGTACGTTTCAACGGACGTGCACCGTATACGGGGTTAAAACCGCGTGTCGCAAGGAGTTCTTTTGCCTCGTCTGTTATTTCCAGTTTTATATCCTTATCGGCAAAGAGTTTTTTCAATCCCGTAAAATAGATATCCACAATCTGTGACAACTGGTTTAACGTCAAAGCTTTAAAGAAGATTATTTCATCTATTCTGTTTAAAAATTCAGGCTTAAATTGAGCTTTCATAAGCTCCATAACCTTTTCTTTCGTGTCATTAAACTCGCTGTCTGAAATCATTGAGTTGAGACTGTTTTCAAGAATAATAGAGCTGCCGATGTTGCTTGTCATAATGATTAGCGTATTCTTGAAGTCAACCGTTCTGCCCTTTGAATCAGTCAGTCTGCCGTCATCAAGGATTTGCAGCATTATATTAAACACATCAGGGTGTGCTTTTTCGATTTCATCAAAAAGTATAACAGAATAGGGTTTTCGCCTTACAGCTTCCGTAAGCTGACCGCCTTCATCATATCCGACATATCCGGGAGGCGCACCGACAAGTCTTGCAACAGAATGTTTTTCCATATATTCTGACATATCAATACGAACAAGTGCGTCTTCGTCGTTGAACAAAAATTCCGCAAGCGATTTTGCAAGCTCGGTCTTACCGACGCCGGTCGGTCCGAGGAAAATAAAAGAACCAATAGGTCTTTTCGGATCTTTTAAGCCGGAACGTGCACGTCTTATCGCATCAGACACGGTATTTACGGCTTCATCCTGACCGATAACTCTTTTATGGAGGTAGTCTTCCATTCTTAAAAGTTTCATCATTTCACTTTCAACAAGTCTTGACACCTCAATACCTGTCCATTTGCTAACAATTTCAGCAATATCATCCTCATCAACTTCTTCTTTAAGCAGCGTGTGTTTTACATTCTTTTCACCTTTTTGTGCAGCCTGGAGCTGTTTTTGCAGCTCAATAAGTTTTCCGTACTTTAATTCCGCAGCTTTCTCAAGATCTGTGTCTCTTTCTGCTTTTTCAATCTGAACTTTTACTTTTTCAATTTCTTCTTTGAGCTGTGCTTCATTTGTGATGGTACTTTTTTCTGCTTCCCACTGGGTTTTTAAAACAGAAATTTTTCCGTCAAGCTCATCGATTAATTTTGTCAAAGCATCAATTTTGTTAGTATTTTCATCAGACGGATCTTCTTTTTTTATAGCCTGACGCTCAATTTCAAGCTGCATCTTCTGTCTTACAAGCGAATCCAGTTCCTCAGGCATTGAATCTATTTCAATTCTCAAAGAAGAAGCCGCCTCGTCAATAAGGTCAATAGCTTTATCAGGTAAGAATCTATCCGTTATATATCTATCGGAAAGCTTTGCCGCAGCAACAAGAGCGGCATCTTTTATTCGTATTCCGTGGTGAACTTCGTAACGTTCTTTCAAACCTCTCAAAATGCTTATTGTATCTTCAACAGAAGGCTCGTTGACCATAACGGGCTGGAATCGTCTTTCAAGCGCCGGGTCTTTTTCAATATATTTTCTGTACTCGTTTATTGTAGTAGCGCCGACCGTTCTTAGCACACCTCTTGCTAAAAGCGGTTTTAAAAGATTTCCGGCATCCATGGAACCTTCAGTTGCACCCGCACCTACAACAGTGTGCAATTCATCGATAAATAGTACAATTTGTCCGTCAGAAGCTTCGACTTCTTTGAGCACTGCCTTCAAACGTTCTTCAAATTCACCTCTGAATTTTGCACCGGCAACAAGCGCCCCCATATCCAGCGCAATAAGCTGGGTATTTTTAAGACTCTCCGGTACATCGCCTCTTATTATTCTCTGGGCAAGCCCTTCAACAATAGCCGTTTTACCGACACCGGGTTCACCTATCAATACAGGATTGTTTTTTGTACGTCTGTTAAGCACCTGAATAATACGTCTTACCTCCTCGTCTCTGCCGATTACAGGGTCAAGTTTGCCCCGCTTTGCAAGGTCGGTGAGATTTGTTGAATACTTTTCAAGAGCTTTATAATTTTCTTCAGAATCTTTAGAGTCCACTTTATTATGCCCCCTTATTTTTTTCATTGCATTAAGGATTTTGTCCTTCGTTACACCATTTTTGTCAAACAATGCTTTTATCTGTGTATTTGACAGCTCAGGTATGGCAAGCAGTATATGCTCTATACTTATAAACGAATCTTTAAGCTTTTCTGCTTCGTCTTTTGCTATATCAAACAGTTTTATAGTGTCGTTTGAAAGATATAACTGCTGCGTCGGAGCAGGGTTGCTTAAAGTCGGTCTGTTGTTTATTAAAGACATAAGAGCATCTCTAAAACTTGGATTGTCAAGCTTCAATTCTCTCAAGTAATCTTTTGAGATGCCGTCTCTGTCCTCCTCCATGGCAAGAACAATATGTTCCGGCTCCATTTGAGTATTTTGAAATTTCGACATAAGCTGCTGTGCCGAAAATAATATTTCCTGAGCATTATTCGTTAATCTGTTAAAATCTATCATTATGCCCCCTTATTTATTAACTGTTTTTATATTTACATTTTAAGGACACTTTTGAAAATATCAGAAAAAATTAATCATTATTTAATAATTTAATATAGTCAACTGACCTCGATAACTTATTGAACGGGTGCATAAAGCAAGTTCAACCTTTGTGTTGAAAAACAGGCACCCGCAACAAGTACATGGGGTCACTTCCTCAAAATGACAGACTCGGTACCACTCACACTCAGTGTACCACTTCTACAAGCAGTCACTCTCAGACATTTTTTTAAAGACAGATATAGCTTTTTAAAACACAAAACAGCTTAACAGTCGGTTTTTTCACCTACAGGCATGTTTAGCTTGTCTTTTATCTCCTGTACTTCGTATGTAAGTCTGTTCAACTGGCATTTTACCGGGTCCGGGATTCTGTTATGCATAAGTATTCCGCCGACCATAAGTTTTTGATGTACAACCCTTCCCGGGACACCGACTACCGTGCTGTTTTCAGGCACATCATCAACAACCACGGAACCCGCGCCGATTCTCGTATTTGAACCGATAGTAAGATTGCCAAGCACTTTTGCACCTGCGCCGACAATGACATTGTTACCCAAGGTAGGATGGCGTTTTCCGTGTTCTTTGCCGGTACCGCCTAATGTTACACCCTGATAAATCAGCACATCATCGCCAATTATCGTAGTTTCACCAATTACAACACCCATGCCGTGGTCAATAAAGAACCTGCGTCCTATTGTTGCGCCCGGATGGATTTCAATACCCGTAAAAATTCTGCTCCAGTATGAAATAAGTCGGGGAATTATCGGTATTTTCCAGTAGCGCAGCTTATGTGCAATTCTATGTGCAATTAGAGCGTGAAGCCCCGGATAACACAGTAAAACCTCCAGAAGATTATCCGCTGCCGGGTCTTTTTCGTAAATTGTTTTTATGTCTTCTTTAATTTGGCTTAGTGCGCGTTTTATAAGCATTTTTTATCCTTTTTAATTTTCAAAAAGCTTTGTAGAAATGTATCTTTCTCCGTAGTCACAAATTATACTAACAATTAATTTGCCTTTATTCTCCGGTCTTTTGGCTAACTCCAGAGCACAAAAAACATTTGCGCCGGAGGAGATACCGCAAAGTATTCCTTCTTCTTTTGCAAGACGCTTTGCAATATTTATTGCATCAGCTTCTTTCACAGTCATAACTTCGTCCACAACAGACAGGTTAAGGTTTTTCGGAATAAAATTTGCCCCGATTCCCTGAATGCCGTGAGCGCCGGATTGTCCTTTGGTCACTAGCGGGCTGTCATAAGGTTCTGCGCCTACTATCTTTATATTTTTATTATACTCTTTAAGTTTTTTCCCAACTCCCGAGAGTGTTCCGCCGGTACCAAAGCTTGCGGTAAAAATATCAATCTTTCCGTCTGTATCTGTCCAAATTTCTTCGGCGGTTGTAAGTTCGTGGGATTTCGGGTTGTCAGGGTTATCGAACTGAGATGGGATAAAACTTTTTTTATACTGCGCAGCAAGCTCGAAAGCCTTATCAACTGCACCCTTCATTCCCGCATCTGCCGGAGTCAGTACAAGTTTTGCTCCGTAACCCTCAAGCATTTTTCTTCGTTCAAGACTCATGCTCTCAGGCATTGTCATAATAATTTTATACCCTTTAACAGCACAGCAAAGAGCAAGCCCAATACCGGTATTCCCGCTTGTTGGTTCAATAATGACAGTATCTTTATCAACAAGCCCTTTTTTTTCAGCTTGTTCAAGCATATACAGAGCAGGTCTGTCTTTTACTGAGTTTGCTGGGTTAAAGTATTCGAGTTTAACTGCAACCTTTGCACCTGTGTCGTTAATTTTGTTCAGCATAACCATCGGCGTAGCGCCGATTAACTTCAAAATATTTTCATAAATCATCTTAAACAAGCCTCATATATTTTCTCTTTCCGGCTTGCAGTATTGCTGTTTTTGCAGGTACAATCATTGCTATATCAGAGATTTTTTCATTATCAATTTTGACGCCGCCGCCGGCAATCAATCTCTTTGCCTCTCCTTTACTTGCAACAAAGCCGAGTTCCAAAAGCAAGTCGAGAATATTTTTTTCACCGCTCATTTTATACGATGGAATATCCTCAGGGATTCCTTTATTTTGCACTACGTTAACAAATTCATCCTGTGCTTTTTTTGTCTCGTCGTCAGAGTGGTATTCGTTAGTAATTGTATATGCAAGCTGCATTTTTATATCACGGGGATTTTCTGTTTTCAATCGTTCTTCAATTTCCTTAAGCTCCTTATCGGATATATCAGTCAAGAGACTGAAATATTTAACAATCAAAGTATCCGGAATCGACATAAGTTTTCCGTACATGTCTTTTGCACTGTCAGTAAGTGATATACAGTGTTCCGGATAGGTCTTTGACATTTTGACAAGTCCGTCTGTACCCTCAATCAACGGTAAAAGCATAACCATCTGGGGATTTGGTTTTCCGTACGCTGTTTGGATTTCACGCCCAAGAAGAACATTAAATCGCTGGTCAGTACCGCCAAGTTCTATGTCTGCATCTATTGCAACCGAGTCGTATGCCTGCATAAGCGGATAGAAAAATTCGTGGATAGAAATAGGTTTGCCCTCTGCATAGCGTTTTGCAAAATCATCTCTTGTCATCATCTGGGCAACAGTAACGTTTGATGCAAGTTTCAACAGGTCTGTAAGCTGCATTTTATGCAGCCAGTCAGCATTGTTAACTACTTCTGCCTTTGATGTATCAAGAACTTTAGACATCTGTTCAAAATATGTCTTTGCATTTTCTTCAACCTGTTCCTTGGTCAAAGCAGGTCTTGTCTCGGATTTACCGGACGGATCCCCGACCATTGCAGTTGCTCCACCAACTAAAAGAACTATCGTATGCCCAAGCTCCTGAAATTTCTTGAGTTTCTTCATAACAACAGTGTGTCCGAGGTGTAAATCAGGTCTTGTCGGATCCATGCCGAGTTTTACACGGATAGGTATTCCGGATTCCTTAGATTTTTGTAGTTTTATAGCAAGTTCTTTAACCCCGCCCGGCAAGAGTTCTGCTCCTCTTGAAATTTCTTCCGCCTGTTTTATAAATTCTTCTTTTAATTGAAATTTTTCTTCCATTTAAATAATCCTCTGTTTATATAATTATGTATCCATTGTAACAAAAAAAATATAAATAGCTCAAATTTTTATAAAAACAGGTAAAAAGGGTTGTATTTGAAATATATGCGTGTTAATATGACTGCATAAGCTACATAAACTAAACAGAAGGTGGTGAAAAACGAATGCCTGAAGTAAGAGTCGGTGAAAACGAAAGCATCGAAAGCGCTCTTAAAAGATTCAAAAAGAAAATCCAAAAAGCAGGAATACTTTCTGAAATCAAAAGACGTGAGGTTTATGAAAAACCAAGTATCAAAAGAAAACGCAAATCTGAAGCTGCACGAAAACGCAGAGTTTAGGTTTTTATAAAAAAGTCCGATAAATTCGGTATAAAAAACAGACAAAAAGCGTACGGGGGACCGGCGCTTTTTGTTTATTAAAAGCAGAATCACGTATAGTTTATAAAAAAGTCGGCGCTTTTTGTTTATTAAAAGCAGAATCACGTATAGTTTATAAAAAAGTCGGCGCTTTTTGTTTATTAAAAGTACAATCATGTACAGTTTACAAAAAGTCAGCGCTTTTTTGTTATAAGAAACAGCTTCACAACTTTTAGGCAGTGCCGGATTTAAATAAATTTTTTTTATGCTAAAATTTTGTTACGTCACTAAAATATTGAATAAAAGGAAAGAAGAATTTGAGCGAGAATAATCAAATAACATCATCAAAATTCGCAAGTGTAATTGCGCGTATACTGGATGACAAACTTGGACAGGATATTACAATACTAAATATAAGCAACGTTTCAGTACTTGCTGATTTTTTTGTAATTTGCTCGGCAGAAAGCACAACTCAGGTAAGAGCACTCACCGAACATGTAAGAGACCGTGTTAAACATCTGTTTGACAGAATCCCCGCCGGTGAAGAAAAAGACTTAAAGAACAGATGGAATCTTTTAGACTACGGAGATGTTATTGTTCATGTTTTGCATAAAGAAGAACGGGAAACTTACGCTATAGAAAAATTCTGGTCGCACGCATTTAAAGTAAACCGCGAAGACTGGGAAGAAGATTCTAAAGAATATTCTATATATTAAGAGTACATAAAACAGTTTTTATAAAGCTGATAATTTACTTTTTATGCGTTTAAGTGATTGATTCTTTTTGTTCTTCGCTATAGAATAATAAATAAATTTCAAACGGGCAAGACAATTACAAAATACAATCAGGAGGAGAGTTTACAATGAAAAAAGTTATAACTGCGTTATTACTGGCTGCAGGTTTACTTTTTAATACAGCGGTCAACGCAGAAGAACCAAACCGCACTATAAAGGCAGATATTCAGTCTATAAGAATCCCTGAAGGTACTTATTTAAAGCTTGAGCTTATTGACCCTGTATCAACAAAAATCGGAAGCACCGGCGACGAGTTTAATGCAATGCTAAAAGAAGACCAGATTGTCAACAATACGGTAGTTTTGCCGGCAGGGTCAGTTTTTAGAGGAATGATAAATAAAATTGTGCCGGCAAAAAGCCTCTCAAGAAGTGCTATTTTGTACATAACATTTGACCACGTAGTAACAACAACAGGACGTCAAATACCGGTAACAGCAGGCATTTACAACTACCCTTCTTTGACTGTTGACGGCGGTATTTTTGAAGGCGGAAATTACGGCTGGGCACTCCAGCAAAACTGGTCAAACACGAAAAAAATCGTAAAAACAACGATAGATTGGGGCAAAGGCACCGGAGACAATATGCAGTATGTATGTGTGCCGATAGGAGCAGTCGGCGGTGTTATAGGCGGCGCATTTTACCTTGTCGGAGACTCTATCGTAGACCTGTTTAAAAAAGGTAATAACGTCAATCTTGAACAGGGACAAATCCTTGATATTATGCTTACACAACCTATAGATGTACCTATTCACTAATATGAAAAAATTATTTGTAAACATAATGGCAGCGCTAAAATGCGCGTTTCTGATTCTTTTTGACAGAAGCGAAGCAGAAATTGGGGCTGTATTACAAAAAGAAAACAAAAAGATTGCAACGGCAGAAAGCTGCACCGGCGGATTATTGAGTTCTTTTTTGACAGATATATCCGGAAGCTCTGAATATATTAAGGCAAACTTTGTAACTTATGCAAACGAAGCAAAAGAGCAGTATCTGGAGGTCAGCCATGAAATACTGCACGAGTATGGAGCCGTAAGCCCACAGACTGCAAGAGCAATGGTTGAAGGGCTTTTGGAACACACCGATGCTGATTATGCGGCAGCAACTACAGGTATTGCAGGACCAACCGGAGGTACTGAAGAAAAACCGGTAGGGCTGGTTTATATAGGTGTCGGAAACAGGGAAAGAATTGTCGTAAAAAAATATAATGTCCACCCGCTGACTTACAGAAGATTTGCAAAAATTCAGTTTGCCAAAGAGGCATTGAAAATAATGAAAGAATTTTTAAGGGAGAATGAAAAATGCACAGATTAACTCTTATACCCGGTGACGGCATAGGACCTGAGATTACTGCGGCGGTCACGGAAATCATAAAAGCAGCGGGAGTTGAAATCGATTGGGATGTACAAACAGCAGGCGCCGATATTGCGGAAAAAGAAGGAGTGCCGCTGCCTGAGCGGGTTATTGAGTCTATTAAAAAGAACAAAGTTGCACTTAAAGCTCCTGTTACAACCCCTATCGGCAAAGGGTTCAGAAGCGTAAATGTCGCGCTGAGAAAAGCTCTTGACCTGTATGCAAACGTCCGTCCATGCAAAAATATAAAAGGGATAAAAACTCCGTTTGATGGCGTTGACCTGATTGTTTTCAGAGAAAATACAGAGGATTTGTATGCGGGAATTGAAAGACAAATAGACGCAGACACGGCAGAATCCATAAAAATTATTACAAGAAAAGCATCAGAGAGAATTTTTGAATATGCATTTCAATATGCACTGGAAAACGGCAGAAAAACCCTGCACGCAGTCACTAAAGCCAATATCTGCAAACTTACGGACGGGTTGTTTTTGCAATGCGGAAGGAATATTGCAAAAAAATATCCGCAAATTGAATTTAAAGAAATTCTTGTAGACAATTTGTGTATGCAGCTTGTACAGCATCCGCAGATATTTGATGTGCTGGTGCTCCCTAACCTGTACGGCGATATAGTATCTGATTTAACCGCAGGCTTGATAGGAGGTTTGGGAGTTGCGCAGGGAGCGAATATAGGTTCTGAATGTGCTGTATTTGAACCCGTTCACGGCTCGGCTCCTGATATTAAGGGGCAAAACAAAGCTAACCCGACAGCGCTTCTTCTCTGCGCAGTAAATATGCTAAACTACATTGGCGAAAAAGCGGCAGCAGAAAGAATAGAACATGCATTGATGAAAGTGCTTGAAGAAGGAAAATGCGTTACGGCAGACCTTGGCGGAACTGCAGGTACAAAAGAATTTACGGAAGAAATAATAAAGAATTTATAACAATGGGCAATTACTCAACAAAACTGGATATTTCAACAGAGCCCGGACTTAAACAATTTTTTATAAAAGAGGGTGCTGAAATCACAACGCAGCAGTATGCATTCTGGCGTGCAAAAACAAAAAACTATGCGGCAATTTTTTACAATACAGGGAAATTTCTTATACAAGGCGCGGATTTAGACGAAATTACCCGAAAAGTTGAGAAGTTTTTGGGCGTATCGACGACAAAAATTGAACAAACAGCGGATTCTGACGCACCAACAAGGCGAATAGGCGTAGATGAATCCGGCAAAGGCGATTTTTTCGGACCGCTTGTTGTTGCAAGTGTAATGGTGGATGAAAAAAATACAGAGTTGTTTATAAAAGCAGGAGTAAGGGATTGCAAAACAGTTGATGACAAAAACATAAACAAACTTGCTGCTCTTATAAAAAACAACAGCGTTTTTTCAATAGTCACAATAAATCCGGCAAAATATAACGAACTTTATGCAAAACTCAAAAACCTGAATATGCTTCTTGCGTGGGGGCATGCCCGGGCAATTGAAAACATTCTGGAAAAGACAGACTGTTCTTACGCGCTTTCTGACAAATTCGGGGATGAAAAATTCATAAGAAATGCGTTGTTAAAACGAGGACGCACCATTCATCTTGAGCAAAGATGCAAAGCGGAAAGCGATATAGCCGTTGCCGCAGCTTCAATAATAGCACGGGCACAGTTTTTAAAATGCTTGTCTGAAATATCAGAAAAATACGGAATTGAAATACCAAAAGGCGCAAACGACCGTGTAATTGCAGCCGCACGGACAATAAGCCAAAAATATACAAAGTCAGAGCTTATAAATACCTCCAAAATTCATTTTAAAACATACGAACAGGTGTAAGTTATGCCTCAAAGCGTTTATATTCATATACCATTTTGCAAAAGAAAATGTAATTACTGCGCATTCACATCAATTACAGACATAAACTCTGTTGCAGCATATCTTGAAGCTTTAAAACGGGAAATCAAAACTTTTTACCGCGGAGAAGCGCTAAATACCCTGTATTTTGGAGGAGGTACACCATCTCTTTTGAGTGCAGACCAAGTTCAAGGACTTGTTGATATGTTCAACACAACAGAGAAAACGGAAATAACTCTGGAAGCAAATCCTGACAGTGCTGATGAAAAATTTTTAAACGGTATAAAAAACTGCGGAGTAAACAGGCTAAGCATAGGGATTCAGAGCTTTGATGACAAAACACTGCGAACAATCGGACGACTTCATGATTCAAAACAGGCAATGAATGCTGTAGAGACCGCAAAAAATGAAGGATTCACCAACATTAGCACTGATTTTATTTACGGTCTTCCTTCACAGCAGCTTGAAGGGTTTATCTCTGACCTAAAAAAAGCCGTTGAATCCGGAGTTTCCCATATTTCACTCTACGGACTTAAAATAGAAGAAAACACGCCTTTTTACAGAAACACACCGGATAATATTGCGGATGCAGACTTACAGGCTGATATGTACCTTGCAGCAATTGAACTTCTTGAAAAAGAGGGCTTTTTGCATTATGAAATAAGTAATTTTTCTAAACCTGCATTTGAATCAAAGCACAATCTTAACTACTGGAACTGCGGAGAATATTACGGTTTTGGAGTTTCTGCGCATGGCTACACAAACGGAGTCCGATATGCCAATAAAAGCAATGTTGAAGATTATATCAAAAATCCCGTAAAAAAATTATCAACCCGCACTCTGTCTGAACAAGCAAAAATTGAAGAAGCTGTTTTTCTCGGATTCAGACGCGGCTGCGGCATTGATTATAAAGAATTTTATGAAAAATTCGGAATTGATTTCAAAAAAAAATACGGCGCATTGCTTAAAAAATACGCCGATTTTTTTGTAGCAACCGACAAAAATTGCCGTTTTACCCCCAATGGCTTTCTTGTCAGCAACTCTATACTTGCGGACTTTTTAGAAATTTAATCTATATTCTTACAACAAGAATTTTTGTATCTTTTTTAGCTCTGACTGTATGTTTTTCATTTGCCTTAAAAAAGAAAATTTCACCTTTCTTGACTTCATATTTTTCTTTATCATCACGGTTTATTTCAAACTCAATCTCACCTTCAATCACATAAATAAAGGCATCTCTCGGAGAGGTGTGTTCCGGCATGAACTGTTCTTTTTTCAAAGCAAAAAGCATTGCTTTACTGTCATTGTTTTCTGCCAGAATTTTTGAATTTATACTGTCGTCATAAAATTCAATCAGCTCTTTAAGTTCATAAGTGTTATGCATTTTTGTATCCTTCTTTTTCTACACGGCTTATTTTAATAGATTTTTATACAAAATATATCCCGCAAAGTGCTAATAAAACATTTGATTTTAAACATTGAGTTTTATTGAATGTGTATAGTATAATAATACTTAAATAATTAGCAATAACGGCAAGAATTTTGCCTTATGGAGAATACCGGATTTATGAAAAAGTTTTTATCGTTGTTTCTTTGTATTTTGTACTTTATGTCAATAAACGCATGCTACGCATTTGAAGAACTGTACTACATAAAAAATATAGACAAAAATACAGCTTCTTCCCAGATAAAAGAAGTTCTCGCAGATGAAGAATTTGATATAAAAAATGAAAACCCGCTGCACGCAATATCAAAGAAAAAAGCCGAAAATTTTGCGATTATGGTGCTGCAGCAAAGCGGAGAAAATCTCTTTTATTACTACGAATCAAACGACAAAAACAAAAAACTGAACAAAAAAATTCTGAAAAAATTCAAAAAAAATGACATAGAATACGAACAATCAGAAGATGCATCTCTATTAACAAATTTTGCGGATATTGTTTATCGTTACAATACCGGAACAAAAAAAGTATACTCATTTGAAGAACCCAAACAGCCAAAAGAAGATACAATTAAAAAGCAAGCACAACAGCAAAATATAAAACCAACTACAATGCAGGGGTTTGCAGGGAAAATACGCAGCGGTGTGAGACTGAATGTTTATCTCCAAAACCCGATAAACACAGCTACTGCAGCACAAGGCGATATTGTTAATGCAGTACTTAAAGAAGACTGGCTCTACAAAGGTTACACAGTAGCTCCGCAAGGCAGCATTCTTACCGGTTCGCTTGTGAAAGCAAGCCCTGCAAAACACGGTTCAAGAAACGGCTCTGTTGATATAGTATTTACAAAATTAATCACCCCAAACGGAAAAACACTGGATATTTCAACGCAAAATATAGAATTTAGCGTAACAAATGAAGGTAAAGTCAAAAGCGCTGTTACGGCAACTGTCGGAATGGCAGTAGCGGGTGCACTGATTGGTTTGGCTATTGCTGCACTAACCGGTGATACTTCACAGCTTGCTAAAGGCGCAATCATTGGAGCAAGCGTCGGAGGCGGAACAGCACTGGTTTCAAATGTTGCGCAGAAAGGTGTTGATGCTGAAATACCAGCATTTACAGATATTGAAATAATATTAAACAAGCCGGTAAGTGTTGTTCTGACAAATTAATCAGAAAGCAGAAATTTACTCACAACCGCAATCAGCAAACTCAGGAGAACCATATGTCTTTTAGCATAATAACAAAAACATCAGAACAAACATTTAAAGATAAAAATTGTGTAAGTGTGTCTTCCCAAAATAATTCTGACTGTGTGTTGAATTTTGGTTTTTCATTTTTACTGAGTATAAAATATGATGCTGTATCCGGAAAATGTCTTTTATTAAATGTCTCAGGCTCAGAAAATCTTTTATTTAAAGGACAGCCGTTGCCGCAACAGCTTATTGTTGAAAAAATGTGCAAGATTATGGTGAAAAACTCTGACGACTACATTATTATAAAGGTAAACAAACCTGCAGACAGCACAGTAACAACAACTTCTCAAAACAGCAACAGTGTGAATACAATAACAACACAGCTTGATAAAATGAAAGCAGAAATAGAAAAAGTCCGTGTTTCTATAATAAAACAGACAGCATATGCAATAAACGATATCAAGCATAAAATATCAATGAACTCAAAAACCGGAATCTTCTTGCACATAGGACTCTTTGTTGCATCTGTTATTCTCGCATTCGGCGTAAGCAACTATTTCACAGGGTTGCCGTTGAAAGAAGCCGGCAATATGATACAAATGCCAGTAAACATAAAATTTTTAGCAGCATTTGCCGTTATTTTGTATGGTATAGGACTTATCTTAAAACAGGGAACATTTCTGTTTTTACAAAATCGTATACACAAAGCAAATGCAGCAAATTCTGTGTCTGAAAAAACATTGATTATTCTATCGTCTCTGTTTTTTGCAGGAATTTATGTAATAAATATTTTATATTATCTTACCCCGGGCGCAATGAATCTTTTTGCAATTTTAATGCCGTTGTTTTTCACTTTTACCTGTACGGCAATTGCGATTGGCTGCGGATATTTCAAATGCGACAGCATAGAGCTTTCAAAGAAGCTTAACGAATACGAGTACCGCGAAGATTTTGAGCAGGTAATGCAGCGTTATCGTATATGGATAGAAAAATTTGTTAACAGTCTGAGTCATACAAAAATCAACAACATTGAAAATAAACTGTTTTCATTACAAATAAAATCTGTCGGTGAAATTGTTCTTGGAATTTTGACAGCACCGTTTCTTGCGTACGGCGTATCAAACACTCTAGCTATGTGTTTTCCTGAAGCTGCCGGATGGGTAAGGATTTCCGGTTTGAGAATAAGTCCCGTATTTCTTGTTCTTGCGACATTTTTAATTATTTTTGCTTTCTTTTCATTCGTTAACGGATTTACAACAAATAAAAAGATTCAAGCCTCTAATGTTTTAAAAGTTGACGGTTTCAGCGATTATCTCCAACACGGCACGGATATTTTCGGACTGCAAGGAGTAAAAAAGCTTGATACAGAGATGCGGCGGTCATTTATTATAGGTCTATGCATTATTTTTATTGAATTTTCAATGAATATATCTTATTTTATGCAAGAAATAGGCGGAGATTTAGGAGGTTTACTTCTGAGCTGCGTTGCAGCGCTGGTACCTACTGCACTATTGATTGCAGAAACTTATATGCTCAGTCAGACAAAGTTTGAAACTTATGTTTGCGACGGAGTTTTGGCTAAATATGACAGAGATTAGAAGACAGGTGGTATAGTTTTGTATAAAGCATTTTTTACGGTTTTAATTTTGATTCTTTTGTTCTTAACGGCAGGAATTGCCATTAGAACCCCTAAAATGCATAAAAACATATTTTTGTACGACTCTAATTTAAAAATCGACATCCAAGAAAATGAAACAATTGACACTAAAATTATTCCGACAAAAATTAACCCGGTAAAGGTTAAAACGACTATCAAAAATACAGCAGTCAGTCCCAAAACTGCAGTTGTGCAAACTGAAACAAAGATTGTACAAACGCCGTTGCTCGCAGAAAATAAAAGTACAACAAAAATTGTCCAAACAAAGCTCCAGCCGCAAAAAGCCAAAACACCGGAGAATATTATGCCGCAAAAAACAGCGCTAAAACAAACTCAAACTCAGAGCGCATATTCAAAAACACAGGAAGAAAAGGAACAAGAAGAACTTATTCTCTGGAACAAGTGGCGTTCTGATTTGCAAAACAGGATTATGTCTGATGTAAAACTCCCAATAGTCAAACAGGGCACCATTTTTAAGTTTTCTTTTGATGTAGATAAATACGGAAAAATAACAAACATAAGCACCTGGTCTCCAGACCCGAACTACACGCCATATGCAATACAGTATATTGCACCGGTTATAAGAAGCTATCAGGGACGTGATTTCATGAACTTTCCCGCAGGCTCAAACCGGGTAACAACAACAGTAAGCGGTGCTTGGAAAATTTCTGACAAAATGACATACAGCTCACCATCCGACTATGCCGATGTGGAAAAAATAAGGAATTAGCAATGTATAAATATAAATGCACAGAATGCGGACAAGAATATAACAGCAAGCCGGACTACTGCGACTGCGGAAATGACGCTTTCGACATGATTGAAACAGAAACAACTTACGGCAACAACTATGCCGCCCCTCAATACAATCGACAACAAACAAACACGAACGCTAAGAAAATAGAATCATACGCTATTGCAATATTTGTTCTTTGCATAATTTTATCAATTGTCGTTTTGTTTATTCCTGTAAAAACTTCTCCGGACAAGACTAAAGTGCCTGTAAAAAAACAACAAAACAAAATTTCCATTCCCTCAATTGATGAAATCTGGAACAACAGCACAACCCGACCGATAAAAAAACAGGCACAAGAAATCGTTCAACAGCCGGAACAAAAGCCGATTCAGACTAACATTTTTAGCAACATAAAAAATAATCAAACTGTCAAAACAGTACGGCCTAAAGCCGTACAACCAAAGCCTGTTCAGCCGGCAAAATCTCAGACGAAATCAAAAGCACAGCCGCAAACCAAAGCTGCGCACAAACCTGCAGCAGCAACACAACCCCAAAAACAAACAACACAGCAAAAACCTATAGACACAGCAGCACAAAAACAGGCGCTTTTGAATTATAAAATCGCACTGAGAAACAAAATAGTATCTAATATAAACTTCGGAGCAATTGTTGGAGACGGCGACTGTTTAATTACTTTTAAAATTGCACAATCAGGAAAGCTTATCAACAGAGCATTTGCAAAACAATCCGTAAATGACAGCCTGAACGATGCGGTTTACAACGGAATAATGCTCACTCCGGCATACAATCCGCCGCCCTCAGGATACAAAAATGAAACGCTGAGATTAACTGTAAAAATGTATGGCGGTAACTTTGAGGTTGATTTGAATTAGTCATCAACAAATTCATATTTCTGCTGCGGTATTGATTGTGCCGGTGTTGAGGAAGGCGCCGTCATAGAATCATAGAGTGAGGAAGAAAAACTCGACACATCATTTGCATTGTAGAAATTGCCGCCGGTTGCGTCAGAGAGACATTTTAACTCGGTTGAGTTTGAAGAAACGAGCACAACGTCAATTGTTACATCTTTTCTTTGTCTTACAAGATTTCTTGCAAAAGCACACGGGTCACCTCCGCAATTTTCTCCTCCATCAGTTATTAAAACTATTTTTTTTGGGTAACTCAGGGAAAGCCCGGCAAAATCACTTTCAACAGCTTGTTTCAATGCTAAAGTCATAGGAGTCGAGCCGCCTATACTCTGGGAATTCATTCCGTTTAGAAGTACAGCAGGTGAATTTTGCGCCACTCTGACAATCTGTGCTGTTGCACTGCAGCTTCCTGATATATTGCCGAGAAAGTCTTCTTTCTTTGTTGTAACTTTATAGCTTCCGTCTGATTTTTGGGTTATGCTTTTTATTTTTGACAGAACAGGGGAATATTTGTTATTACCGCCGTTATGCCCGAAAACCCTAAACCCGACAGAGGTTCCGGCAGGAAGCTGCGATACAATAGAACCCATTGTCTTTTTCGCTTCATTTATCCAGTAAAGCATGCTTCCCGAGTAATCCATAACTATGTCTATTGTAGAAACACCTGTTTTTTGTATTTGTCTGTTATCCACATAATTTTTAGCGCTGTAATTGCTGTAAATATTTGTAGTATTATTCAAAACACTGCTGTTTTGATGAGTTCCGTTTGGAGCGGTAACTTTTCCGCTTGTATTCACTTTGTATTTTGCAGCAAATGCAGCAACTGAAAATACTGACATCAAAATTACAGCAATAAGTATTTTTTTCATAATTATTCACCCATTACCTTTACAATTACGCGTTTTCGTCTTTGACCGTCAAATTCTGCATAATAAATCTGCTGCCACGGACCAAAATCCAGTTTTCCGTCAGTAACAGGAACAATTACCTCATGCCCGATTAAAAGACTTTTTAAATGACTGTCGCCATTCGTTTCCCCTGTTCTGTGGTGGTTGTAATTTATATCAAAGGGTGCAATTTCTTCAAGCCATTTATCAATATCCGAGATAAGTCCGTTTTCTGCGTCATTTACATAGATACCGGCAGTAATATGCATTGCGGAAACAAGAACCATGCCCTCTTTTATCCCGCTTTTTTGCACAATTTCTTCAATTTCATCAGTAATATTTATATATTCTCTGTGATTTTTGGTATTAAACCACAAATATTCAGTTGCAAATTTCATATAATCTCCTGTTTTTGTTATTTAGGTATTGGCAATTCTAAAACTTTTTTTTACGCTGCAGAGAATAGACGGATGTGTAAGCACTTTTGTATGAGGTGCCGATAAGGTTATACTCACCTGCATTTTTAAACGTAAAAAAGTCAGGATACAGCTCGCTAAAATACGTTTTGAAACGCCCGGGAACAATAATTCTGTTTTTTAGTCCAAGACTCAAAATTCTTTCCAAAGTTGCAAGTTTTTCGGGTGTTTCCTGTTCTGTATCATAAATTACAGCACCGCAATAGAAACTTACTCCGGCACGATCTGTCGCATTTTTCCCTATTGCATCAATGGAATTATCTACAATTTGTTTAAATACTTCAGAAGCATGCGCAGGCGCCGTTGTTATAAAATATATATGCTTACAGTCAAGCCCTTTATCTCGGATATACGGAGATATTGTTTTTTCCAGAATTTCTCCGCTTATTTTACGTGTTATTTCATCAACATTCAGCTTATCATCAAACTGGTGAAGATAGGATTCCTGTTCCGTCACTTCTATTTTTAGCTTTATCAAAATATAATTTGAATTTGACAACTCAGTGATAAAAGCTTGTTTGAGCTGGTTATTAATAGTCTGCTCAAGTAATTTTTTCTGTTTATTTTGATAATCAATGTACTGTTTGTGCATAGTTTCAACATAAGTAGAAAGACAATTCAAAGCATATGTCAGAACAATAAAGATAAATGACACTATAATCGGAATAAGCACTACAAGCTGGTGATACACCGGTGAATCTTTTATAAAAGACTCAACAATACTGTTAAAAAACATAAAAAACGCATTTACAAATGGCGGTATGACAATATGCATACTAATAATAAGCCAGTAAACGAGAAAAAGAACAGACATAAAAAGGGAAATGCAAACAAGCACATTTATGGTTTTTTTAAGCCTGAAAAAGTATTCATTTGATTTTTTTTTCACACTATTCTCCGATGAGTACGTTATCAATAAGTCTGACACTGTTTACTCTGGCAGCAATTGCCGCTATTGCGGGTTTGTTTATTGTATCAACCGGTTCAAAAGTTTCTCTGTCAACAAACTCTATGTACTCGGGTTCAACTTTTCTATCCATAACTGCGATTGCCGTATCAAACAGTTTCTTTGTGTCAATTATACCATTTTTTACTGCGTTTTGTATAGCAAAAAGTGATTTACTTATAGAAACCGCTATTTCCTTGTCTTTTTCGGAAAGATATTTGTTCCTTGAACTCAACGCAAGTCCGCTTTCTTCACGAATTAACGGGCAGGGTACAATTTCAATAGGGAAATTTAAATCCGAAACCATTTTTTTTATTATGTATAACTGTTGTATATCTTTCATACCAAAAAACGCACAATCAGGCTGTACGATGTTAAAAAGTTTTGAGACAACAGTGCAAACTCCGTCAAAATGACCTGTTCTTGATTTTCCGCACATCATATCCACAAGATGAAACGGCGGCGCAACCATTGTAATATCAGAAAATTTTTGCATACCGGGATACATCTCTGCAACAGACGGAGCAAATATTATCGCCGCGCCGTTTTTTTGCGCAAGCTCCCTGTCGCTTTCAAGTGTTCTCGGGTATTTATCATAATCCTCGTTCGGACCAAATTGAACAGGATTTACAAACACAGAAACTACTGTTATATCACATTTTTCAGATGATGTTTTTATCAATGAAGCGTGCCCTGAATGCAGACACCCCATAGTAGGAACAAGTCCGACAGTTTTTCCTTCTCTTTTAAAATTTTTAATTTTTTCTCTTAATTCTTCGATTTTATTTACAACAACAAGACTCAAGTTTGTTCGCCTCCTCATCTGACAAATGGAATATTTCATTTTCTTCAGGAAATACTCCGGTTGTAACGTCATTTATATAAGCCTTTGCAGCATTAAAAATTTCTGTTTTTAAATCAGCATATTTTCTGGCAAATTTAGGAGTCATCTCCGAATATTTTCCGAGAATATCGTCACAAACAAGCACCTGACCGTCAGTGTATCGTCCGGCACCTATGCCTATAGTCGGTATTAAAAGATTTTCTGTTATATACTTTGCTGCTTCTTCAGGCACCATCTCAAGAACAAGTGCACAAGCTCCTGCCTTTTCTAATTTTTTAGACTGTTCAAGAATCAGCTCTGCGGCCTCTTTCGACTTGCCCTGAATCCTGTAACCGCCCAAAACATGCAAATATTGAGGAGTAAAACCGAGATGAGCAACAACCGGGATGCCTGTGTCATGCATTCTTGATACAACATTCACTATAAAATCATCTCCGCCTTCGAGTTTCACGGCAGAAGCTCCGGCTTTTATAAGTTCACCTGCATTTTTTAAGGCTTCTTCAACAGAAACCTGATAGCTTAAAAATGGCATATCCGCAACAACAAAAGCATTTTTGGCACCTCTGCAAACCGCAGAAGTAAAAATTTTCATTTCTTCCATCGTTACACAGTGAGTGGATTCATATCCAAGAACAACCATTCCAAGAGAATCACCGACAAGTATTGTGTCAATTCCGGCTTCATCAAAATACTTTGCTGTTGAAAAGTCGTACGCCGTGAGCATAGTAATTTTCTGCCCGTCTTTTTTCCTTTTCATCAATGTATTTGTTGTTATTTTTTTCGTTTTAACTTCGGCTGACATTGCAATGTCTCCCCCTATTTTTTCTGTGATTTCTTATACCAGTAATAAATTGCTCTGGCAAGGCGTCGGGGTGAATGTCTGACGTATTTCTGGGCATTTTCCTCGTACAGTCTTGTCTTAACCGTATTTATACCAAGTTTTTTAATGGCATCAATATCATTTACAACAGGATAAGAGTTTGACTTTTTATAATCCGGTGAAATATCATCCGGCAGAGAATCGTTAACTATTACCGTATCTATAATATTCGGATAAACAGCATGTTCAAGAATTGCTTTTACGTGGTCTGAAGCACTGAATCCCGTAGTTTCTCCGGGTTGTGTCATTATATTACATATATAAACTTTTTTTGCTTTTGAATTAGATATTGCATGTGAAATTTCTTTAATTAAAAGGTTAGGAATTACACTTGTAAAAAGACTACCGGGTCCAAGAATAATAATATCCGCATGATTTATTGCATCAATAACTTCAGGAAGCGCCTTGCACTCTTTCGGGTCAGTAAACAATCGAACGATTTTCTTTCCGGTTTCGGGAATTATAGATTCGCCCTTAACAATCGAACCGTCTTCCATCTCTGCGACAAGTCTCATATCGTCAAGTGTTGAAGGTAAAACACGGCCTCTTATAGAAAGAACTTTTGACGATTCTCTGACCGCTCTGACCATATCTCCTGTGATTGCACAAAGCGCAGTCAAAAACAGATTTCCAAAGCTGTGCCCTTCAAGCCCCTCTCCTGTTTTAAAACGATATTGAAAGAGTTTTGTCACGAGGTCTTCATCATCAGCCAAAGCAGCAATACAGTTTCTGATATCACCGGGCGGCAGAACTCCCATTTCTTCTCTCAATCTGCCGGAACTTCCTCCGTCATCACCAACTGTAACAACAGCCGTTATATTATTTGTAATCTTTTTTATACCTTTAAGCATTGTTGAAAGCCCGGTACCGCCGCCGATTGCAACAATTTTAGGGCCATAGTTGAGCTTTCTTCTGCGATAAAGCACCTCCAGAATAGCATGCCTGTCCCGTTCCTGACTAAGGTCAAGAATGGAATAATTTGTATTTTTCCAGCCTTTTAAAAAGCAATAAGCACCGAGCACAATCAACACAATTGCAATAAGTTCGTGGTGAATTGTGACAGCAATATATTTTATTATTCCTACGACAAAATACAAAGGTCTCAAATTAAACAGGATTGCGACCCCTAAAAGGCTGAAAAACGTGCCAAGAATAATAAGCACAAACCATCTTTTTATCTGCAAACCCGGCAGAAGCCAACCGGCATCTTTAGGCATTCTTAATTTATTCCACGGATTTTTCACGCAATCCCCCTATCCTTACTCTATACCCAACCGGAAGCCTCAACATTATTGTAATTCACAGGCTTCGGTGTGATAATTTTTGACGCTTCCTGCGCCAATTCGATTGAATTTATTGCACTGTTGTTAAAATGAATAGTATCAAATTCTACAGTCGTAAGCCCTTCATTCATATTATCTATTTCTGATGAAGCGAGCAATTTTTTCAATCTGTTTATAGAACGTTCTGTGTCGACAAATGCAGGTTGTTCATAGTCAATCTCGCCTGAGAATTTGTAAATTTTATCAAGCTGAATTTCCCTTGCAACACAGATGTTTGTGTCATCTGCAACTCTTTCAAGAACCGCGCCTGCTGCACCGTAATAGATAAGCCACTTGCTGAATTTTTGGATAGCTCTTGCGACAGCAAGCGAAAATGTTATATTTTCGGCAGCCTGTCTGTACATTGCGCCATGCGGACGTACATGCTCAATTTCAAGTCCGTACGCTTTTGCAAAAGAAGCAAGTGCACCCAGTTGGTACAAAACAACTGCCTCTATTTCTTCGGCATCCATATCCATCGTTCGGTAGCCAAAACCTTGTATATCGGGAAAACCGATATGTGCGCCTATAACTTTGTTTTTAAATTTACAGTATTCAATAACTTTTTTGATTGTAACAGGATCACCTGAATGAAAACCGCAAGATATATTTACGGAACTCATGTAATCTATTAAATCCAAATCTGTTTCATTTCTGTATACACCAAATGACTGCGCCAAGTCACAGTTAAAATCTATATTGTTTTTCGGAGTAACTGTATTTTCTTCAGACATAAAACCCCACCGCTAATCTACAATAACAATTATACCCAAACAAAAATTTGAGTCTACAAGTTTTCTTAAAATTTTTCTTACCGGTAAATCAACAGAGATTTTTCCGCATTACACAGCAAAATTCGTGTATTTTTACTATTCAAACTAATATAAATATTGTTATAATCAAAATATGAGACCGGTCGTAAAAAAATTATCAATATTTTTCACGACAGCAATACTGCTGCTAATCGGTCTGTACCTTTCGTTGATGCTAATTTTCCCTTTTGTACTGAACAGGCATGATTACTCCGCTTTTCTTGAACAAAAAGTAAAAGACCAAACAGGGCTTGAGCTTATTTTTGATGATTACAAAATCAAACTGTCTCCTTCTTTTTCACTTAGCTTGAAAGCCGGACATATTGCTCTTTTTTACCCAAACAAACAACAAATTCTCGATATAAAAAATGTAAAAATTGATATTTCAACATTAAGACTTTTAAAAAAAGAAATCAAAATAAAAAAAATTGATGCTGAAAATTTCCAATTTTCATCAAAACTTAAAACTGACGGAAAACTCTCTTTACAAGACTATCTTGAACAAAACGGAAAGTCAGACTCCGCTTTTTATTATTCAAAAGATTTACCGGTAATAACTATAGATGACGCACTTATTAAGATAAAAGACGAAAAATCAGGACATCACTATAAATTAACCGGACGAAATTTCAGATTTTTACCGGATTTTACCGGAAAAAACTTCTTAATATCATCCCGGGGAGATATTTATATAAAGGGCAAAAAAAGCATTGACTACAAGCTCAAACTTGTGCTGCCCGGGGACTTAATTAACAATACAGAAAAAAAGCCGATTAACCTCTCAGAGCTTTCAAAATACACACTTAAAGCGGCAATCGATGCGGACCTTCGGGTGTTTTCAAAACACGGAAAATACTGTTATACCGAGGGGAAAATTGATATGACAGATTTTTCGCTGCTGATAAACGGCGCATACACTCCCAAAAGTACAGCTTCAGTAACCCTCGAAAAATCACAAGCCCTCCTGTCTGCTAAATTATTCACCGCAAAAAATGAAAACGCAGATATAAATGCAAAAATTAAACTGACAAAACCGATGAGTATTGCTATACGGTGCAAAACCAGTAACATTAACATCGCAAATCTAAAAACTATACTGGTTCCGGTTTTGGATTTGTTGAAAATAAAAAACAATCTCGGCGAATTTAATGCAAACGGTTTTATAAAAGCAGATTTCAACCTGAAAACAGATTTAAAAAAAGTCAAATCATCGGGCAATCTTCGTATAAACAATGCAGAATTAAAGCACAAAAAAATTCCGCTTGAGATAAATAGAATTAACGCAAATATTGATTTCTCGGAAAATCGCATAAAAATATTAAATTCAGGTCTTTTCATTAACAAACAGCCGGTTAATATTACAGGTTCCGTAGATACGGATGCTACAGGCGATATAAAATTGTCCGCAAAAAATCTGGAGCTTAATCATATTTTGAACGCATTTCCAAACTTAAAACCGGATGAAAAACTGACATTCACTTCTGGAAAGTTGTCTTTTAGCGCATTTTTAAAAGGGAAACTGACAAAAATTGCACCTGTCTTAGCTGCAGAAATATCTGATATTTCTGCACAACTGAAAGATGTTACATTTGCAGCAAAAAATATTACAATTAATGCAGATGTACAAAACAACGTATACAACGGCAATGCCCAATTAAAAAAAATGTCGGTCAGAAAGCAAGATGCACCGGTAAGTTTAACATCCGAGCTTGTAAACTTCAAATTTGATGAAAAGACTTTGGAAATAATTGATTCTGAAATATTTGCCGGCAAAACTCCTATTCGTGCAGCAGGTATTATAAAAAATTATCGAAAAACTCCCGTGCTCGACATTAATGCGGCAGGAACCATAGATACAGAACTTATTAAATCATTCTTAAACACAAAAGATATTGAAGCAAAAGGCGCACTGCCCACAGTTTTAAATATAAAAACAAAAGATGAAATAACAATAATAAAACTTCACTCGCTTGCGAACAATAACAATTACATAAAGCATAAATCTCTCTATCCTGCAGACACAACAACCTCCTTAACAAAGCTGGCTGCAGAAATTAATGGTGATTTACTCAATATAAAAGAACTTACACTATACAACGCAGCCAATGTTCAAAAAGCTTCTCTTGAAACAAATACTGCAGCTTTAAGAAAAATAGCAACGATTTCAGGCTCAATACAAAAAGAACAGTTTCAAAATCTTAAAATTCATATACCTCAAAGAATTACATTGAATATTCCCTGCGGTGCATTTAAAACTGACGGCTCAATTACAGTGAACGGTTCATTTGAGGTTCCTGATATAAGCGGAATTTTAAATATTTACGATTTTCACATGCCGGATTTTGGAGTTTCACTATCTCAAGCTGCTGCAAATTTTTCCAAAAATGACTTTAATACTTCCATTAACGGACTAAAAATCAGAAATATGACAATAAATACCGATATTTCCGCCGGCAAAAACTTTTTAAAAACCAAAAAGATATCGAATGTGAAAATATATTCAAACCTTATAGATATGGATGAATTATTGAAAATGAAAGATATTTTGCCGCAGACCACGTATGCTCCGGGTCCGGAATGCCCGTTTGACATACAAACAGGAGAAATCGCTCTGCAAACATTCAAGATGGGAAAAATTTTTATAACATCAGTCGATTCTGCTTTTTCTGTAGAAAACAATGTATTACATCTCCACGACCTGAGCGCAGATGCATACGGCGGAAAAATAGCAGCAAAAATAGATTACAATTTGCCTTATGCAACACTGCATGCAATTGTACAAGGCAGAAATCTCAATGCCTTGACAGCCGGCAGGAGTCTGTTCCCTGTTGACCCAAAAACAGAAGGTATTATGAGCTTTGACGCAGATGTAAAAACTTTCGGTTACACTCAGGAACAGCAAAAAAAGAATTTAACCGGTTCAACAGATTTGCTTGTTAAAAATGCTAAACTCGGACCACTCGGGCGATTTGAGCACTTTCTATATGCCCAAAATCTTATTTCACAAAAGTTTATATATGTTAGTCTAAACAGTGCAAAACAAGCAATTACACCCAAAGACACAGGCAGAGTGAATTACCTTAAAGCCTCTGTTAAATTCAAAAACGGATATATGCATATCAATCCTGCACTTACCTCGGGTCCGCAAATGAGTATGTACATAAAAGGCAGTGTAAATATTATGAACAACCTTGCTGATCTTATAATTCTAGGCAAGATTTCACCGGAAGTTTCTTCATCTCTGGGACTTTTCGGACAGAAAACCATAAAAGATTTTCTTAATCAGTACACAAACAGCAATATTTCAGATAAAAAAACCTATAATAAGAACCTTCCTGACGCAGATATCTCAAAAATTCCGCCTTTAACACCTTCTCTGGACAGAGAGACAAGATGTTTCCGCGTTATCATTGACGGTGACACAGACAGTGTGAAGGCTGTAAAATCTTTTACCTGGGTAAATCCGGTATCTGCTGTACCGCCGGCACCGTCTAAAAATATAATTTCAGCCCCTAAATCCGTTACAAAAGAACAAGTACCGGCAAAGTCAAAAGATACTGCAATTCAAGAAAAGCAACAGCCCGCTAAACAAACAATACCTGAAAAACAAGAAACACCGCTGAATTTTCTGGACAGCATTCCCGATGAATTTTCAGAAACAAAAGTAAGATAAAACAAGCACTTACATTTCACCTATAATTTTTAGCAAATTTTTATACTTTTCTTTCTTATTTAGTAGTTCTGCTTTTGCTTTACCACCAACAAGATTTGCAAAAATTCTGTATGCATAATATTTGAATCTGAAAAAGTTTCTTCTTTTATAAAGTTGAATAAAACGCTTAAAATTCTGTTCAAACAGTGCGTCTGTATTCACTTGTACCGCTTGTTTTTGCACAATATTGTTATTCTTTGTACTTACAAGTTTTTGAATAAAGTCATAGTCTGACATATTTTTAATCTTTTCAGATGTCATAACTTTTCTCAAATAGTTAAACGCGCTTTCTTTATAAGCATTCAATTTTTCATCAAAAGCATCATAGTCAAATTTTTCAGCGATTTTTTCATTAATTTCATCTGCTGAATGAATGACTCTGCTTCCTATTCCAAAATTATCTATCATTGTATCAAATCTTGCATTACCGCGCCCTTCGTTCATAAAAAATACGAATTGCTTACGGAAAATAAGCGCCATACAAAGACCGTGGAATGAATCGGTAACAACAAATTCTGCATTTTTATAGTGATTAAGCCAGTCTTCTAGAAAATAGACTAATTGCTTTTTAGCAAATAAACCAAGAGGATTTTTAATATACGTGTGCTCCATATTAAGGACATTTGCAAACTCTTGGGCTATCTTGAGTTTTTCATCGTTATAATCAAGCAAATATGTCAATACATACTTGTTTTTCGGCAGCGGAACCGTTGCATTATCGATAAGTTTGTCATAATGCTTTTCATCCATCAAAAATACCGGGTCTATTGCATATTCTGCATTTTCAATTCCAAAATCTCTTTTCAATATATCCAGCCCGCTATTTTCCCGCACAGAAAGGTAATCGAATTTTTTCAGAAAATATCCCATATATGCTCTGAGTTCTTCGTCTCCCTCAAAATAATCAAGTCCGAAGGATATTGCATAACCCGCTTTTATTTTAGAGTCGTTAACCCATTCTAAAGTAGGATAACCGCCGATTTTTGTATAAAGCCAGGGTCTGAAAAGCTGGTCAGAAGCAACCAAAAATTTATTTGTATATTTATTAAACTGAACCATATCTGATTTTTTACAAAACTTGGAACAGTCAGATGGTATGTAAGGATTAACTTTGAATAAATGAGGAAATAGCGGAGGATAAATACCATCCTTTGGGACATTTATCATCAATACAGAATATCCCATATTCTTTAATACCTCATACAAACAGTAATTAGTTATATGGGTGCCATAATTTCCACCTGAATAATAACCAACAAGACCAACATCAAAAGTACTTTCAGTGTTTTGGGTTTGTTGCTTGTTTACAGACTGTTCAATTGTTTTAGCCATATACCATCCTTATTGACTTTAATAAACTGGAGCGTACGAGACTCGAACTCGTGACCCCGACACTGCCAGTGTCGTGCGCTACCAGCTGCGCTAACGCCCCATATTAACTATTAATTTTTCACTTTTCGATTTTTTGTTGCGAGCGCAGCGCCCCCCTTCAAAAACCTGACATTTAGTCAGCTTTTTGCGGGTCCCTGCTAACGCCCCATATTAACTATTAATTTTTCACTTTTCGATTTTTTGTTGCGAGCGCAGCGCCCCCCCTTCAAAAACCTGACATTTAGTCAGCTTTTTGCGGGTCCCTGCTAACGCCCCATATCAACTATTAATTTTTCAGTTTTCAATTTTTTGTTGCGAGTGTAAGTAAACACCCACTTTTTATATCTTATTTTAAATACTATTTTTTTTCAATACATATATTTATTTATTGACGTAAAAATTTTTATTATATAGAATAATTATACAAATATGGGCTTGCGGCACTCTGCCGACGAGAAAGTGACTAAATGTCACTTTTGAGGAGAGGTGGTAGACGCACAGTTTACTTGATAATTAAATATGGGCTTGTGGCACTCTGCCGACGAGAAAGTGACTAAATGTCACTTTTGAGGAGAGGTGGTAGACGCACAGTTTACTTGATAATTA
>CALVEC010000006.1 GCA_944326475.1 Candidatus Gastranaerophilales bacterium
GCCATACCCATAATTAATGTCTCCTTCGAGATTCTTTTTTACTTACTTACATTTATATAAAAACAAAAAGTATATACAAATTTCATACTTTGTATATATCGTTACATTTCGTTACATAATGAAAATAAAGTATACAATTTGGTTTATATCTGACGCTGTGTTATAATTTTGAAAAGCATAAGGAAAGATAGAGGACTCATGGCTGTTGAAGATACGCTGGTTATGATATTGGCAGGCGGCGAAGGAAAAAGGTTGTATCCGCTTACGAGAGACAGGGCAAAGCCGGCTGTTCCTTTCGGCGGAAGGTACAGAATAATAGATTTTGTAATTAACAATTTTATCAATTCCGGTTTTTACAAACTTAAAATACTGACCCAATACAAATCAGATTCTTTGAACAAACATATTGCGCGTTCTTGGCCTTTGTCTCCGATAATTAATCAGTACGTAGACCTTGTGCCGGCACAGATGAGAATAGACGGAAACTGGTACAGAGGCACGGCGGATGCGGTTTATCAAAATATTCACCATATAACGGACGAAGAATTTAAGAATGTTTGTGTGTTTGGCGGCGACCACATATATAAAATGAATGTGTATTCAATGCTTAAATACCACAGGAATCATGATGCGGATTTAACAATTTCAGCAATTCCTATTCCCATTGAACAGGCAGGCGAATACGGCATTATTGAAGTGGACGACAACTGGAGGTTAACCGGTTTTGTTGAAAAGCCGGCAGAAAAACCGCGTTCCATTCCCGGCGACGAGACTAAATGCCTTGCTTCAATGGGAAATTATATCTTTAAAAAAGACAAACTCGTAAATGAGCTTATGCAAGATGCGGAGCTTTCCGGGTCAAACCATGATTTTGGGAAAAATATTATTCCCAAGATGCTTGCGCAGGGTGATTCCGTGTATGTATACGACTTTGCACAGAACGAATTTAAAGGAATGGAAGAATCCGAGAGAGGGTATTGGCGTGATGTGGGGACAATAGATGCCTACTGGCAGGCAAACATGGATTTGCTGGAATATGACCCCGAACTGAATTTATACTCTCAGGAGTGGCCGTTAAGAACGTTTAATTACAACTATCCGCCGGCAAAGTTCATCTGGGAGGAGCTTGAGCGCCGCGGGCTAGCTACAAACTCAATGGTTTCCGAGGGATGCATTATTTCAGGCGGAACATTGTCACGATGTGTTCTTTCACCAAAAGTCCGTATAAACAGTTTTTCAAGTGTTGTTGACTCAATATTAATGGAAAACGTTAACGTCGGAAGGCATTCACATATTTCAAAAGCTATAATTGACAAAAATGTCGACATTCCTCCTTACACAAAAATAGGGTTCGACAAGGAAGAAGATTTAGCAAGAGGTTTTTACGTATCAGAAAACGGGGTAACTGTAGTCCCCAAAGGAGCAAAGTTATGAAAAAATTTTTAATATCTTTGATGATATTATTTTTCGCCGGAATAACGGTAACAGGCTGTATGGCGGTTGCGCCGAAAAAAGATTTAAAACCGTCAGATTATGATTTAGGAATGACATACGAAAAAGCGGCAAAAGAAGACAAACCGATAATTGCAGTCTTTTATGCAGATTGGTGCACGTATTGCATACGATTCATGCCCAAGCTTGATTCTGTCAGAAATATTTACAAAGACAAATTTAACGTAGTGTTGATAAATGTTGAATCAGAGCAGAACAAAAAACTGGTTGATGAATACAGAATATCCGGATTTCCGACTGTTTACTTAATTGACCCTGAATACGATAACAGAGTACATATTGACGGACCGTACCTTGAGAGTGTAAAATCACTAAGTACGGAAGTTGGCAGATATGCAAAAATAAGAGAGCTAATAAAGAAAGGCAGTGCTTGTAAATGATGAATAAAAAATTAGCAATGACATTCAGCGAAGTTCTTATTACGCTTACCATTATCGGTGTTGTGGCAGCAATAACAATCCCCCCGCTGAAAAAATACACCCAGAAAAATGAGTTTGTTACAAAATTAAAAAAAGCTTATGTTACCCTTGAACAGAACCTTGACTTTATGACAGAAGAAAAGGGTCCGATTTCTAAATGGAATTTTACAAATCTCACAATAGACGATTTTGCAGAGTACCTCCTTGTTGCATACAAATGTGAGGGCGACACAAAGGACAACTGCTTTGCAAAAAGCTACGGCACGCTCAGCGGAGGAACCGGCAATGCACCTTCATCCACGCCGATATTGCTTTTAGACGGCACAAGTATGGCGCTTGAGAATTGTACGGAAAACGCTTGTGACATTGTTGTCGATGTAAACGCGCTGGAAAAACCTAATATCTATGGAGTTGACTATTTTACCCTGCAAATAGACAAAAACAAAGAAAAAATTATTCCTAAAGAAGGAAATACAGATGACTGCCTTGTTGAAGATATTATAAAAGACGGATGGCAGATTAATTACTGGTAAAAAACAGCTTTTTACATTCACAAGAACCGCAAATATATTGAATTTTATTATTCTGTGTTATTGCGGTTCTTTTGCTAATTCTGTAGTATTAGATACAACTGCAAAAAAATTATTCTTTAGAGTGGTGAAAAGCACTAAAAAATGCGTTATTATAATAAAGCGAGTTAGTTGACAACCGGACACTTTTTTCGGGGTTGCGATAAAAAAGTTTTTGATGGTTTGGTTTAATGTTGGCTAACTTGCTTTTTTATTGCCCAAAATGACTCTTAAAATACAAAACGCACACCGCATATACCGGTGTGCGTTTTTGCTGTTATTTTAATTATTAATAGTCTATGTTTATTTGCGAGAACTGTACAATTTTGTTTTTGCCGCGTTTTTTAGCGTTGTACAGCGCGTGCTCTGCATACCGGATGAGGGTATTTGCGTCTTCTTCAACATTTTCAAGGAACGGGAAGGAAGAAATACCGCCGGAGATAGTAATTGGATGTTTTTCTTCTTCACCAGCGGGAATAAATTCCATTTTTTCAATGTCGCGTCTAAAACGTTCAGCAAACAAAAACGCATTTTCTTCCGGAGTGTTTGGCAGAATTACTATAAATTCTTCATCACCGTAACGCGTCAAAATATCTTCTTTTCTTATAAAACCTTTGAGCATTTCCGCTATTTTTTTCAATAGCACATCGCCCCAGTCATAACCGTACATATCGTTTACAACCTTAAAAAAGTCTATATCCAAAAGAAGACAGGAAAGCTTTGTGTCATATCTTTTTGCACGTGACATTTCAGCCTCGAGTCTTTCATGGAGATATTTTCTGTTATGCAAGCCTGTAAGTTCATCAGTTGTAGAAACCTGATTTATGGTGTCTTTGAGTTCTTTTATTTTTAATAAATTTTTGAGTCTGAGTTTGAACTCGTTTGCGTCAATCGGAGAGTTTACAAAATCGTAAGAATCTCCTCTAAAAACTATCTCATGAGCAAATTTGTCAGCAGCCACGAGCGTCGGCGCAGCCAGTTTTGTAACCATTGCGATTTCTTTCAGTTTATCGTCATTGCAATTCAGAATTATTGCAGAGGGATTATATTTTTGCGCCTCTTTAATATCGTCAATACCAATTGTTCGGACATTGAGTTCCTCGTTGTCCGCTAAAATTTTTTCCAGTTCAGCTGAGTCTCTGTCAGCAAAAATTACTACATTTTTCATAAAATTTTCCTTGTCATTATGACCATTATTCTTTGTATATTTATAATATCAAATGTTTTCGGAATTGTACATAATATTTATAAAGTATTTGCCTGATTTTTTAATCTTTTGCACTCTGTTCAATTTTTAAAAGCATTGATTTTATTGCCAGCCCGCCCGCATATCCGACGAGTTTTCCGTTTTTCCCGATTACTCTGTGACAAGGGATTATAACAGGTATTGGATTTTTGTTGTTTGCCATTCCGACAGCTCTGTAACCGAGAGGACAAGCACATTTTTCTGCAATATCCTTGTATGACATGGTTTTTCCGTAAGGAATTTCTAAAAGTACTTTCCACACTTTTTTTTGAAACTGCGTGCCATGCGGATTTAGCGGCAGCTCAAAACACTTTCTTTTTCCTTCAAAATATTCGTCTAACTGTTGCTTTGCTTCTTTTATTAAGCCTGTTTCGGCTATACTGTACCCGTCCAAACTCTTTTCCTTAAATATTATGCTTGTAATAGCACCGTTTTCATCAGCAATACCGAGTTTGCCGATTTTTGTTTCATAGTAAAATATATTTTTCATTCTTTCATAATATCACGAATTGTTAAGGTAAAAAAAATAGGTATTGCACTAAATAAAAAAAATTGATATACTCAAAATACATTTAATAGGAATTATTCTTAATAAGGAACTCTATGAATCAGAACACGCAAAGTATAGATGACAAAATAGAAAGCTTGAAACAACGCTGCCAGGAACTCGGAATGCGAGTTACAAACCAGCGTGTGGAAATTTTTCGTGAAGTTGCGTCATCCTGTGAACATCCGGATGCTGAGACGGTCTATGAACGTGTTAAACATCGCCTTCCGAACATATCATTCGATACCGTATACAGAACGCTTGCGTCGCTTGAAGATATGAATATGATATTCCGTGTGGATAATTTGCTTCCGAAAGCGCGTTTTGACGCTGACAAAAGACCGCACAATCATTTTCTCTGTATTAAATGCGGGGAAGTGTATGATATTTTTCCGGAAGACGGGTATAAAATAGAAATTCCTGAGAACAGCAAAAAATTCGGAGAGATAAAAGATGTAAATTTGCAGGTGCGAGGCATTTGCAACAAGTGTAGACACTAAAGGAGAAATGAACTATGAAAAAATTTGTATGTAATGTATGCGGTTTTGTATACGATCCGGCTGAAAACGGAGACATTCCTTTTGAAGAACTGCCGGAAGATTACGCTTGCCCTCTTTGCGGTGTAGGCAAAGACGAATTTTCGCCTGAAGATGTATAAAAGGGGCGTCAAACTTTGAAAACGTGCCCCCGTTCGGCTTTTTCGGGGGCAGTTTATTATATGTAAAATTAAGGAGATTTTTTTATGGAATTAAAAGGTTCAAAAACCGAGAAGAACTTAATGGAAGCGTTTGCCGGAGAATCACAAGCAAGAAATAAATATACATACTACGCTTCACAAGCAAAAAAAGAAGGGTATGTACAGATTTCAAAAATCTTTGAAGAAACAGCAAACAATGAAAAAGAACACGCAAAAATTTGGTACAAGCTGCTAAATGGCGGCAGTATAGGCGATACAATGCACAATCTTGAAGATGCAGCAAACGGCGAAAATTATGAATGGACAGAAATGTATGCAAAATTTGCTCAAGAAGCTAAAGAAGAAGGTTTTGATGATATTGCATTTTTGTTTGAAAAAGTGGCAATGATTGAAAAACATCACGAGGATAGATACAAAAAGCTTCTTGAAAACATAAAAACCGGAAAAGTTTTTGTTAAAGAAGAAAAAGTAGTTTGGGAATGCGCAAATTGCGGATTTACTCACGAGGGAAACCAGTCAGTGGAAATATGCCCTGTTTGCAAACATCCGAGAGCCTATTTCTTTGTAAAAGCTGAAAATTACTAGTTCCCGTATTGAACTGTAATCGTAAAAACGCCCGCAGAATATTGCGGGCATTCTTTTATTTTTTTAAATCAGTGCATGTCAACAAAAAACTCTGCCTATGAAGAATAAGCAGAGTTTCTATGCGTGTTTTATTTTCTTACTTCTGCAAGAACGGAGGAATATCAATTATACTCATCAAATCCGATTGTGATTTTTGAGCCGGAGCCATAGCCGGTTTCGGCTGCGGAGATGATATAAGGTTCTGATTGTTTTGCAGATTGTTATTGTTCTGTGTAGAAGCTGAATTGAACGAACCGGAGAAGAAATCAGCCGCGCTAATTGCTTTGGGTTGCTCTTTCTTCTGGAGAATTTCCTGAGTTTTCATCTCAAATCCTGTAGCAATAACAGTAATCTGGATTTCACCCTGGATTCTGTCGTCAATTACAGAGCCGAAAGTAACTATAGCGTCTTCGGCAACAGCGTCATGAATAACCTGTGCAGCTTCGGTAACTTCATGCAGAGTCATATCCGGTCCGCCTGTTACGTTCATAATGATACCGGAAGCACCATTAATAGAAGTTTCAAGCAACGGAGAATTGATAGCCAATTTTGCTGCTTCCATAGCTCTGCCTTCGCCTGTGCCTCTGCCGATACCCATAAGAGCGGAACCGCTTGACTGCATAACTGCTTTTACATCGGCAAAGTCAACATTGATAAGTCCCGGAACCGTGATAATATCTGATATACCTTGAACACCTCTCAGCAGAACTTCATCAACTACCTGGAATGCTTCTTTCAGTGTTGTTCTTCTTTCAACAACTTCAATAAGTTTGTCGTTCGGAATAACAATAAGTGCATCAACAGTCTCTTTAAGTTTTTCAAGACCTTGAAGCGCCTGATTCATTCTTCTTTTACCTTCAAAGCTAAACGGTTTTGTAACAACACCGATTGTTAAAGCGCCGAGTTCTTTTGCAATTTTTGCAACAACCGGAGCCGCACCTGTACCTGTGCCGCCGCCCATGCCTGCAGTAATAAATACCATATCAGCATTATCAAGAGCCTGAACAATCTGATCTCTTGTTTCTTCTGCAGCTTTTTCGCCTACTGACGGATCTCCGCCTGCACCTAAACCGCAGGTAAGCTTGCCGCCGAGGCGGATTCTGTTCTGTGCAAGCGACATTTCAAGAACCTGATTGTCGGTATTCATTGCCCAAAAATCTACACCGCTAAGTCCGGCTTTTATCATTCTGTTAACGGCATTTCCGCCGCCGCCGCCAACGCCGACAACTTTTATGTCAGCAACATTATTTACGGCAAGTGACATTTGTGATGCCGATGTTTCTTCACTTTCTCTTTTTCCAAAGAAGTCTGGTCCCATATTTTCCACTGATTGACCCTCTTTTATAATCTAATACGTTGCAGTTGCTATATACTTTTGTAAAAACTAAATCTATATAACTTCTTAGTTTAATAGTATTTAAAAAATAAGAAATAGTAAAGAAAATATAGTTAAAATTTTATTATTTTTTAATATAAGTTAAAAGTCCTTAGTTTATTGTATACTCAGTATATAATACGTCTAGCTGATTTTTATTTTTTTCGGATTTTATTCATTTTAAGAAAAATTTTTACGCCCTAAATGTGAAGTTTTGTGAAATATATACAAAATATATGTTATTTATATCCACAATTCGGGAATTATAAAAGTGTAGCCAATTCTCTTTATACTTTCTCTTCCACTCCTTTTCTCCATGATGAATGTTTGCCGTCAGTGTTTGGCGGCATTTTTATTGCAAACAAGCCGGGTTAACCGGAAATACGTTTTGTCAATTCACAGATTTTACGGTAGGAGTATTCAATATCAGCAATATCTACTTTTCCGGCTTCAACTTCTTTAGCAAGCAACTCCGGCAGGCATGCCGTTTCATCATCAGATGAGCGGAATATAAACATATTTATACCGGCTTTTATTCCGCGTTTGCAAGCTTCAAGCCGTGAATATCCGCCGATTCCGCCCATAACCATGTCGTCGGAAATAACAAGTCCGTTGTAATTCAATGTATTTCTCAAGTATTTTTTTATAACATTTTCAGAGATTGAAGCAGGGATTTTTTCAGTGTCAAAACAAGTATAGTGCACATGCGAAACCATAAGCGCAGGAATATTTATAAGCATTTTAAACGGATAAATATGTACACGTTCAAGTTCTGAAAAATTAAGGTTCACTTCGGGCATGGATTTGTGTGAATCAACCGAGGTATCGCCATGCCCGGGGAAATGTTTGCCAACAGGAATTATCCCGTGTTCTAAATATGTCTTCGCCGTTATTTCTCCGTATTTTAAGACTTCCTCGGGATTTGAAGAATAAGAACGTGTACCGATTACCGGATTATTTGGATTCGTATTTACGTCCAGCACCGGTGCAAAGTTCATGTTCAACCCAAAAGATTTTAGCTCTTGCGCAATTTGTGCAGTCTGCTCACGCGTGAAATTTTCACCGAGTTTTGCAGATTCTGAAGCGCTTTTATATTTTGAACCCCCATAAAGGTTTAGCGTACGTTCAACCCTGCCCCCTTCCTGGTCTATGCTTAAAAACAGGGGATGTTTTGCATATTTTTTTATATCTCCTATCAGCTTTTTAAAACGTTCAACCGATTTTATATTATCAGTAAAAAATATAACACCGCCGAGTCCGTCATTGAGCAGAGTTTCAAGATTTTTATTTAGGGAAAGCCCGTCTCCGTCAAGCCCCGTTATAAACATTTTTGTAATTTTTTCGCGAATTGAAATCATACACTTATCATACATTTAACTTAGTGCAAAAATCAATTTTTTATAATAAACTATAATTAATGGGGAGTATAGAATGAAAAAGACGTTAGTTTTATTATTAATTGGTTTTATAATTTTCGGACTTGCCGCAAAGGACAGTATGGCAGCCAAAAAGACTAAAAAATCCGGCGGCGCGATTACACAGCAGGATATAGACGCAATGTCGGAAACAATAGACAATTTAACAAAGAAGGTTTATTCTGCGTCGTTGTTCTCGCCTGCGGAAAATTCCGAGTTAATAGGTGTAAAAATCAAACTCGACAATCAAATGCTGATAGCGCCGGACGCAACACTTGCTCCTCTGTATTACAAGGCTGCAAACCTGTATCGTGCAAGAGAAATGAAAAAAGAAGCCATAGAGTGTTATCAAACTATACTTGAAAATTTTGCAGATACGGCACTTGCGCCAAAAGCTTTTCAGGCATTGAAATCTATGGGTGTACAGGTCGTTGACCCAAACGCCCCAACTGAGGAAACTGCACAGTCTGACAGCGGGCAGCAGACTCAAGACGGCACCCAAACAGGTGGTGCGGCTGAGACAAATTTGATACCTGCCGAGTCTTCTTCTGAACAAACGGAAGCATCTGACGTCGAAAGCACTGAGTCTTAATTTTATTCTATCAACCTCCGCTTGGTAAAGTAATGCCGCCTTCTTGACCGTTCAAACAGCGTCTTAAGCCTGTTGCTTCCGGCTTTACAAACCCGAACCTGCACTATTGATCGCCGGTAATAAAATATCATTTACTTATTTACCGGTATATTATACTTAAGATTTGCAAGTGCGACGTATGGATTAAGCCCCTTAAAAGAAACATCTTTTCTTGTTTCGAGCATATTTTTACCGTTAAAGTCATACACCCTGAGCAGCGCAAGCCCATATCCGCCGATACAAATTTTACCGCCGCCTTTTTTAACAATTTCTCTGCCGCTGTCTGTTACAACAAAACGTTCATCTGGATTCAATGCGTTGTAGTATTCCGTGCCTTTGGGAAGACCTGTCGGCAATCCGTACTGGGCATCATTGTGTTGTTCAAGGCTTATGCAATCAACATATCTTGTTTTGTCATAGCTATTTGGCTGAGCGTCGTATCCTGAATTGTGGAGTACGCAGATTGCATCTGTTTTATCGTTGTATCTGTAAAACGCTGCAGCAAAATTTTTGCCGTTAGATGCTTTATGTGTCAGCGGAGCAAGCGGAACCGTTGAACCGTTAACAAGAGCAGAGGCAGCAGGTTGATTTCTGATATTGAAGATATCTGCACATTCTCTGCGTTTATCTTTCAGCCAGGAGTAGTCTTTATCCGTCAGCCATTCCCAGTGTATGCGGTTGCGGTTTTGTTGTTTTTCGTTTTTAGCTTTAGTTTCCCAGCCGGTTTCACCCATTTCGTCTCCGATATAGTTTGTCGGTGTTCCCGGCATAACAGTGTGCATAAAGAGCATTGCCTTATACACCTCAAGTGCCGGAACAATAATATTTTTAAAAGCTGAAATTTTAATCTGTTTGTCTATTCCGGGATTTTTTTCAAGGTATTCTCTGAAATCAGGGCTGGCATTTGTTGCCTCCTCAATAATATCGTCAAGATTTATATCGAACGGCGTTGTACCAAAGTTTTCAGCATCATAGTGTATCTTTTCGCCGTTTTTACCGGTAGCAATCCCTGATGCAAGCCTGATAACAGCATCCCTCAGCGCCGCTTTACAATCATTGGAAGAAATTCCGGGATAATCCTGCAGCTGTCCCTGGTTAAGCAGAGTATTTTTCATAACTTCCGCTTTGTCATCATTGAACCTTGAAACATCGTTCATTGCAAGTACATGAAGGATTCTCGGCTTGTCATGGTTTCCGACGAAAAGATGCGAAAAGTTTATATTATCCAAAAATCCGGAAAAGAGCATCGGCAAATCTCTATTGCTGTAAAGAATTTTTTTGACAAGGTCATCCATATTATCGTTTTTGTTTGCAAACTCCTCTCCGGGTTCTGTTACCATTGTATATGCCCTGTAAGGGTTGGAATACAAATGTGAGTAGTTTGACTGGGTGGTAAATCCGCCTTTTGCAACAAATTCAACTTCTTTCTGCCCCCAATCCCAGTCAGACGGAATATCCCTTGTTAATTCTCCGATTGCATATTTTTTGGGGTTGTATTTATTTATGCCGTCATTAAACTTGCTCCAAAAAGTTATAACTTTTGACATGCAATCTTTTGCAGACATAAGATTTCTCTGAACAGAATCCCAATCACCAACGTCTTTTGCCGCGTCAATTCTCCAATCCAGCCCTGATTCTGATTTTTCAATTAACAGTTTTGCGACATTTATTGAATCCGAGTCGAGGTTTTTTAATCTGTTATACAGATGTTCAACCATATAAGCCCGTTTTTTTTCGGAAATATTGTGTAAACCGTCATTAAGTTTGTCAAGAAGCTTGTCAGCAGTAGCTTCCGGAGAACGTTCAAACTGCAAGTTTAAAGATTCAAGCGAAATATTCTTTAAATCTTCGGGTTTATAGCCGAAAAATTTGTCACTTGAATCAAAAATCAAATCCGGCGCAAGCGCAGAAACTGTCAGGAATTTAACAATATCCGGTGCAACAATTGCATAAATTTCTCGTCCGTCTTGAGTCAAATCACCGTTTTCATCAAAAATTATGCCGTCAAATTTGTCTTCGTCATCAAGTAGTTTCAGAATTTCTTTTGCTTTTGTTGACATAGCATCGGCAAGAATTTTGTCAGCCTTTTTGTATACATCACGGTATGCCGACGGCATTTGAGAATAGTATTTATCTCCGTCTTTGTACATTTCATATCTTGATTTGCCGACATATTCATCGCTCACTGCAAGATTTTTTATGTACGGATAAGCAAGAACCGTCGTCAAATCCGGCGCAAACTCAATTGCTTCAAACGGATAAGACATTATACCGTCTGTTATATTTTCCGGCATGGATGCTGCCGAAAGGTGATATTTTCTCTCTCCATATCTGTCAATTGCAAGAACATTTTCAAGCGGAGAAGGTTTTCCGTCCTTTTTCTCCAGAGCAAGCGCCGCGCTCTGCGGAATTTTATTTTCCCAGATAAGTTCGTTTATTGCATCTTCGTATGTTGTAGGAGTTCCAACAAGTTTTTCTATTTCTTCAAGCTGTTCTTTTGAAAATTTCTTCTGCTCGGAGAAAGAGTCAATCGCTTTTTCAAAAGCGTCTCCATCGGTGATTTTTGCATACAGCTTGTCAGAGACCTCTTTTGAAACCTTTTCTTCCCAGATTAATTCTTCAACGGCAGTTTTAAAATCTTTATTTGCTTCTGTTTTTTCTTTTATTAACGGCTCTAGCTCTGTTTTGTTAATCACGCCTTCATCGTTCAACTCATTCAATGCATTCTCGAATGCGAGTGACTTTAATTCGTTTTCCAGCTTTGTATCAATTTTTTTGTCCCAAATCATTGAAACAATTGCGTCTTTTTTAGTTTTGTCTTTGGAAACTTTTTGTGCAAGCTCGTCAGCCGTGTATTCAAGCAAAGTACGCTGCACTTCATTTGTTAAATATTTAGCAACCTGAATAACATCATCCTGCGTCTGGAACTGTGCAGCCTTCATTTTCTCAACTTTATCAGGTCTGCCGGATATTTCATCGGAAGACAAAGCTGATTCAGGGAACATAAAACGTTTTTTTGCGATATCAGTATTTCCGACCCACAGTGCAATTCCTCCGTCTTTGTTCGCCGGAACAATCTCATGATTTCTCCAAATCATCAGGTAATCTTTCGGAGAACCAAAATTCGCCTGAGTATATTTATGATAATTTCTTTCGACCTCAGTCGGTGAAACCCTGAAATACATTGCAGGAGTGGTGTCTTTTTTCTCGTAATATTTACGCTTGTTGTCTGCCAGTTTTTTTGCATAAACGTTAAATGGCTCGCCGGAGTTAATTTGTTCCTCTGTTACAAGTTCGTCATTAAAAATCTGGATATAAGTCGGTTTTGTCGGATTAAACTTCTCGTTTTTAACCATTCCTATATCATTAAATCCGCCGTTTTCGTTCTCTTTAAATAGCACTTTATAAGGTCCGTTAATTACTGAAATTTTAACGTGTTTGTCAAGTTCTTTTGAGCGGGGGCGAATACCGAGAGCCAGCTTTTCGTTTTCGAGGTTTTTTGTCTCAAACATATAGACAAAAGGTGATTCATTTCTCCAGTTAATTATATCAGCTAAATGTATACCCTGAAGCCCTTCGTTTACATAAGCACCGTCGTTTACCCAGTGCATTCCGTTTTTGTAGATATCAAGCTGTAATTCTTTAAAATCTTTGAGTGTACCGAGATTATCAGTAACCTGATACGGGTTTTCCGTCCAGTATCCGTGGCTGGATACGTTATTTTTTCCGGTTACCGGACAGGAGATAACTGCATTTGCTCCAAACTCTTTCAGCTTGGGCAATTTTTCTCTGATACTCTGCAAAGTACCGCCAAGATGGTTAAACGGTGTCCTTCTTACATTTTTCTGTTCTGCAACATCAGCTTTTACATTAAATGAGTCAGGAAATATGTGTATCATTTGCCGCGGCAAAGTATGACCGGAATGATTTATCGGGGTCGCAAGATTGTACTGCTGGTCAATATTCCAGAGGTTAACTCCGTTCAATAGTGTGTAATCATGGTAAACTTTTCCGTTAATTCTGAATCTGTAACCGAGCAAGTCGTCTTTTGACAGAGGTACATCATTTTTTGTAATATTTATTGACGAAAAGCCAGCGGGCATGTCTTTTATTATCGGTTTTTGCATAACCCGTTTGAAAGTACCGTCCGGTGCATAGTAAAAAGGCATAAGCTCAATTTTTGTTCCCTGCGGGGCATTGGGCAGATTTATTTTGTAATACTTCTCTCCGTTGCTGTCCGTAGCAAGAACGTGGTGTCCGAAGCTGGGTTTGGACATATTTCTTTGTCTTCCTGACGACCTGTTAATTGAGTATTCCCCGGTAATCTTAAGCATAACTATCCTTTTTACACACTGTACTTACATAAATAGTAAAAAGCAAAATAAAAAAACTTGCTACTATCAAAAGAAAATCTTATGACATTGTTACATTTTTTTATATTTTTCATATAGTCCAATGACATCAATAACTTATTGAACGAGTTCACCTGCAATAAGTACATATCGCACATCCGTAAAATGCCGGACGCCACGTCGTTCGCAGCCTTTCAATACCTCTCGCACAGCGATACTCGATGTCACACTCCTGCCAACTGCATAGCAAACGGCAGAGTGTGTAGAAATTCTGCAAGCAAGGTCACTCTCCGACAATATTATACTCTCGGGTCAGTTATATATCCGGTTATTGCGCTGACTGCTGCGGTTGCAGGTGAAGCCAGATAGATAAACCCTTTTGTATTACCCATCCTGCCCTGGAAATTTCTGTTTTGGGTTGCAAGACAGACTTCTCCGTCTCCGAGGATACCGGCATGAACCCCGACACAAGGACCGCAGCCCGGAGCCAGCACGGAAGCGCCGCTTTCCACAAATATTTTCAGAAGTCCTTCTTCGAGGGCTTTCAGATAGACATCCTTGGATGCCGGCACTACAATAAGTCTGACATCAGGATTTACTTTTTTGTCCTTTAAGATTTCAGCAGCAATCCTCAAATCTTCTATACGTCCGTTAGTGCAAGTGCCGATAAACACCTGATTTAATTTTACGTCTTTTAAATCTTTAGCGGGTTTTGTATTGTCAACAGTATGAGGGCAAGAGACGGTCGGTTCAATCTTTGAGGCATCGATTTCTATAACTCTTTCGTATACGGCATCCGCGTCCGGACGAATTTCCACAAATTTATCCTCTCGACCTCTCTCTTTTAGATATGCTCTTGTCTTTTCATCAGTAATAAATAATCCGGCTTTTGCACCTGCTTCAACCGCCATGTTAGCAATCGTGAAACGATCTGCCATTGTCATATTTTCAATAGTTGAGCCGGAAAATTCAAGCGCTTTATAGGTAGCTCCGTCTGCACCTATCAGACCTATAAGGTACAAAATCAAATCTTTTGCGTATACACCTTTTTGAAATTTTCCGTTTACAACGATTTTGAATGTAGGCGGAACCTTAAGCCAGGTTTTTCCGAGCGCCATTGCAACGGCAATATCCGTAGACCCCATGCCTGTAGCAAAAGCACCCAATGCGCCGGAAGTACATGTATGAGAATCCGCGCCGACAAGAATTTCTCCGGGATTGACAAAAGTTTCTATAAGCCGCTGATGGCAAACACCTGCGCCTGTGTCAGACATAACAGCGCCGGTTTCTTTTGCAAAATCTCTCAAAACCATGTGTGTATTAGAAAGTTCTTTTCTGGGACTCGGAGCGGCATGGTCGATAAAAAGCACTGTACGGGAAGGGTTTGCAAGTTCTTTTTTACCTATTTTCTTAAACTCCTGCACCGTTAACGGACCGGTTCCGTCCTGAACAGCCGCAACATCTACTTTTGCAATACATAATTCACCGGCTTTTACATCGTGTCCGGCGTGTTTTGATATTATTTTTTCAGCAATTGTTTGTCCCATTTTATGCCCTCTTTCAATTATTCGTTATTATTAATATATCATTTTGTTTTGATTATGCAAAAAATTTGAAGAATATGAACATCAATGCGCCGACAATCCAGCAGTAATATGCAAAAACCTTCATCGAATGTTTCGCTAAAAATTTCAGAAAGTATTTTACGCACAAAAATCCGGAAACAAATGACACGATAAATCCGGCGGTTATGGATATCCAATTGTAATTAACAATTTCATGCAAATCCAATTCGAGTATCGGATAAAACATAGATGCGCCTATGATTATCGGAATACTTAGCAAAAATGAATATCTGGCGCACGTTACTCTGTCAAGCCCCAGAAAAACGCCTGTACTTATTGTTGAACCGGAACGGGAAATTCCGGGAAGCGATGCAAACCCCTGCGCAATGCCGATAAGTATTGCCTTTTTCATATCCATTTTGTCAGTTTTTTCTTTCAATTTTTCCGACATAAATTCGCTTATGTACAAAATACATCCGGTTATAAATATGAATATACCGACAATATAGGGCAGATTAATCAGTTTTTCCGAAACAATTTTCAGCGGATATGCAATCAGAATTGTAAAAAAAGTGCCTACAAGTATAAACACGGCAAGTTTTGCGTCTGTATCGGAAAAATCTTTTTTTACACAGGCATTTATGAACGACTTCGTTATTTTTATGATGTCGTCTTTAAAAAATATCAGAACAGCAAGCAGGGTGCCGACATGAAGAATTATATCAAAAAACACTTCCTCGCCGCTTCCAAGCATAAATTCATTGTTCGTAAAATATTTATACAAACTCGAGGTAAGAACGAGGTGTCCTGAGCTTGAGACCGGCAAAAATTCCGTCAATCCCTGAATTAATCCCATCAAAACAGCCTGTAGTAAATGCATATCCCGTATCCTCTATTCCCATTCTTCGTAGTAAAGCGCAGTTGAATTTTCTGTCTCGCTTACAGCCACAGAACAAAGCTGCGGCAAATTTTGTTTTAATTCGCCGTAGATATATTTTGCAATTGTTTCGCTGCTCGGGCTTAAATCTTTAAACTGCGGAAGTTCGTTCAAATCTTTATGATCAAGTTTGTCAAGAACTGTTCTCAATTCTCTTTTTAAAACTTTAAAATCCATTAAAATCCCCGATTTATCAAGATTTTCACCGCGCAATGTAACTTCCACTATCCAGTTGTGTCCATGCTGATTTTCGCATTCACCGTTATAATTCAAAAGGTGGTGCGCTGCAGCAAACGAATTTTTTACTTTTACTTCAAACATTCTATTCTCCTTTGATTTTCTCGTACAGCTCTTTTGCTTCGGGCTGGTCTGGGAAAATCTCCATTATTTTCTCTAAATACTCTTTTGCTTCATCTATATTCATTAATTCAACAGCGGTTTTTGCAGCCAAAAGAAGTGCATTGACATTATCGGGCAGCATTTTCAATATATGTTTTGCAAGATGCATAGAGTGTTCATATTCACCAAGTGCAAAAAACGACATCGCGAGCAAATTGGCAGTGTCAACGCCCTGATAAAGCGAATAGGAGTCCATCAAAAACTGCTTTGCCGCTTCATAATTACCTTTCTGGTAATACACCCGTCCGATGTGATAAAGGATAATATCGTCATCCGGTGCTATATCCCGCGCTTTTAAAAGAAGCTCCAGCGCCTTATCCGGTTCATTTAGCTCAATATGGTTCATGCCGGCAAATAGCAATATATCTTGCATATCCGGACGTTTTTCAAGCGCCTTTTCATAATATTCACAGGCTGTTCTGTGATTTTTTGTAGCATAGTAGAAATTTGCAAGCTCAAAAAGCACCATTGCACTCTCCGGCGCAAGTTCGTATGCTTTTTTAAATTCTTCTTCCGCATAATCAAACTGGCGTCTTGTTAAATAAATTACACCGAGGTCTTTATGCGCCGGAGCATTTTGCGGATCAAGCTGGATAACTTTTTTGAATATGGTTTCTGCTTTGTCCGTATCACCTGTCTGGCTGCACAAAAGCGCATATCTGTAATAGACATCCGGAGGCAGTTTGCCAAGCTTTATAAGTTTTGCCAGGGCATCTCTTGCCTCAGGAAGATTACCTGCACGATGATAACAGTCCGAAAGTTTTTCCGCCATTGTTATGGATTTAGGATTCATTGTAGTGAGTTTGCGCAGAAGCAAAATTGCTTCGTTATACTGCTTGTTCTCCATAAACGCGCAGGCGAGCTTGTATTCATAGTTCTGTTTTTCCGGATGTGCGGCTACAAGTTTTTTATACAAATCTATTGCCTCTGCCCATTTTTGCGCATTAAAAGCCCCGAGAGCAGCACCTGTTAAATAAAAATCGGAGTTTTCCAGGTCATAAGCTTTCATAAAGTTTTCAAAAGCCTTTTCTTTCATTCCTTTGAGCTGTTGAGCAGTGGCAAGATTGTAATATGTCATTGCATTATCGGGGTCAAGGTTTATGGAGTTGTCAAAAGCTTCCAGAGACTTGTCTATTTTATTTAGCCCGAGGTAGCAGGAGCCGAGATTGTTATACAAAAGGGCGTTTTCCGGATTAATTCTTACAGCCTCGGTCAAAGCTTCCACAGCTTTTTCATAATCCTTTAGCGAAGTATATGCGGTTCCTAAGATATAAAAATTCTGGTAGTCATCAGAATCAAGTTCAATTGCCTTTTTAGAGGCTTCTATAGCTTTTTCATATTCCTTTTCCCGAAGATACAGGACGGACAGGTTTTTGTGGGCATCTTTATAATTTTCTCTGAGCTCAATTACCTTTAAGTATGCATTTTTCGCAGTTTGCAGGTCGTTAAAATGTTCGCTTGTCAGTCCTATATAAAACCAAGCAACAGCGTCATCAGGTTTTACCTTAACAACATTTTCAAAATTTTTTCTGGCTTCCGCCATTTTGTTAAGATTTACATTACACAATCCGAGGTTCTTCTGCACCTCAGCATTGTTTTCATCTGCGCCTGCTATCATATCCAAAAGGTCTTTTGCCGCAGCAAAATCGTTTTCTGAAATAAGTTCGGTAGCTTTATCTAAATTATTATCCAATTTCTTATACCTCTTAAACTTCCCCTATTTTACAATAAAGTTTTTTATATTCAAACAGAACGGAAGTTACCAGTTCGGATGGTAATAAACCTCAAAAACGTCTCTTGTTTTTAACTTTGCATGTCCGCCTTTTATAAGGTTGGTCAGGGTGCCTGTAGGCGGAAGCGGTGTTAAAAGCCATTTTAGCGGATAAACCCACAGACTTCTGTCCTGACCGAATTTTTCATAGCTATCTGTAATTTTTCCGCTTTCAAGTCCCTCGAACTTAAAGTCGTTAAAAATAATACTGGCAGGGATTCCGTTCATACCGCTTTTTAAAATTGCGCCTACTTTCGCGTATACCCTGTCACCCTTCTTTGCTATTTTATGTCCGTGATGATAAACATTATTTTGAACAACAAAAACTATATCCTGCCCCTCCTGAATCTCACGCTCGGAGTTTATATTTGAAATCACTGCAAGGCGAATGGGAATAGCGTACACATCCTCATAGTTATATTTATAAGGTTTGTATGGATTTTCAAATACTTTACCCTTTAATGTTTCTTCAACAAGTTCGTCTTTTATAATTTCACCGGCGAAGCAATTCATCTGGAAACACAGAATTGAAGCCATTATTATTAAGCAGCTTAAAAACAATCTATTCATAGTCCAATTCTTCCTTTGAACCGGTTTTGATTTTTTCATACAAAAGTTTTCTGTTATGCTGTGAAGTCAGCAAAAAGTTCTGGTAGTGTTCATTTTCGATATATGTGTTATTTGCCAGAAAGTAGGGATATTTTGTATAAATATATTCATAAATAACCGCAAGCCGCTTTGAAGTCAGATTTTTGTTGGAAAATCTGTCGAATCTTTTTTGCGGACAGCTTTTATGTATTACAGTAATAAGTCCCAGCGGATTGAATCCTGCTTTTACCATATAATCAACAGCAATTTTATCCGACACCATCTCGAATTTTTTGGGAGCAGCTTTAATTTTTACAGCGCTGGAATATCCGTTGACAGGTCCCATGTAAGAACGCTGTGCAGTAACAATTCCGCGGGCGAGCATTGCAGCAATCTCATCGTCATTTTGAGTAAACTTATACATATCATCATAAAGAACAACCTGTCGCCTTGTTACGGTTGAATCTATTTCAAGAAGTGACTTTTCCGCTCTTGTATCATAGAGAAAAACGATTCTGTCCTGTATTTTATTTGCGTTTAAAATTTTTGAGCCGATATCGTTTATTTTAGATTGAATGCTTTGTTCCTTTGCGATTTCACTTTCTTGGGAAATTTGTTCCGATTCCGTAACTGAAATTGTTTCTTTATCGGAATCTGCAGCAAAAACAAGTGCACCCGCAAAAAGCAGCATTAATATTAAAACTGTTTTTTTGAACATATCTCGATTCCTCTATCTTTCCAGACTGTTTCTATCTATGTTTCAACTGTATATTCAAACCAAACTTATTCTTTTTATCAACATTAATATATTAACATCAATATTTAAAATTTAAAATTTAAATTTTTTTGAAATATTTTATTTATTTTGTAATATTATAAATGAGGAAAGAAGGAGTATCGTTATGTATAATGTTTACACGGAACAAAAAGGCGTTGATTTTTCAAAAACACTGGTCGGCGAATTTGAAGATTTTGAAGAAGCAATGGACTGTGCAGAAAAATCAATAGAAGGGAAAGACGGATTCAGATATATTGTCGAATCAACATCCGGTCATTTTAACAGCTACGGTGATTTGCTGACAGAAGTTGTTGCGCAAAGCGACTAATTAATCATAAAACCTATAAAGGCATAGCAGCTTTTAAACAGAATTAAAAAAGGAGATACAAAAGTGATTACAAAAAATTCCGACATCACAACAAAATTTACAGGCATAGATTTTTCAAAATACTCATCTATGACCGAAAAATTCGTTAATGAATTTGCTTCAAGAGCAAACCAAAAAGGACAATTTTTGAATTGGGTTAACCTTCCGCAGGAACAACTCAAGAGACTGGATGAAATTTATTCTCTTGCACAAAAGCTTAAACAACAGACCAACGCTAAAAAACTCAGCGTTATGGGTATTGGCGGTTCAAAACACACGGTTGAACACATGCTCTCAATAAACGGCTTGAACGTAAATCATGACAGCATCGAGTTTTACTCTGATGTTGATTCCGCAAGCCTGGAAAGATTTCTTTACAGACTCGGAAACGATGTTACTTCTTCAAACTTCATGATTGCCTCAAAATCCGGCTCAACTTTTGAGACAAAAGACGGATTTTTGAGGGTGCTTGACATGCTGACTGAAGCATACAAAGCAAAAGGTCAAAGCGAAGATGATGCTAAAAAATCAGCGGCAAAACATTTTATTGCGGTAACAGACGCAAACGCAGAAAAAAGCGAACTCAGAAGAACATCAAACGAAAACGGATGGCTCGGAGATTTATACATACACGATGATGTAGGCGGAAGATTCTCTGCTTTCGACGACCACGCACTTTTCGCACTTGCATACGCAGGAATGAAAAAAGAAGACATGGCTGCAATGCTGAAATCTGCACAGGAAATGTCTGAATTGTCTCTGAATCCGAACCTTGAACTCAATGACGCTCTTAAAGAAGGTATTTTCTGGGCAGATGCAAAAATGAACGGAATAGAAGCCTCTGTGCATCAGTATATGGGTGCTATTTTTGAAAACACTGTTTACTGGCATGCCCAGATGCAAAATGAGTCAGTCAAAGATACCTTAAAACAGGTTGCAAAAGTTCCCGACGCAATGCACCACAGTGCAGAAGCACACTTTAATCCGGCTAACAAGCTCGTTTTTGCTCTTACTGTTCCGGTGGATAACGGCGTTTGCAAAGAAAATGCAGATGCTTATATCGGTGCTCTTGCTAAATCCTACGAAGTTACCGGAGCAACTTTCATAGAACACACAGCAACAAAAGGAATGGGGCTTACTCCGGAAGCTGCAGGTGCTATGACACAGCTTAGAGCATTTGCAACTGTTTATCAGGAAATTGTTGAAAAAATCGTAAAAGGTATAGATTTTCCTGAGGTTTTAGACAGCGTATTGCAGCCTCACGTAGAGTTCTACAAAAAGAACCTAAAAGGCGGTGTTGTTGTACCCGGACGTATTTCAAAATTTTTCATATAGTCAACTGACTCCGATAACATATTGAACGGGTGCATAAAATAAGTTCAACCTTTGTGTTGCAAAACCGGCACCCACAACAAGTACAGCGGGTCACCTCCGTAAAATGTCAGACTCTGTGCCACTCGCACTCAGCGTATCATTTCTACAATCGAGGTCACCCTCAGACAAAATCAAACAGCAATCATAAAAAGACCGTATAACATAGTACGGTCTTTTGTTTTAAAACGAATCAGTTGAGTATATGAAAAAATTTGTATAAATAAAGATTAATGATATAATCAATGTACGGGTAATGTCCGCTTTTTGTGCAAATTATTTTAAACCGAAAGCGGCTGAGCTGCAGAGGAGTGCACTACCCGGCGAGACAAGTATAATTAAAGGAAAGCACAATGAACAAAAGTCAATCTACCGGTATATGGATTATAGTGACACTGCTTATTTTGAGCCTTGCGGCTATGTTATTTCCGGGCGGAACTACAAGCACGCAGGATATTTCTTATTCGCAGTTTCTGAAAAAAGTTAAGGCAAGCGAGATATCCGCTGTCAGCATTGATAAAGACGTACTTATTGCAAAGCCTGTTTCTGAAATAAAAAAAGAAGAAACAGCTCCGTCAAAACTGACAAAACAGCCTCACAAAGCGCCGATAATCCAATACAGAGTCATGATTCCGATGAATGATGCTGCGCTTTACGAGACACTTGAAGCAAATAACGTCGATGTCAGTGTTAAAAAGCCAAGCGACTCATCCCAGCTTATTGCCGTGCTTTCCACATTCTTACCTTTGCTTTTGATTGTAGGTTTTATAATACTTATGGCAAAAACTTTGCAATCCGGAGGTTCTCAAGCCATGTCTTTCGGTAAAAGCAGAGCAAAACTTATGCTGGACAACAAAGTTAAAGTTACATTTAAAGATGTTGCCGGCATTGATGAAGAAAAGCAAGAGCTTGAAGAAATAGTCGATTTTCTTAAAAACGGTGAAAAATATTTAAAACTCGGTGCAAAAATCCCTAAAGGCGTACTGCTCGTTGGCGTTCCCGGTACAGGTAAAACGCTTATGGCAAAAGCAGTTGCAGGAGAAGCCGGTGTACCTTTCTTCTCTATAAGCGGTTCGGATTTTGTGGAAATGTTTGTAGGTGTCGGTGCTTCAAGGGTCAGAGACCTCTTTGAACAGGCAAAAAAACATCAGCCGTGCATAATTTTTATCGATGAAATTGATGCTGTCGGGCGCCAGAGAGGTGCCGGCATGGGCGGCGGTCATGACGAAAGAGAACAGACATTGAACCAGCTTCTTGTTGAAATGGACGGTTTTGACGAAAATACGAATATAATCGTTATTGCAGCAACAAACAGACCTGACATTCTTGACAACGCACTTTTAAGACCGGGCAGATTTGACAGGCAGATTGTTGTACACAGACCTGACATTCTCGGTCGTGAACAGATTCTTAAAGTCCATGCCAAAAACAAACCGCTTGCTCCGGAAGCTGACCTTAAAGTTCTTGCTAAAAGAACCCCCGGCTTTACCGGTGCAGACTTGCAAAACCTCTTGAATGAGGCGGCGCTCCTTGCAGCGAGAGCAAATCAAACAACTATTGCAATGCATTTCCTTGAAGAAGCGATTGACAAAGTTATTGCCGGTCCCGAAAAGAAAAGCAGAATTATATCTGACGAGGAAAAAGAAAACACAGCCTACCATGAAGTCGGACACGCTCTGCTTGCAAAACTTTTGAAAAACACAGACCCGCTGCATAAAGTATCAATAATTCCGAGAGGCATGGCGCTCGGCGTTACTATGACTTTGCCGGAAAAAGATCACCTGACTTTGAAAAAAAGCCAGCTTTTAGATAGAATAACGATGCTTTTGGGCGGCAGAGTTGCTGAAGAAATAATTTACGGACCCGAATCCATTACAACCGGCGCCCAAAATGACCTTGAAAAGGTTACATCTACAGCCCGTAAAATGGTAACAACATACGGTATGTCTTACAAAATGGGCAACATGACCTACGGAAAAAGTGAAGACCACGTATTTATGGGCAGAGATTTCGGACATACAAGAGATTTTTCCGAAGAAATTGCAGCCGATATTGACAAAGAAGTTAAAAAAATCGTCGATGAACGTTACAATCTCGCTAAAGAACTTCTTCTTGCAAACCGCGATATGCTTGAAATCATAGCAAAAGAGCTGCTTGAAAGAGAAACTCTTGATGAGTCAGAATTTGATGAGTTAATGAAAAAAGTTGAAAATTCAAGAAACAGCTAAAACTCATTAAAACGAATAAACTAAAGCCTCAGATACTTTCTGAGGCTTTTTATTTTGTCTTACATTTTCAGCATTCTGTCAATGGTTGCATACGCTCTGCTTGAGATATCTGCATCAACTGTAATTTCATTCGATTCTTGCTCAAGCACATTCAATATATCTTCAAGTGTATTCAACTTCATACTCGGACATACAGCTTTTTCTGAAACCAGAATAAATTCTTTTTGCGGGTAATCCCGTTTTAGTCTGTCAACGACTCCTTTTTCCGTAACAATTACAAAACTTTTGCCGCTGCTTTCAGAAGCATATTTTATAATAGCTGTCGTTGAACCGACAAAATCCGCCAATTCAAGCACTTCACTGCGGCACTCAGGATGCGCAAGCACTTTTGCCTGTGGATAATCAGCTTTCATTTTTGCAACATCATCTGCTCGGAGACTAAAATGGGTCGGGCAATGCCCCGGATAAGTAATCACCTTCACGTTTTTCAACTGCTCCCCGACATAAGATCCGAGATAAGTGTCAGGAACAAAAAGAACTTCTTTTGCCCCGAGTTTTCTAACGACTTCAACAGCGTTTGCACTTGTGCAGCAAACATCAGACTCGGATTTTACGGCAGCAGTCGAATTTACATAGCAAACAACAGGTATATTGGGATGCTTCTGTTTAAAAGCTCTTAGCTGCTGCAGATTTATCATATCAGCCATAAGGCAGCCGGAGTTCATATTGGGAAGCAGCACCTTTTTCTTTGGCGAAAGAATCTTTGCTGTCTCTGCCATAAAATAAACGCCGGCAAAAACAATAATATCTGCATCAGTGTTTGCCGCCATTCTGCTTAAATACAACGAATCGCCAGTAAAATCAGCCACTTCATCAATTTCAATATTCTGGTAAGTATGCGCTAATACAATCGCATTTTTCTCTTTTTTAAGTAATTTTATTTTTTCTATAATTTTATTCTGCATTACTATTTATCCGTATTAATGTTATTGTAGTCCTTTTACGATATCAATTATACCGTCAATGAAGAACTGGCAGGAAAGCGCCGTCAAAAGTATACCAAATATTCTGTTTATAACACTTATACCTGTTTTACCGAGAAGCTGGCTGACTTTTGTTGCAAATTTTAAAATAAGCCAGCATACAAACAGGTTCAATGCAAGAGCCAGAACAATAAGCACCTGGTGTAAAATATTTCCCTGGGAACTTTTCATACAAATTGTAAGCATTGTAATCGTCGCAGGACCGGAAAGCAAAGGTATTGCAAGAGGAAAAACAGATATATCCGTTCTTTTCATAGATTCTTTGCGTTCTTCCTTATTTTCCGATGTCATGCCGGGTGTCGGATTGGCAAGCACCAGGTCAATAGCCATTAATAAAAGCAGTATACCTCCGGCAATCCTAAGAGCATTAAGGCTTATACCAAGCAAGTCCAGAATAACGGCACCTGTAAAACCAAAAAACAGCAGTATGAAAAAAGCAATAACAATACTTTTGTTCACCATTATATTTTTCCAACGTCTGGGAGCATTGCCGGCAAGAGCAATATACACAGGTGCAAGACCTATCCCGTCAAGCGTTACAAAAAGTTTTGAAAAGTATATAAAAAATGAATGTATAATATCCTGCATTACGCTATCCTCTGTCTGCTTCATTCATTATTATACAAAAAACATATTGAAACGCCAGTAAATATCTAAGATTTTTTAATTTCTTCAATAAGTGCCTGTATTTCCGGATTGTTATTTATTGATTGGGCTTGTTTTGCATATTCGAGAGCACTGTGCGGAGCATTCTTTTCCATTTGCAAAATTGCAAAATTATAATAAATTAAATACTTTTCTTGTTGATTTTTTGACACATTTAAACCTGTGTTAAGGGCTTTTTCTGCCTCATCATATTTTTTTGCAGATGCGTACAAAACTGCAAGGTCAATATAACCGCTAACCTGAAAAGGTGCATTTTTAATATACTCCCGAGCTTCATCAATTTTTCTTGCAATTATATCCTGCTTTGACCCGAGGACAATCGGGGCATATATCTGTCCTTTCGTATCGTAATTGTCCGTATTTGTAATGTCGGGTACAAGCGAATACAAAAGATAGAGTGTATTCAAATCCGCTTTTTGAATTTGCGTCTCAACGCCGACAACTACTGATGCAATGTTTGACATGTACATCAAATCGTTCGGATCGGGGCTGTGTCCCATAACTCCCAGCGCATGGGCAATTTCATGAAGTATAAACGTATAAACAGCTTCATCCGGATAATAACGGTTGTATCTGTTTGTATTGTGCATATATATTGTCATTTTTTCGAGTTTATTCTTTTTTATATCAGGCACCGTAAACGCGGGATTGCCGAGATAACCGCGTTCCCCCTTACCTGAAAGCCCAAGCGGAACAAATTTTACAACTATATCTGCGTTATTGTCTGAAAACCTGAATTTAAAAAATCCGTGCGATTCTTTTTCCCAGGTCTCAAATGCAGCACGCGCGCGCATTTCATAATACTCGGGAACTTTTGTTTCTCTTACAAAAGAAACCGTCAAAGGAAAACTGTTTTTATCCCAGTGCATAACTAAGGTATCCATAGGTGCGTGTAAAATATAGTTCTTGCCTGTTTTTTTTAAAGCAAAATTTCTCCACTCAAGCACCTTTGCCTCGGCTATATTGTCAGCTTCGTCAAAATGTTTCGACTGCGTAAAGTCAAAAATTGCTTTTTGAACAGAAACAGACGGCGGCAAGTTTGTTAAAGCTTTTATATAAACCAGTCTTGCCTCTCTGTTTTCGGGTTCAAGAAACAACGCCGCGTCCGCAGATTTTGCGGCACTGCCGTATTTGCCTTTGCTCATCTGTGACGCTGCAGTTGATGTAAGGATTTCAGCGCCAAAAAATCTTATGCACAAAACAACTAAACTCAATGCACAAAGCGAAACTATAACCCTTTTGCGTATCTTTTTCATATGTAAATTTTAGCGAATATACAAATAATTTCCACGTCTAAAAATATTAGTTAGTTAAAAAATGTAACTTTTTAGGATTAAAACAGGTAATAATTTTTATTCCCTGTTTTAAAATAGTTAAAAACAGGTCAATTCTAAATTGAAAATTTATCCTTTTAATACTTCATATAATACTAAATTTAGCAGCAAATCACCTGCATTCGGAGTGTACAGTGTTTGCCTTCTGGACAACGGCAAACACGGAAGCGATGTCCGTAACTTTGCAAAAACCGTTCTCCCGCAAGACTCTCTGCTTAAACAGGTTGATGTTGAGCAAAATAAAATTGAGCCGGACTTAAAGCAGGTGGACGGACTATTGAATGCCCTCAGGGATATAAACAATCTTCCGGCAAATCTTCGTCCGGAATATTTGATTATGCCCGTTCTTATCGGTGTACCGCTTTTGAATTTAACAGACCAGATGAAAGCCGTTACAGGCAAAGATATTTATTTGACCCCTCAAAATTTAAAAGAAAATAAAGATAAAATAATCGACTTTTTAAAAATAATAAGCGAACAACCGGATAAATACCGCAAGTACATTGACTATCTTGATCCTCTCGGATTAAAGATAGAGTACACCTATCCGCTTTTACAAGAGATAAAAAAAGCTGCCGAAAATGATATAAAAGTCTACATACCCGCAGGACATCCGGAATATCAATCCATAAAATACTTAACCGAACGCGACAACATAAAACCGGAACTGTATCATTATCTCAGCACGGGAGAGGACATAGACGGCTGTATCAAAAAGACATCGGATTTTATCAAAGAAAAAAACTGGTATGAGTTCAATCTGTTGGAACTTGCCGACGCACAAATCGTAAAACTTTTGGACGCGCAAGGCAATCAACACCTTTACTCCTCTTATGACAATCTTGAAACAAAAGCAAAACGCGGTATCTATAATCTTTATCCCGTTCGCAAAAACGGTAGAGTTGAAGGTTACAGTTTTACCGACAGAGTTACAAACCAATATCCCGACATAAAATACCTGGAGAGATTGTCTTCTTTAACCCGATTTGTCGGACTTGATTTATCAAAAGTTCTGGCAAATAAAGAAGAAACTGAAAAATTCAAAATTGCACTTGACAACAACGCTGACACGTCTGAATTTAAAAATAAGTTATTCAAAATAAAAGATGTGTTTAGTGAAGAAGAAATAACAGATAAAAAGCTGTATTTAAAGGGAAATTTTGTTGATAGTTCGCTGAATTTGTTTTTTGACGTGAATGACTCAAATGAAGTGATTTTTAAAAACTGCAACTATGAAAGAAGTGACAGACCCAGTGTAAAATCCATATTCGGCGCTTGTTTCAGCACCTGCAACGCTGTTGCCGATGATATTAAAGAAACAGAAGAAAAAGCAAAATCTACCGAAGACAACCTGTATAAAGCATTGATATCCCGGGCAAAATCTGCACAATACAAAGGCAACAGCAAGGAAGCTCTGGGTTTTTATCAATCCGCACTTAATTACAAAGAAGAACAACTATTGTTAAGAAATATTAAGAAAAAAGATTTGACAGTTTTCCTCAAGGATGAACTGAATCTGGCAAAAACCAATCTGGAGCTGCAAAATTATGCGGATGCAGAAAATCATTTCAGAAATGCTTTGAGCATAGCTATGCAAAACAGGTCAATAAGTGATATAATAAAAGAAGATTGCAGCAACGGATTGGGCTATACACTTTTAAATCTTGGGAAAATTAAAGAAGCATTGCATTACCTGAAATTGGCGCCATTATTAAGGGTAAAAGACCGGTCAGTTGTAAAAGGAACCAATGAAGACCTTATAGATATAAATAGCGGTGGTGACTACAAATTCAGCGGTTATAGCAATTTATCAGTGTCCTAGCATGTTATATGTGTGATTGTGTAAAAAAAGGATAAAGTGAGAATGAGAATTGATGCTCTCGGGGCAGCCCGACCCGGATATGTGCACAAATATTACACCGACGCGCATGTCCATACAGGTAAACTACACACCGACGAATATTTGCGCGGTGCAAAATACGAACTTGAAAATATTTTTTGCGACAGTATTCAAATCACGAGTAAAAACCAAAATCAGCTATGGGCAGCATCTGACATTATTATTTCCGATGCTGACTGTCTTAACATTCTGAACGGAAAACCTGATGCCGACGAATTTAGCGGAAACAAAAGACTTCTGGAAAAATTTAACCTGATACCGGCAGGCAAAGCTGTAGAAAATTATGCACCTTCAGAAATTGACAGAATTGTGCGCCCTCTTGCAGTTTGTGAAACCGGATACGGAAATGCCGGCGAGATTGAAAAACTTTTCAAATTATACGGTGACAAATTTTACGGGCTAAAATTTCACCCCGAGATTTTTAAAATGTCCGTAACTGACAACTATGATGTATATTTTCCGTATATGAAGCTTGCACAAAAATATCAAAAACCCTCATTATTTCACTGCGATAACAAAAATTCGCAATATTCTTCTCCTTCAAGGTTGTATGAATTTGCAAAAAGACTCAAAAAAGACGGTATAAATACACCTGTTATCATGGGTCACATGGGAATGGGAACAAAAAGTGACAACTACGCCGGTCTGCAGGTTCTTATCGACTCTGTTAAAAATAAAGATGCAAATTTATACGCAGATACCGCCTGGGTTGATGAAGATGTGCTTATAAACGCACTCAAACGTTTAAAAAACGAGACAAAAGACGGTCTTAACAGAATTGTATTCGGAACGGATGCCCCTCTGGGCAAACAGGGCGAAAACCACAGACCTGCTTATATCGGTCGGATACAGCGTATTCAGGCAAAAATAAGAAACGACAGAGAACTTGCACCTGTTGCTGAAGAAGTTATTGAAAAATTATTCAGTAAAAATGCCGCAAAACTTTTCAAAATACGCAGACTTTCAATGTATAAACCCAAAAACAAATTTTTATTTTTAACATCTACGCTCAGTGCTGCGGTTGCAGGCACAGCGGCTGGTCTTATCAAAAAAAACGTAAATACCGGCAATACCGCCATATCTATAGTAGGATAAGCGGTATTGCAGTAAAGTATATTGTTTTTGTTTGCTGCTAGTCAGCAGGCTTTTTGGCGGCTGCAAGGTCAGGCAGATCTTTTCTGTCGTAGCCGAATTTGTCCGTATATTCGTAAATCGGTCCTTTTTTACCTTTTTGCGCCCAACTAAAATCGACTTTCAGGTCATTTTTAATAACTTCATTGTATTTTTCCGGATGGTTAAAGTAATTATCAAGAATTTTCACCAGTTTATTATAAATACCTTCTTCGCTGATATCTCCGGAGAGATAACCTGTTACGCCGTCTTCAATCGTATCGTGATATCCGCCTGTATCAGTGGCAAGTATAGGCGTTCCTTTTGCGTCGCATTCCGCCTGAGAGAGACCGCAGGGTTCTTCATTCGACGGTGCAACAAATATCTGGGCAACAGACATAATTGCAGGGTTTGGCAGACCGCCTTTAAGGGCGAGAACTCTGTCTACGCGTGCTTTATTTTTCCCGTAAGCAGGATTTTTTAGGTCATATAAGTAATCAAGCTCTCTTTTTTCGGGAGATGAAGGACCGCCGACAAGCACGAAAGGCATGGGTTTTCCGGGGAATTTTTCTTCCCAGGTATCAAAAAGTTTAAATATAGCACCTTTGAAGTGTTCAAGACCTTTCTGACTTGTGAGTCTGTGAGCGAATGCAATCATCGGCGCTTCCAGAAATTCTTCTTTTGAAATTTTAATGGGCGACTTATCGTGCTCTACGACGACAAGATTAGGGTCTTTATTTTCCATGCCGTACGGTTTTACAAAAGCATCATAGAATCTGCCTTTGTTTATTTTCCGTTTTTCAAGAATTTCTTCAATCGGTGAATTTTCGTCATACGTCTCAAACTTAAGTCCAGGAACTCTGTTATTTGACGAAACGGCATTCATATCAATTGTATTTTTGTCATACCCGTTTATTGTACCGGAGACAGTGCCTGTGTCTTTTTGGACTTTTTCACCGGTTTTCGGGTCTTTTTCTTCGACAAGAATCTGTCTCTCTTGAAGGAGCGGCCAGAGTATACCTGATTTTATCGGGTCATTTATGAGTTCTTTTGTATAAGTTTTCGACACAGGAACAAACCAGTCTGAAAGCGCAACCCCGATGAAAGCGTGGTTAAAGTGTTTGTCGCCTGTTTTGCGTTTTAAAAGCACTGTATTGCACATATCATCATTATTCGGATCTTCTTCGTTTATTATTCCGCTGTGCGCATTTTCAGTTATAGCAATTGCATAGCTGTCAAACAGTGTATTGATTATGTTTTCGGTTACTCTGTTTTTGCCGAGCTGTGATTCGTTGCTGTCATTAGACCTGCCCTGATGTTTCAAATTGTGACCAACCATGACAACGGGTGCATTTTCAAGTGCTTCGGCTGTAGTTTCTGATATTTCATTGTAAGCATATTCAAGAGGAGCACGGTATCTCAAAAGTCCTGCCATAGAACCGGCATGCCAGTCATTTAACAGGAATGAGCCGGGGGCTTGCAATTTGTCGAAGGCTTCGCGGTCTGTAATTTTTATATTAGCTATGCCAAGCAAAGAAAAGTCATTAACCTTTTCACCTTTTTCTTTTAATTTTCTTATTTCTTCTTTTGCATAAGATTCAGCAATCTTGTATTTTGCAAGTTTGTACACAGCCTTTGTGAAAAGTGCAAATTTTTCTGTTTCTTCGGCATTAGTAGTGGAATCATATATATTGTCATTAAAATAGTCATTGTTTTTAACGAATACCAGAGTCTTTTTCATTACTGAACCATCTTGCGCATTAACAGGAAGCTCTGTTGAGTAGAACTCAATAGTTTCTCTGTGGGTTTCACCGTTGCGGTAGACATGGGTAGAAGTTTCGGCAATTTTTGTCAAATCAAATTTTGTTTTTCCGTAAATATAACTGTATTTGCCGTTTTCTTCAACAAACTCTGACTGATTCTTTTTAAGATACATCGGGATGAAAGCCGGCGAATCTATACCAAGCTGAATAAAGTTGTTCTGAATATCAACAGGCACAACGCCAAGCCCGCCCAATTGCATAGGTTTGTATTCTGCGGTCAAAGACCAGATTGATTTCAAATTAGGATGCTCTTTTCTGTATCTTTTTATATCTGCAATTGTATCTGCTTGATTTCTGTTAAGACGTTTTGGAGCAGCTTCCCGAATAAAGTTGTATGCACCGTCTTTTCTGCCTTCGTCTATTTTCATTTCATCATTAAGGACTTTGAGCAGGTTTAAATCGTAATGTCTCACAGTATAGGTGCTCATAACCGGATTCAGCCCGACCTCGGTTGCTCTGATTGCTGAGTTTGCCATTGCTTTTGCTTCGTTTATTCCGTTATTTAAGGAAGAAACATTATTTCTCGCATCGTAAGATATGTTTCTTGATTCATAAGCAACAGCCTTTGCCTCATTAGCAAGACCTGCAAGTCCGTCAGCAGTGTTTTTTGCTTCTTCGGCTTTTGAAAGAATACCGGTTGCAGTCTCTTTGGCATCTTTTATTTCTTCTTCACTGTAACCTTTCTTTGTCAGGTCTTCTTTGTTATTTTTAACATATTCATTTACGCCGAAAACCGACCCCAAAGCAAGGAGTGCACCGGTAAGAGCTGATTTTGCAGAAACAGGATTCGTTCTTTTAACTATATCCTGTGTTGCTGTTTTTACAGCAGCAGCGACTTTTTCATCAATACCCGATTGAGAAAATTGGGAAGCCAGATTATCAACAGCGGTTTTTATATCTTTAAGCTGTTTTGAGTTTTTTCCTCTGGACAATTTGTATGTAACAGGCAAACCGACAGCGGTCAAAACAATAGCAGCCAATCCGCTGTAATCTTTAACATATTCCGGTAATTTACCCTGTTTTTTTGTATTTACAAATGTATCGCCCTGCGGCTGCGAATTTATCACAACCGGAAGCTGTGCAGACTGCTGTATTTGAGGCTGTGCAGCGGTCTGTTGAACTGGTGTTTGGGCAGTCTTTTTGATTTGCATGGACTGCAGAAGATTTGATTGATTTAAATTTGTTTCCACAGGAAACTCCCTTCTCTGGACTAAAATTATCTCATATACATCTGTATCCGGACTTTGTGCTGGCATGGTCAAATGCGGCACCGCAAAGGCGGATATCGTCTAACATCCGAAACCCCACGTATTCCACGTGAAAATTTCCATACACACTTTATACAAAAGACCTGAATAACAGATTTTGTTAGCTACTGAAATAATATAACAAAAATCGTAACAAATAGTAATATATTAACAAATATTTACTATTTTATATAGCTATACCCGAAATGACAAAGTATAACTGACAGCATTGTAGACCACGGGCAAGCTAATTTATTTCAACAGTTGTTTCGAGATTACAGTCCAAATCGCCGTAAATAATTTTCGCTTTATTGTCTTGTTCTGTAATTATTTTCACATAATTAAGCGTCTTTTGTCCGTAATCATTTTCTGTTTCAACTGCTTTCACTTTTGCAATCAGAGAATTTCCCTGATAAAAATTAATAAAACACTGTTCCGGCTTTTTTACGGACATAACCCTGTAATATCCGGGTTCAATTTTTTGTCTGTCTGTCGTTACCAGTGTGACCGGAACCATCAAAGTCGGATAAGAGTCATAAAGATTATTCAAAATTTTCATATCCGGCTGATTTTCTATATCAGGATTCATGGGCGTACCCATTTTTTTCTTTTTCTTTTCCTCTTTTGCGGTTTGCTTTTTTTTGAAAAGGTTTAAAACTTTATTAAACTCCTGGTCTGTCACTGCTTTTTCCTGTGATTTTGCAGCATTATCAATCTTAACCGGCTCATCCCAAAAATCAACATCTTCAGCAAATACAGCCAATTGCGCAAAACAAATGAAGGATAAAATTAATAAAAATCTAATCATGCTTTCATGATAATGACTTTTCCCTGCATGTCAATCTCAGCCCTCCAAACAATAAAATTTTAAGAGAGCTGAGCTGCTGTAACAGAAAAACTAATCTTCGTCAGTCAATATCGGCAGAGTAATAACATATTTATCCTTTACTTTTTCTTTTTTCACATCAAGTGCATCGACCTCCTGCGGAAGCAGAAAAGTTTGCGAAAACGTATACAAGTCCTCTCTGTTGTGCCGGTCTTTGTATTTAATGCCGCTTACGGTCACTTTCCTTCCGTCAACTTTTACATCAACATTATTTATATTATTGTCAAACGGTTTTAAATCAATAATAATTTTATAAGCATTTTCTTCTTTAAAAGACTCAACTTCGACAGGACTTTTCTCATTCAACGCAGCCTGAAACCCTATAGGAATTTTATTGAAATCATGAAATACCCTGTCTTGTTCTCTTAAAATTCTGTCAAGGTTGTCCACATGATAAGGAATGCCATAAGAGTGCCTTATCTGATCCATAATATAATATGTTGCAAAAAACACTCCCAAAAACACTGCAAGCGCAATAAAAGCAAATTTTATCCAGTGTTCTTCTCCGCAATGACATTCTTTTTGTACAGAGTTGTTTTGGTTTTCTTCCATAATTTTTTCTCCCTAATAACTGATTTATTGTTCAAAACTGCTCTATTTTTAACAAAAAATCTAAAATATTAAATTCTCTTATCAGATACACCTAATGTATAAGAAAAAAATTAAGAAATATAAATTTTGCGTATTCTTTTTTGATTTTAATGCTATAATCATATTCATAACTAGTATGCACACCAGTTTATAGAAAGGATATTGATATGAAAAATTGTGTAAAGTACTGCGTGTTGGGTCTGTCTGCATTCGTTATCGGTATGTCCGTTAACAATTTTGCGGTTTCCGATGTTCCTGCAAACTATAAAGTCGCTGTAGTTGATGTACAAAAAGTTGTTGCTGCATCATCTCAGGTAAAAGCTTTAAAATCAGAACAACAAAAGAAATTCCAAGACTTAAATACATTTGTAAAAAATGCTAACGCAGCTGTAAATAAAGAAAAAGATGCAGCTAAGAAAAAAGCTTTGCAGGAAAAATACAGTAAAGAATACAACTCAAAAAGAGCTGCTATCCAGAAAGACTATGCTGCCAAACTTTCTTCTATCGACAAAAATATCTCATCAGTTATTGCTAACAAAGCTAAACAAGACAACTACAATCTCGTTCTTGCTAAAGGTGTAGTCCTTTCAGGCGGTACTGATATTACTGCAGAAGTTACTAAATTAATTAAGTAATGAATATTTAAAACCAAAAGAAGCCTTATTAATAAGGCTTCTTTTTTATTTTGTTTTATAGACCTGTTCCGAGGCTGTATTTTTTAATAGTTCCAGCAGCGCCCCGCCTATTTCCTGATTCGGGTCAAACGAAACGTTCGGAGGTTGAAATGTGTTTTTAATGAGCATACTCATTAAAGGACCAAAAGCATCGGGCACATTTATTTTTCTGTAGATGCCCGAAAGCAGAACTTGTATTGTCGGCGAATTTGTTCTGTCAAAACGGCAAATAACCGGATAAAATTTGTCCACCCCTGAAACGCCGTTATCTATCATTCTGTCCAAAATATACAGCCCTTCCGCAATTTGTTTTTCCTCCTGAACAACTGACAAATATCGCTGCAGCTCCGGCAATGCCGCTTCTTTATACTCAACTATTTGTTTTACAAGATTCTGATTAAACAATGTATAATTTCTGTTTTTATCAGGAAGACTCACCTGCATGCCGATTTGCGGAATTAAAGCATTTAGCGGAGCTTTATGGGGGTATGGAATATTGTTTTTAAAAGCTATTTTTTTTACTTGCATAATTTTACCTGTTTACTAAATTTACGATTAAGAATAAACAAACGGAGGTCCGTTTTTGATTTCATACAGAATATTTTCTGCGCGGGTTTTTAGCTCTTGTTTGTCTTTTCCTGCACGTGCCTGTTTTCTGAACTCATCCATAAGCGGCTCAATAACACTGTTTTTCTTTGCACTAAAGTTATTCAACTCGACATTAACAAGTCTGTTTTGCAAATCCAGTTCGGTTTTTGCATTTTCTTTCATAACCTGAACAGTCTTTTGTGCGTCTACAAGGGATGTTCCTGCATATCCGATTGCGGTAACCGCAGACATGCCGGCAAACACGAGTTTCAAAATAGGATTTTCCCAATTAACAATCATATTGTATAAATGAGCCCTGTCTCCTTCCGTATAAGAGTAGAGCATGGGTTTTGAGCTGGGTTTTCCCGCAATTGCTTCCGCTCCGTGAACCGTAACCCGCTCAACTTCTTTTTTTACATAATCAAAAAATTCTTTAGGAAATTTGCCCGAATTTTCAACTTCTTTTTGCAAAGCACTGCCCGTTAGATTCTCTGCGACTCCCATTACATGTTTTATTTCATTCTCGGTTGCATTAAGAGAGACGAACATGTTATTTAAAGTTTTCAACTGGTCATCAGAAAGTTGACCCTTCGTATTTTGAACAAGCTGCCTCCAGTAATCGAGCATCTGCGCCCTGTATCCGTTTATATTTTTTGCCGTCTGCCGCAAGGATTTCAGAGCAAAAACCCCGAGCCCCGTTATTGCAAGAACCGTAGCAAAGACCATGCCCGCTGCAATTGCAAACCCCCGATTGTAAGAATCTTGTTTATCGCTGCGACCGAAAGACAAAAACTGCTTAAACGTAGCATTTTCCTGCCCCTTGTTGCTTAAATGCAGTACATAATCAAGCTCTTTTGCCTTATCAGAAAGCATATTTCTCATAATTTGCATTTTTCCGGAAAAGCTTCTTGTCTCAACAGCAATAAGCTTTTCCTGCAAATCTCTTTGAATATCTGCCTGCTTTTTTCTTATCCAGATTTCTTTAACACCGTCCACAAAATTTTTGCTGACAAGTCCTATTGCGCTTAAAACAAAAACCCCAAGAGCGCCCAGTATATTTCTTGTATTAGGGTCTCTAATCATTAAAAGCGTTGCAAAATGAGGTTCATCGTTTATTGAAATATTTTTTGGAATTTCCTGAAGTGTTTTCCATGAGGGAAGATTTTTCTTGTATTTAGAGGCAAGAGAAAGAAGCCCCATCGAGCCGGCAATCAGTCCAAAAAGCCCTATAGTTCCGCCTAACAGCGGCGCCAGAGATTTGTGCAGCGGTTTTTCTTTTTCTTTTTTGCTGCGTCCGGGTGTTATTTTTTCAAAACTGTCCGGTTTGGTTGTTTTATCAGGGATTATCAAGTTGTCGTATATCTCGTTAAGGTCTGCTGTTTCGCAATTATAATCCCTGTCTTTTATAAGATTATTAACAACAAGCCCTTCCTTTACCTCCGAGATATTTCTACGCTGGGTTTCTGTCAAATTTCTGTACTGTTTTCGTGTTTCGATATCCTGATATGGCTTAATATAGCTCATTTTTCACCGCCATCGTCTTTTTCTTCTTCCGCTTCTTTGGGGTTAAAGATAGTCTCTTTCAGATTTTTCAAATCAAAAAGTCTTTTTTCTTCTTCAATCCGTTTTTCTTCTTCTTCATTTTCTGTTTCACTCAAGCCGAAAAGATTAAACAGCTTTTTCTTAAGCTCCCGGAGCTTGTCAGAAATTTTCTTTTCGACCGCTGCTTTTAATTCTCCAAACATCGCTGTTAATTTGTCAGCAATTTCTGCAGCCTTTTCTTTTACGGCATTAAAAGCATTGTTTAGAGTTGTTTGAATTGCTGCAACCGTATTTTGTATAAACCGGACAGCCGGCATGATGACATTATTGCGGACTGTTGAGAGGGCGTTTGTAACCGGAGCCGGGAGAAATTTTATCATCAAATCCCGCATTTGTGCCGCAAACTGCGCAGTTGCAACAGCCATACTTTTTTGAGCCTGAGCAAGTGCTTCCGCCTGGGCTTCTTCTTTTGCAAGCTCCCTGGCTTTCATCATTTGCCCGATTGCAAAACACTGACTCCAGGTAAGTTCACCCGGCTTGCGTTCTACGGTTCTGGAACCGCCTCCGCCGCCCATACCGCTGCATATAGGACACGCCCCCGGCGGTAAGCCGTGCGGACAAGTTCCTGCTCTAACATTCCCTGTAATCTGTGTTGACATTAAAAAATCCCTGTTTATCTGTAAAACTCGGGATACTTTAAGCTCATTTTGTGCCTTGACCTAAGCTCGAAGTATCGGCATATTTCGGGGGATGCGCAAGACAAGTGTTTCCAACCTCTCTCATTCATTAATCCGGTTTTTATGTTTTAACAAATTCTCACCGGATTCCCCCGCAGAGTATTCCGGCTGTAACGGCTGCGGCCCAGTCGGGGAATTTCACCCCTGTTTCCTCTGCTTTTAACAATTTTAGAATGCCCGCATGGGGATGTCAATAAAATGTGAAATTATGTCAATTTTTTTGAAGTAAAAGTTTTTATATAGATAAGAGAGGATATACCTATGCACAATTACAATATGAATTATTATAATTCAATTGATAATACTATTGCGGATTCTCAGGGAAACGCAGAGGGAATGTTAATGACGCCTTGGATGGAGCTGGATTCCAAGCAAATAAACTATGTACACCACCAGCTTAAGAAAATCGGCATGTATTCATTGTATGAAAATTTGAAGGTAAACAAAACAACTGATGCAATAAAAAGTATAAACAGCGCATTGTATTACATATTTGAAGAAAACGAAAAATTTGCAGCAAAAGCGATGTCGCAGCCGGAGGGGTTTTATTTCAGCGACGAAAAAGCAGCCCAAATGATACTTTTAAAGATTTTTGAACATCCTTTTTTTGATAAAACAGTTTGGGAAAACAGAAAAAACAGAAAAGCATCCCAGCTTTTGAATGATATAACAAGAATGCCGGATTTAAACATCAGATACTATCAGGAAAACAGGCAGGTATATGAAAAACGCAGGAAACAGACACAGATCGCAAGACAAACCGCACTTGACCTGAATCTTGAAAGGAAGTTAAACCTGTATTTTACAAACCCAAATATTGTTAACACAAGAGATTATGAAATATTTGAGAATAAAAAATATCCAAAATCTTTCCTGATAATATAAAACGGGTCAAGCCAACATACAAACAAAACGGTAAGCCGGAAGAACGAAAAGACATAAAACCTTTACTGTTTGCACAAATTATGCTAAATTTATATATTATGGATTACATTCGCTGGTACGATAAAGATCCTGATTTGAGTCATTTCATGACCTTCATGCAGGGACTCAACGACGAACTCAGAGATGAAATAGCGCAGGATTTAATACAAATATTAATGGGAGAAATAAGTGCAGACTCAGACGGAGAAATTTCAGTGCTGGGTGAAAGCAAGCTCACTAATTACAAAAGATGGTATGACAAAGATATTACACTGCATTCTGCTGTTGAAATCATAAAAAATCTTGACCAATCAAAACGAAAAGAAATTCTTGAAAATCTCAGAGAATCTATTGTACAAATATTAACGGACTACAACTATGACAGAAAGTAAAAATATCCTTGTAACAGGCGCTTCAAAAGGTATAGGGAAAAGTATTGCCGCACTGCTTGCAAAATCAGGACACAACGTGTTTCTTTGCGCAAGAGACAAAGAACTTCTCAGGCAGGTTTGCCATGACATCGGTGCCAAAGGCTATTTTGCAATAGATTTAACAAAAGACGGAGCCGCTGAAAACCTCGTAAAACTCACCGCTGCAGCTTACGGAGATATTGAAGTTCTTGTGAACAATGCAGGCGGATATGTGTACAATCCGGTTGAAAAAACGTCTCAACCGGATATCGAAAACCTTATTTCGCTGAATATAAAGGCACCTTACGAACTTATAAAATACACCGTTCCGATGATGAAGAAAAAGCAATGGGGCAGGATTATCAATATCGGTTCAATAAGCGGAGCAGTCGGAGAAGCTAATGCCTCATTGTATTCTCTGACAAAATCGGCTTATTCAGGCATGACCAAAGCACTCGCACTGGAGCTTGCGGCAGCCGGTATCACGGTCAACACTATTAATCCGGGATGGGTCAATACCGAGATGGGGATAAACTCCGTAGCAGACAGCGAATTTTCTTATGAAGAAAACCTTGAAACAATTCCGCAAAAAAGGTTTATAGAACCGGATGAAGTGGCACAGCTTGTAAAATACCTTATATCTGACAATGCCAAAGGATTGACAGGACAATCAATAAACCTTTGTGCAGGTCTGAGCTGCGGTTAACAATTTTCATATAGTCAACTGACCCCGATAACTTATTGAACTTGTGCATAAAACAAGTTCAACCTTTGTTTTTATAATACCGGCACAAGCAACAAGTGCATGGGGTCACCCTCTCGGACAAAAAAGAAAAGGAGATTTTTTTACAAAAAATCTCCGCATATGTGGTTAATATGTTAATATAAACCTAGGGGGGCAAATTTTTACGTGCACAATTTTTATTGTGACGTTATTGCCATAGGTGGATTATGAAGCTTGTTGCTGTTCTTCTTCAGGCGTTTCTTCTCCTGTTGTGCCTTCACCGGTTGTTGTTGATGAAGATGCGGAGTTAGTGCCCTGATAAGTCAGAGTATCAAACTCATTGAAGAAGTGATTGACGACTTCTTTGACGTTATATGTTGGTTTTATATTTTCTCTGTATTTTTTACGACCGGCTCTGTAACCGTATCCGATTTTGTCATCACTGATTCTGTAATCGCCGCCGTCAGCATGGTATCTGTACGTATTATCTTTATTAGACAAGTATTCTACAGTGTTTGCGACTGCCTGGTTAATATTTGCGGCAGCCTGTTCTGTCAATGTTCCGCTTTCGCTTAATCTTGTGTACAAAGCAGATGCTGCAGCGTTCAAATCAGCCATAGCCATATTAATTGCCTCTGCATGGGCATCATCAGTATTCTTTGTCCTTGTACCGACACGGCAAACGCCTGCCAGATAGTCTGAAGAAATGCTTGACTTCATCATAACATCCGTTCTGTCATAAACCGGGGCTGTTATTGTCTCATTACCTGTGGTTGAACCGGTTCCGTCGGTAGCACCGGTGCTTTCAGACTCTGTAATTTCAGCCATTTCGCTTTCAAACTCAACGTGGTCATGTTCGCCGTATTCCTGAGGCTGGTCTAATCTGCCAAGAATAATATCCCGCAGCGCCTCGTTATACTCGGCAGTGCCGACTTCAAAGGAATTTATATATTCAAGGTCTTCTTCCGTCATCCATTGACCTGCTGTTTGTACAAGTGTGTTCCACGTTTGCAGTGCTTTCTGGTATTCGGGGTCATTGGGGTTTTGAAGCTCCTCATCAAACAAATAGCACGGGTCAAACTCTTGTACCGTATAGTTGACCATGTTGTAAGCTCCCTGGACATCATATTTTGTAGCTTGCTGCCCGTCGCTTAGACCTTCCGCGTTAAAGGTTGCATCAATAACCTTAGCAGTCGAGGTGCCAAGCTGGATTGCATCAACATTGTACTGATCCGTATCTATTCCAAGTCTTCGAGCCGCATTATCTTTGCCTCTGAAAAATTCATAAGTACCAGTTGTCCAGTCTATCTCGTAGTAGTCTTCTCCGTCTTCAGACTGGTACATCTGCTGGTTTGTGGCAGCATTTCCGACTGTTCGTTTGTTGGAAATAGTATTTCCTTCAACACCGTCGCTTTTCCAGGCGCTGCCAGTTTCCATATAGTTTTCGATACCCTGGCTAAATTCGTTCATATCTACGCCCATCATTTGCAGATATAAAGCAAAAGGTATATCCGAGAAGTTTTTTTGCCATCCTTCATGATACTGGGTATACAGCTGCGATGTAATTGTTCCTGTCGAACTTACGCCATTAACCATTTTTCATTTGCTCCTTTGCAAATTATATTAACCACATTTATATATTTATAAAAACATTTAGTATATACCGATTTCATATTTAATATATATTGTTACATATATTTACAAAATGATTTGTGTGTCAAAAATTGTTTTTGCAGTAAAATATTTTTGTAAACCACATTAAGTACACGAGCTAGATATGAACGAACTGAAAAATAAAAACGAACAGTATAACGTTTTTTTGGACTATGAACAATCGGAGAATACCTCTAAAGGAGGTATTGGTAAAATTATTTGCGGTATTTTGCTAACGGTTCTTATTGTATCGCTTGCAGCTTTCGGATATATTGCATCAATCGGAACCAACGGAGAATTAGCAAAACAAATAGAAGAACATTTTGAAGGACTGGACAAACGTGAACAAAAAGGATTTAACATTCCTTTGTTCCAGCAGCGACAGACTATCCTGATACTTGGGGTCGACTCTAACGGCGAATCAACAGACAAGTTCAAAGGAACACGTTCTGACACGATTCTGCTCATAAATCTCGACCCGAAAACAAAATCAGTTAATGTCATTTCTATCCCGCGGGACAGCAAAGTATACATTGCCGGTGAACACGGGGTACAGAAAATCAATGCAGCACACGCTTTAGGCGGCATTGAGCTTACAAAACAAACTATCGAAGAAACACTCGGAATAAAAATAAATAAGTATGTAGTTGTTAATAACGAAGGTGTTAAAAAACTTGTAGATGCATTGGACGGTGTTCCCGTATACATTGAAAAAAATATGTATTACAATGATTCAGCAGGAAGACTACACATAAATCTTTCAAAAGGTCTGCACGTTTTGAACGGAAATCAAGTCGAAGGATTTTTGCGATTCAGAAAAGACGGTCTCGGAGATATTGGCAGAACGTCACGCCAGCAGTGGTTTTTAAAGAGCTTGCTGGAAAGACTGCAATCTCCGTCTGTTATCCCCAAAATCCCCGAGGTTTTGAATCTTGCAACAACTTATGTAAAAACAGACCTTACGTTATATGAAATGTCTCATATTGCAGCAATGCTCAGAAATGTCGATATGAACGACGTTGAGTTTGCTACGCTGCCGGGAGGTCCTTCAAAAAAGGGTTACATAAGCTACTGGATTCTTGACCCTGAAAAAACACAGGAAGTTATTGACAGAATGATATACCGTGACAAACCTGATGTCTCGGACAAAAAACTCACTGCAGGTATTATGTATGCTTTTGATAAAGAAGAAGAAGCTATGAAGATAAAAGAGGAGCTGAAAGCTAACGGCTATGAAGTAAACTGCATAGGACGCGCTCATCTTCCGCATTCTCAGCTTATAGGGCACAATGCAGCAGTTACAAGCGAGTTCGTAAGCTGGCTTAAAAAACAAATTCCTGAAATCCGACATTCACAGTTCGTTTACGATCCGGTCAGAATGTATTGTGTACAGAGCGATTTTACAATTATCGTCTCAGGCTCATAATTTATACGGTAAAAATAAGGAATTATAAGAAAATGGAAATGTTAAAAATAGCTATCCCGAACAAGGGAAGACTTTCTGAAAAAATTTATGACCTGCTGTCTGCAGCCGGCTTAAATTTCCCGTCAAAAGATGAAAGAACTCTGCAAATTACTACAAAAGACAAAAAGTATTCGATAATTTTTGTCAGAACTGCAGATATTCCTAAATTTTTGGAAGACGGCGTTGCTGATGTCGGTTTTACCGGATTTGATATAGTGACAGAGTTAAAATCAGATGTCGACAAAATAATGGATTTGGATTTCGGGTACTGCGAGATGGTAGTAGCAGTGAAAGACGAAGACGCATATCTAAAACCGGAGGATCTGCCTGCAAGCCTTAAGGTGGCAACGTCATTTCCCAATATCGCAAAAGATTATTTTAAAAAAATCGGAAAAACAGCCAAAATTATAGAAGTCTCAGGGGCAACAGAAATCACACCAAGACTCGGGCTGGCGGATGTTGTTGTAGATATAACTTCTTCCGGTTCAACATTAAAATCAAACAAATTGAGAATCATAGACAAAATACTTGAATCAACAGCAATTGTTATAGCAAGAAAAGGACTTTCGCAAGAACTCCAAAAGAAAACGGATTCACTTTTGATTGCCCTGAAATCAGTACTCGACGCGCGGGACAAAAAATACCTTATGGCACATGTTCCAAAGGCTGCCCTGTCCAAAATAAAAGAATTTCTACCGGGACTTTCATCCCCTACTGTTATGACGCTAATGGATGACGAAAACAGCGTTGTAATACATGTAGTCGTAGACAGCGATAAAGTGTTTGAAAGCATAGAACACTTGAAAGCGCTTGGCGGCAAAGGTATACTTATCATGACGGTTGACCAGATGGTGAGATAGATGAATTATCCTAATTTGGAAAGATTAATAGATATAATAAAAACACTTCGTTCAGAAAACGGCTGTGCGTGGGACAGAGAACAGACTCACGCATCTTTGAGACGGAATATGCTGGAAGAAGCCTATGAAGCAGTAGATGCCATCGACGACAATGATATGAAACATTTGAAAGAAGAACTGGGCGATGTGCTGCTTCAAGTAGTGCTTCATGCACAAATTGCCTCGGAAGAAAATGAGTTTGATATAGAAGGCGTAGCTAAAGAAATCTCGGATAAACTCGTAAGAAGGCATCCTCACGTTTTTGGAAACATCAAGGTCAACGGCACTGACGACATAATCCACAATTGGGAAGAAATAAAAAAGCTTGAAAAAAAACACAGAAAATCCGTTATGGACGGAGTTTCCCGTGCTCAGTCCGCTTTGATGAGCGCACAAAAAATGAGCAAAAAGGCTGTTGGAGTCGGGTTTGAATGGCCAAACGAAGAAATGCTGTGGAATTGCTTCAACTCGGAAATAAAAGAGTTTAAAGAGGCTGTAAAAAACAACGACAAAGAAAATGCGGAAGAAGAACTCGGAGACATCCTTTTTGCAGCAGTAAACCTTGCACGCTGGCACAAAATTGACGCAGAGCAGGCACTTATTATTGCAAACAGAAAGTTTATGAAAAGATTCAGAAAAATGGAAGAAATTTCCGAAAAAGAACTGGAAAAGCTTTCTTTTGAAGAATATGACGAGCTTTGGCGTAAGGCAAAAAAACTAACACAGGACGGTAAAGAATGAAAAGAGCGATTGTTGTTGTTATAGATTCAATGGGAATCGGAGCAATGCCCGATTGCAGAGAGTATAATGACATACCGGAATGCAATACAATTAAAAATATTGCAGAAAAGAAAGAGAACGGTCTTCACATTCCGAACATGGAAATTCTCGGAATCGGCAATCTCTGCGATATAAAGGGCGTAAAAAAAATAGACAGCCCTGCCGGACAGTACGGGATAATGAAAGAACTGTCTAAAGGCAAAGACACAACAACCGGGCACTGGGAAATGGCGGGACTTGTGCTGGAAACCCCTTTTCGCGTTTATCCGGACGGTTTTCCGGAAGATATTATCAATAAATTTATAGAAGAAACCTGCTGCGGCGGAGTTCTCGGAAACTACCCCGCCTCCGGAACAAAAATTATTGCGGATTTAAACGACGAACACCATAAAACAAAATACCCGATTGTATACACAAGCGCCGACAGCGTATTTCAAATTGCCGCAGATACAGATTTGATACCGCTTGAAACGCTTTATCAATGGTGTGAAACAGCAAGAAGTATTCTGCACGGTGAACACAATGTTTCCAGAGTTATTGCAAGACCCTACAAAGTTATTGACGGAAAACCGACCAGAATTTCAAAAGACAGACGGGACTATTCCGTAAAACCGCCTAAGCCGACCGTTTTGAATGAAATAGTCGAAAAAGGCGGACGGGTAACAGGAATAGGCAAAATAGAAGATATATTCGTAAAATCCGGCATTACCCACGCAGTTCACACCGGCTCAAACACCGAAGGACTTGAATTAACCCTACAAGCTGTACAAAATACTTTAAATCTTGAAAGTATTCAAGTTGCCGACTGCAGTAATGAACCAAAATTTGAACTTATATTTACAAACCTTGTAGACACCGATATGTTATACGGTCACAGAAATGATTATGCAGGATATGCAAGAGCAGTTGAAGAAATAGACGCTTTTTTGCCCAAAATTATGTGGGCTATGACACCGGAGGATATGCTTATTGTAACCGCTGACCACGGCTGCGACCCGACTGTTCCCGGAACAGACCACACAAGAGAACAGGTGCCGATTCTCATTTACGGAAAAGACATTCAACCGGAGGCTCTCGGTGAAATCACCGGTTTTACTTACGTTGCAGACAGAATAAGAAAGTGGCTGTTTTAGTATCTGATTGTTAAGAAATATAAATATTGATTATTTGGCTGAATGCCTTGTTGAGACTATATTATAGAAAAATTATATAATATTTATGTCAATTATTTTCATCTCATTGTTTTTATAAAAGAAAGAGAGACTTTATATAAACAAGAGGAGAGAATTTATGTCAATGAAAATCGGCATGTTTGCACTAGCACCCCAATCAACAGGTCCAACCGGCAGAGGTTTAAATACGCACGATAGAAATGCTTTAATTAATGCCGGCACAAGAACATTAACTGCTGAAGACGCATTTGACGGACCAAAAAGCGGAGATAAATACAAACAGCAATACGGTATGTCGCTTGAAGAAGCTCAAGAAATTGTAAACTCGAGCACTATTCTGATTGATCCGCAGAAAAAAGAACTTGCTAAAGCTATTATAAAAGAAGCAGAGATGGATCAACAAAAAGCAGAATACCAAGAGAGCCTGAAGCGCCAAGAAGCACAAAGACAAGAACTTGAGGCAAAGCGAAAACAAGAAGCTGAAGAACGCCGGCAGCATGCATACGAAAATCCGCCAAAAGAATCAGATTACGACAAATTTACAGACTATCATAATGCAGTTACAGAATGGATTAATGCAGGAGGCGCAATAGAAGAAGGCGGTGCATACAAAGACAAAGACGGAAATGTCTTGGCGCATGTTTATAAGGATCCGACTGCTGACGGAGAAGGTCAAAAAATAGACATAACATTCAAGGGCGATGACTACAGAAGTATAGACGTTGACGGAGACGGTACTCTGGATGAGGTTCACAAATGGGAAGACCAACAAGGCTCACCCGATGTATACAAATATGATGAAGAAACCGGGAAATATGTATTAAAACAAGACCTTGACGCAAGAGAAGAAGCAAGACGAAAAGAAGCTCTTGAGCAGGAGAAAGCAAATCAGCCCTGGTACAAAAAGCTGGCGGACATGTTCGGATTCTAATGAAAAAACTACAAACAAAAAAGCGGCTTGCGGAATCATTGTGAGCCGCTTTTTTGCAGTAATGTTTCATCTGACGCCGGATTTTTTGAAATTCAAAAATTCATCTATTGTTATGATTTAAAAATCCGTCCATTTTTTTATACTAAATTTGTATTAAATAATGAAGGCAGGGGATATTTTGACAATCAGTTCAGGAAATTTAAAGAAAAAAAATAAGGTCTCAAAAGCAGACCTGAAAGTTGTTGAAAAAGAGGAGGTTTTGACAAAACCTTACAACGACATAAACCTGAAAAAATGGAAGGAATATGACCATATATTAACCGGAACACTCTGGGAATTTCCGGCAAGAATGAAAGAACACGGTCACTCTAATGACTATCACGGTAACTATATCCCGCAGATTGCAGAACAGTTGTACGAAAGATTTACAAAAAAACATGATATAGTTCTTGATTTGTTTTTCGGTTCCGGAACCTCGGGAATTGAAGCAATCAATATGAACAGACGATGCATAGGCGTTGAACTCAAACAGGAACTTTGCGATTATGTGAGCGAAAAATTCACACCCAAACAGCTTGTTACTGATGTGAATATAATATGCGGAGACAGCGCTTCCGAGTCTGTGCTTGACAAAATTCAGGCAAGACTGGAGATTATGGGGGCGCAAAAAGCTCAGTTTTTAATGCTCCACCCGCCTTATGATGATATCATCAAGTTCTCCGACAAAAAAGAGGACTTGTCAAACTGCTCATCAACAGAGGAATTTTATGATTTGTTTGAGAAAGTGGCGAGAAACGGTTTTGAAAAGCTAGAAAAAGGCAGGTTTGCAGCACTGATTATCGGAGATAAATATGCAAAAGGGCAGTATTATCCGCTGAGTTTCGGATGTATGGAAAGAATGAACCGCGCTGGATTTATAACCAAAGCTGTCATTGTTAAAGATATTCAGGGCAATGAACGAGCAAAAGGAAAAAATGCCCAATTATGGAGATATCGTGCACTTTACGGCGGTTTTTATATCTTTAAACACGAGTATATAATGGTATTTCAGAAACCATGAAATTTGATACGATAATTTTTGATTTAGACGGAACCCTGCTGAATACGCTTTTTGACCTGAAAGAAAGCACAAATTTTGCATTGAAAAAATACGGTTATCCCGAAAAAACAATAGACGAAGTGCGAATGTTTGTAGGTAACGGAGTTGCAAAACTTATAGAACGCGCGCTGCCTGACGGAATCAACAATCCTGCCTACAAAAACTGTCTTGAAGATTTTAAAAAAGACTACAAAATAAGGATGTATGACCATACAGCACCTTATGAAGGTATTTTAGAAATGTTAGAAAAGTTAAATGCTGCCGGTATAAAAACAGCAGTTGTCTCTAACAAGTTCGATGCTGCAGTAAAAGAACTGTGCAAAAAATACTTCGGAAAAAGAATCCCCGTCGCCATAGGTGAATCAGAAAATGTCAAAAAAAAGCCTGCACCGGATAGTGTTCTTAGGGCAATGGACTTGTTACATGCGAGAAAAGACAAGACTATATATTGCGGAGATTCTGATGTCGATGTACAAACCGCAAAAAACTCCGGTTTGCCCTGTATCGGAGTAAGCTGGGGATTTAGAGACAAAGCACTGCTTGAAAAAGAAGGGGCGGATTATATAGTTGATAGTCCGAATGAACTAATTTCATTGCTGCTGGATAACTAAAAATTATAATAATTATAATATTTATGGAATTTAACGAGAACGACAAAAAACAATTTAATATAATTGCGGGAGTATTTATAATTCTGGCATCGTTAATAGTTTTTCTGAGCAAAGACGAAGGTTATAAGCCTGAAAAAGCGGCTATTCCCGTATTGTACGAACCGCAGCAGATGAATCTTCCGCCGGAGTACAAACTTACGTTAACCGGTCAGAGAAACGTAAAAAATCAGGATGTTTTTATATACGCGCAGGCGTTCTACAAAATCCATTGCCGGGTAATGCATATTATGCCTTATTATACCGGCGTTAGCGGAGGGTTGGCTCCGGTTGATTTTGCGGTTGTATGGGGAGAGCTTATAAAAAAAGAGAACTATGAACAAATAGAGTTCAGACAGTCCGGCAGGTGGGCTTATTTCAAGCCGAAAAACAAAAGTCTCTACGACAGAGAATTTATATATAAACATTTTTCAAACATGCACGTAATCCCGGCTGACTCTATCGTTTTAGCAGGATTAAAAAGCGTCAGAAAATACGATGAAATATATATGGAAGGATATCTTGTCAACATTGAAAGCTTCAAAAACGGTCAGCGCTCAATGACCTGGAACAGCAGTCTTTCCAGGGACGACACAGGAAACGGCGCTTGCGAGGTTATGTTTGTTACCAAAATAATCACAAAAGACGGAGAATTTGTCAGCGCAAAAAATCAAAAAAAATAGTTTTTCTTGCCTGTTTGTTTGACAGTTGGTAAAATAGTGTGAGTTATGGAGGCTAAATGCAAAAAGTCATAAAAATAGTAAACCTGTTGATAATATGCGCAATTCTGTTTACAGTATTCAATTACAATAAACATATAAAAACACAAAAACCAAAGGTTAAAAAGTCTTACAATTATCCGGGCGCTGTGTATTTTCCTTACACTGTCATAAACTCAACAAAAGAATCCGACAGCCTGTACAAATATATGAACGGCGAAAACAAATACTTTATTTACATTATAGATAACTACTCAAAAGACGACAGATACAATTTACAGAATAAATTTTACGAAAATAATTTGCAAACATACTACGAATACGTACCGATGGGCATGCCCAGAGCCGGAGAAATAAAATGCGCAGACGGAACAAAAAACTGCTTTATTTATTATTTTACGCAAAGATGCGTAAACAGAAATGTTTCTATGTGTATAATCCATCCGAAAACAAGAGAACTTCTCGCTGTCCCCAAGATGACAACAGACCAGATGATTGAATTTTTAATAAAACATAAAGAATGGTAGCTCGACTCTGTAAATTAAAAATAATATAATTGAATGATTAAATATGCATTGACCTTTAATATTATACTAAAGTATAGTATAATTATTAACAGTTAACAAATCAGGATTACTTATGCCATCATCTATCGCAAAAATATTAATTATTGACGACAAACCAAAATTTTTAGCAGACGCACTTCCGTTATACGGATATGAAGTAGATACAGCGACAGACGGAATGCAGGGTATTAAAAAACTTACGAATGCAAAAACAAGTTTTGATATGGTGCTTCTTGATGTCATGATGCCGAATATGGACGGATGGGAAACTCTTAAAGCAATAAGACAAAATAAACGTTTTTCAGAAGTTCCTGTCATTATGATTACTGCTCTGAATGAAGAACAGAAAGAAATTTCAGGACTTAAATTCGGAGCTGACGACTATATTGTAAAACCGTTTATTCTTCCCAACCTGCTTGCCAGAATGGAAGCACTTCTCCGCCGTTCCGGATGGAAGAAAAAGACAGCACCAGCACCAAGCAAAGATTTGAAATTCATGAAAGAAGGCGAGATAGAACCGCTTTCATCAAGAGAACGTGAAGTTCTGAAATATGCAGCTCTCGGCGACAGCAACAGCAAAATTGCTGAAAAATTATATGTCAGAGAAGTTACAATAAAAACACACATGAATACAATATTTAAAAAGCTGAAAGTAAACAGCCGCACTCAGGCTGTACTTCTGGCTATGCAGATGAGATTAATTGACTAAAAGGAGTTATGCAAAAATGTCAGAGTTCACAAAAGACGAATTATTTGATTTGATAGTTAACGATGTCGAAAAATACAATGATTACAAAAAGACTCAGGAAGAATTGGATTTGAGTGAACTCGATTTTTCTAATCTTACGCTTGAGAATGTCGATTTGTCGGGCGCAGACCTGTCGGGCAGCTCTTTTTCAGAAGTACATTTTACAAACGTAAACTTTTCCGATACGGATTTAACATCTGCAGATTTTTCAAGAGCAAATCTGGTTGAGTGTGATTTTTCCGGCTCGCTTTTAAATGGAACAGAATACAGCTATGCAGTTGTAAGTTATTGCAATTTTACGGATGCAGACCTTGCCGGTGCCGTATTTAATGAAAGTGATTTAAGCGATTCTGATTTTTCTGCAGCAGAAAACCTCAATGCAGCCCGATTTGATGATGAAACAATCTGGCCTGCCGAAGATCAGCTTCCTGAAGATTTTGACACGACTTACACAAAAGATTTATCTTCACTTGAAGACGAAGAAGATATGAGCGCACAGGACTATTAAACCCGATATTAAAGCATTTTTACAATTCTGCAAGGATTTCCGTAAGCAAGAACGCTGTCCGGTATGTCTTTTGTCACGACGCTGCCTGCTCCTATAACGCTGTTTTTACCTATGTTTACACCAGGCAGCACTGTTACATTACCGCCTATCCAAACATTATCACCAACTGTTATCGGACAGGCATAAGCAAGTCCGCTGATTCTGGACTCAGAACTAAGCGGGTGGCATGTTGTGTAAAAACCGCAATTGGGTCCAACAAAAACGTTATCACCAAAGATTACCTTACCGGCATCGAGAATTACAAGATTGTGATTTGAATAAAAATTTTCACCTATCTCAATATTGTATCCGTAGTCGCAAAAAAACGGAGATTCAATGTAAAACAGGTTCTTAGTCTTACCGAGTATACGTACTGCCATATCTCTTTTGTGTCCGACCATCTCTGGATAAATCCGGTTGTATTTGTGGCAGAGGTTTTTACATTTTGTTCGTTCCGCGTATAGCTTTCTGTCTGAACTCGGGTCGTACAAAAGCCCCTTTTGCATTTTTTCTTTTTCGTTCATAATTCACCTGCTATATTTCTTAGAATACGCCGGAAAAAGAAATTTATACATATACCAAACGCATATACAGAGAGTAAATATTTATCGGGGAGTTTTTTAATAGAGTCAGGCGACGGGGTGGTTCGCAAACACTGCGTGCTTATGAAATCTGTTCGTTTAACAGCAAATACACACAAATATTTTAGTCAGCAAACTCTACAATTTTTTTCCCGTTTACCTCGAATAAATATCTTCTTTCTTTATTGCAATTTCTTGCGGGGTGTAGCTTCCCAAGTATTCCACAGCAGATTGCGGAGTATTTGCTACATGATAAATCATAGCAGCCTTCTTATTTGCAAATTTTTGGATAATAATATCGTCGAAAAACTTCAATAGATTATCGTAAAATCCGTTTGTATTCAGTATTACAATAGCTTTATTGCTGTAACCAAGCTGTTTTTGCACAATCATTTCTCCGAGTTCTTCAAGCGTTCCGAACCCGCCCGGCAGTGCAATCAGAGCGTCTGAAAGCTCATCCATCTTTGCCTTTCTTGTTCTCATACAGGGCGTTTCCAAAAATTCATCGCAATACCCTGAATGTACATCAAATTCTCTCAATTTTTTGGGCATAACCCCAATCAGCTTGCTGCCGCATCTTTTTGCCTCTCCTGCACAAGCCCACATAAGCCCCAGACAACTTCCGCCATACACAATATCATAGCGGTTTTGCGCAAGGAGCTTGCCCAGTTTTGCAGCTTCTTTGTAATAAATATCTTCAAGAAAATTACACGATGATGCGAATATACAAACTTTTTTTATCATTTTTTCTCCTTTCTCCAATCATAGCACACCATCTCTCTCAATAAAAATACTTAATATGTTAACAAATATTACAAATTTTTTTCGTCTGAGGCAATTTGACGTGACTGATTGTTTTTATATAAGTAAGGTTAGAAAAAGGTTCTATTTGGAGGTAGGTTATGAATCCAATTTCAGCTGCATATCCAACTTACTTCTCGGTTAATCCGGGGAATGCTGGCGCAGCACAAGATTATCTGAATAGCGAATTTGCAAAAGATTTTGGCATTCAAACTGTTCCTTCTTATACACTGCCAATGGATTACACACTGGGTTACGGCAGTCCGTATATGGGAGCAGCCGGCATAGCCGGTTCAGGTATGATGTATCCGGGTGCTATGGGACTCGGGCTGGGGCTTTATCCGGGTCGCGGTATGTCAAAAGCCTATCTCGATTACATAAATATGGATTACAAACAAAGATTAGCATACATGCACGAACTTGAACATGCCGCAATGCAAAACAGGTTTGATACAAGCCGTACAAGTAAACAGTTTGCGGTTCTTGAAGACGGTCAGGTCGGTGCGATAATGGATGCTTGCAGGTCTTTGCAGGCTGTTGTAACAGAAGGCGAAACCGACCAGATTGTTAAACAGTTTGAGACTGTCGTCTCTATGCTCAAAGCAACTCCGCTCTATGACGAGTTGAAAGCACAAGGTTATCACACAGAACGTGCACTTGACAGAGCACTCAGAAATTGTGCTTATGAACAGTTCAAAGCGGCAACCGGTCAGGATCTCGATCAGATGATTCACGAAAATTGCAGCGGTGCTTTCTCCAACTCATTCAAAAACGGTATGTCCTTCGGCGGTGCACAGAAGTTCTCGAGAGAAGATCTTATTGCAAGACTTCACGGATACGAAACTCCAAACGATGTACCGGCTGCAAAAGCTCTCGGAAAAACAGCAAGTGTTGCTACTTATCTCGGTGCAGGCGCGGCAATAGGAGCAATCGGAGGTCCGGTAGGTGCAGTTATCGGCGGTATTGCCGGTCTCGGTGTCGGTATCTGGAGTGCACTCTGCTAAATTAACAAAATAATTAAATAATTCTAATCCCTCAAAATAATCTCTAATTATATATATCTAACAATTCCTAATTAGCCCCGATTTCGGGGCTTTTTATTTCAGACTTAAAGTTAATAAATCAGAGCATTCCCAAAAGCATAAAAAAAAGACCCGTTTTTCAGGGTCTCAAAATCGTTTTTTCCTCGTGGTTTTGTGGTAGGTTTCTCGTCTCTAATATTTATTCCTCGTATATATATAAACAATATACACGAGGAATAATTGCTAAATCTTTCCTATTATATTAAGAAATATGAAGTTGAATTTTTGAACCTACAAAATCATATTAACAGCAGAAGCCACAAGATTAGAAGCACCGGAACCCAGGTTGTAAGCACTCAAAAACTTATTGGCAAGATTACCGGCTGCAACCCCTACATCATTTGAGCCGCCGTATTTTTGTATCGCAGACCTGACTACATCTTTAACTGTTGCCTGCTGACTTTTATCCAGTTCAGACTGAGAGATAGAGCCGCTCTTGTCAAGGTCAATACTAGCCATAAGTCCTTCAAGTTTATTGCCCTGCAATAGTTTTTGAACACTCGTATCGTTACTTTTTTTCATTGATTCTTCAATCTCTGTTTTTGAAAGCGAGTTGTTCTTGTCTTTGTCAATGTCGTCATAATTCTTCTTTAAATACTCGGAAAAAATCTCATCATCACTGCTGCTTACAGAAGTGCCCGATTTCAAAGACGCATTGATACGATTTAAAAGGCTGTTTATTTCGTTACCAATTTCAATACCCATTGTATTTCTCCCCTATTTTTTTATTTTTATACGTCTAGTTAGTGTAATTATAAATTTTTGTAAACATTATGTAATCCATTAAACAGTGTAAAAATTTCATCTACGACACTGGAAATAATTCATTGTTTGTGAAAAGATATAAGACCCAATGTAAAGAATAGTTAATATTTACCGTATTTACACGCAAAAATTTTTATTTTTCAACTTAAAACGGATTGTACAACTGCAATTTAACTATACAACATTAGCAAAACATTACTAAACATTGATAAATACAAGGAGAAAGAAATGAATAACATTGATTCATTGAAAAATTTAAGTCTCAAAAATTTGAGCCAGTCACCGTCTTTTGGCAAGAGAAAAGATTACATTCCCGCGTTGAACGAGAATAAAGAAGATACATATTCTTTTTCAACAAACAATGAACAGTCTAAAACAAAAATGAACCCTGTTACAAAATGGTTTAATTCACTGCTCCTGGCTACAGCAGTAGCAACAGGCGCCATGACAAATACCGCCTGCACGGATACTCACACCTATGAAGGAGATCCGGTTGTAATTACAAACGATGTAGACATTGATATGTCTGTATTGAACGATTTGCTCGAAAAAATTCTCGATAAACTTGATGAAATGAACCAGAACATAGTTGTAGGCAATGAAACTATTTCCCAGCAGATTACCGAACTTTTCAAAGAATTGCAGAATGATAATATCACTAACGAAGAATTTTTCAACAGAATCATTGACCTCCTCGGTAACATAAATCAAAACGTTACAGTAGGTGACGCAAATATACAAGAACTTCTTCAAGAACTCCTTAAACAATACGAAGAAGGACAAATAAACTACAAAGAAATGATGCAGGAAATACTTGATATTCTGGGCAGCATTGATTCATCACTCACAGAACTTGTCGGCAATTTCTCGGAATTTGTAAACAACTACAATGAAAACAATGCAAAATACGAAGAAAACTTCAATCAGATGCTTGATTGGATGGCTGAGATAAATTCTTCTATTCAAAACAATCATATTGACATCTCTAAACTTGAAGAAATCATCAGCAATATCACCATCAACGGCGGTGCTACACAAGAATCTTTAGACAAAATTCTTCAGGCTATAATAGACGTTAAAAACTCTGCGGAAGCTAACAAACCGATAACAGTTGAAGACCTGGAAAATGTTCTGAAAAAATACGTAACTGATAACAAAGATTACACAGAAATTCTGAACACAATCAAAGACCTGATTGAACAAGGCGGAAACGGCGGCGGCAGCACTTCTAATATCACCATTGAAGAACTTGAACAAATAATCAAAGAAAACAAAACAGACCTCTCAGGCGTAACAGATATGATGTCAGAAATACTTGAAACCCTTAAAAATCTGAACAACGGAGGAACTATCGACGGTGATATAACAGTCAATGTTGACCTTTCAACTATTGAAGACCTGATTACCGACCTGATTAACAAGTTTGACCAGGGAAGACTTGATGAGACAGAATTGCTCGAAGAAATCAGCGGCAAATTGGATAACATGGTTACAGTTGAAGACCTTGACGCACTTCTCGGCAAATACTACGACCAGCTTAAAGCCGACAATGAAAAATACACTGAAAATATCTTAGACGCCATTAAAAATATAACTATAACTGGCGGCACAGGCGTTGATATGGACGCGCTGGAAGAATTGATTGCAAAATACGCAAACAATAACGACGATGTAGTTGCTGCTCTTGAACAAATCTACAAAAAAATGGACGAACTTGCTCAATCCGATGGCGGAGACGGTTCAGGTATTACCATAAGAGATCTGGAAAGACTCATACAGCAGTACTACAAAGATCCGACTCCTATACTTACAGAGATAAAAGAACTTTTGCAAGAACTCGGCTCAGGCGACAGAATTACACTGGAAGAACTTGAACAACTGCTGCAGGAAAACAAAACAGACCTTACAAAAGTAACGCAGCTTTTGACTTCTATTCTTAATGCACTCCAGAATAATTCAAATAACGGCGTTGACATGAGTGCTCTTGAAGAAAAAATCAATTCGCTCATCAATGCATATAACAACGGCAATGCTGACTTAAATTCAACACTTGAAAAAATTCTCGATCAGCTTAACTCCTTAAACGGCTAATCAGTCAGCAAATGCAAAATACAGATACTAAAAAGCCCTCGAATATTCGAGGGCTTTTTCCAATCTTTTCATATAGTCAACTGACCCCGATAACTTATTGAACTTGTGCATAAAACAAGTTCAATCTTTGGTTTTATAATACCGGCACAAGCAACAAGTACATGGGGTCACTTCCGAAAATTGCCAGACCAGGTGCCACTCACACTCAGTGTAGCACTTTGGGAAGCGAGGTCTTCCCCAGACATCTTATGCCCACTGATAATCAAAATGCCAGCGCTCTTTTACTGAAGAAAAATCTCCGCCCCATCTCATTCCGATTGATTTAGCGAAATCACCAAGCAGTTTATAATCCGCATCGGTTCCGCCCACAATATGTATATCAATTGCCTTACCCTCGCAATGCGCAGAACGTTTTGCCGCAAATTGAGGTCTTGTTCTAAGCAATTCCTGCTGTTCTTCTTGAGTTCTATATCCGCTTGTTATCTGTACTTTAAGACCGTTTGCCTTTGCAAAGTCCAAAAGCTGCATAGTCTTTTCCTGCATCTCCGGCGTTAACTGCGATATTTTTTGCGCATTCGTACCGTAAGCGGATAAGTCTGAAACAGCACTATAAGGCGAACCGGCTGACGACACAGAAGACGCTTCAGACACATCAAGCGTGCCTATATTATACTTGTTATAATCATAAGGTCTGAAATTATTTTGTATATCCTCTGTCGGCGTATGGTTAATCAAAGGATTTGACATTATTTGCCGTATTGTCTCCATCATCATCTGCTGCAGCTGTGCCTGATTTTTACACAAATTTTCAAAAAATTCATTAGTCAGCACAGTCGGCATAGTGAAATTCTGGAATGACGACTGAGTTGCGTCAAACCCAAAAATATTTCCCATAGCACCCGATATAGTATTTTGCATCGGAAAGAATGAAAAATTATTCAGCGGCAAATTATTAGTAAAACCTATGTTAAATTGTCCAAAACTCATTTCTGCCTCTAATATATCCTCTTTATATATAAAGTATCAAAACTGTGAGAAATTGTTATTTAGAGACTACAATATAAAGATTTGTAACATTGATAATTATGTGTTTTTAGTCCAAAATATAGTTATGAAAAGGATGATAAAAATTATTTCTATTTTTATTTTCTTTATCGCAAACACAACACTCCCCGCATTCAGTGAAGATTTTAGCGACAGTTCTCTCCAAAATACTCCGCCGACTCAGGAAGAAGAACTGATGTTTGCGCCTATTGAGCTGGATTTAAGCGACTACGAACCACCTCAAAAACAAAGCGCCAAAAAACTGTTTTTGCGGGTAGAAAAAAATGAAAAGCCAAACGATATAAAAGCGACAAACCAGATATGGGATACATCGAAACTATACCGTTATCAGTATTTCAGTGACACGCGCAATCTTAATCCAATCTCCGCAACAGGAGTTCTCGGCTCTAAGCTGCAGACAGCCCTTGATGACAACACAACCGTCACCATAGGACAAGACGGACTCGATTCATATAATGGTTACACTTTGAATTTTATATACAATAACGGCAGCGTTTACAACACAGGCGCAAAAATATCCGGAAACGAAGACAAATTTGACTACAGTCTGGGAGTTTACAACCAAACAGCAACGCAAGAACGCTCATATGGCGGTATTATTTCTTCAAAACCCTCACATATACTTAATTCAAAGGGGACTTTTGCTTTAGGCGGAAGCGTATACACCAATATGCTTAACAATGACACAAGAAATACAACCGGTTTGTTTTCACAGTATCAGCTCGGCAATTTTTCTCTGGGCAGCCAAATTTCCCAAAGTTCATACGCAAACGGAGCAAATATGACAAACAGCGTTCATCTTTTGCCATCGTTAAAAGTTAACGACCATCTTTCTTTAACAGGAAAGCTTGTGAAAAACCTGACAACACAGGAAACCCAGCAGGAAATCGGTATAAGATACAAACCTTTCAAATCTGACGACTCTGTAGTTTTTGATATTACGGGCACAACCTACAAAGATGCCTCGACACTCGTGCGTCAGAGGCTGAAATTCTCAACAAGTTTTAAATTATAACCCGAAAAAAGGGAAAAAAAACGAGGGATTTACAAGTTTAACACCTATATCTAGCCCTCGTAAGGTTTTTACACTAGCCGAAACATTAATAACATGGTTAGTATAGCACTTTTATATGTACTTTGCAAATTTATATCCAAAAAGCCTCTGTATTTCTTGTTACAAATCTTAAAACTACCGTCGATAGTCAATAAAATCAATGGTTTGGAGTTTTAACTTCGACTATCTGTAAAATTGCTTCCGCTCTGTGTTTCCATGTGTGATTTTCTGTAGTAATTTTGTATGCAGCTTTAGCCTTTTCAGTGCGTTCATCTTCATTATTAAGAAAATACTCGGTTTTCTCTTTAATATCGGAAAAGTCCGTGCCGTTAAAGTATCCTACACTTGAGCCGTAAGCAAGTTCAACAGATTTGACGTCATTTGACAAAACAAAAGTCTCCACAGCACTCGCATTAAGAATCCTGTCAGGAATGCCCAGTGTCAACTGGAATGGGATGGAAGACAGTACAATTTTAGAACGATTAATTATATCCACACTGTCTCTGTAATCGCATTCACCCATATATTCAGCACTTTCAGGCAAAAATTTAGTCCAGAGGTCATTACCGAAAACTTTTACATTTACTCCGTCAAGAGCTTTTAACATATCAACACGCTTTTTATGCGTAACCATAAGCCCGACATGCCGAAACAAAAGCAAATACTGTTCTATATCAAGCTGGAGATTAATATGTTTTTTGAGCATCTCTGAAATCTGCCAGAAAGACAACGCCGGATGCTTAATCGCAAGCTCATATATCTGCATCATTAAACCAAACACAAGCTCAGGCATATTCTTTTTCAAATCCTGCATGTGGGTTTCATAGTCAAAAACCCTGCCCATAAATACAACATCAATATCCTTTGTTGTATCCTGTTTTTTCCACATATCCAAATCCACACCGACAGGAACATAAGCATGTTTTAATTTAGGGAAAAATGTGCCGATTGGTTCATTATCGCAAGGTGTAGTGTTAAAAACCACAAAATTGTCATAATTTGCAAACTGGTCAAGGTATTCCGTGTTTTTCCAAAAAGCGGAATCAAGCGTCCACATAATATTGGGACGTCCGGAAGTTAATATTGTCTGCCATGTTTCGTTTTCTACAGCTTGAAAACCAATGGTCAAGTGGGGATTTTTACTCTGTTCAACGCATTCTTTCACTGAATAAGCTTGAACCCCGCATTGTTCAAAACCTTTTTTTAATCCGTCAGAAAACGCAGAAACAGACCCAAAACGCTCTTTCAAACCGGTTTCTCCGGCGCCGTGAACACCTATTATCAAATCTTTTCTTTCCATATTTCCTCCGGGTTAAATACAACATTATTATACCCGTGAATATGCCCGTTTGTCTAATATTTTCATATAGCCGGCTGAAAATTTTCAGAACAAACCTTTTCTTGCCAGCAAAATACCGATAATTGCAGCAAAAAACAGAGACAACAACAGTATCAACACAAACGCATAGTGATCATGCCCCAGCGGAACAGCAACATTCATTCCCCAAAAGCTTGACACCATAGTCGGGATAGCAAGTATAATAGTTACGGACGTCAAAAACTTCATCACAATGTTGAGATTGTTTGAAATAATGGAAGCAAATGCATCCATCATACTCTCAAGAATGTTTCTGTGCATTTCAACCATCTCTATAGCCTGTTTATTTTCAATGATAACGTCTTCCATCAAATCTTCTATTTCTTCGTTATAATGCATAAATGTGCTGAAACTCGGAAATTTTTTGAACCTGCTCAATTTATCAAGGACGTGTCCGTTGTCCTTGAGCGCAGTCGTAAAATACACCAAGCTCTTTTGTACCGCCAAAAGCTGAAAAAGGGCTTTATTTTTCATTGTTTTTTTTAGCTCATCTTCGATTCTTTCCGTATGTCTGTTAATATGCTCAAGATATCTCAAGTAAAATTTTGTTGAACGGAAAAGAATCTGGAACATAAATCTCGTTTTATCTTTGGTATCAAAGAGTTTTGCCGTATCCTGATTAAAGAAGGAAATAATTCTGTTTTCTTTTAAAGAAACCGTAACTATATTGTCCGGAGTCATAATTATACCTAGTGGCAAGGTATCAAAGCTGTTTTCGTCCTCCATCACCGGAACATTTGTGATTATTAAAAGTTTGTCATCATCAATCTCAATACGCGAACGTTCTTCCGAGTCCAGAGAATCCCTCAGAAAATCAGCTTCAATATTCAGCGCGGCAGCAACTTCTTTAATCTCATCAGCCGTAGGTTTAATCATATTAAACCATGCTCCTTTGTCAAACTCCTCAATAGTGAGTTCTTTTAGGGTTTTGTCATCTTGTGTTTTGAATATCTGGAGCATATTATTGACCCTATCTGATGTACTTGCCAAAGTATAGAATTATTATACAACAAGTATAAAATTTTGTAACTGCATACTTTTAATCCGGTACAAGCACGCCTTTAAAGCACGCAAAGAACAGCTACACAAGCACAGCCTGTTTTTGGAACTGCATTTCGTAGAGCGCTTTATACTTTCCATATGGAATTTGCATAAGCTCATCGTGTGTCCCCAGCTCAGCAAGCTCGCCTGCATTAATAACAGCAATCCTATCTGCATTTTTAATCGTTGACAATCTGTGTGCAATAACAAACACAGTCTTATCTTTCATAAGATTATCAATTGCCTTTTGGACAATAGCTTCCGATTTGTTATCAAGTGCTGACGTTGCTTCATCAAGTATAACAACAGGTGCATTCTTCAAAAACGCTCTGGCAATGGCAACACGCTGTTTTTGACCGCCGGAGAGCAACATGCCCCGCTCGCCAATTTGAGTATCAATTCCTTTTTTCAGAGTCGACACAAATTCGTCCAAATAAGCCATCTCAAGTGCATTTTGGATTTCTTTTTCCGTTGCATCCTGCTTACCCAGCAAAATATTTTCTCTGATTGTGCCTGAAAAAAGGAAATTGTCCTGAAAAACAATAGACATATTATTGCGCAAAGAGTGCAGGCTGTATTCTCTGATATCTCTGCCGTCAATTTTTATTGAGCCTTTTGTAACATCGTAAAATCTGGGAATGAGGCTCACGATAGTAGATTTACCGCCTCCGGAATTGCCGACAAGCGCTATTGTTTCACCTTTTTTCACATCAAGATTTATATTTTTCAAAACAGGTTTGCCTTTTACATACTCAAAAGACACATTTTCAAATATAATGTCAGACGTAACATTTTTAAGCTCTAGCGCATTCTCTTTATCTTTAATTTGAGGTTTTAATTCAAGAATATTAAAAATCCGCTCAATCGCCATAAACGAAAACTGAACAGCATTAAAGTTGTTGCCGAGGTTTTTCACCGGCGTGTAGAGCATAATCAAAGCAGTGATAAACGAAACAAAATTACCTGCAGTGATTTGTTTTGTTAAAATCAAATGACTTCCGTAACCGATTGCAAGACCAATACCGACAGAAACAATAACATGCATCATTGGCGACAGCCAAGATGTTCTTTGAACAATTTTTATTTTAAATGTAAATATATCGCTTAAAATTTTATGGAATTTGTTTTTCTGGTATTCGTCGAGGTTGTAGGCTGTAATTGTTTTATTTCCGGCAAAACTTTCATTGTAAGCTGTAATAACCTGAGAAATAGCGGCTACGGATTTATCCATAACATCTTTTATATGCTTTCTGACCTTGGTAAGCGGGAAGAAAGCACCGCCTAATACAATACAAGCAATTATTGCAAGCTGCCAGGAGTTGTAGAACAGAACCCCGACAAGCGCTATAGATGAACACAATCTCGACACAAAAACCTTCAAATTGTCCAAAAGTCCGGTACAAGCGGTATCCGCATCATTATTAAATCTGTAGACGATTTCACCGGAATTTCTTTTATCAAAATAAGCAGTCTCGAACGTCAGCATTTTTTTGTAGAGTTCAAATTTCAAATCATTTGTAATCTTTCCGCCAACCCATGTGTTTAAGTACGTTGCAAGATAGTTTAAAGTTCCTTGCAAACTCGTAAAAGCGACTATTCCAAACGGAATGTACCACGGGGATTGAACACTTTTTTCAACCATGACCAAATCCATATAAGGTTTCAGGGAGAGTGCAATCACGGCATCAAGTCCGCCGATTGGAATACAAATTCCGACGGCAAGGACAGCTCTGAACCAGTACGGTTTAACATAAGGCCACATTCTGGAATAGTTTACATAAAACTGGGAATTTTTTATTTTTTCAACTAGTTGGTTCATAATGAATTTCTTTGCTTGCCTGCTTTATAAAAATTTTTCTACAAAGGGTATAACATTAATCCATTCTATCAGCAAAAAAAACTCAGGCAATACCCTAACAAAGTAATTTGTTTTTAGGACTGTTTTTGCACCATTATACCGGCAATATAAGTAACAGGATTTTATTTTATCTGGCGTTTCAAATTATTTTTAACACCTGCAAGCGGTCCGTTGTTCGGCGCACGAAAATTCTGGTAATAATTTTTTATATAAGTGAACGGAAATCGAGGAATCCAACCGAGTTTTACAAAAACCGACACTCCTTCAACGCCTTGTGAAAACATAAGCTCATCAATTGTATCTTCATAAGCAGGCGAGATGGAGGAGAGTATTTTTAGAACATAATCGGCTGCAGTCACAACTGAATACCCGGACATAATACCTGTATTTACAACCAAATCAGTAACTTTTACATCCGTATCGTTTATTCTTACTTTTCTTGTACCTTCCGGAAGAACTTCGTCTTTGTCGGTGATTTTTTCAAGCTCATACCATTTTCCTTCATACTGGATACGCATAATTTTGGGCGTAGGCATGTATATATCATCAAAATCATTTTTTAGAAGGACTTCACCGTTTGTATCAGTTATACCGTATTTATAATTTTTACATGTCAAAAACATTTCACCGAACAACGGTTCGATGGATGAATATTCAGGAGGAATAATAACATTTCCGGTCTCGTCATATAAGCCATAGTCATTGTCATTGCCGAGCTTTACGTATTTGCCAAACACTCTTTCCACATGCCGGTATCGCGGCTCAATAATAAAATTTCCGTCACAATCCATCAGACCGTAACGATTCTTTTTTAAAGCAATCCAAGAGGTATTACCAACCCGGATTAATATTTTGTAATTCGCATCGGTAATATTTTCACCGTTTTTCAACTTCAAACCGAACTTGCCGTCTTCATTGTAAACCTCGACATCAGACATTTTGTTTGTCGTAACAAACGAGGAATCCGCAGCAGCAAAAACGCAGCTTTGCAATAATAAAAATAAAACTGTTAAAACAAAAATCTTTTTCATAATGAAATAATAGCATGATTCTACAAAATTTGTTATGCTATAATATTTTTATCGTCAAATGACCCCGGCTACTTGTTGAATCCGTGCAATATAAAAGCCGGTTGTTTAACAAAAAGTCCGGTACAACCAACAGGTTTATGAGGTCACTTGCGTAAATTATCAGACTTGGCATGACTCGCCCACGGTGTATACTCATTCAAGCGAGACCGTCTCAGGCATTTTATATAATAGGGTTGGATGGAGAAATATGAAAATATCAGGCAAAATTAAAGTTTTAACGGCAATATTAATCTTTGCAGCAATACTCATCAGCATACCTTTCGTCTTGTATTTGAAGGTTTTGCCTTATGCAGTTTCTAATAAAGATGTGCAAAATTATGTTATAAAAACAGTAAAAGATATAACCGGCGCCGATTTGCAAATTGAAAATCCCGAGCTTATTACAATTCTTGCACCTTCTTTGAGTTTCAAAACGGACAAAATTGCTCTTACAAAAGAAAAAGAAAAACTCCTTGAAATAGACAAGCTTCATATAAATCTTTCGTTTGCAGAAATTTTAAAACACAGAATAGAACTTAAAAAAGTCGGTATGGACTATGTATTTGCAGATATAAACAAGCTTACGGAACTTGTACCGCAGCAGGAGAAAAAAGAACAGAAAAAGAGCGATTGGACTGTCGGATGGTTCAACTCGCTGTTTTATATTAAAAAATTACAGATTCTCTACAAAGCAGAGCCGGATATGTTTGTCAAGGTTGACGGAAACAAGCTTATTATCTCTGACAAAAGAGAGCCTAAATATGTCCTTTTCCACTTTGACGTTAATATAAACAAAAACAAAGAACATCTGTTTTTCGCACTGGACGACAAAAAAAGCGTTTATATTAAAGACAGAAGACTTAACATTGACAACTGCGTTTTTGATATAAATAATTCCAGAGTATATATAAACGGAACCGCTGACGAAAAAAACAAACTCAATATGAACGTTTCGTCTCACGATTTTGACCTGAAAAACGGCGTATCTCTTATGGAGTCAAACCTTGTAGTCGCAAACGGCAGAGAAATGCTTTCTTTCTTCAAGGATATCAAAGGCAAACTTGACTTTCAGATTAATCTTTCAAAAGACGGGCTTAACGGAGATGTTTTTGTAAAACAGTCTTCTTTAAAGGTTATACCGGTAAACAATCTCCCTGTCACAGTCACAAAAGGTAAGATTCATTTAACACCAAAAACCATATATTTGAGTGATTTTAGCGGTTATTACGGAAAAAACTCCGTGAAAAACAAAGTAACAATGACCGGTACAATAAAAGATTACACAAAATCTGTCGATACATACATAGAAGCCTCCGGAAAAGCTACTAACGAACTCACAAAAGACTATATCTCAAAACTTGCAGGCTGCCCGCTTACACTCATCGGTGACGCAGGAACAAAGGTTATTGTAAAATCAATTTACAATAAAATGGACATAACCGTTATGTCAAAACTGGCAAAAGGTCAGGATATTCTTGTCGACGGAGCCTCACTGAGTCCGACCGGATGGGACAGAGCGGTAAAAGCTGATTTTCATTTTGAAAACAACATACTCGATATTAAATCAATAAACTATTATATTGCCTCGGTTCTCGACAAAAATTCAAAGGGCGTCAAACCGATATTGACAGTAGACGGAGTCGTAGACTGTTCTACACTGATAGTTAAAAGACTCGGATTTAAAATTCCTAATCCGCTGCCCAGCGAATTTTTGAATGTTTTAATCGGACAAAAACTGTTTAAAGGCGGAAAAATTGCCGGCAATCTTCAAATGATTAACACGGACAAAGTTCCATATCTTGACGGAACGCTTTCTATGGACAAAGTCCGTATCCCGAGTCAGCGTTTGTCGTTCAGGGAAGCAAAATTTACCACCTCAAAACACAATATTCACATAAACGCCTTCGGACGCTTCAAACGTTCTGAATATAAATTTTCAGGTGATATAAAAAATGAACTTGCATTCCCGATTGTAGTAAAAGACATACATTTGACCGTTGACAACATAGATGTTGAGCGCGTTATGATGTCAATGAACAAACAAAACACGACAGAAGTCAGCGCTGCACCTACGGAGACAGACGACAAAACACTGGAAAATGCAGATAATGCAAGTGATGATTCTTATACTTTCAATACAGGACTTTTGATAGTAGAAAGGTGTATTTTTGAACTAGTTAAAGGAAATTACAAAGATATAACTTTTGGAAATCTTAAAGCCAACCTCACTCTCGACAAAAACGGAATCTTTGAGATACATTCAAACAGATTCGATTTTGCGGAAGGTATTTCAAGTCTCAAAGTCAGATGTGACCTGATGAATCACCAATACAGCATAAGACTTGGAGTGAAAGACATAAACTCTGATTTAATCGCAACAACACTGCTTGCCCTGAAAAAAGAAATAACAGGAAAAGCAATGGGGTTAATCGAGTTGAACACGGATGACTCGTTCAAACTGAACGGAAGAATACAGTTCGATATACGTAACGGTACAATACAGAAGGTGGGACTTGTTGAATATGCGCTGAAATTTGCGGCTCTGTTCAGAAATCCTCTGGCAATGATTAGTCCGTCAACGGTTGTGGATTTGGTTAACGTACCTGAGGGTGATTTTGACAGAATCCACGGCGATTTGATGATAAAAAACAATGTTGTTGAAAAAATCATGATAAAATCAGCCGCGTCACAGCTCAGCTCATTTATTATAGGCAGGTTTGACCTGGAGACGAGAGACGCAACCCTTAGAATTTACACAAAATTCAGCAATAACAACAAAGGATTTGCAGGATTTTTGAGAAACATTTCTTTGAACAGCCTGGCAAACAGAGTTTCGTTAAGAAATGATGCAGAGACAAACTACTATGCGGCTGAAATTGCGCAATTACCTGACATAGATGCAGACGAAAAAGACTGTCAGATATTTTTAACAAAGGTAGACGGAGATGTAGAACACTTCAACTTCCTGTCCTCTTTGAAAAAGATAAAATAACAGCAATGTTTAAAACAAAAAGACAGAATTTGAGAATAGCAGAAAGGCTGTTCTCTTTTCTGTCTCTTTTCTTATATTTTGTAATCTTTATTGTAAAAATTTTTCAAATTGTTCAAAAATTTTCCGCTTGGATATACCAAGTCATACTTATCTAAAGCGACTTTTACTGCCGCATTATACACTGCGGAATCTTTTAAAAAATATTTCATATCTTGCGCGATTTTTTCTTCCATTTCTTCGTATGATAAATAAACATTTTTCAAATTTTTCCAGCTTTCATCAGGAAAAAATTCATTGTTATAAACAGCAAAACTCAGACTTCCGCATTGCCAAGGCTGTGATAAATATGCGTCAAACCCTTCTCCGAATGTAATTGTGAAAAACGACCTTGATATCAAATCAACGTAGTCTTTGTACTTCAAATTTTCTACGGTTACGAGTTTAAATTCAGGCATATTTTTTTTCAAAGCAGCAACTATATTCTCCCGCATAGGGTGTTTGTCAGGCGACAAAACTATCGTCTTTTCTTTCTCCGAAAAATCATAATACTTACCCTTGCACTCTATCAACACTGACAGAAAATGCGGTGTTATTGTCCAGTTTTTACAGATTTCAGGAGACGCATAACGGTCATGTCCGATTGTTTGGGTTATATTTTTTGTTAATTTATAAAGATTGTCCAGCTTCTTTTGCGGCGGCATAAGCTCGATATTCTGATTCAGAATATTTATCTGCAAGTCAGGTACAGACTTCAACACAGCCCTCTCGGACGGTTTTAAGGCTTTATAGAATTTACCTCCGAAATACTCAGGAATATGCAAAATAACTTTCTTGGCATTTCCCATATTCTGTACAATCTGTTCCCAGCGATAAATTTTTTCATTATTTTCAAAATACGGATTGTAAGCGTATGTATATTTACCCGGTACAGTACAGATTACAACCTGTGCGTCCGGACATATTTCTCTGGTGTGTTCGCAAATTGAATAAATCGAGAGTATACCGCCATTTATTGTTTTTTTATTTGGTATAAACAATACAATCAGGGTCTGTGCCGATTGTATTCCATCCAGCGGGTATTCGTCCTGCTTCTTTTTTTCGGATTCAATCATTTCTGTATTTCTGCAAGAAAGTTTCAACCCCAAAAACTTATACGTCTTATTGTTCTCATCTTTTTTGTAGGAAATCAAATCAGAAAATATATTTTTCATTATTTTAAACTTTCAATTATTAAAGCGCAAATTCTTTCTGCCTCAGACTCTTTCAAATCAACATACAAAGGAAGACAAGCTATTCTTGAAGAAATATCCTCGGATATCGGACAAGCCTCATAATCGTCTAAGTACGGAAGTTTGTTCAAGCTCGGATAAAAATATCTTCTCGGGAAAATATTGTGTTCATTTAATGTCTTAAACACCTTAAGAAGCTGGTTTTCATCTTTGAACACAACCGGGTAATATGCGTAGTTATACAAAAGATTTTCCTGCTGTTTTGGTCGTTGCACATAACCTGATAAAAGTTTGTCATACAGATTACTCAATATTTTTCTTTTGTCTATTATTTGACTCAAATAAGGGAAATTCGCAAGCCCCATTGCAGCATTGAACTCAGACTGTTTCGCATTTATGCCGAGACGTATATGCTCGTCAGCATTATGTCCGAAACGTTTTATGAGATTCAGTTTTTCGGACACAGCCTTGTCTTTTATTATACAAGCCCCGCCTTCTATCGTATGATAGAGCTTTGTAGCGTGGAAACTGCAAGTGGAGATATCTCCATAGCTGACCAAAGAACGTCCTTTATAAACTGACGCAAAGGCATGAGCCGCGTCATATATAACTTTTAAATTGTATTTGTCGGCAATTTTTTGTATTCCCTCCACGTCACAAGCATATCCAAAAACGTGTACAGGCATAATTGCTCTGGTTTTCGGGGTTATTTTTTCTTCGATTTTATTGACATCAATTGTAAAATTGTCAGGTTCAATATCAACAAATACAGGTTTGCAGCGTTCCCAGAGAATGGAACTCGTTGTCGCCACATAAGAAAACGGAGTGGTAATAACTTCTCCATCCTCAATACCGAGTGCTTTTAAAGCGATTTGTATTGCAACTGTTCCGTTTGTGACAAACTGAAAGTGCTCAACTCCAAGATATGCGGACAATTTTTTCTCCAGCTCCCCAACCAACGGTCCCTGGTTTGTGAGTTGACCGTTCTCAAAGATTTTTGCAACGTAGGCATTATATTCTTCTAACGGGGGCAGAAAAGACTTCGTAACAAATATTTTTTCCGTATGTTTTGTTTGTTCATTTTTTGCCGATAAAACCATTGAATCTGGTTTAGATTGAAGTCCTTGTCCTAACATATTTTCTATACCTGATTTTTACTTTTGATTTATTGAAATCATAATAGCATAAAGTAAATTTTTTGCCAGCAAATATTATTTTTTCTGAAAAAGTCTTAACACAGCTTAAAACTACCTGAAAAACACGCAATTTTTTATATTTTTGAAACTTTTATCTACTATAAAGGTGAGGTTAAATATGCGTGTAGAACAAATTTCTTCAATTCAAAATTCTAATAAATATAAAAAGCAAACTGACAGCAAAAAAGAAATAACAACAAAAGCGGCACCGGCAGACGCCGACAGACTTCTGCGTTCTAAATTCAACGACCATATGGTTACATTCAAAGCACGAGTAGACAAGGGGTTAAACAGATTTTACGAAACCAACAAAGACAGAATGCCTGTTACCGTGAAAAGATACGTTGGCTCGCTTGAAGACAAATCGCTTCTGACTCCGCTTCAAGCCCAGCAAAGAGCATTTTTAAAGCTTAATGATGCAAAAAACGCAAGTGATATAAAAAAATATTTTGAAGGTGAAGAACTTTTTGAAGAATTGATTGAACCGGAAAATTCTAAAGCAACCCGGGGAATTTTACAGTCCTTTAAAGAAAATGCTGAACTCCTTGCACTGTCGGGGGAAAGCATTTTGAAAGACAATTCCGATTTTACGGTATATCTTGTAAAAAAAGTTTTTCTGGAAGCAAAAACGATTGATGAAATAAACAAAGACCTTGAAAATGATTTGAATGAAGATTTCAAAAACGATTTCAAATTCAAAAACCCTGACTCAAAATACGTATACGGTTCAACACTTAAAGCTCTCGGTATAAAAATGCCGCCGTTTGAATACCAGCAGTCGCTGAGGTATACAAGAGACGGTTATTCAGACATTGTAGGAGAAAATATTTCCCAGGCGCAAAGAAAATTTTGGGACTCGCTCTCTCCGGAGGAAAGAACTGCCCGTGCAAAAAAATCCGTTGAAAAATTTGAAGCATGGTGGAATTCATTTACAAATAATCAAAAACTCGACCTCATTGCAGACCAGCTTAGCGCCCTTGACCTTTTGAAAGATTTTAAAAAGCAGCAGCGCAAAGAAACAAAAAACCAACCTGATGCAATTAACGAAACAGAAAATCCGAAGCCTAAACAACACACTAAAGTCGGTTCCTCAAAATTAAGCCAGGACGAACTTTTTGTGAGATGGGCAACAAACAATCTGAAACTTTTTGAAGCAAATCTTTCAGAAGCAGAAAAGGATACCCTTCATCTGAAACGTATGCAGCGCCTTGTCGACAGATGGACAAGCATGACACCGGCAGAAAAGACGGACTACATTTCTAAAATGAAAGCCGGTTCGGAACCTTTGCGCTATACAATGATTGATGCTTGGAATCACAGTTTGGATTTGATAAAAGACCTTTCCTTGTTTTTAAGAGAAAAACATGTCTACAAACCCGCTGACCTTCTGTATTCAACAGAACAGTTCAGCCAATTTCAGTCAGAAATTATGTCTGAATTTTGGGAAAATCACAGGGATTACTCAATAAAACTGGGAAACAATATCCGTGCCTCTCAGGAAAAAATTAATGCGGCAATAACTCGCGGCACTTTTGAAGAACTGAAAAAACAAATTATGCGAGACAAAAACCAGCGTCTTAAAGAACTTGCAAAACTCCTGCCGCAAAAACAAAACAAGCAAAAACCGGATGTTGCACCTAAAGCGCAAAATGTAGACAAACGACCTGATTATATGAACGATTTTATGGCGCTCTACAGCAGCCACGGACGGCTCGGCGTTTCCGACATGCCGGAAGAATACTGGGAAGACTTTTTCGACACAATTCAAGAAGCTCCGGAAGATTTTGTACGTATCTGGACAAAACAGTTAAAAGGCGAATATGTCTCACAAAAAGAAGAAGAATTTTCAGCAAAAATCAGAACAACAGAAACACCGAAATCCGCAAGGATAAGCCGTGCAATAGAAACAGCTATGGCATTTGAGGCATACAACTGTGTGAAAGATCCGACCGTATTTAAACTTTCAACAACAGACCTGAAAACTATTTTATACAACATCCAGCACGGCGCAGAGGTTGTAAGAATAAAATCACATCAACTTAACGAATTTTTTGAATTTCCGGTAAAAAGCAGAAAAATAGACCCGAAAAATATTGCAAAACGCTACCATATATTCAAAGAAGATGTTGATGAAAGCGTAATGGAAGAAGTTAAGAAAAATTATTTTGACGCCGGAGAAAAATCCGATGAACTGGAAGCGTATTTAAACACTTACGGCAAAGCTTTAACAATGCTCTTTTCAGTAAACAACAATTTTTCGATAGGTGTAAAAAAAGCGTTATATGAAAAATTCAAAAACCGCATGCCCGAAAACCTTAAAGATGTGCCGTGTTATTTTGATGTTCACGGTATTGAGTACGAAGACAAAATATCGCAGGCAAAAATAAAATGTGAACAAAAATACGACTACGTTCCGAAACACTTTATAGAAAAATACTTTAATGAAATAGCCGGACAACTGAGAACAAGCGACAATATCACAGCAGATGAATTTGCAAACCAGGCTTGCAAAATACGTAAAAACACATCAGAACACATACAGATGGCTGTTTTCCCGAAAACAAATCTGCAAGTACCGGTAAGACTCTATACCCTCGCAGTGGAGCAGGCTCTTGCCGATATTCTGTACGAAGCAACAGGAAATATTGATGTGTATCAAATGCAGTTTGAAGAACTCTGCAACAACATTGAATTGTTCAGGCTTGTTAAAAAATTTCCCTCAGAAAACAGGCACTACGAAAGTTATTCACTCAAAAAAACCGTCGATATCTCTGCAAAAAAACGGTTGAACCTCTCAAAAATTAAAGAACTTATTAATGAGTACATCAACAACGTTGGAGAATGGATAAACGAAGAAGGTGCAGTCGGAGACACAAGCCATGAAAATGTAGAATCAGCTGACCTTGAAGAACTTCTGTATGCGCTTAACCCTGACGAAAACATGCCGGAAAAAGACAAAGCTGTTATAAAAAGAATACTAAACTACGGTCTTAAACTGAAACTTAATCCGCCGGTTGAACCGCATATAGCCGAGGCAGTAGCTGAAGGATAATACAAATTGTCTGAGAGTGACCTCGCTTTCAGAAGTGGTACACTGTGTGCGAGCGGCACCGAGTCCGGCATTTTGAACGCTAATTAAGTATTGTTTCTGATAGGTTGCCCCCATGTACTTGTTGCTTGTGCCGGTATTATAAAAACAAAGGTTGAACTTGTTTTTTGCACAAGTTCAATAAGTTATCGGGGTCAGTTGACTATATAAAAATTTAAGTTTGATTAAAAGTATATTATCGGATATTGAAAAAATTTTCCGGTTGTTTAACAATGGGTCGTACACCAAAATATTAAATCACCACAGAGGAAAGGAACTTTCATTTTTAATGAAAGAAAAATGTAATGACACTAACCGTAAACAACTTTAAACCCGAAATTTTTACAAATATTAACACCGGACAAAAAAGAACAAAAAAAGTATCGACAATAACAAAAATAGCCTCCGCAGCCGGAAGCACAATCGGCATAACTGCCGCATTGATACAAATTTCAAAAAAAGCAGACAAAAATGCCGCCGGACATTTAAGAAGAATTATTAACACAATAAAAAAAGCGGAATTTAACGATAAAAATGTTATATTTATTTCCTCCGCCTCCACTGCAGGCGGATTTGCGGGCGGAGCATTGACCGATAAGGACAATATAAAACCGAAAGCAAAAGAAGGCTTGGTGCAGCTTATCGGCAACTATATTATCCCGAGTCTCTTTGTCGGCGGCGGGATACATTTGAACAAAAAAATATTAGACAACATGACAAATTTCAAAAAATCGCCCAAAATATTAAAACTGCTTCAATTTTCAGCAGGAATAATAAGCCTTGCTGCCGGAGTTATATGCGGCAATTTACTCTCCGAAAAAATTAATACTTCAATCTTTGGAGAAAAATCACAAAGACCGCTGAACTGGAAGGATTGGGCAGAACAGATTGACAATTTGTGTCTTGTTACCTCCATGTCCACTACAGGCTCAAATCTTGCCAAAACAGTTTCAAAAGCAATTCCTGTTGCACATTTTCTGCCGGGTTACCTAACGGGAATAAAACAAGAAGAAAACAGTTAAAAGGTTACTGCCAGCCCAAAGCCAATAAAAAAAGTTTGCTTTAATTTTGCTTGTGATATGATTAAATATGCGGTCGGTTTAACATTATACAAAAGTAAAAAAGCCTGTCGCCTTGTAAATACGTTAATAACACAGATAATAATTTAGAATTAAAGCCGAAACATTATGAGAATAACATCAGTTAACCACACTAATTCACCTGTAAATTTTCATAACCCGCGAAGAAAAAGCAGCAACCCCGCATTTTCCCAAAGACAAGTGATATCTAAGGGGTTGGGCACTTTTTGCGGCTGGTTTGGTTTCGGGGTAGTACTGGACGCCCTCACAAGACATATAAAACTCTCTAACTCCCCGATAAAAAATTCCGTAGCCGTAAACGGACTCATTGCACTTTGCGCCGGAGCAGTAAGCAGCATTGCTCTTTTGTATAAAAAAGAGAAATAGCTTCCTATCGGCTTTATATGAATATATTAAGTAAACTGTTGCAACACACTATACAAAAAACAGGTTTTATTAATTTTATTTTTATATAAAATAGAGATTGTTAACAAGTTTTTACGGAACGCCAGAGGAAAATTATGATAAATGACATGACAAAGGGAAACCCTTTGAGCCTTATATTTTGGTTTTCAATCCCTTTGTTGATAGGAAATATTTTTCAGCAGCTTTATAATATTGCAGACATTGTAATAGTCGGAAGAACGCTTGGAATAAACGCGCTTGCGGCAGTCGGAGCAATTTCTCCCATATTCTTTTTTATAATGTTTGTTGTAGTAGGATTAACGAACGGGTTTGCAGTAATCACCGGACAGCGTTTTGGCGCGAAAGATTTTGACGGAGTACGCAGGTCTGTCACTATGTCGACGATACTAAGCACAATCTTCACACTGTTTTTTTCCGTACTGCTGGCAGTGTTTATGGACAAAATACTTGCCCTTATGAATGTACCTCAAGAAATTTACAAAGACGCATACTGGTATATTCAAATTGTTATAGCAGGTCTTTGGGTGTGTAATTTTTACAACCTGCTGGCAAATATCGTAAGGGCGCTCGGAGACAGCAAAACACCTCTTTACTTTTTGATTTTTGCATCGATTTTAAACGTTTTTCTGGCATTACTGTTTATACTTGCGTTTCACTGGGGGGTTCCGGGTTCTGCGGTAGCAGTAGTCCTGTCACAGGCTGTATCGGTTGTTTTGTGTCTGTGGTATGTAAAAAAACGCTTTCCCATACTTCATTTAAAAAAATCAGACTGGATATTTGACTTTAAGAACAACCGCGAAAAAGAATTGTCCTTTGCTATGGACCACTTAAACGTAGGAATCCCGATGGCAGTCCAGTTTTCTATTCTCGGATTCGGAATTTTAATTATACAGAGCGTCTGTAACTCTTTCGGTCCGGATGTAATTGCCGCATTCACAGCAGCTTTAAGGATAGAACAAATCGCAACATTACCCATGATTTCTTTCGGTGTAGCACTCGCAGCATACACTGCCCAGAACTACGGTGCAAACAACTTCGCAAGAATCCGTATGGGTGTAAACAAGTGCTCTTTGATTTGTATTTGTTTAAGCATTGTTATGGCGTTCATTATGCACTACCAAGGCGCACAAATTGTTGCAATATTTCTTGGAAACCCTGAGGGTAAAATCATATCAATTGCGCATGAATATTTATTCTTAAGCTCTCTGTTTTATTTCTTTCTCGGACAAATATTCATATTCAGAAATGCGCTGCAGGGCATGGGACAGGTCGTTATCCCTCTCAGTGCAAGTATTGCGGAACTTCTTGTTCGTTCGTTTGCCGCCGTGTATCTTGCCGTAAAATTCGGATATATGGGCATTTTTTACGCAGGACCTATTGCCTGGGTCTCAGCTTCAACAATAGTCGCTGTCGGCTACTTCACAAGCCTCGGCAGAATTGTCAGAAAAGCAAGAATAGCACTCAGGCAATCCAGACAGGCTTAATACCTGTAAAATCAAAATATTGTTTACATTTTGTTCAAATTTTAGCAATATTTTTCAAGATTATGTTTTTATAATAATGTAGGAAATAGTGTGAACGTGACATGCAGCCAAATATCAATAATATGAATACATATTATAATTCTTCCGTAAAGCCGGCGTCAATGAATTTTAGCGGACCTGTCTCGAATGGTTCTGTCATTGAAAACAATCCGCTTGTAAAACAAGCTGAAAAAGTCGATGAAGGCAACAACGGAATCCTTGTCGGAGGCGTTTTAGGCGGTACGGCAGGTCTAATGCTTGCCTCGGAACTTGCAAACAAATCTCTGCGCAAAGACTATACAGATACTTTTTTTAATAAAATCGAACAAGCCGGCGATAAATTAGGAAAAAAACCTTTCTTTTCCCGCATAAGCAGCACTATTTCAGATTGGATAGACAGATTTAAAAACAATTCGAGCGTAAAAAACAGCGAAATTTTAAACACGATGAAGAACAAACCGGGTGTTGCCGGTCCTATGGGGCAGCCCCAAGCTCACAGCGTCAGAGGATATCTCATAGGAAATGCGGTTGACGCATTGAAAAACTTTTCTTCAATGCAGGCTGCAGATTTGTTGAAAAACTACGCAAAAGACCCGGCAAAATATGCAGCAGAGCTTAATATTGTCAGAAACAGACTCGCCTACTCTCCGGCGCAAATGCAGCTTTTAGACAGATTTATTGCAAGTCCTACAGCAAATTTAACCTCCGTTCTTGCCGAGTTTAAACTGCCGAAAAATCAGGCTTTATTAAGAGATTATGCAGCAAATCCGGCAGCGTTTAAAGACGCTGTTGAAGCACTTAAATACAGCCAGTCTTCTAATCCCTCCGTACTTAGAGCACTCGACGATTTTATAGCAAACCCGACAGATGTCAAAAAACTTAAAAAAATCCTTAAAAATACTGAATACTTAACGGTAGACAAAGAGCTTTCAAAAATTATTAAACTTGCTCAAAAAGACAGTTACAAGTACAGAAACGAAATTATCAAAAAAATAGAAGAATACGCCCAAAATCCCGCATTAAGGAACAAAATTCTCCACTCAAACGGCGGTTCAATGTTTATGCCTAAATGGCTCGTTCCTAAATTTTTAAGAGAAAAAGTCACATTCAATGAAATTTTAAATAAAAACAGACTTATCAACAACTATAAAACTCTCAAATCTTCCCTCGGCTCAAAACTGTCAGGCGGTTTGTTCAGAAGTATTGAAGCAATGACAAACGGTATGGTCGGCGGCAAACTCGGCGTGCTTATGCAGGCGGTATTTATCGGTCAATCCTTAAAAGCAGCCGTTGATGCACCCAAAGGCGAAAAAGTTTCAACATTTATGGAACAGCTTGTCTCAATGATGGCTTACACCCTGACTATGGGGTTGCAAATGAGAGCACTAAACAGCGTTGCCGGTCTTAAATTCCTCGGTATGGAAGAAAAAGACTACAAAAACTATCACAGAGCCGTTGCACTTGCTAAAAAAGCCGCAAAATCAGGCGATGCAAAAAATTATTATAAACTTAAAAACATCATAAAATCCTACGAGACAAAAGCCAATGCAAATCTTAAGCCCTGGCAAAAACCCGTAAAATGGCTCGGACAACTTTTAAGTATCGGCAGAGTCAGAGAAACAGTAAGACCGCTTAAAGTAAAACCCAAAAACGCAGCACAGATACCGTTCACAGCGCTTAGAAACACTTTTGCGGCACTGCCTCACAAACTCAAAACCGTCGGCGGTTTTGTCGGAAGAACAGCTCTTATTATGGCGGTTATTTCACCGATATTCAGTAACTGGGCTGTTAAAATATCCCACAAAATATTCGGAAAACCGACCAACTCAATTCTTGACCCGGTAAAATCAGAACCCGAACAGACTCCGCCTGTTCCGCCGGCTCAACAAACACCCGCTGCAACAACTCCGGGCGGAAACCTTGTGGACATACTTAACAACAAGTATAAAAATCAAACAAATCCTATACAGCCTCAAAATACACAGTCTCCGGCTCAAAAGCCCTCACCTGCAGGAAATCTGGTCAATCAAGTACCCAAACCGGCAGCCTCGCAAAGCATTGTCCCAAGCACTGTTAACGGAGAACAACCGATAAAAAGAACCTATATTCCAAACCCTGTTCTTCAGGAGGAAACTGTTATAGATCCGGCGCTGCAGGCTAAATACAACGAAATTAACGCAGCCATCTTGCAGGCAGAACAGGCTGAAATGCAAGCTGCAAACTTCTTAAGAAATCTCTGATTTTTTTATTTTGGAACAAAATACCTTTGCCATAAGAAAAAGAGTAAAATTTACAATTATTAAATTTCCTATTGCGAATCTTATATCAATGTGATATACTGTTTATGTCGAGTTGTGTAAATTTAATAGAACCCCAAGGATAACGCATGAAAGACTGTGTAATCTTACAATGGCATATTGAAAAATATGACCTCTTACTTGTGGTGAGAGGAGTTTTGCAATGGACATAAGTATTTACTCAAACGGTCTTTCATCAAGAAATGCTTCCATTTCATCACTTGTTAACAATGTGCTTTACAATAAACAGAAAAGCGCAAACTCCTTAGGCTCTGCTTCATCACTCGGTTCGGGAGGAGAGGGAAGTGCTTATGCAAACCAGATAAACAGCTCTTATGTAGAGTATTTGGAGAGTTTGCAAAAAACTATTGACGATTTAAACAAAAGTTCATCATCAGTGATGAACAAACTCGGCACGCTGTCGACTGTAAAAAGCTCATACAGCAGAACTGTTTCATCACTCGACGACTTCATTAACAGCGTAAAAAATTCAAGCGCATCGTCCGTTCTGGACATATTCAACACAAACAGCTCTGCTGTAAACGGTGAGCTGATTAGCAGCAACGTAAATTCACAGCGTATTGAATATACGGTAAAGCAGGTTGCCACGGCAACACAGGCAATAAGCAGCCAGCTTAAAGGCGTAAACATCGATGCAGAGACAAAGATTGTCGACTTATTTGCAGGAAGTTTTGACGGAAAAAGACTCACTTCAACAAGAACAGACCTGACAGGCTCAATGACAATGAGCCGTCTGGGTGTAACAACAGGGACCTTTGAACTCGGCGGAAATCTAATATCCGTAAAAGGCTCAGACACAATCGACGATGTCATTGAAAAACTTCGCGTAAACGGTTACAAAGCCGGATTTGACGCATACAACCACTTCTACATAGAAGCTGAATCCGGAAATTCAATGAAAATAACGAATCAGAATACGAATTTCGGCGACATAATGGGGCTTACAATGTCAGAAGGCTCCTTTTCGATAAACGGTCAGGAATTATACATAAACAAAGACACAACACTGAACAGCCTGCTTTCTACAATAAACTCCGACTCAAAATACGGAGTAGGCGCAATGCTGAAAGACAATAAAATCACATTCATTGCAAACAGAACAGGCAACGTGCTGATTGAAATAAAAAAAGGTACCAGCAATTTCACAAACGCAATCGGATTCACGGAAGGCGGAAGCATGAACACCGGCAGCCTTGTCATAGGCAACGACGGTACAGCCCAAAAACTTTCCGGAAATACAGCAATAAATGCAGACTCAACAGGCTACACAACCGGCACCTTTAAAATAACAACAACATACAACGGAACAGAGCAATCCGCAATTATTACAATCGATGAAGACGACAGCATAAATGATATTATCAATAAGGTCAACAATTCAGGAATCGACGTTTCTGCAACAATCGAAAACGGTGTATTTGAACTTGTTCAAAACAATAAAGGCTCAGGTTACACCATAACAGTAGAAGCCGGCACAAGCGATTTTACTGAATTTGTAGGAATGACGGAAGGCACACAGTCTACAGGCATACTTTCACCGGGGCTGGACGGGGATTATTTTACACATACGACAGGCACAAAAGAGATTACAGACATAACAACAGCAGGAGTAGTGACCGCCGGCTCATTTAAAATTAACGGAAAAACCATACAACTAAAAGGCGGCAGTATTGAAGAAGCATTAGCGGAAATAAACCAGTACAGTGAAGAACTGAACATTGTTGCAGAATACAAAGACAATCACATAACTATAAGAAACCGTTTAACCGGTGCAACCTCGCTTTATATCGAGGGCGGCACGAGCAACTTTGGAGAAATCACCGGACTGACAACGGAAAGCGTCGCATCCTCAAACTTTACGGCAGGCGCAGAAGGTTCCGCATCAACCCTTACCGGAACAGAGGTCATAAGCACGGCGACCGAAGTCGGCGTATCAACCATTAAAATCAACGGCATTACAGTAAACATTGCGGAAGGCACGATTGAAAGTGCCCTGAAAAACATAAACGCAGTATCTGACAAAACTTATGTAGAAGCTTCTATTGACGACACCGGCAGACTCGTTTTAACTGAAACACGCCATGGTTCACTGCCTATTTCAGTTCAGGACGTAAACGGCAACTTCGGACAAATTACAGGCATAATAGGCTATCAAGTAGTCGCAGGGGAAGAAGAAAAATACGGCTCGACAAAAACAACTCTCACTACAGCCAACTCCGTGTCATACGGAACACAGATTATGAACAGCACCGTTGTTGTTAACGGCTTAACAATCGGCGTAGGCACCAACATTTCAGAGGCGCTGAACGCAATCAACGCCCACTCCTCTGCAACCGGCGTTGAAGCTTTCTTAAACGACGAAGGCAGACTTGTTTTGAGAAACATTGAGGCAGGAACGGGAAATATTTCTTTCCAGATTACCTCAGGGGACCTCGGACGCGTAGTAGGCGCCGGCACCTACACAACAATAGACGGTTCAAACAGCCATGTAGAAATCCAATACGCCAGTGTAACAGGCGGAGTAACAGGATTGGACGATTATTCGCAGGTTTTGAAAGGTTCAACCCTGACCATCGGCGGCATAACAATGGATATGGGCGAAACCATAAAGGATTGTATAGACATAATCAACGCCCGTAAAGACGAAACAAAAGTTGAGGCAAAACTCACATCAACAGGTCAATTCCAGCTTGTAGCAATCGATGACAGTATCGAAAACATCACCTATACAATAGGTGGTGAAGGCGATTTTGGCAGGGCAACAGGACTCGGCACATACGAAATACAGGGCAATGCCCCTGACGGCACGGAACCTCCGGCGCCAAACGCTGTTAAAATGCAGGGTGCAGCGGACAATCTCACCGGAAATATTCAGGTCATCAACGGTACAATCAAGATTGCAGACGGCGCAGAGATTGACGCAACTGGAAAGACTATTGACGAGATTATTGATGAAATCAACAACCTCGGACTTTCCGGAGTTTCCGCGTCACTTGAAGACGGAAAATTCACAATTGTGTCTATGGGAACAGACGTACCCAAAGTTACCGTAACAGGAGATCTTGCAAGAGTCACGGGCATGGCGTCATACTCAACCGGCGGCGCAACTGTCACAAACACCCCCGGTGCACCCGGAGGAGCAGACATAACGGTTGTTCACCTGCAAGGTCAAAACGCCTCAATGACCGAGGACACAGAAATTGTAAACGGAAGCATTACCGTAAACGGAAACAAAATAGACACTGCCGGAAAAACAATCGGTGAAATTATAGACGAGATTAATGACCTTGGACTTACCGGAATTACAGCGTCAATAAAAGACGGAAAATTCACTATATCCGGAGCTGACACAGTTCCGAGCGTCGAAGCCTCCGGCGATTTTGCGCGCGTAACAGGCATGGCGGAACACATAGTCGGAACCGGAAGCAGTTCAAACGTTGTAGACGAAAACACCGAGACATATACAGTTATAAAAGGTTCAACAATACTGCTTACAGAAGACATTATTTCAGTAGGCGGAACGATAAAAGTCGGAGATGGCGCGGAGATAGACACGACAGGTAAAACGCTCGGACAGATAGTTGATGAGATAAACGCACAGAATATACCAAACCTCACAGCCTCTCTCACAGACGGACAGTTCACCATCAAAGTCAAAGGTGCAAATGCCCCGACAGTCACAGCGACAGGCGATTTTGCCCGGGTAACCGGACTGGCTTCATACGTAATCGACGCCGGCACAAGCTCTACGACTCCGTCAGTTGTATATACCCAAATGCAAGGCGCAACAACTACTCTTGACGGCTCTGAGGTCTTGCTCAACGGTACGGTCAAGGTCGGAGACGGACTGGAAATAAACACGAAAGGTCTGACAATGCAGGAGGTTGTTGACGCAATCAACGACCAGGGACTTGACGGAATAACAGCGTCAATCAAAGACGGCGCCTTCACAATCATCAGTGAAAACGGCATGGTCGATGTCACGGCAAGCGGTGATTTTGCGAGAGTGTCAGGTCTTGCAGGCTGGGGCACGACAGGAAGCAGCACCTCCAGCACTTCTGCACAGGAAAAGCCGCCGACCTATATGACGATAACCACAATGCAAGGTCAGAATGATTCATTGAAAGGAACCGAAAAATTTGTAGGCGGCAGCATACAGATAGACGGAAATGCTGTAATTGACACGGACGGCAAGACGCTCAATCAGGTTATCTCAGAGATAAACGCCCAGGGTATTTCAGGAGTAACAGCTTCCATAAAAGACGGAAGATTCACAGTCACAAGTGAAAGAGGAGAAGTTGCAGTAATAGCCTCCGGCGACTTTGCGAGAGTGACAGGACTTGCAAGCTACACAATATCGGGCGGAAGCTCTGCGGATGTAGAACGCCCCATTATAACCGTACACACCTACGAGGGAGAAGCGCAGAACCTGACAGGTACTGAAATGCTGGTAAGCGGCTCTGTCACAATCGGCGATAAAACAGTAAACGCTGCGGGAAAAACCCTCGCAGAGGTGGTTGAAGAACTGAACGCACTGGATATTGAAGGCGTTCAAACCGCGATAGTCAACGGAAAATTCACCGTCACCAGCACAAACGGCGAACTTCAAATCGACGCGGAAGGCGACCTGTCGAGAGTTTTGGGCATAGGCGATTATGTAGTTTCCGGCGGCTCGTCTTATGTCATAATGAAAGGTCAGGAAGACTCGCTCACGGGTTCTGAAAAAATAGTCGGCGGCATATTACAAATCGGAATAGACAATATTAACGTTGCCGGCAGAACACTGCAGGAGATAGTCGATGACATCAACAGCCGCGCTGAATATACAAACTTTACAGCAGCTATAACCGACGGCAGATTCACCCTGACATTTGAGGGCGAAGCAGTAGAAGTCATAGCCACAGGCGACATTGCAAGGGTAACGGGCTTTGCAACATACAATCCGGAAGATGCAACGATAGAAAGCACCCCCGGAGTTTTGATAACGACTGTTCAAGGCTCAACATCATCCCTGACAGGCAACGTGACTGTTTTAAACGGTACATTGCAGATACAGGGCGGCACGGCAATCGATACAAAGGGCAAAACCCTTGACCAGATAGTTAGCGAAATAAATGCTCAGGGCTTAGATGGTATAACTGCTTCCATAAAGGATGGAAAGTTTACTATAGAAAGTACAAATGGTGTTCCTTCAATACTTGCGACAGGCGATTTTGCTCGAGTTACAGGCATGGCTGATTATACTGTTGACAAGGCTGATGTAGATGTTGATGTTCTCACAATAACAAGACATGTTGGTACAAATTCTTCTCTGACCGGTGTTGAGTATATATTGAGCGGAAGTATAAAAGTTGCTGAGGGTGCTGAGATAAATGCCAAAAACAAGACACTGACTCAGATAGTTGATGAAATTAATAAACTTGGTCTAGAAGGAATAACAGCATCAATCACAAATGGTAAGTTCACAATTGATAGCACTAGAGGAGTTGTTTCAATTGTAGCAACGGGAGATTTTGCACGTGCTACTGGTATGGCTGACTATACGATAGGTCCGAGTAGTTTGACTACAGTAAATGGAGTAACTACTATTACAGGGTCTGTTGACACAAGAGAGTTCGATGATGCACCTTTTGCCGGCCAAAAAAGTGGAACTATTACATTTTCTAATGGTCAAACTATCAATGCAATACTGAATTCTCGTTCTCAAATTTTACAAGAGATAAATAGGCTATCTGGCGTTCACGCTGAAATTGATGAAAATGGGCGCATAGTTATATCCAGTGACAGAAATATTACTATTGTCTCAGACACTACAGGTTTTTGCCAGTTCTATGGTTTGCTAGATGAGTCTACGACTTATTCTGGTTCGATTGAAACTACAGAAATTACACCATCTTTGCCGGTAAAGGGAGATTTTGTAACTCCTGTATACAGATTGAGTGAAGAAGAAGCAATTGCTCAGGGTTACACTGTTATTAAGACTGTGCAGGATTTGAATAATATAAGATATAACTTGGATGCAGATGGAAATGTCATAGGAAAATACATCCTTATGAATGACATAGATCTTTCTTCTTTTGCAAACTGGGATGCAATAGGCGGAGTATCAGGTTATACGTATGCAGATAGTGTTACTAACGGATTTGCAGGTGTGTTTGATGGAAATGGTTATACTATTAGTAATTTGAATATCAACAAAAACGATGAAATAGCAGGTCTGTTTGGTGCAATATATGGTGGGGAGGTAAAAAATGTTAGTATAGTAGATGCAAATGTTACAGGCAAAGGCGTTGCAGGTATATTGGCTGCTGTAAATGCAGCAGGAACAATTTCGAATGTTTATACATCAGGCGAAGTAAACATTATTTCTAATGGTAGTAGTATACTTGATTCTGGTACAGGATATAACGGAGCAGCAGGCGGTATTGTTGGGTATGATGTCAGTGAAGATTATGGTGTGCATAATATTCAATCTTCAAAATCTTCTGTTAAAATTAGAGGAATTGGAGATGCAATCGCTGGTGGTGGTATAGCTGGATTGCTATTTGGAGGGGGAATCCTAAATTCTTCGGCTTCTGTTGACATACAAGATGTTAGAACTGTTGGTGGTGTTGTTGGTAGTGGAACACTTGGTCTTATCCAAAAGTCTTCTGCAACAGGTACTGTAGATGGTGAAGTTGCTGGTGGTTTAGGCGGAAATGGTATTTTAGTTATTCAAGATTGTTTTTCAACAGTTAATGTTAACAGTTCTGATATTGCCGGTGGTATAGCCGGAAGAGTTGGTGGAGCTATAGTAAATTCTTATGCTTCTGGTTCTGTATCTGGTGTAACAGCTGGTGGTCTTTTTGGTGATTACATTGGAGCTGGGTGGGATTTTTCGATATCTAATTCCTTCTGGGATATCGAAAAAACAGGGCAGGCAACATTTGGTGATTATTCTACCTCTTCTATTGACTGTACAGGTCTCACTACCGAAGAAATGTCTGAAAAACAGAACTATATCGATGCAGGCTGGGATGAAACTGTTTGGGATTTGTCAACTACTACACCTACACTTAGAGCACCTAACCCGGGTCCATCTTCATTAGACAAATATTTTAACACGACTATAACAGGTTCAGTCAGTGCAAATGAGTATGCTGACCATTCGTTCTGGGGTCAAAAAGACGGAGTCTTGGCATTTTCTGATGGAACGACGGTAAATATTTCAGCTACAGATTCGCGTTCACAAGTTCTCCAAAAAATTAATGCAGCAGGTTTAACCGCAGAAATAGATGAAAACGGAAAAATAAAAATATTTAGTTCTGGCAATATATCAATAAGTTATGATACATCTGGATTTGCTGAATTTTATGGACTTACTTCTGTTGAAAAAACTTATGAAGGCTCTATGTCCGTTTCTGAAGTTACTACTCCTTCGTCACCTACAACTGGTACAGGGTCAACTTTAATAGGTACTGTTGATGTGAGAGATTTAACGGGCGAAGCGTTCTTCGGTCAGAATAGCGGCAGGATTGAATTCTCAGACGGAACAGTTGTGGAGATTGATGCTGGCGATGATTTGAACACAGTCTTACAGAAAATTAACGATGCCGGACTTACAGCATTTATCGACGAAAACGGTAGAATAAATATCCATTCGGACAAAACAGAATACCTCAGAATAGATGTTGATAGTACTTCTGGATATCCATCTGATGATATATACATGAGATTTAGTGAGTTCTACGGACTTGCCACGAAACAACCGATAAGAATTTTTCAGAGTAATGAATCCACTCTTTCTGGCGATACAGAAATCAAAGACGGCTCTGTAACTATTTATTTTGGCAATGATGAAGATAGTTATGTTACCGTTTCAACAGCAGGAAAGACTGTTGAGGAGATAGCAGAAGAATTACAGCAAAAACTTGATTCTCGATATGATTATGAACTTCAAAAAAATAAAATTTCAGTAGAATTTAAAGACGGACGCTTTTCAGTAACGAGTATAAATGACATAACCAGAGTAGAAGTCACGGGTGATTTTGAAAAGGTTATTGGCGGTATTGATGAAGTATACTATGCTCCCGAAGAAAAATCATTGAAAATTGAAGGCTCTGTAAACACACTTACGGGTGATGAAAAAATTATCGGGGGATATATTTCAATTAGAGGTTATACAGTAACAACATACTCAAAGACCCTTAATGAAATAGTTGACCAGATTAATGCACTGGGAGTTGAAGGTGTCAAAGCGTACATAAAAGACGGCGTATTTACTGTCCTGACAAATGCAGGTATCAATGTATCCGCATACGGAGATTTCGCCAGAGTGACGGGGATGGGTGAATATAGTGTTGAGGCAGCAAAAAAAGTTGGCAAATTATCAGAGTCTGAAGCAATTTCCCAGGGATATACTGTCATAAAAACAGCCTCTGACCTTGCTTCTATAAGCAATACAAAAAATAAAAAATATATTCTTATGAACGACATAGACCTTTCATCGTATGGAAACTGGTCGGGCATAGATCTCACTAATGCAGTATTTGAGGGTAACGGCTATATGATAAAAAATCTGACAGGCTCATCCCTCTTCAATACAGTAACAAAATCACAAATATACAACCTCGGGCTTGAAAACGTCAATGTTACAGGAACATCTAATATCGGTGCACTTGCCAAAACAATGAAAGATACTGATGTCGATACTCTTTACATTTCAGGTTCTGTCACAGCAACACAGTACGGGGCAGCAGGGGTCGTCGGTACTGTAACAAATTCTAATTTTGACACAACAACTTTATACAATTTATATATAGATGTTGATGTAAATTCTCTGGGACAGGGTGTTTCTTCAGACAGCGAAGAAGGCAGCGCCGCAATTGCGTATGATTTTGATGGAAATATAGGTTATTCTTACTTTACCGGAACTGTATCGTCTTATAATAAAGCCACGGCTTTTATAGGCAAAAATACTTCAACAGGCAGTTATGCCAATGCAAATATATATAATAGTGTATATTCTTCTGTTGTTTCCGGTTTTGACAAGGCTACATTATTTGAATGTTCAGGAGCCAGAGGTTTAAACGATTTATCACTTGAAGAATTACAAAATCCTGCTAATTATAAAAATTTTGATGAAACAGTATGGGATATTGAACATGGGCTGCCAACTCTTAGAATATTCAATTCTTCTGTGCTGTATGGAAGTTTAAATGCAGCGGATCTTTCAGGTGAAGCTTTCTACGGACAAAAAACAGGAGTGCTCGAATTTTCTGATGGCACAAAAATAAATATAGAGGCAACAGACAGCCTGAATACTATTATGAATAAAATGCAGGCAGCTGGTTTAGAAACTAAAATTTTGGGTTATAATGCTGGAAAATATGATGGAAATTTATTAATATCTTCCAAAAACACGGACAATCTCTATGTTGTCTCTGATACAACTGGTTTTGCTGATTACTACGGATTAGCAGACGGAAAGGTCTATACAACCGGTGAAAGTGTTTCTATAACAGACACGCCTGATGATTTGTACAAACCTTCTGTTTCTGAAGAAACATATTTGCAAACGACATATCTGACAGGTACTGTGAGCGTATCCGGAGTTGCAGACGAAGCTTTCTATGGTCAAAAAGACGGAGTCCTTACCTTCTCGAATGGCGCCACTGTTAACATCTCAGCATCCGATACCCGTTCTGATGTCATCGAAAAAATCAGACTTGCCGGATTTATGGTCAACTATAATGCTGACAATGAAATAGAGTTATCCTCAACAACAGAGAAAGTTATTTCAGTGATTTCTGATACATCCGGTTTTGCTGGATTTTATGGTCTGTTATCCACTAACTCAAACTATTCCGGCAGCATTTCCACATCTCAGGAAACAACGAACACTGTTACAATGCAGGGAGCTGCTGATTCTCTTACAGGAAATGAAAAATTTGTGAGCGGCACTATTGAAATCTGTGATTCAGTGATAGATGCTGCCGGAAAAACTCTGAATCAGGTTATAGATGAAATAAATGCGCTGAATATTGAAGGCTTGAGTGTATCATTGAAAGACGGCAGATTCACGATAGAAAGTACAACTGGTATTGTTAATGTTCAGGCGACGGGCGATGCTGCCAGAGTTACGGGAATATCGTCATACATAGTAGAAAATGTTTCTGCTCCTAACAAAAACTTTGTTAACACCGTTGAAAGCATCTCTGAAGAAGAAGCAATAGCACAGGGTTATACCGTAATTAAAACAGCAGAAGACCTTCTGAAAATAAATGACAACCTTTCCGGTAAATATATATTGATGAATGATATAGATATGGTTTCTGTTTCCGATTTTGTTCCGATTGGAGGGACTAATGGATTTTCCGGATTATTTGACGGCAATGGCTATGTTATCAAAAACCTTACGATTAATGATACAACATCAGAATCTGTCGGTTTGTTCGGAACGAACCAGGGTACAATCAAAAATGTCGGATTAGAAAATGTCAATGTAACCGGAAACGGTTCAACCGGCGCACTTGTTGGGGCAAATTTGCTTACCGGAATCATATCGAATTCTTATGCTTCTGGTGCCGTTACGTGTACTAATTCAGAAGAAAACGTAACTGGAAGTGCCGGCGGACTGGTCGGGGCTAACGTTTTTGGTGGAACTATTTCTGATTCAAAATCGTCCGGTACTGTTATAAGTAAAGGATATGCCGGCGGATTGGTCGGTATGAATGGAGCAGCAACTATTAAAAACTCCTACTCAACAAGCAGTGTATCCGGTACTACCTCCGGCGGACTGGTTGGATTTTTTATAGGACAAGACGGTGGTAACGGTCTCGGTGCTATATCAAATTCTTATGCAACCGGTTCTGTTAATGGCACGGAAAACGCTGGTGGTTTAATTGGTGGAATAGAGACTCAGGATGTTACAAATATAATTAACTCCTATGCAACTGGTTCTGTGACAGGGAATAATTATACCGGTGGTTTGGTTGGATATGCTGACAACAATACTGTATTTACAAACACCTTCTGGAATTCAAATTCAACCGGACAAGAAAACGCTGTCGGTTATGACCTGAGCGCAGGCGAAGGAAGAACAGACATATCAGACTTTTCTGATCCGTCAGTATTTATAAACGCCGGCTGGTCAGAAGATATCTGGGATTTTTCCGGCGACGCTCCAACAATAAAAGACCAGAATGCAGATGCAGCAGCAAAAGATATCGTCACGATTATTGGCTCTGTGGATACCTCCGGATTCACCGGCGAAGCCTTCTACGGTCAGAAGTCCGGCACAATATCCTTCTCTGACGGTACGAACGTAACCATAGGCGCAAACGATGACCTGAATACGGTTATTCAGAAAATCAACGATGCCGGTCTCACTGCAGAAATAGACGAAAGCGGCAGAATCTTCATTTCAAAAGAGGGTGCAAAAAATTTGAGCGTTGCATCTGACAATACCGGTTTTGCTGCAATGTACGGTTTGCACAATACAGATACGGTTTACAGCGGAGGAATCGAAACTACTTTCGAAGAAGCTGATACTGTGCCGGAATCCTCTACCCTTACCGGATCTGTCTCTGTTTCAGACTTGAACGATGCTGCATTCTGGGGACAGACTACAGGCACAATCACCTTCTCTAACGGCGTTAGTGTTTCCATCAGTGCAACCGATTCACGTTCTGATGTCATCGAAAAACTCAACAATGCCGGACTCACAGCATCAATTGATGAAAACGGATATATTACGATAACTGCAAAAGACACTGCTGACCTGAAAATAACGTCGGATGATACTGGATTTAGCGGCTTTTACGGACTTGCCGAAACTGAAACAAATTACAGCGGTTCTTCTTCTATATCAACTATTCAGGAAGAAATAATTGTTGATGTAAACACTATTATGCAGGGTTCTCAGACATCCTTAACCGGAAGTGAGCTGGTGCTCGGCGGAACATTGAAGGTCGGAAACGGTACTGTTATTGACGCAACCGGAAAAACAATCCAGCAGATAGTTAATGAGATTAATGCTCAAAAACTTACTGGCATAACCGCATCCATCACGGACGGCAGATTTACTATCACAAGCGAAAATGGAGAAGTCGCTGTTGTTGCAACAGGCGATCTTGCAAGGGTAACAGGACTCGATGACTATGTCGTCGACAGGGTTACGGCTGACGACGCGGACGTTACATTGATAACCCGCTACACAGGCAGCAGCACTGGACTTACCGGCAACGAAACAATCGTCGGCGGCACGATTAAGGTCGGTAACGGCGCAGAAATAAAAACAAAAGGCAAAACTCTTCAGCAGATTGCCGATGAAATAAATGCCCAGAGCATATCCGGCATAACCGCCACTATCACTGACGGAAAATTCACAATAGACAGCAAAAACGGTTCTGTTTCGATTGCTGTATCCGGAGACTTTGCTCGTGTTACGGGCATGGGTGATTACACTGTCAGCTCTGTTAATTCAAGTACTTCGAACGGACAAACCACCATCACCGGCTCAGTTGATATAACAGGACTATCCGGCGGTGCATTCTACGGACAGAAAGATGGTATAATAACCTTCTCTGACGGCTCAACTGTAGAAGTTTCTTCAACAAACACACTTTTACAAGTGTTCCTGAAACTTAATGCAAGTCATTTGGATAGATCTGTATCTGTAATTGATGGAAAAATCACTATTACCGGACGAGAAGGATTGTCAATAGTTTCTGACACCTCGGGATTCTCACAGTACTACGGTTTGATGTCAACAGATACAACCTACAGCGGTGAGATGAAGGTTGAAGAAGTTCTGGTCGCTGCATCCGGCTCGAACACCTATCAGGGCGATTTTATTACCCCAATAAACCGACTGACGGAAGAACAGGCTATAGCACAGGGATATACGGTCATAAAAACAGCAGCTGACCTGAACAATATCAGAAACAACCTCTCCGGCAAATACATGCTGATGAATGACATCGACCTGTCCGGCATTGACTGGGATCCGATTGGAGACAGCAACTCTGATGATATTATTTTCTCAGGCGTGCTGGACGGCAACGGATACGTCATAAAAAATCTAAAAGTCAACACGACAGACAAAGCCGCCGGTCTTTTCGGCGCTGTTTCAGAGTCCGGCGCAATAAGAAACATCGGCGTCACAGATGCAGATGTGAGCGGATACGGATATGCCGGTATTATAGCAGGTACTGCATTAGGAGAAATCTCTAATGTCTACACAAGCGGAGATGTAAATGTTATAGCATGTACAGAAGATAATGACTATTTCATCAATCGTGGTGATATAAAAGGTGCCGCTGGTGGTATTGCAGGTCTAACTGTAAATGTAACAGCTTCTCACTCTACAGTAAATCTAAGTGGTTCTGGTGACTTAGTATCTGCAGGAGGTATCTCCGGTTGGCAAACGGGTGGTGCTATTTCCAAATCCTATGCAACAGTTGCAATAGAAAATGTGTATAGTGGCGGTGGAATAGCCGGATATATTTTCATGTCTTATGTCTCTGAATCATTTGCAGCAGGAAATATTAATAGCACCAACAGAGCAGGTGGTATTACAGGAATGAATGCTGGATTAATCGCAGACAGCTATTCCTTAACTTCTGTAAGTGCTGGAGAGGCTGCAGGCGGTATTGCTGGTATAGGTACCGGCATTTCAAATTCATACGCAGCGGGCACTGTTTCTGGATTGAAAACAGCTGGTATAGCAGTTGATCACTCTGCTTTTTCAATTGGAGACATCTCAAACTCTTTCTGGGACATTGACAAAACAGGACAGACCGAAGGATATCAAGCGGACCAAAATGGTTCTCTGCCTACCGTCACCAACGTCGAAGGCATGACGACCTCAGAATTTGCCAACGCCCAGACCTTCATCGACGCCGGCTGGTCTGAGGACATCTGGGACTTCTCAGGCAGTGCCCCGACCCTGAAATTTATGAACACAGCCTCCTCCGGCGGCAGCACCGGCGGCGGCAGTGCTGACACCTTCACCTCCTCCCTCACCGGCTCGGTCGACGCGGACTCGCTGGCAGACAGAGCGTTCTGGGGACAGAAAGACGGCGTATTGACCATCCATGTAGAAGGTCCGACCGGAAACCATGACGTAAACATAAACATCTCCGCCTCTGACACCCGCTCTCAGGTTCTCCAAAAGCTCAACAACGCCGGACTCACAGCCGAACTCGACGCAGACGGACGCATAAAAATCTCATCGGACAATGCGCTGTCCCTCGAGATAACCTCTGACACATCAGGTTTTGCGGACTTCTACGGCTTAAGCGAAACGGGAATAACCTACTCCGGCTTCACTACAACGACCGCCGACGACATTCTTACTCCCGCAACATCAACCCTTACAGGCGGCGTCGATGTAAGAGACTATCTTGACAGAGCATTCTGGGGTCAAAAAGACGGCGTTCTGAAATTCACAAACGGAATGTCAATAAACATCTCCGCAGACGACAACCGCGCCGATGTTTTGAGCAAGCTTAACGCAATCGAAGGCGTTACGGCAATAATAAACACGGACGGAAAAATCCAGATTACCGCAGAAAACGCCCAGGACCTTATGGTCGAATCCGACACATCAGGTTTTGCCGACTTCTACGGTCTGTCAACAACAGGCGGCATTTACGACGGCGGCATTAATTCAACCGATATCACAGTCGATGAAGGCGAAAGCACTCTGACCGGCTCGGTTAACACATTTGAGCTGTCAGGTGATGCCTTCTGGGGTCAAAACTCCGGCACAATTACCTTCTCAAACGGTGCCTCAGTAAATATCGATGCAAACGACAACCTTATTACCGTTCTGCAAAAGCTCAACGACGCAGGGTTCAGAGCATTAATAAACACTGACGGAAAAATTGAAATCACGGCGCAGGGCGTTTCCGACCTGACTGTAACCGGCGACAGCTCAGGCTTTGCAAACTTCTACGGTCTGAAAACAGAAAGCACTCTCTACGAAGGAACTCAATCACAAGAAACGCAACTTGCAGACGCAAACGCCGATACATCATCAACACTCACCGGCTCTGTAGACACAAGAACATTCTCGGGCGGCGCATTCTACGGTCAGCAGTCAGGAAGTATTACCTTCTCAAACGGCGTATCAGTAAATATTTCAGCAACTGACACGCTCGCTCAAGTGCTTCAAAAAATCAACGACGCCGGAATGCAAGCTTCAATTAACTCAAACGGAAGAATTGAAATCACAGCAGACGGCACGCTTAACCTCAAAGTCACCTCCGACAACACCGGATTCAGCAATGTCTACGGACTCGGCAGCAGTCTTGTATTTAACCCGGGTTCTATCACCACAGACACGGAAATCATACAGGGCACGCAAGGCGGCGCCTCCAGCTCAACAATTACCGGTGCCGTTGACACAAGAGACTTTGCAGACGCTCCGTTCTGGGGTCAAAAAGACGGCACAATAAACTTCTCCAACGGTATTTCTGTCGCAATTTCAGCAACTGACACAGTTTCTAAAGTACTTGAAAAAATGAATGCTGCAGGTTTACAGGCTTCAATTAATGCTGACGGAAAAATTACAATAACCGCACAAAACACTGACAGCCTTAACATCACCTCTGACACATCCGGTTTTGCGGATTTCTACGGCATATCAGTTTACGGCGGCGCGTACACAGGCTCTATTACAACAACCGGTATTGTCACCCCGACAACCCAGATTAGAACATACAGTGTTCAAGCTGCCGGCGGCACAACATCAAACGGTGAAAACATCGGTCAGACATTCTCTAAATTGACCGGTACAAACAACGTCACAAACACAACACAGATACTTGAAAGTATTATCACTATTTCATACAAAAACGATGCCGGTGTTGACACATCAAAAACCTACACCCTCAAAGCCGGCACCCTCCAGTCTGCTATGGACACAATCAACAACTCGAACTGGTACGTCAAAGCTCAAATCACGGAAGACGGAAAATTCGAGCTGATAAGCCGTGCAGTCGGACCGTTTGACATAAAAATAAGCATGGAAAAAGTCGACGGTGTAGCCGGAGACTTCGGACGCGTAGTCGGCATGGCTACCCAGACAACACTGAACGGCGACCCATCTCAGGAAAGAAAAGACCCCGCAACTATTACAGGCGGCACGTCAGGTCTTACCCTTACCGACCAGATTGTCGGCGAAAACTCCATAACTATCTGGATGACAAGAGAACGCCCCGGATTTACCGGTGTTGACACAATGACCGGCACTGGCGACCTTGCGTCCGTATCCCAAACAATTACCTTCCGCGACTCCAACGGCGACGGAAAAATAACCATCGCGGAAGCTATTGACCAGATTAACGAAAAAGCTTCAACCACAAAAGTTAAAGCCTCCTTAATAAACGGACAGTTTGTTCTGACCCAGATTGACGACCAGAATGCGGACGACAAAGCTAAATACAACACCAACGGCGGTGCAAACACCGCAGGTGAAGGCGACACAATTAAATACACAATTCAGGGCACGGGTGATTTTGAACATATCACAGGTCTCGATGCCTACTCTGTTGCCGCCTCTACAGCAAACACGGAAAAAGGCGACGACAACGGCTACCACTACCACGCTGTTGTTAGCTCTACCGTTAAAAACGACGGCGGCACAATAAAATCCGGTTCCGTAAACCTTAACGGAACGATTGTGGATGTTTCGGGATTGACCGTACAGGGCGTTATTGACAAGATTAACAACAACTACTCGAGCGTTGCAACCGCAGGCTGGGACAACGGAAAACTGGTCATTATGCTTAAATCACAGTCCTCCTCGGCATCTTCCGCAACATCTGCGGCAGCCTCCGTTACTGCAACCGGAGACGCCTCAAGAGTCCTCGGGCTTGCCGGTTATTCAATATCCTCAGGTGATGTAACCGCCGGTGTTTACAGAAACCACTGGAATTATTCGTATGATGTATGGTCACAAAAAACTGATGACTGGGATTTGTCTAAAGATTATGCAGGCTCGGATTCTTACAACTACAGTACAAGTCTTGAATACGGTACAACTTATGAGTACAGATATCAGGATGAAGTCTGGACATCAAGAACATGGGGTGCAAGCACCACAAAATCAACCTTCTCCGGCGACAGATACCGCAACCAGTCCTATTCAAGCTCCGTTGAAACAAACAAAACCGTTCATACGACTGGAACAAGTTATGGTACGTCTGTTCAAACAAATACTTCTACAAGGACAACTGGAACTACTTATGGTACATCAGTTTCGGGAGGAACTACAACATGGGTTACTGTAGCTACGGATACAAAGTCTCATTTGGGTGAACAGGGTTGGGTTCTAGATTCCAACACTGGTATTTGGGCTAAACTTGAACGAACAACAACTCCAGGCTCTACTGTAACAACATCAACTACTTACCAGACAAGTGTTTCTACCTCATACACTACTCATACTACCTCAACTACATATTTGACTTCCAACGAAACGAATTATACTACTTGGTATTCAGGTTCTTATGAAGAACGTACACAAGACTCCGCCTGGTCTACCAGAGACACCGGATACGGAAACACCATCTCCGACCCGTCTGACAGGGTAAGAAACCAGCACGTATACTCACGTACATGGTACTACGAAACATACTGGACAAAAGATTATTCCACAAGTTACAACACCGAAACAAAAGAAGGATACTACAATGCCCCCGGATTCAAATACTCCGTCGGACAAACTTACAGAAACGTATCCTCAACCCACGTAGTTGACCAGTACACCAACGGAAAAATAGAAGCGTCGACTTCATACAATTCATCGACTTTCAACACCCACTTCGGCGGTCAGCAGGGCGGAACGATTACCATAAACTCCTCTTACTTCGGAAACATTGCATCGTTCTCCTACTCCTCCACAACTTCCATAAACTCCATACTCCAGTCCCTGCGTAACTCGACAGGTATTGAGTCTGTAAGCTCTGACGGTACGACTATCGTTACAGACGGTTACTACGGAAAAGTCACTATCTCCGATACAGGCAACGCTGCAAAACTCCTCGGTATTGCGACATCCGGCACCAACGGTTCCGCCAACAGAACAAACAAATCCGACGACGATTGGAACGGTATTACTAAAAAAACTGATACTCTGACCGGCTCCCGTACAGACCTGTACGACGACTTCTCGTTTGCACTGCAAGAAGGCGGCTCCTTCGACCTGTATCTCGGCGACAGGTTACTAAAAACTATCACCTACTCCGCAGGTTCGACCATAGACTACATCTTGAATCAAATGCAGGGTACCTATGTCTACGACACAGGAAAATACATTACAGACCCCTTCTCTGACAAGCTGTACGATGAAGAAGAATACGATCTCTACGGCACAGCCTATACGGATTCGTCCGGCAGAATCTACTATACTGCCTCTTACTCGGCTAAACTTGACTCTCAGGGCAGAATAGTTATAACCTCCGATGTCTACAATTCAGCTCAGTCTGAAACAATCTCCGTTAAAAATGACACCGGCAACTTTACTCACCTCGCCGGTTTAACCTCAAACGGACATAACTATGCAGAAAATAATGACCCCGTCATTGAATCTTACGGCTACGACAGACTCACAGGTTCCGTTAAAAACCTGACAAAAGGACATCTGCTCGGAAACCTTAAAGCGGAAACCTTCCAAATAACAGGCGGCAACGGAACATTCAATGTTTCCATAGATTCAACTGACACAATTCAGGATATCATTAATGAAATCTTCTCCCAAACAAACGGCGCCTACAAAGCCGACCTTGATGAAGACGGAAGATTCTACATTGAATCCACAATCCAAACACCTACCGACACGCAGGTTACGGCGACAGACCTCACCGAACGTCTCGGGCTTGTAGCTGCCGACCGTTCGACAGGTCCGGCGTCCCAAACCGAAACCGGCGACCAGGGCTACTTTGTCTTTGAAACCGACGGAGGCGGGGTTTACGGAATGAAGCCAAACTCAATCTTCACAGGACTCAAAGACGGACAATTGACTTTCACACTCCATGCCAGAGAATCGACAGGTGAAACCGGCAGTATCACTTACCGTCCTGATATTACATACACAATAGATATTGTATACAACGACACTGTCACATCTGTATTAAACAAGATGAAACAGGCAATACTTGCGGGTGAAGACGACATCTGGGAACACGACGACGTTACAGATGAAAACCGTGCTGACAGAATAGACTTCCACGTAAACTACGATGAAACAAATAACCTCGGAAAAATTTATCTGCAGATTATTGGTAACTACGCGTCAGCAATAACATTCGACAACGACACGTCCGGATTCGTTGAAATGGCAGGGCTGTCCAAAGACGTTACGATATACGATGCCAATTACACATCAGAATCCAGAGGTCCGGGAAAATCACAGCTCACAGGCTCTGTTTCCAACCTTAGCGCAAACCACATCTTTGGTTCAATGACAGCAGGCTCAATGACTATCTCTGCCGGTTCAACAACCAAAACAATCGACGTTCTCTCCACAGACCGGATTCAGGATGTTATCGATAAAATTAATGAAGGCGGTATATTTGAAGCCGGACTTGACAACCTCAACAGGTTCTGGATTAAGACTGTCGGGCAAAATGCAAGCGACATAACCATCTCAGGCACAACAGACTTCTACAACCTTGTCGGTTTAAAGGGCAACACCTGGACATACAACACAACTACAGAGCTTGGCTCTCTCGGTTACTCAAAAATAACCGGCTCTGTCTTCGGACTCACGACAGACAGAACATTCAACAACATGACCTCGGGTTCATTCTCGATTAATGCCGACGGTCACAGAACGCTGAATATAGATGTCGAGCAGGGTGTAACCTCTGTCGGCGACGTTATTGACTTTATTAACAACAGCGCTGACAGTGACTTTACGGCATCGCTCGATGATTCCGGCAGAATTGTTATTTCTACAAAAATTGACAACGGAGCAACTATCTACATTAACGACGGCACTACGGATTATGCAAAAATACTCGGTCTGACAGCCGGTACATTAGGAGGCAACGCAGTAGGTGTCAACGGCGCCAATGATATTTACGCTACTCTTACCGGTTCAACAACAGGTCTCGACAATTCAATGAGATTCTCGGCGGGCGATTTCATTATCTCCGTTACAAATCCTGACGGACAAAAGCTCTCGCAAACGTTTACCCTTACAGGAAACGAAACACTCGCAGATATATCAAGCATGATTTCTAACTCAAATCTCGGAATCTCAGCTGTTATGGATGCATCCACTAACAGTTTGTCTCTGCGCTCGAAAAATGCAGGAAATTATATTATTGAAGTAACTGACGGAACATCTGACTTTGCGGAAACCGTCGGATTCACAAGAAACGGTGCACAGGCAAATCCGTCACAAATCGGCTCGTTGTCTACGCTTACATCAAATTCAACAGTACATAGTGCCCAAACACTCGGTTTCAGCGCCGGAGACTTCTTTATAAATCTCGTTAACACAGACGGCTCAATCTCCGACTCGCTGCGTATTGAAATCTCTCAGTACGACACAATAGACTCAATTATAAGCAAGATTAACAATTCAGACTTTGGCGTTGCAGCGACCATCAACGCGGACGGAAAAATGGTTCTGACCCGCACGGAAACAACCACCGCAGGCGGTATCTCCGTGACCAAAGGCACAAGCGATTTCACAAACAAAATCGGCTTCACCTCCGGCGGAAATCTCGGCACCGGTGCGCAGATAGAAAACGGTGTTGACGCCGAAAGAACAGTGATTACAAGCAACGAAATTGCTGTGGCAAATCCGACTGTATCTCTTTCAACAATAGGTATAACCGCCGGTAACTTTAAAATTAACGGTGCAAATATTAATGTTACCGAAAATGACTCTATTGCTACACTGTTAGGCAAAATTAACGCCGCCTTCTCAACCTCTGACCCGAACGGAGTTTACGCAGAATTTATAAATGACAGAATCGTACTGACCTCCAACTCTGCGTCGGGAGATGCACGTATTAATATAGAAGCAGGTACGACGAATTTGACGGACATGATTGGCTGGACATCAGGTTCCAATATTGTTCAAAACTCACAAACCCTCGGCGACAACGCAATATTTACTCTGAACGGTCAGGAGTTTGAAACACAATCAAACATTGTTTCTCTGGACAAACACGGCAATCTTGTCGACACAGACAGTTCCGCAGAAGCAATAAGACTTACACTTAAAGCAACCGGCTCCGGCACAATCGATATCGGCAAAAACTCGGTAACCACAGCATTCAATAAGCTAAACACTTTTGTTAAGCGGTTTAACGAAGCAATGGGACTTTCTCAAAATAAGGTCTTTGAAGATGATGCTTCATTTGAGGCGCTCATCGTCAACATTAAAAAAGCCCTCACGGACAACGTCGGCACATACAGGCAGATTCAGCGCCAGATGTCTGATATCGGCATCAATGTGGCAATCTCGGGCGGAACCTCCTCGTCTGACGGCAGAGTAACTATCTCTCTCAACAAAGACAAGTTTATAAACGCGTTTATGAATGACCCCGACAAAGTCAAAGGTATTCTCATAGGCAACGACAGAAAACCGATTAATCACTCGGAGGCAGGCACTTTCACAAGACTCAGAGAAACACTCGACGAATCTCTGCAAACAAACGGATACTTTGCTTCAACATCAAGACTGCTTGAAGCCACAAACAAATCACTATTGAATGAAATAACATTGAATACAAACGAGCTTAACAATGTTAAAGCTTCTATGGCATTTGAACAAAATTCACTCGGTGCAAATCAGGCAGAACTTGCTGATTTCCTTGCTCAGCTCGAAGAACAATACGAAGCGGTTAACAACATGATTGACAAGTTAAAATATCAGTACAATCAATCGCTTACAAGGCTTGTCTTAAACCCCGGCGGAAATACGCTTTTGAACGGTTAAACCGGACGCCGGAGTGAGGATATTGAATTTTCCTTAATTATTCTCCCTCGCCCTTTAGGGAGCGGATATAACAGCTTGTAAAACTCCTTCCCCGACTTGGGGAGCGGATTTCCGGACGGACGACACGTCCAAAGGGAGTTAGTCCGGGGAGCCGGATTTTCTGTAGGGCGGAGTCGAGCCCAAAGGGCGAGCGAGCCCGTAACATCTCGAGCTCCGTAGTGAGTGACAAAAATCCAAAGGATTTTGTAACGAACGTCAGGAGCGTAGAGAGCAGAATAATCCGTAAATGAACAAGACGGCAGCAAAGCACAAAAGGCGAAACTCTGTGAGCGTGAAGTAAATCCAAGACAAGGTCGGGAAGGGGAACGGCATGATGTGGAAAGGATGCGTTACCCTATCAACGACAGAACTAATGATGCATGAATGTTTTGAGACTGCGCAAGGAGTGCGGAAGCTGTTTGCTGCAATATCTGATTTTTTGTAAACGCTGCACTTTCTTCCGCAATATCAGCGTCAATAATTGTTGAACGGGACGAGGTGAGGTTCTCAATGTTTGTTATTTGACTTGTCATTACCGAGTCAAGCCTGTTTAAAACAGCTCCGATTTCCGCACGCTGCGTATTAATTTGTTCCATCAAAGAATCTATCTTCACGATATTTTCTGCAGCGCTTTCCGCTGTTGAAAAATCCAGCTCAAAATCATCAAAACCAACCCCGAGAGTAATAGTAATACTGTCATCGGTATTTGCGCCTATTTGCAGACGGATTTCCGTCGGGTTGTATTTTACGGGAATAACGTTCTTGTAGATGGTATCAACGCCATTGTCATACAAAAGGTTCCTGTCTCCGGCATTTCCGTCAATATTGTTTAAATTTCCGGACTGTACAACAAATATGTCATTTTCATCTCCGCCCTGCGCTATATTCTCATCACCGGTCAATGTAATATTATCAATGCCGGAGCCGCCTGTTACCTCATTGTAACTTCCGTTTATGTCAAACTCATTGTTTCCGGAGGTGCTTGCTAAAATATTAGAATTTCCGTTCACATCAAAATTGTCATCTCCGTCACCGGAAGTGACATTGTTTTCAGAACCTGAAACGGTAATATGTTCGTTGCCGCTGCCGGTGTCTGCAATATTTTTGTCCCCTTCTATCGTAACGGTATCTTTGTCAGTACCGCCGGTTACAGTATTGCTGTCGCCTTCAATGTAAAACTCATTTTCGCCGGATACGGAAGACAGTTTGTTTGAGTCTCCGTATATTTCAAAATCATCATCGCCTGTGCCGGAGGATACATTGTTTTCGGAACCGCTGACAATAATTGTTTCATTACCGGAACCGCCGGTTATTGTATTTTTGTTTCCGGATACAGTGAACGCATTATCTCCGCTTGTCGAGGTGACATTGTTGCTGTCTCCGACGACGAGCAGTTTATCGTTACCGTTTCCCATATCCGCAGTATTAGAATTGCCGCGTATAGTCAGATTGTCATTGCCGTCGCCGGTTTTTATATTGGTGTTGTTGCTTGAATTTACATTTATAATATCATCGCCGGCTCCGCCGTCTATTTCATTTGCACCGTTAGCGGCATCGACTGTTATGGTATCATTTCCGTCATTGCCGAAAAGATGGTTGTTTTCGGTTTTCATATTTATTTCATCATCACCGGAGTTTCCGTAAATGTAGTTGTTTGTACCGGTTTCAACTGTAATCTTGTCGTCCAGAGAACCGCCCTGTATAACGTTATTATCCCCTCTGAGTTTTATATTGTTTTCAACATCATCCGCGCATTCAAGCGTTATATCCGAACCTATAATCAAAAGTTCTCCGGTGTTCTGGTTGTAGGAATATGACACCTGATTTGAAGCGGGTGATGTGTTGTCGTGGTTTGTATTTTTAAACACATACTTTTCACCGGCAATCGTCACTTCTTCAACCTGATTTTTTGTGACAAAAATTATGGTATTCGAGTTCGGGTCTACAGTAACATTCGCAAAAGTATTGTTGTTGCCGTAGTCTTCAAAATAGTTCATACCCGTGCCGCCGTCAACAAGGTTTTGGTCGCCGGTTACGACATAGTAGTCATCCCCGCCCGAACCGCGAACGACGTTGTCATTTCCGTTTACGGAGAACGAGTCGTGACCGGAGCCTGCGGTTATGCTGTTACCCGAACCGTCTATGTTGAAAACGTTGCTGCCTTCTGTATCTGTGACAATAATACCGCTGCTTGTAATGGTGTATGTATCATCTCCTGCATTACCCTGTACGTTAGATACAGTATTTGCACGGATGATGATTTCATCGTTTCCGTTGCCGCCGCTTACCAGATAATCATTTCTCTTATTTATTTCTATTCTGTCATTACCGTCTTCACCGTATATTGTGTTTATAAAGGTTCCGTTATGAACGATTTTATCGTCTCCGCTTCCGGCATGGACGGTATTTCCGTTACCGTTAATAACTATTGTGTCATTCTTAGAGCCTGTATATAGCTGATTATTACCGCCTTCAAGAATAATATTGTGAGCTTTTCCGCTCTCTCCGGTTATCTTAAAAAAGTTTCCGGCAAAAGTAACCTCACCGGTTGCGGCATTATAGCTGTATGTAAGAGTTTTTTCCTGCCCGCTGTAAAAGCTGTCCGTAAGATTTTGGACAGTGTACTTTATGCCGCCGATTGTGAGCGTTTTTGTCTGATTTGCAGATGTAAACACAACTTCCGTAAGTTTTCCGTTTGAGTTAGACATATCTGTATAAAGGTTGCCCGAAAGATTACCCGTTACTGTATTATTCCCGCTGCCGCCGGCAATCGTGTAATTTGAACCCTGGAGATTAAATGTGTCATCGCCGTCGCCGCCGTCTATAAATGAACCGACAGAACCCTGAATATAGAACGTATCGTTACCGGCTCCTCCAACAATGCTCGACCCACCATAGTCAGTGTTCACAGTCAAAATATCATCACCGTCTCCGGCGTCTATACGAGTGTCTGGCGTCCCTGCGTTAACTGTAATCCTGTCATTACCGCCGCCTGCTTTTACCAGCACACCACCGTTTGCGCAGCCTACTGTTATAGTGTCATTACCGTTTCCTCCGTATATGTTAGACACTGTGTTAGCTGTAATAGTATCCCCTGCGTCAGATGCGTAATAACTTATAAGCCATGCCACTAATTCGACATTTCTCGAAACGTTATCAAGTGCTTTTATTGTAAAACTATTTGATAAAAAACGAATTTTGCCGTTACTGTTTTGACAGAGAAAGTCCTGAGCAGAGCCCGAGTTGTTTGTTATTTCATACCTAAGCCCCTCAATCAGTACGGTTTTTGTCTGGTTTGCGGAAAAAGATTCAATTTGGGCATTCGGATTTACAACATTCACTGCAGTGGCTTTGCCCGTATTGTCAGTATATGTGTTTGTGCCTGTGCCGCCGTTTATAATCGCTCCTGTTCCGTTTTTTATCAGAAATGTATCATCCCCGCCTTCACCAAAAAGACGTTTTGGATAATTATTATCATTTCTGTCAACCACAAAATAGTCATTCCCCTCGCCTCCGTATACTGTCTGATGGGCAAAACCATAAAGATTAAAAGTATCATTGCCGTTGCCGCCATAGTATGTTGAGTCCCTGGAATATGAAGTGATAGTGTCGTTTCCGTCCTCCCCGTACACAACTGCATTTTTGCCGTAAGTTGTGATAGTGTCATCACCCGCACCGCCATAACACTGATTCGATTGTCCGAGCCTGCTTTCTGATGAAAAAAGTATAGTATCGTTCTTATTCCCAGTTCTTATAATATTGTTTTTTCCGACTATTTCAAGATTGTATTCAACATCCTTGTCTTTTGCTGATATTTCAAAGTCAGAGCAGATAAACGTCGTCACCCCGTTTTCAACCGAGTAAGAAAGCTGCTGCGCATTTCCGGAACGGTTCTTTGCAGTATAAGTCCTGCCGTCAACAACAATCTCAAGTGTCTGACTACCCGAAAAATCTACGGCTCCGGAAACCGCCGTACCGGGGTCAGCCAGAGGTGTAACCGTTACCTGCGGATTTGCGGAAGTCGCTGCCGCCGCAGTTTTTACAGAAGATGCCGAGGAATTTTGCAAAAGCCTGCTCAACGGTTGTGTAGTATCATCACGGGATAGTACATCACTGTCAAATACAGTTTTTGTCAAACTATACGACCTGCCGTTTACGCGAAAGCCTGATTCTGAAAGGGTATTCCTTGTACCCCCCCCCCCCGAAACGCCGAAAACACCTGCTGCGTCTGCAATTACATTCTCTCCAAGAATTTTTAACCCGTTAAACTGCGCCCCTTCTTTGAGTTGAAACAACTGAGCCACCAGCGCATCAGCCTCTTGCTGAAAAGCTGTCCTTGATTTTTCATCATAAATCCCGTTTGCCGCCTGTACAGATAAATCCCTGAGTCTGTTAAGCATATCAACCATATTTGCATAAGTACCATCCGCCGTCTGGAGCAGAGATATACCGTCTTGTGTATTTTTTTGCGCCTGCCTCAGCCCCCTGATTTGTGCGGTCATTTTTGATGACACAAACATGCCCGCAGCGTCGTCGGCAGCGCGATTCACCTTATACCCCGTGCTCATTCTTTCGAGCGCGGTGTTAAGGCTGTTTGTTGCGATATTCAAATTTCTCTGCGTCGTTAAGACCGACGGGTTGAAATTTGTGGTTATCATTTGTTTTCCCTTTTAACTTTTATTTTTTTCCTGTTCTTTGCCGGAATCCGGCGGGGTATTGACAGTGCGTCAATCGACGCGTCCTGCTCTACTTTGCCAACCCCCATCCCAGCCTTCCCCAAGTCGGGGAAGGAGTAGCTCCAAGCTTGTTTTATTCCCTCCCCTGCTTGGGGAGGGTTAGGGTGGGGAGCAACCCTCTGCATTTGTACAGATACTGAAACAAGTTCAGCATGACATTATATTTTTTGTCGGATTGGTGAATCCAACCTACTACTGTCATGCTGAAGCGCCAGACGTTTGTGTCAGCTTTAATATTTCCATGTTCAGCATCTTACCGGCGCTGCGTTCAGCACATAATGCGAAGTGTGTAAGATCCTGAACACAGACGATTGTCACTGCGCTCCTGATTTATCGCTTCAGGATGACAGAAGTTTTTTGTATTTTAAAATACGTCTTTTGGTTTTCTATTCACTTTTCAATTTGCGATTTTTGCCGGTGTCCGGCGGGGTATTGCCGGTGTGTCATACGACGCACCATGTTATTTTATTTCCATTGTCTTTATAATAACCCCTTTTTCTCTCTTGTTTAATTCTTATTTAGTATGAAAAAATTGATACTAAAGTTGGATTTTTGAGGTTTTTTAGAAAAAACGACACTATCCGTTTTAATTCGTTTTTTTACCTGCAATTGCTTTTGTGTCCGAAAGGGTTAGTTTTATAAAGCTTTTAGCCTCATTAATCGGAACAGCAAAGCCTATACCTATATTAGAAACGTTATTGTCGGGGTTATATATAGACTGGCTTATGCCAATGACTTCGCCTTTGATATTTACAATCGGACCGCCGGAGTTACCGGGATTTATTGCCGCATCGGTTTGTATTTTGTTTCTTGTATAATCAATCCTTGAAATAATACCTGTCGTCAAGGTTCCGTTAAACCCGAACGGGTTTCCTATTGCAAGCACTCTCTGCCCGACTTTAACTTTTGCGGAATCACCGAGTTTCAATGTCGGAAGCTCTCTTTTGGGATTGATTTTTATAAGAGCTAAATCATTGTCTTTACCAAGCACAGATATTGTTTCGCCTTTATAAACCTCTCCCGAAGAAATCGTAATTTGTATGTCCGAGGCATTTGAAATAACATGCGAACTGGTTAAAATAATACCTTTTGAATCGATTATACATCCCGTTCCGCTGGAAGTCCCGTCTTTCATCTCCGCATCAACAACCACAATTGCAGGAGTTATACGTTCATAAATGTTTGTGATGGCACTGTCATCATCGCTCTTGTTCAGGTTAATGATTGCCGCTTCGGCTGTTTGTATTGAATATCCGAATGTAATAACCGTTAAAAATACGCACAAAAACTCTCTCACTGCTTGTTCCTCCGTAATCTCTCGCTCGATTTCCTACATTATTTTGTTGTTTAAGGTTTTTTGTAATACACTACCGGCTCGCACAAGAGAGGAATAAAATGCACAAAACAATATGAAATATTTTGCAAATACATCTTGTTTTTTCGGCATTCTCGGACTATTATTAGAAAGTACCCGGAGATAGTTATGGCGGTTATTAACGAAAAATTTTTGATAAACACCAGGGGTTTTACGGACATAATCGATATCACCCAGAAGGTAAAATCCGTTGTTTACAACCATAATGTAAAAAACGGAACAATTGTTGTTGCTATCGCAGGCAGCACAGCCAGCATAACTACTATTGAGTATGAACCCGGGCTTTTAAAAGATTTACCGGCGATTTTAGATGAAATTGCCCCGCAAAATAAAGAATACCACCATGATGATACCTGGCATGACGGAAACGGATATGCGCATGTCAGAGCATCGCTTTTGGGCAGCTCGACCACTGTACCGCTGATTGACGGTGCAATGGTTCTCGGCACCTGGCAGCAGATTGTACTTATTGATTTTGACAACAAGCCGCGTGCAAGAAATGTTTACGTGCAAATAATAACTTAACGGATAGAATATGAAAGAAACAGCTAAAGATTATGCATTCAAAAATTTAAAAGGTTTTGTGTATTACAAAGATGGTCAACTCTGCAGAAAAGTCTCTTTGAGACAAAAAGAAGATTATACTGCATTTTTTGAAAGCGGTTTATACAAAAAACTTTTGGACAAAAAATATATATTGCAGATTGAAGAAACAGATTTTGAGGGTGATAGGAATAATTTTAAACAAATTGTTCATCAGGCGCCGTTTTATTACTCATATCCCTACGAATGGTCTTTTTCGCAGTTGAAAGACGCGGCTCTCTTGCTTATTGCGGCACAAAGACTGGCGGTTGAACACGGAATGACAATAAGTTCCGCAAAGTGTGAAAATATACAGTTCTTTGGCGGAAAGCCGCAAATTTTTGACCCGTTTATATTTGTAAAATATGATGAAAACATAAACCGCGCGGTATATGAAGAATACTGCAGAATGTTTCTTGCTCCGCTGGCATTGATGAGTTATACGGATGTAAGACTGGGGCAGCTTTTAAAAACGTATACAAAAGGTATTCCGCTTGACCTTACCTGCCACATTCTGCCGTTGACAGCAAATCTCCACATGGGGCTTGTTACGCATATATTTAAACACGCGAAGCGTATAAAAGAGAGGGAATTGAAACAGACAAAATCTCAAAATACAAAAAAAGCAAACATAAACCAGATAAAAGAAACTTTGAAATCGCTATCTGAGTGTGTAAAATCGTTATCCTTCCCCGAGTCTAAAAACGAATGGGGCAATTATTACAAACATACAAGCTACTCGGATAAGGCGTTTTTTGCAAAAAAAGAAATTATTACAAACTATCTCGATATTGTAAAGCCGCAGCTTGTTTATGACCTCGGTTCCAACAGAGGTAAGTTTTCAAGGATTGCGTCAAATAAAAAAATCTGCACTGTCGCATTTGATATTGATGCCGTGGCAGTGGAAAAAAATTATCTCCACGCAAAAAAAGCAAAAGAAACACACATTCTGCCGCTGCTGCAGGATTTGACAAATCCAAGTCCGGATATGGGTTTTATGAATGCGGAAAAAACAGGATTTCTGAAACGTTCAAGACCTGACTTAACGATGGCGCTGGCGCTGTTGCCGCATCTCGTGCTTAAAAATTCACTTTTGTTTGAAGATGTGGCTAAATTTTTGCGCACACTGTCTCAGTATCTGATTATTGAATTTATTCCGCACGAGGACAAAAAAGTCAAAGAGCTTTTAACCCAATGTACAAATGAACACCCTGAATACAACGAAGAACGCTTTCAAAAAGTCTTTGAAAAGTATTATGACGTTTTGGAACAACATACCGTCGCTGATACAAAAAGAACGCTATATCTAATGAAGGTTAAAGAATAAGGCTTTTAACTTCATAAAGCTGTTCAAGACGGGCTGAATCTATTGCTGATTTTATTTTTTCAAATATAGTTTCAAGGTTTGTTTCATCCAATTCTTTTACAGAATCCGGAAGTTTTATATCTGCAGTAGTTTCTGCTTTTGTTAAAAATTCATTCATCGTTAGAAATTCTCTGTAAACATTGATGATTTCATCCCATTCCGGTTTTATGTCTTTTGCTTTTCCCATATAGTATTTGCAGTCTTTTTCAAACTGTTTAAGATATGAAATGATAAAATCAATCTCATGCAGTGCATCTTCCGGTTTTACATTTTTGCCTAAATACGAGTTTCCCTCAATTTTCTTAGGAGAATCCTTGTATTTTTTTGAAATATATGATGCCCACAAAAGACAGCCGAGATAAAATGCAACCGTGCTGTCTACAAGTCTCAAAAGCTGGGGATAGAACATTTTGAACTGAAATTTTTTTTGATGAGGCGCAGGAATGCTGTTTAGAATATTATAAGCCGATTCAATGTTCGGGGTAAAAATTACCGCGTGTTCAGAAAAACCCGGGTCAAAAGGAATCGTATCCATATTTTCTTGCAATTTGACAACCATTTGCAAAACCTCACTCTTTCATAAAAATTTACTATATATTTGATTATAAAACTTTTTTTATTTAAAATAAAGAAAATTGTTGAGAAATCAAAAAATCTTAGGGTGAGAGAGGTAAAAATGTCACTAAATGTATATCTTGGTATAGATGTCGGTTCAGTAACCACAAAACTTGCACTGGTTGATGAGTCCGGAAAATATGTGGACAGCTATATGCTCAGAACGGCAGGCAAGCCGGTATTGGCTGTGCAATCAGGCATGAGAGAACTTCTTAAAAAAGCTATCTGTGAATATAACGTTCAGGGTGTCGGAACTACAGGAAGCGGAAGAAATCTTGCAGGCGCTCTGGTCGGAGCTGATATGATTAAAAATGAAATCACTGCACACGCTGTTGCAGCAAGCACCTATGTCCCCGGAGTTCAGACTATCCTTGAAATAGGCGGACAGGACAGTAAAATTATTATTTTAAGAGACGGTATTGTTACGGATTTTGCAATGAATACAGTTTGCGCAGCAGGCACCGGAAGCTTTCTTGACCAGCAGGCAAACAGATTAAATGTTCCAATCGAACAATTCGGTGAAACAGCCCTAAAATCAACGAATCCAGCTCGTATAGCAGGAAGATGCGGCGTTTTTGCAGAAAGCGACCTTATTCACAAACAGCAGCTTGGTTATCCGGTCGAAGACCTTCTCTACGGGCTTTGTCAGGCACTTGTAAGAAACTATTTGAGCAACCTTGCACTCGGCAAGGAGCTTCTTCCTACCGTGACTTTCCAGGGAGGTGTTGCAACAAACTCCGGCATGGTTAAGGCATTTGAGGAAGCTCTCGGAACAGAAATAGTTGTTCCCAAAAACCATCAGACAATGGGTGCCATAGGTGCAGCGCTGCTCGCCATGGAAAATCATCAGTACACGGAAAATACTACAAAATTCAAAGGCTGGGAAGTCGGAGAAATGCATTTTAACTCTGTAACAAACCAGTGCACAGGCTGCTCAAACAATTGCGAGGTCATAACAATTGTAGAAGGAGACCTTGAAGACCCGCATCCGCAAAATATAAAAGACATAAAAGGCAACATCATCGCACGATGGGGCGGAACTTGCGGCAGATGGGATATTTCATAATTTAACAAATTTCAAACAGAGCTTTTTGCTCTGTTTTTTTTAGCAAAAAAAAATTATCAGGAGATTTAATTAAACATCATGAAAATTTTACCAATCGCAAATATATCATACAACACAGCCGGAAACAGAAAGGTTAAAAACGTCGGAGTTTCAGAAAATGTCTCCTACGGAAACAGCAAATCTGCAGGTCTTAGCAATGCATATTATCCGCTAATCAACGGTATTTCTTTTAAAAAAGCAAAACAAGCGGATTTTGTTGATAACATAAGAGACGTTCCGGGTATAACCTGTGCGTGCTGCGGGATTGAGGTCTATCCTTATGAAACAGTGTCCAGAATTGAAGACGAAAAGCTGTTCTTTTTTATGCCGGAAGCAGTAAAAATGCTTATAACAACAGGGCTTTTTGATCCGAAACAGTCTAGTCGGGCAGAGCAAGAGGCATTCCAATATTTAAAATCCCTGTCTGAAAAATATCCGGACAAGAGCTTTAAAAATGTTATGGATTTAGGTTCTGTGCAGGAAGAAATCCAGAAAGAGCTTTCTCCGGAAACTCGCGACAAAATCAAATATTACAGCCATTCGCTTAAAAAACTCTGCAGAAATTCCAAAGACATGATTGAAATTATGCAGCCTTATGAAAAACATTTTTCCGGTGTGTATAAAGATGTTTTTGAATTATTAAAGAAAAATTCTGCAAAATATCCGTCAAAAGATTTTAATTACATACTAAACACTCCGAATGTCTATTTCAGGCATCTTGCAAAACTGCAAAGGCAGCAGAAAAATGTTGTAAATGAGATAGAATATTACACAAAAATAAACTACCCGAAGTATAAGAAATTTCTAAAAAGCAAAACAAAACGTGCAAAAGGTATAATTTTTGACGAAGATACAAAAATCCCGCAGAAAAGACAGCGTATTATTGACAATTACGAAACCCTAAGCTCTGTGACGTCTCCTGAATATATGGAGGGAATGAGAAAAATCCTTTCAAAACTTCCAAAATCAAAAAATTCATTAAGTGCCTTTATTGCAAAATATTCATACAGAAGCAGTGAAGAAATTGCCCATCTTATACTTATTTCCGGAGCCTCCAGCGAAGAACACATAAAGCCCCAGAATCGGGATAAAAAAGACAAAGGACCGAATATTAATGAAAATAAAATAGTTATGTGTGCGGCATGCAACAGCCAGAGAAGCAAAACAAGCTACAAAGACTGGCTGCTTATTCATCCTGAAATGGTCGATAACTGTCAAAAATATATTGACAAAATAATCGATGCTATAATTAGCGGCAAACTGGTAAATTACAATGACTACCCGCAGAAGGTTAAAAAATCACTCTACATTGAATCCGGCGGAAAAATCGACATAAATACAGACAGATATAATTATTATTATGAAAATCAATCTCTCAACGGGAATTAATTCCTATTTCCCGCAAATAAAACCGCATAAGCAACAATTGAAATTACAGCCGCTAAACGCTGATACGGTTACTTTTGGCGTGTCAAGAAAAGAAAAAAATTATGAAACAGCAATGACGAATATTCCTCAATTGCCTTGCGCCTGCTGCGGAAAAATCATGATACCCGAAAATGTTTTTGAACGTCCGATTGTAAAGAATTACGATATATCGGCTACAGAAATTTTAAAGGTGCTGAAAAAATACGAAACCCGTATGCACAAGGTTGAACGAAACGTGTTCAGACGTCTTGAAAAACTCAGTAAAAAAAATCCGGAAATGAATTTGCATGACTTGTTTAACCGAAAAAGATACTATCATCTTGCAAATACAGAAATTAAGCAGCTTAAAATTGTTAGTGAAATCGAAAAAACCGATTTTAATATAAGCCCGGAATCTCAGGCAAAACTTAACAATGCACTAAAGAATACAAGACAAATAATGTTTGTTGAAGGTAAAGATGTATTAAAGAAAAGGCAGCGTATTATAAAAGAATTTTCCTCGCTGCTCGAGGATTGCCCGGAAAAGGAGGAGTTTCAAAGGGTTTTGTCAATGATTCAAAAACTTCCGAGTTCAAAAAATGATGTGGATTCATTTTTTGTAAAATACTCACCGCTGGATTCAGAATCTTTGGCGTACAAACTTCTTGAAAGCTCAAAAGCGTCAATTGAACATGTTGTGCCGGCTTCTGAAAACGGCGCAGATAATTCTTCAAACTATATTGTTATGTGCCGTAAATGCAACAACTCCAGAAGTTCTATGCCTTATGAAGAATTTCTAGTAAAACACCCTGAAATGATTAAAAACAGTCAAAAATATATGGACAGAATTATTAATTATCTAAATAAACAGTATATTTTCGGTATGGATAACTACCCTTTCATTATAAAAAAACTTTTGGAAGACGAAACAAACGGACTCATTCATCTTGATGTTTCAAAATACAGAATGCCGTACAAATCACCTGATCTCTTTATCCGCAGTAACGGTTTATACAAAATTACAAAAGATTAACAATGAAAACAGACTATTTTATTTGAAAATTTTCAAAAGTACAAAAACGCCGGAAACCGGCGTTTTGTGTAAAATAAAATCTATATATACGGAAATATCTTAAGCAATACGTCTCCATATGCAGCAATCTTAGTTAAGTACGGATACTTAATTAGTCCATCGGAATAATCAGTTTTTGTCCTATAGACAACTGATTCGGATTTGACATATTGTTTACTTCCATAATTTTTGCAACTTTGGAGTTGTCATATTTTCCGTAGAATCTGATAATAACACCTTCGAGAGTATCGCCTGATTTAATGGTATAAGTTTCAGGTGCAGATGCAGCAGCCGGTTCAGGTTTATCTGCCGGAATAATTGCAAGTTTTGCAGCATCCTGATTTTTAACTCTCTTAACCAGTTTGGGCTGGTCTACGGAAGAACTGTTGCTGAGTGAATTTGTGCTGAAGCTGAGCAATGCAGTCATCAAAAACATGCACAATGCTCCGGCAATAAATCCTGTAGCAAGATAAACTCCCGGTGATTTTTCCGCTTTTTGGTTAATCTTAAAATTCTGCCAGAGAACATCAAGTTCTTTTTCCTTAGACGGTCTGACATAAGTTTTAGGTGCCGTATCCTCCGTGATTGTGTTAGATTTAGCTCTGAGTTCCTCTAACAGAACCATTCTCTCCTTTGATAAATTTGATCTGTGTAATGTTGAGCTTTTCATTCTACCTCACTTTATTCTTCCCTGTTACATAATAGTCGGCTGATAATTTAAATGTCAAGGATTTGTGTATATATATTACATTACTAAATATAGTTGCATATTAATTATTTATTTACTAAAATTATATAGTTGTTTTCTGAAAGATACTTATACATCACAGGGCTAGAAAAGGGATCGTAAGAGGATGAGAATTTCTGCAGTTAATACGTTTTCAAACGTAACATTTAAAAGAGCACCAAAACCGGAAGAAGAAAAACAGTTTCACCGGGATATAGAGGAAGGAAAAAAATATCTCGGCATAAAAGACCTTGCGTTGATTATGCATGGTTCATCGTTTCCTGTTTCAGATATAGATTTGTTTATCGGCTCACCAATAAATAAAAAAGCAAAAGAGGTCAATGACTTTTTAAGACTCCACGGCTTTGATTCAATTCAACTCGGACCGCCGGGGCTTATACAGCGTGATGATTTTTCGCCTTATATTTCTTCAATACACTCGAGAAACTACCTATTTTCCGATATGGAAAAACTCACCACCCCTAAATACGGAAAAATTTTGAAACTGTCTGATATTGAAGACTTCACGGATTCCGAGTACATACATAAAACAAAAGAAACGATTTTTGATGAAGCCTTTACCGTATACGACAGACTTTTTGAAAAAGCCTATGACAACCTGCACTCTCAAGCAGAAGCGGGAGACAATGCAAGTGTTGATTTGTTAATAGATTTTGCACAGTTTAAAAACGCCGAAAAAAGCTGGCTTGAGACAGATGCTCTTTTTGAAGTTTTAACAAAAGTAAACGGCTCGGATCATTTTGATGAATGGAACGATATAGACGACAATTTGATTACATATCTGAAAGACGAAACATCACCGAAGCATGAAAAAGCCCTTGCACGCAAAGCGGAACTTGTTGAAAAATACCAAAGAGATATTGATTTATACGAATTTAAGCAGTTTATTGTAAAAAAACAAGAAAAAGAGTTTGCGAAAAGTTCCGAAAAATTGAAATACAAATCAGACGCAATAATAGGCTTTTCTGCCAGAGATATCTGGGCAAACAAAGAAGCTTTTCTTGAAGACTACAGAATAGGATGTCCATACGGCGGCGAAGGCGAGGCAATACAATACACCTCCTGGGGAAACAATCAGCTATGGGATATTGCTTTTGTTGCGCCGGAAAAGTTGTTTAATCCTGACGGTACAATAGGAATCGGAGGAAAACTCATTCAGGACAAATTCAGAGCACTTCTTGAAAACCATCAGGGTATCAGAATTGACCACGTATTAGGGCTTGTAGACCCCTGGATCTATAACAAAAACCGCGTTGAAATTATAAAAGACGGTGACAGAATTAAACACACAATTGCTCACGGCGCAAATGTCAGTATGTTCGGAAAGCCCGATGCCTACAAAGTAGAAGGTCACTGGAGCTGGGAACAGCAAGAAACACAGCGAAAAATAAATGCAGATATTGAAAGCATGCCTGTACTTGACCCGAACGGAAACTACAAACGCCTTATACATGAAATACTTCTGCCGGTTATAAAAGAAAAAGGATTAAAAATCACAGATATTGCATGGGAAAATCTTGGCTGCCCGACTGATGTTTTTAATGAGGTCTGCTACGGACACAATAATACAAGACCTGCGGGAGATACAAGAGAAATAATTCCCGGTATGTCTTCTTTGAAGTCCTATAGAGGTCAAGATGAAGCAAAATCGGTGCCTGATAATACATTTCTCATCCAAAGCCACGACGATGAACACACCGGACAGCTTTTGAGCAATAATTTCTTTCAGGCTGCAAAAAAAGGAGTAATGGATCCTTTATACCTGATAGGTACGCTTTATCCTGATTTGCCGGAAAATTCCGACGAGGCAAAAGGCATAAGATGGGAGGATTCAAGAGACTTTCTTATAAATAAAATGGCTCATAATACAGACCTGCGTACACGCGTAAAATGGGAAGAACTTTTTAGGTTCGGAAAAAATATCCAGGTTACATTTATGGATTTCTTCGGACTTCCTGACCGTTACAACTATTCAGGAACAAACGATGCAAGAAATTGGAAACTCAGACTGCCGTTGAACTACAAAGACGAATACTACAAAACTTTACAGCGTGCAAAACATGACGATAAAAAAGACCCGACATGGTGGCAGCATATTGCAATGAACGTGCCTGAGCTTCTGGAACGCGCAGTAATATCAAAAGCAATGAACGAAGGAAAGGGTAAAGAATCAGTACAAGACCTTGCGGACAGACTTCACCACTGGGCAGATGTTCTTTATGAACCTGACGATAAAACTGTATAAATACCTGAACTTTGCTGCAAATATACGAAAAGAGCGAAAGAATGAAGAATATTTTTTATATAATTCTATGCACAGTTGTTTTTTGTAATGTGTCAAATGCTTCGACAATGTTTGATGCTTCAGGGCGTTATAACAGTACTGTTGAATACGAACGGAACCGATACATGAGAGACTCCGCTGCGTCTGCAGCCGCAAGATACTATAACTTAAGAAGAACAGATATGAGCGTAACGCCGTACCGATACGATTCTTTGAATTACACAAGAATCAGAAAATTAGAATCCCAGCCTGAATACTACAGTTCTAAATGTACGGATATAGGCGATGCAAGTTTTTGTCAATAGCTTTACTATACGACTGCGGCATTAATCCCCGTATGCATATTTTTAAGCGTATTTTCACTCGCAATAATTGAAGTCAGCGCATTTCCGCTAAAAACATAATTTGCCGTGTTATATATATCTTGTGGTGTTATTTCATCTATCAGTTTTATCAATTCATTAGTATTGTTTATTGAATAAATTGAACTCATATCAGAAAGGAGACTTGCCGTTTGACCTGAAGAACTTTCTAAATCATTCAAAAGGCTCGTTTTCAGTCTTAATTTTGCCGCATTCAGCTCATCTTCCGGAACAGTCTCTGTTTTTAGCAGATTTACATGTTTTTTAAATCCATCAAGTGATTTTTGCACATTGTCGTATCTAACATAATTATTTTCCGGATCATCAGTTGTTGTGTTGATGTATAGAGAAATAATCCCCATATCACCATAAGTGTCAAACGTAGAATTAACCTTGTAAGCAAGGAGCTGCTTTTCTCTGAGATCTGAAAACAGTCTTGATGAAGAACTGCCGCCCAGTATATAGTTTAAAAGCAAAAATGACAGTCTGTCTTTCGGATTTTTGTTCTGTTTAAATGTAAACATCTGTTCAATTTCAGCCTGTATACGCTTGTCTGACTTTGTTAAAAGCTTGTTTTCTTTGATAGGTGTATAAACCCGAAAAAGTTCAGTATCACTTTGCTGTTTAAAAACCGGCAAATCTTTTGACAATTCAGTAAGCGTGTTATTTATAAGCAACGGATTTTTTTCAACCGGAGCAGTCATTACAAAATCAGCCTTTGCATTTTGAATAATATACTGATAAAGCCCCATAACATCTGAAAGAGTAATACCGTCTATCGCTTCTTCAATTTTTTCGCGACTTGCAAAATCACTGATATTCGGGAATAATTCGCTGCTTAACAGATCTCCTGTCGAGGGTGAAATGTTTTTGAGCTTTTCTTTCAGGTTTGCTTTTACATAGTCCAGTCTTTCTTGCGTAAAACGGGGGTATAAAAGTGTCTCTTTTAAATATTTTAAAGATTTTTCCACACTGTCTGCAGTGGAAATACAATCAACACTAATTTCTCTTGAATCGGCTTTAAAAGTCAGATATATTCCTTCTTTTTGAGAGTTTTTATAGAACGAATTTGCATTTCTGAAAGCGGAGCCTTCTTTTAACAGAGCAGAAAGCAGCAATTGCGTTCCGGGTTTAATAACAGGCGGTGCCGAAGTATATAAGGAAAGCGTATAATCTGCGAGTTCTGAGTGGTTTGGATTAAATACTGCATTTATATTGTTGCCTAACCTGTATTGTTTAATTTTGCTGACATCCACAGCTTCCTGATTTATCTGACCTTTAAAAGATACAGCAGAAGCATTTTTATGATATTTACTAAGTTCTTCCTGGGTTGTATTTTCAGGATGAACAAGACTCAACGATACTTTATTCAGATCTAAATACTTTTTCATGTAATTATTTAAATCGTCTGTTGTTATTGAATCAAGGATTTGCAGTATATTTTGGGGATAATCGAAATCTCCGTCCATAATACCGCCCCCGATGAAAGAGTTAAGTGAGTACGAACTTTCTGACATTAAAGAAAGAGACATTTTGTATGCTTTTTTTTCACTGTCCAGCTCGCTTTGAGTAATCGGTTTGGATTTTACTTCCTGAATCGCATTGTAGTATGTTTTCAGAACTTCTTCAACTTTGTCAGGAGTTGTTTGTGTCGTAAAAGCCAAAAATGTCGGATCTTCCGGTCTGTTTCCGATTCTTTCCGCAGTCACAGAAGCAGAGGCGTGAATTTTATCCAATGCATCAGTTATTCTGGAACTATTTACGTCAAAAAGTATATCCAAAAGCAGTGTTTGAACTACTTTATCTTTTGCCTCATTATTTTTGGGACCGGCAAACCCAAGCATAATAATGGAGTTTTGAGCCTTGGGCATTGTTATATCATGCCTTACCGGAGCGGTAATAGGCGTTAATTCCGTGTAAAGTCTGTTCTGCTGAACATTTTTGTCATTAGACTTGTTAAAGTATTTTGCAACAAGTTCTATTGTTTTTTGCGGGTCTACATTGCCTGTTATTACTGTAATGCAGTTGTCCGGGGTATACCAGGTCTCGTCATACGCCTTCACTTTTTCGCTTGAAAGATTGCCGACTGTGTTTGCCGAACCTGCAACAAGATCTTTGACTCCGGTTTTTATACCGAAAAGATTCTTTATACAATTGTTCATTGCAAGATTTTCCGGATGATCCATACACATACTTATTTCAGACAATACAGGACCTTTTTCTTTTTCTACCATTTCAGGAGTGTGAGAAGGTGCCTGGAGCATATCAGCGTGGATACGTATTGTAGTTTCAAGATCATTATCTCCAAGCATCTGACCGGCAACAAAATAGTCTGTCATGGACAAACCTGTTCCGGCATTCGTAGAAGCACCAATTTTGTTTACGGTATTAAAAAACTCACCGGAATTAAGGTTTTCAGAACCGTTGAACTTCATGTGTTCAATAAAATGAGAAATCCCCTTTTCTCCTTCCGGCTCATTTAATGCACCTACGTTATAGTATGATTTTACAACAGCAGGTCCTTTTTTATGGAGTATTGCAACCTTTTGTCCGTTTGCAAGTTTGTAAAGCTTTGCCGGCTCGGTATAAGGCATCTCAATGTCCCGTATAAACGTATATGATATAGGTGTTTTTACACTAAGTTGCGATTTTATTGCAGCAGAAGGATCTGCATATACCTCCCGTTTTTCTTCTTCAACCGGCAGAGCTTCTTTAAAACTCTGTTTTTTAAGCTTATTTGTGTAGATATTGCTTATACCGTTTATTGGACTAATCATTCCGTACCCCATTCTTTTTTTGTATAAAGTTGCTGAATCTTAAAATTTTCCTGTTTTCTATATATATTTTATAAAAATTTACAATATAATCCAATAAAACTTTGTAATACATTGTTACCTGCAATTTAGTGCGGATTTACAAAAAACCGCCTAAAGTATGAGAAAGTCCAAACTTTAGTACAATTTAAATAATTTGTGTAATGTGTATACTGTATAATGTTACGGGCTGGAATACCAGGTCGGTAATAACTACTCACCACGCCGGTATCCGGCAAAGAACAGGAAAAAAATAAAAGTTAAAAGGGAAAACAAATGATAACCACAAATTTCAACCCGTCGGTTTTAACGACGCAGAGAAATTTGAATATTGCAACCAATAGCCTTAACACCGCGCTTGAACGCATGAGCACGGGGTATAAGGTGAATTGTGCTGCCGACGACGCTGCGGGCATGTTTGTCGCCTCAAACCTGAATGCCAACATCCGCGGGCTAAAACAAGCCCAAAAGAACGCCCAAGACGGCATATCCCTCCTAAACACCGCCGAAGGCGCCTTATCTAACATGACAGATATCCTCAACCGCCTGAGAGACCTTGCAGTCCAGGGAGCTAACGGTTTCTACAGCGATTCATCAAGACAAGCAATGCAAGATGAGTCAGATGCATTAATTGACCAACTCTGGCAGCTCAAAGACAGTACAAAATTCAATGGCAGAGATATTTTTACAGGCAGCCCTCCCACCCTCAACGGGTCTAGTTCCGCTCAGGGTACGGGTTCTGGCGGTTTTGTAAACCGTATAACCGAAGAAGAAGCGATTCAACAGGGATACACCATCCTAAAAACCGCTCAGGACTTAGAAAACATTCGCAATAACCTATCGGGTAAATACATACTGATGGGTGATATTGATATGACCTCTGTTTCCAACTGGGATCCGATTGGGGATGATACAACAATGTTCACGGGAGAGTTAAACGGTAACGGATTTGTAATAAGAAACCTGAAAATACACAATAAAACAGACAAATACGTTGGATTATTTGCTACTTCGCAAGGAACTATTCAAAATTTGGGACTGGTCAATGTAAACGTAACAGGCTACGGCTATGAAAAAGACGCCCAGAATGGCGCAGGGGGACTTGTTGGAATAAATGGAGGCACAATAACAAACTGTTTTGTTAACGGCAATATTTCGATGAAAGGTATAGAACAGCAGCAGCCAGATTATGATAATGATAAAAATAATTGGGGTATTACAGGATACGTTGGCGGACTTGTAGGGATGAATGCCGGCGGCACAATATCCGCCTGTTATGTGAATACCAAAGTAACAGCAGAAGGTACAAATAAATATCTCGGTGGAATTGCAGGATTAAATGGATTGGGAACAATAGAAAACGTGTACTCAGACGGAAGCGTAAGCAGCAGTTTCAACAGTGGAGGTATAGTAGGTTTCAACTACGTAGCAGGTATTCTGGTCGACTCTTATTCTGTTGCAAGGGTCAATGACGGCGGGGGTCTGGCAGGCGTGAACAGTGAGGGGCAAATAAACAACTGTTTTTGGGATATACAAAAAACAGGACAAAAAGAAGGTTGTCTAGGTAATGATGCCAGTGCAATAACACAAATAACAGGACTTTCGACAAACCAGATGAGAAACCCGCAGCATTTTATCAATGCCGGATGGGATGAGAATATATGGGATTTTTCTACAGCACCCCCGACGCTCAAAAACATGCCTGAACCGCAAAAACTTGTAAACAGCATAAGACTCCAGATTGGCAGCGATTCTTCTGAAAATTCAGCTATTTTTATTGACACAGCTTTTAGTCTGGATGAGTTTTTTGTTGACTGTTTTTCACAAGACGCCTGTGCAGAGGCGATAGAAGATATTGACGGTATGCTGGAGCAGATAAACACAAAACGCGCTGAAATCGGCGCAATGATAAACCGTATAAACTCAATCCTAGACTCACAAACAACGACCACACAGAACTACACCGCCGCAAAATCGACAATCATGGACGCGGATATTGCGAATGAATCAGCTGATTTTGTGAAGAATCAGATTCTTCAGCAAACCTCCTCCGCCCTCCTCGCCCAATCCCAAAACCTCCACGCATCAATAGTTTTGTCGTTGATAGGGTAGCGCTTCCTTTCCCCGTCATGCCGTTCCCCACCCTACCCCTCCCCGAGCTGGGGAGGGAGCTAAATAAGCTTGGCGCAACTCCTTCCCCGACTTGGGGAGCGAATTTTCGGACGGGTGAAACCCGGGGAGCGAAGCTCGAAGCGAGTACTGGCGAAGCCAAACGAGTGACAGAGCTGAGCGGGAAGGAAATTCAAGACAAGGTTGGGATGGGGAGTGATTAAATATCAATAATAGTATTTTTTAGCAAGTAATTTCTGTCATCCTGAAGCGGATTTTCGTACGGGTGAAAACCCGGGGAGCGAGCGCGAAGCAGACGGCAGCGCAGCGTAGTCTGCGACAGCAGCGAGCGAGAAGAAAATCCAAGACGCTTGTATTCAGGATCTTACACACTTCGCGTTTTGCGCTGAACGCAGCGCCGGTAAGATGCTGAACATGGAAATATTGCAGCTGACACAAACGCCGGTCGCTTCAGCATGACAGATAGTTTCGTAGGTTTCGTTGGGCAAGTATGCCCAACATTCGTTACTCCGCATTGCAGGGTTGACCCCATGCCTGTAAAAAACACAATTGCTAGCATTTAATTTTGCGAATGTATATGAAAAAAACAAAAAATCGTATACAATAACAATAAAGGTCAGGATGAATTATGGAAAAATTGACAGAAAGTCAGGAAGATTATTTAGAAGAAATATACTTGCAGGTATTGAGAAACGGATGTGCAAAAGTAACTGATATTTCTAAAAATCTGAATGTAAAAAAAGCATCTGTAAGCGGCGCTTTGAACACACTCCAAAAGCGCGGTCTTATAAATTATGCACCGTATGCTCCCATTACATTGACTCTTTCCGGCGAGCATCAAGCGCAGAAAATCTTGCTCAGACACAATACCATGACGAAGTTTTTTGTTGAAGTTTTAGGACTTTCTCAGGAAGAATCTGTTGAAAATGCTTGCAGAATAGAGCATGCAATGTCAGAAAAGCTTTTTGATAAAGCAATAAAGCTATATAATATAATAAAAGATTATGCACAAAAAGATGAAAGCTTTAAAAATGCCCTGGATAGCTTAAAAAAATGATACTAAAAAAGGAGCACGAGGCTCCTTTTTATCTCTTTATAGCGTTTATTTTACGCTGAATGTTGCATTTACAACCGCAATTACTTTTTTCTCAATGGATTGCGTGTCATTTATTCCGTAGTCGGAAACGTCAGTTGAATTTATAGGAACAATTTGAAATACGCCCATTTTTGCGGAATTCATAAATCCAATGTGTCCGTTTGTGCTTTTTACCATGCTCTGCGCTCTGTCTTTAGCGTTTTTCGTCGCATCTGCAAGCACCTCAACCTTTAGTTCGTCCAGATTTGAAACAAAATACTGGGTAGAATTTGAAGTGATTTCAACATTCTTTTCAACCAGTTCCGAAACTTTTTTTGAAATATCCGTAATTTTGTTAATATCATCAGACGATACCTCTACGTTTTGTGAAAGTCTGTAGCCTTCAACTTTGTTGGTTTCATACCCTGCAGGAGTTCTCTGATAGATAGCATAGGAATTTACCGGCGAGAAGGTAATATTTTCTTCTTTAATTCCGTTTGCAATTAAAAATTCTTTAACCGTATTTGAATTTTGTGTCATAGTTGCGTATGCGGATTTTAAATTCGCATCTCTTGTTTCATAATATGCCTTCCACATACCTCTGTCGGAGGTAACATTTCTGCTTGCAGAGCCTGTTACTGTGAGAGTCTGTGTATTCAATTTTTGAAACGCAATAACTGCGTTTGAAATAATGAAAGTTGAGAAAATAAGACCGATTGCCAGTATTAATCCCAAAAGTCCTATCTGATAATCTTTTAATTCTTGTAGTTTGTTCATTCAGCCTCCTTTTTTATAAGTATTAGTATAGAGGTTTATTTATATATTGTAAATACTGCTTTTTGTAATATTATTTAGGTATGTTGAGACAATTTGCACCAATAATATTACTTACAATATCAAATGTGTTTATGACATTCGCATGGTATGGTCATTTGAAATATAAAAATGCGGCTTTGTGGATGGTAATACTCATAAGCTGGGGGATTGCCTTTTTTGAGTATTGTTTTCAGGTTCCGGCTAACAGAATCGGGCATGAATATTATGACGCCGCGCATTTAAAAACGATACAGGAGGTTATTACTCTTGTCGTTTTTTGCTTTTTCTCTGTCTTTTATTTAAAAGAAAATTTGAAATGGAATTATATTGTCGGCTTTTTGTTTATAATACTTGCCGTATTTTTTATATTTAAAAAGTGGTAATAAAAGTTTCAGATATGAAAAACGGCAATTCATATGAACTGCCGCAATAGTTTAACTATTTTTCAGGAGCTTCTGCCGGTGCCGGATTTGGAGCAGGTTCCATCGGAGCGGGTCCCATCGGGTGGTGAGGTCCGTGCATTCCGGGTCCTCTGTGACCTCTCGGTCCTCTTGGTCCGCCGGGTGCACCAAAATCATTTTTCATTTTTTCCTGAATTTCAGCTTTCATTTTTTCAAGTTCAGCCTTTTGTTCAGCAGTAAGCAGAGCTTCAAATTTGTCCATGCTTGATTTTCTTATTTCAGCTTCTGACTGAATAAGTTCTCTCATTTCTTCATGTTTCTTTTTCATTTTATTTCTTATCGGCTCAAGTTTTTTCTGTTCTTCAGCCTTAATAGTGTCCAGTTTAGCTTTTTGTTCAGCTGTAAGATTTAATCTCTTTTGAAATTCAGCACGTCTTTCTTCCGGGGTCATTCTTTTAAATTCTTCCGGTTTTTGGCATCCGCATTTGCAGTCAGGTCCGCAGGGTTTGCCGGGATGTTCTTTCTGGCAATCGCAATCGGGACCGCATGTTTTACCTTGGATTGCCGTATCCGGTTCTGCGGGCTGCGGGTTTGCAATAACAGATGCTGCACAGATTGACAGTGCAAATACGCTTGCCAATGCTGCATTCAAAATAGTTCTCTTTTTCATACAAATCTCCTTTCTTATACTCTATCGAGTATAGCTTTTTTTATATGCGTGTCAATCATCCGCATAGTTTATGGGCAAGTCGGAAAAATTGAGTCAAGAAAATTCTATGTAACTATTTAAGATTATAAACTATTAATGCGACCGTCAGGAGCAACATTTGCGTTTGAATCGCGGCATTTTTTAGGGAAAAAGAAAAATGCGTCACCCGGCTTCTCCTGAGTCGTAGGCGAGAGACACGAGCCGTACGAATCAGGATACTCGGAGAGTAGAACGCGTAATGTTGCGACCGTCAGGAGCAACATTTGCGTTTGAATCGCGGCATTTTTTAGGGAAAAAGAAAAATGCGTCACCCGGCTTCTCCTGAGTCGTAGGCGAGAGACACGAGCCGTACGAATCAGGATACTCGGAGAGTAGAACGCGTAATGTTGCGACCGTCAGGAGCAACATTTGCGTTTGAATCGCGGCATTTTTTAGGGAAAAAGAAAAATGCGTCACCCGCGATTCGAACGCGGGACCTATCCCTTAAAAGGGGAGTGCTCTACCTACTGAGCTAGTGACGCATTTTAAAATTCTATTTAATTTTCAACTATTTTAACCATTCCAAACATGTTAGTTCGTTCCGGCTGTATATTTAAAATAACAAGAACAAAATTCCACGTCAAATACTTTTTTCTAAAAAGTGAAACAAATTGTTAAATTTGTGTGATAAGAAGCTGCATTGAGTAAAAGAAACTGTATTGCCAATACACAAAAATCCTAAAACAGACTTAGCTGTTGCGATTTATCTTTTTCCTGTTGTTTTTTGTCATATTCAGAAAGTTTTAATAATTCATCATTTATTTTTACAAGAAACGGTGAAGTCGGAAGGTTTTTGAAACCTCCTCTCCATTTTCGTTTTATTGCGTGAGACAGAAAGAGAAAATCCTGCGCTCTTGTCATGCCCACATACAAAAGTCTTTTTTCTTCCTCAATTTCTTCTTGCGTTTTCGCAGTATAAAAAGGCAATATTTCATCTTCCAACCCTGCAATAAAAACGCACTTAAATTCCAATCCTTTTTACGCGTGCAAAGTCATAATGGAAATCCGGTCTCCTTGCGAATCCAGAGTATCACTTTCTGACATGAGAGAAACTTCATGTATAAACTGTTCTTTCGTTGTAGTATTTTGGGCAATTTGAACCAGAGATTCCAGAATATTATCATCAATCTTTCCCTTAAATTCCTTTATCTGTTCATTTAGAGGTGCAATGTCATCAAGTGATTTTAAAATATTACGTACTGATTTATTTTCACAGAGCATGTTGTTTGAAAATTTTGAAAACGGCATGCCTGAGCGTTCAAACGCTTCAATTAGCGGCGGAATCTGTGCAGAAGCTCTGTAGTTTTTTAGATTAATTAACATTGCATTGGGATAATCAATTTTAAAGTTGTTAAAAAACTTTGCATCACCGCCCCTGAATCCGTATATTGATTGATTGGGGTCACCTATTACACAAATACAGGAATCTGACGGGGCTAGCATTCTGATTAACTTGTACTGGTCTTCATCAATATCTTGGTACTCATCAACAGATATGTTGAAAAACTTATGCCTGTAGGCTGAAAGAATATCTTCATTTTCTGAAAACAGTTTTAGCGTAAGCTTTATTAAATCGTCAAAATCCGGCATTTCTTCTGTTTTCTCTTTGTCAAGAAATTCTCTTTCATTTTTGGTTATAATGCGAAAATTTTCACAAAGACCTGCTTTTTTATAATTTTCTTTCAAAATCCCAAAACAGAGTGAATGGAAAGTGTGGATGTTTATTTTTTCGGCGGTGTTGCCGAGAATTTTTGCCAGTCTGTCTTTCATCTCGTGTGCTGCTTTTCTTGTGAAAGTGACAGCTAAACAGTTTTCCGGAGCAACGCTGCCTGTTTCAACCAGATGAGCAATTCTTTTTGTTAGCACGGTCGTTTTACCGGAACCGGGTCCTGCTGATATTATAAGCTGAGAGCTATTGTTGTTTACTGCTGCAGATTGATATTCGTCAAGCTCAACTTTTTTTATTTCCCGTAGTTTTGGCTGGTTTTTAAAAATCTGTTTTGTTTTTAAAAGCGCCTGTTCTTTAAATGTATTGACAGATATATCCTTACTGTTTGGGATTTCTATATCAAGCTTTAGATTTGTAACGTTTTTTTTAATTCATCTTCGTTAAATAGCCTGATAACTCCGTATTCACCGTCATATCCGGCGTGTTTTATAACCTGCCCTTTTCTGAGACGCTCAATTGCCTTAGCAAGCAGCGGGGAATGCGCTTTAGAAATTTCATCAACGGGTGCTGCCTGTAATATGGATAATTCCGACCCCAGTTTTTCAATAAGGGTTTCATATTCCCAAACGACCTTCTTGCTTTGCACACCAACGTTGTTAATTTCGGCAAGTATCTCTTGTAATGGCACAAGACTGTATACTTTACCGGCTGTCTCGGGTTTAAATTCGCCGATTTTTCTGTCCGCGAGTTCGTTTACTCTGTTTAAAACACCAATGGTTAAAGGTTTATTGCAAACCGGGCAAATACCTCCATATTTTTGGGTTTCTGCCGGTGTCAGACATACACCGCATTTTCTGTGTCCGTCTTCGTGGTATTTACCTTCCTCCGGGAAAAATTCAACTGTTCCGACATATCCTGAACCTGTTTTTAAGGCGTTCATTATTCCGTAGTAATCAGGAGTTGTGTCAAAAACAGTTGCTTCTCTGGCAAGTTTTGAGGGAGAATGGGCGTCTGAATTAGATACAAGCCTGTATTTGTCAAGTGATGAAACTGTCCAGTTCATTTCCGGGTCGGAAGAAAGACCTGTTTCTACCGCAAAGATGTGTTCAGACAAGTCTCCGTAACACTCGTCTATTGAATCAAATCCGGATTTTGACCCGAGCACCGAAAACCACGGAGTCCAGATGTATGCCGGAATTAAAAACGTATCCTTTCCAGATTCGAGCGCAATCTCAAGTAAATCTCGGGAATCCAAACCGAGAATCGGTCTTCCGTCAGAATTTATATTGCCGATTGTATCCAGTTTTTTGCGAAAAATTCCTGCTGTTTCAAGATTGGGTGCAAAAATTACGTGATGTACTTTTCTTGTTTTATCGCCTTTTTTGTAGATTGTAGAGATTTCTACTGATAAAACAAATCTGACAGGCGAGGAGGATTTTAAAACATTTCTTTCTATTTCAGGTCTTAGTTTGTATGCGCCGTCTCCGTCCGGAATGAGTTTTTCTTTTATCTCTGAAAACCAGGCTGGATGTGTAAAATCTCCTGTTGATATCACACTTAAACCTTTTTTCTGCGCCCAGAGAGCAAGTTCTTCAAGGTTGCAGCTTTTGCTTGTCGCTCTTGAATACCTTGAATGAATATGTAAATCTGCATAAAAAAACATAAATCTCTCCAATTGGCTGCCAACCGGTCTTTACAATGTTTGTTTGTGCGCTTTTTTGTCAATAAACCGGATATACCTGTGATTACTAGTGTTTATCAGATTTTACGATTTGAATATTTCTTGTCTCTGAAAATTCACACCGGGCTTCTTTGAGCTTTTCTCTTGTTTCTTCATCTATGCTCTGGCTGTTTGCAAGTCTGTCAACAAAACCATTGTTCAGCTTAACAGCCTTAGGCAAAGCTCCTATTTCATCAAGTATGTCTTTTATTTTGACAAAATCATATCCAAAGCTCTGTTTTGACTGGTAAACCAGTGTTTCTCCGGTTACCGCATTAACAGGTTCTCCGCCTTCTTCAAAATATATTTTAAAAATAGAACGCAAATCCTGAAGCTCTGACTGCATGGTTTGCACAGCCTGCTGAATACGTATATACCTCTCAAAAAGGTATTCTATATTGTCAACCTGCTTAAGCTCCCAATCGTATTTCTGGTCATAGAGTTTTTTGAGTTTGGGGTATGCCTGAGCAAGCCCCATTGTATCAGCCATTGCTCTGTGTCTTGTATCAAACTTAACCTCGAATTTGTTCATCAAATTTTCCAGACCGTGTGATTCAAGATCCGGATAAATTTCTTTAAAAAGCATTTGCGAATCAATTCTCTGATTGTTAATCGGCTTGTTGTATAAGCGTTTTGATGCTTCGTTTATAAAATTATAGTCAAAAATAGCATTATGCGCGATGATTGGATAATCTCCTATAAACTCAAGAATTTTGGGCATGACTTCTTCTTCTGTCGGAGCATCTGCCACCATATCCTGAGTAATCCCGTGAACAGCCATGCTTGACTTTCTTATATGCTGCTTCGGGTTAATCAGCGTTTCGTATTTGTCTTTAATTTTTCCGTTTTCAAGCCTTACGGCAGCAAATTCGATTATTCTCTCTTTCATGTAGTCCAGACCGGTGGTTTCGACGTCCAGGACTATTTCTATAACTTTTTTTCTTGGCATTTCTTTTATTCCTCAAATTTATATTAACATAAACAATATACTATTAGCCAGTTTAAAAAATTTGTTTAACATAAAAAAATAAAACTGTCAGAAATAAAACACAAAAAAACTCAGTAATAGCACTAAAAAAAACGGAGATAGTCTCAGGACTTGATTTTTGTTTTTTTTGTAATATTATGTTTAAGAGCATTGAGATTTTTCTCACTTTCGGACTAGATCGAATGTCAAAACGATTGAAAACGAAAAATGTTCACGGGGAGTTTCCCCGGGTGTTATTTCTAACCCCGTATAAGTTACAAAAACAGAGGATTTTCATTTGATTAGAAAGTTACTGACACTAACCTTACTATTCATGTTTTGCATTATTGCAAGTCCGCAAAAAGCCAATTCAGCACCGGCATCGAAGGTAACAGTGAAAGAATACATTGTTAAACATTCGATTGAAATGGGCGTAGATCCCGCTTTGGGCTTAAGCATAGCAAAAATGGAGTCAGGTTTTGTTCACGAAAAAAGAAGTCCCTACGGTGCTGTAGGCGTGTTTCAGCTTTTGCCTTCTACAGCTAAGAGAATAGGTTACAACCCATATTCTCTGTCAGGTAACATTCAAGGCGGTCTTGCTTATTACAAAATGATGTACCAGATGTTCGGTTCAATGGAGCTGGCTCTTGCAGCATACAATGCCGGACCCGGCAATGTCAGCAAGTACAAAGGTATTCCGCCGTTCGCTGAAACCAAAAGATTCGTTAACGGGATTATGAGTGAGTATCGCATGCAAAAAGCGAACCCCGACCCAGCAATCGCTAAATATAAAGGTAATCAGCCTTCTTTGACGATTGACCGTTCCGCAAACGTACTAAAACAGGTTAATGATGAGTACTACATTACTGATTTGCCGTTTGTAAGTTTGACTGAATCTATTTAAAGAAATATTCTTTAGAATTGAAAAGACCGCAAATGCGGTCTTTTTGTGTTTAATTTTTATCTGATTAAATAATAACACCTCGTTTTCTGTCTTTTTATGCAGCTGCAGTCTGCAGGAACATCTCATACTCGTTGACCAGTTTTTCCATTGCCGCGTATTGACCTGTGGATACATTCCAGGGACCTGCGCTAGGGTTATTGGCTTCTCTGTAAATCATGTCTGCCAGGTCAGAGTTTAGAGTTCTTGCCCGTTGATAGAGCTGTTGTATTTGTTGCGGCTGTATGTATTGCTCATTCGCAATCCAGGGTTTACCTTCAAGCGAGTTCATCAGAGCTTTTCCGTTTGACGGTGTTCTTGCGTATTTTTCCGTGACTTGGGCAATTGCATCGAGCATTTCCGGAGACACCTTTTCGTCAAAGTACATTGTAATCGGGTCATGTCTTGTAAGCCAGTCATCAGAATCTGTAGCCGTTTTATAGATACCTTTTGTAAGTGCTTTGTCATTCAGTTTAACAAGTTTTCCGTTTTTATCTATAAATTCACCTTTGGTCATGAGTCTGTCGAGCTCTTCTAAAAGGCGTTTGTCTCCGACGACATTTAGCGATACACGGTCTTTTACGCGTCCTATATTGAAGTTTGCCGGTTTATGCCAGAGCCATCCATCTCTATAGGTAAGTTCAATACCCGGATTTTCAGTCGATAATGCGTTGTCAAATTCCTCAGCACTGCCGCGTATAGAAGACTCTTTGGTGTAATTTGCTTCTCTGAGGTTATTATAATTTTGGTCGTATTCTCGATAGAACGTATTGTAGTTGTCTTTGCCGTTACCGAATTTCTCTTGTAAATCACGGGGTTTGAATTTCGCCGCATAATCAGGCTGGGTTGTATTCAAGACAGTGCCGTTCGTGGAACCCATGTCCGTGACAACAATTTTCCCGTCTACTTTTTCAATTTTTAAGTGTACTCTTGAAACATGGGAATGAGGAATCCTTATGTCGTCAGGACCGTTTGCCGTTCTGCCGATTATGAAACTGTCTCCGTCTTTCATGTTTGCCAGTTTCGTTTTAAAGTCAGCAAGGTCTATGTCCACAACATTTGCAATACGTATTTTTGTGTCAGGAGAAACTTCGACAGGTTCGCCTTTCTTCATCTTGAAGTCTTTGACGGAAGAATCAACAGTCTGCGAAGCTTTTGCACCGGCGCGTGAGCGTTGTGCTTCTTCGGCTTTTTTCGCTTCTTCGGCACGTTTTGCTTCTTCGGCACGTTTCGCTTCTTCGGCACGTTGTGCTTCTTCGGCTTTTTTAGATTCTTCTGCACGTTTAGCTTCTTCGGCTTTTTTAGATTCTTCTGCACGTTTAGCTTCTTCGGCATTATTTGCTTCTTCTGTTCTATTAGCGCCGGCGGAGTCGTCAGCAGCTCCGGCAGCTTCATCTTTAGCCGCCTGTGCCTTGATTTTATCCAGTTCAGCTTTGTTTACACCGAGTTTGCCTGAATATTCGTCGAGCATTTTGTTAAATTCCGTGAGTGATTTTTTCAATCCTGCAGTAGAGCCTTTATCAAGTGCTTCCCCTATCTGTTGCGCTGCTTTGAACAAATCATCATAGCCTTCACCGAGTATGTCCGGATGCGTCAGGAGGGCAAGTCTTCTGTAGGTTCTCTTTTTGAGATTTTCAATTTCTTTTGCACTCATATTGCTTAAATCTGCAGCAGCTAAGTCATCAAGGAGTTTCTGGTAATTTTCTTTGATATCTTTAGCGGCTTCACCGTATTTCACTTCTTTTTCAAGCTGTGCAATTTTATCCTGCTGCTGTTGCTTTGCTCTTGCTGCTTCTTCGGCTTTTTTCGCTTCTTCGGCACGTTTTGCTTCTTCGGCACGTTTCGCTTCTTCGGCACGTTTCGCTTCTTCGGCACGTCTTGACTCATCAGCCGCGCCGGCATCATCCGCCTCTGCGTTTTCATCGGGACGTTTTTTCTGACCTGCACCCTGCGGGTCATCTGTTCGAGGACCTTTGGCTCCGTTTCCGCCGTCAGTACCGCCTGCATCACCGGTATTTCCGCTGCCGTCAGTGCCCTTGGCACCGCCGCTGTTTCCTGTTCCGTCAGCAGCACCGGCGTTGCCTGTATTTCCTGCGCCTTCATCGGGTCTTCCGACACCTTTGGACGGTAGTTCTCCTTTTGGCTTTTGCGGTCCTTCAATAGCGCCTTTTGGCTGCTGTTTCGGTGCTTTTACCTGTTTTAAGGAGACAAGGTTACCAGCTGCACTGAATATACACTGGAATACAAGCCCGTTCAGTGTAATTTCACCGGTTTGACCTTTTTCGGCAGCTGCACCAATAAGTACGTCACCTGTAATCTGACCGCCGATTTTAACGAAAGTTCTAACGTTTGCAAGCATTTTTGCAAGTTTAGCACCACCGAACATAGTAGCACCGTCAATTGCTGCATTTTTCAAGATGCCCATAATTTCATCTTCTTTAAGACCTTCTTCAGAAGAAGCACGGTCTGTGACGTCAACAGCAGCACTGACTCCGGCGGTTATACAAGCTGCTGCAACTACACCTACGCCTGGAATGAGAACAGTCAGTGCGCCTACGCCTTTCAAGACGCCGCCTGTAATCATTGCACCGACTTGCTGGGAAGTATTGTACTCATTGACACGTTTTGCAATGTCGTTCTTGACACCAAATGCCGCGTTATAAGCGTGTTCAGCTTCTGCTTTAAATGCCTCATAACCTTTGCCGTCTGTGGCTTGCATTGTATTATTGTGCATGGTTTTTTGATATTCTTTGGCTAATTTATGCAGTGCCGCGTATTTTTCCTGAGGGCTTGCATTTTCATCTACACCCATCTGCTTTAATGCGTCATTAAGGTCTTTTACACCCTGCTCGCGATTGCCCTGCGATACAAAGTCCGCAAGTTTATTGAATGCTTCGTTGTATTCTTTTTCTCCGCCAATCAGGTTGCTATGTTTTAGTAAATCTTCCATCTGGTCGTTGAACTGGTTTTCCATTATGTATGCAGCCTGAGCACCGGCGTATTGTGTTTGTGTTTTCTGGTATGCTTTAATTAGAGCCGGGTCGTAGTTAACACCGAAAATTTCTTTGAATTTTGTTTTAAATTCTTCCGGTGTTTTGGCTGATTTAAGTTCTGCAATCTGGTCTTTGTACTCGGCTATGTCCTCTTTGACCTTTTCATCGAGGTTATCCGAGCCGAAAAGCCATTTCATGCCTTCCCACAAATCAGCTACCCAGCCGTCGTGTTTAAGTTGAGCATCAAGAGATTCTTCCGCGCCGTTAACTATATCCTCAAGAACACCGATTGTTTCCTCCTGCAGTTGTGTTTCGGGAGTGTTCTTAATTTCACGTTCTTCGGCTTTTGTTATATTTCCTTTGCCCATAATAGCTGAGGCAAGACTGTTAAATATAACATCAAAGTCTTCATTGTTTGCAAAGCCGTGTTTGAGTTTCATTGCTTCGTCAAACTCTTTCTTTGCCTGTGAAGTGTCGATTCCCAGTTCTTCCGCTTTTGCAACAAGCTGTTTGAATATATGAGTTACTGCATCTTTGCGCTTTTGAAGCCTCATGCCTGCTTCATCAAAAATTGCCTCTGCAATTGATTCATCAGGAGATTTTTCTGCATATCCAAGCACTACCCCTGCGACGTTATCAGGGTTGATTTCTGCGATATGTCCGTCAAAAGTTCTGCTTGTGCCGATTCCGTCGATGTCGTCATAGATTTCTTCTGCAAGTTTTTTGCCTTCTTCAAAGTTTTTTCTGTTTTCTTCCGCTCTTTTTGCGTCGGCTGCAGCATCAGCTTCTTCATCGGTTTCTTGCGGTGGCGGGGCGTCTTTTGATTTTTCCGTCGGTTCTGCAGCCGCTGCCGCAGCAGCGGCTGCCTCTGCTGCTTTTCTGGCTTCTTCTTGTCTTTTAGCTTCATCGGCTTCGTATTGGGCAATTGCTTCTTCGCGGGATGCTCTGCCCCGAAGTACTTTTTCGTCCGCTTCAAGTTCGCGCGGGATTTTTATTTCAGCACCGACTTCAAAGTATGCGCCGTCTCCGCTGCCTTTTACTGCATCGGGGTTTGCTTTTATAAGTGCTTCTTTAGAAACACCGAATTTTTTAGCAATCTCATCTATTGTTTCGCCGTTTTGGACAATAATACCTTTTGTATTGCCCTGTCCGTCGTAGTCAAGATGATAGTTTTTGCCGTCTACGCTTTTATCCTGCGTAAGTCTGTGACCTTCGCTGTTTAGAATATTTTCAGTAAATGAGTTTTCATCTCTTATAATCTGCCTTACAGTGTTGTCTTTTTGGGTAATATTTACAATCGTCGGTTTGCCGTCCTCTTTAATCGTTTGAACAGGTTCACCGTCGGCTGTCTTTGAATATTCTGTTCTTCTTGTTATTCCGTTTCCGAGTTTTTCCACCTCAAGACGCTTAACTTCCTGTCCGTCCACTATATCATATGTTGTTGATTTAGAACCGTTTAGCACGAGTTTTTTTACAGGTTCGCCGTCTCTATAGTCAATAAAAGTGCTGGGATTGCCGCCGGGTTGTGTGATAGCTTTGTTATACAACTCCGGCTTTCCGTCTTTTGTTTTGTAGTGTTCTGCTACGGATGCGCCGTTTGCATCAATATATTCCTTTTGTATAATATTTCCGTTTTTGTCTTTATGAATAAAAACAGGATTTCCGTTTTTGTCTTTTGTTTGGGTTACAGATGAGCCGTCTTTTTCAACACGTTCGATAGTTCCGTCTTCGTATGTGATGACTTCCTGCCCGGCAGAGTTAACTTCGGATTTTACCAAATCTTTTGCATCGGACACTTCGGCAAGTGTGTTTGTAAAATTCCAAATGTCTTCTGCTGTTGCCTGACCTTTGCCAATCTCGTTTTTGATAAATTTTTTCGTTTCCCGCTTTGAAAACACAGAATTTTCTGCAGCGTTTTTCACATCTTTTAAAAATGCTTCCGCTTCGCTGCTGCTTAGGATATTGTTGTCATCCTTGTCATATTTATCAAATATGTTCTTTAACTTCTCATCCTTAATATCATCGCGACGAATACCGCCTTTAATTTTGGACAAATCTACATTTTCGCCCTTTTTGCCTAATCTTAATTCGTCTGACATAATTTACTTCACTCCTATTACGTTAAATTCTACACGTTGTATGTATCGGCAATATTAGAAATAGACTTTAAACGTACAGCAGTATTTTTGAAGATTATAGCGGTGGAATGCCTTATGTTAAAAGGATTTTTGCTATTGTAAAAAAATGTAAACAGACTCTTAATTGTAACAAAAAGTTAAAAAAATTTTCTTATATGAGGATTTGCCAGCTTAAATATTCAATAAAAAAACGGCAATGAGCCGTTTAAAAAACTCCCAGACATGGATTCGAACCACGATTAGATGATCCAGAGTCACCTGTCCTGCCGTTAGACGATCTGGGAATATTCAGTTTTTACGAAAAAGACGCCTGATAAGCGTCTCTTTTTTGAAATGGCTCCTCGGGTGGGACTCGAACCTACAACCCTTCGGTTAACAGCCGAATGCTCTGCCATTGAGCTACCGAGGAATAACTCAGCCGCTTAACACTCTGTAATCTACTTTGTGTTTTCAGATTTATCCATCTGTTTCGGTTTTGTTGAGTAATTGTTAAAAACAATTTTTTATTCTCAACCCGCGACCCTCGCGACCTTGTATAATTATTATAACAAGGAAATTTTTCTTGTAAACCATTTTTTTTGTTTTTTTTAGAATCCTTTTATTTAAAAGGTTTTTGGGTGCTTTTATATAAATTGTACATGAAAGTTTTAAGAAGAAAGGCATGGAAATTTTTTAAAACTGTTGAAAAATTTTGATTTAATGTTATCATATTATGGTAGAGAAGAAACGGAACCACCGTTTCTTTTTTTATAAGGGATGTTATGGAACATAAAAGTGTAAATAAATTTGATACAATAGAAAAAATCACGCCGGTCATTGAAAATACGGCTATGCGTTACGGATTTTTCCCGATTGAAATTGATTTTTCAAAAGAATCCGGCAGATGGTTTTTGAGAATCTTTCTTTACTCAAAAGAAAAACCGGTTACGCTTGACGATTGTGAAAATATTTCAAGAAGCATGAGTGATTTTTTAGACGAATTAATACCTGTAAAGTATAATCTCGAAGTCAGTTCTCCGGGATTGGACAGAAAAATAAAATCTGTCAAAGAGTATGTTATATTCGAGGGAAAACTCGTTAATGTTAAACTTAAAAAGCCCATCTCAGATACGTCTGACAAACACATATTAGGACGTATTGCCGGTTTTAGTGAAACAGAAGGGCTTACGCTTGAAACGGAAAGCGGCACTGTCGTCATTCCGAAAGACAATATACAAAAAGCTCAATTAGAAATTGAATAGTTAGGAGAAGCGAATGATTAAAATAGGAACAGCGCTGTTTGAAGCAACTGAACAGCTTGAAAGAGAAAAGGGTATATCGAAAGAGGTTATAGTATCTTCTCTTTGTGATGCTCTTGTTGCTGCTTATAAAAAGCATATACGTGTTAAAGATGCTCCGAATGTGGAAGCGATTCTTGATGAAACTACAGGTGAAATCGGCGTTTTCAGAACAAAACTTGTTGTTGAAAATGTAGAAGATGAAAATCTTGAAATTTCATTGGCTGATGCAAAAGAAATCAGTGATGACGTTGAACTGGAAGACGAAGTTAAAATCGAAGTTACACCTGAAAACTTTGGACGTATTGCCGCTCAGGCTGCAAAACAGGTTATCACCCAGAGAATCCGCGAGGCTGAAAGAAATCTTGTACTTGCTGAATTTATGGATAAGAAAGGTACATTGACAACCGGTATTATTCAGCGTGTTGAAAACAGAAACGTTTATGTAAATATCGGCAAAACAGATGCTATTTTACCCCACAAAGAACAGATTCCCGGTGAATATTACAAGCCGGGCAACCGTATCAGGGTTTTCGTTTTGAATGTAAAAGAAACGAACAGACTTCCTCAGGTTATTGTATCGCATGCGCATGCCGAGATTGTAAGAGAGCTGTTTGAGCTTGAAGTTCCTGAAATCGAGGACGGTATTGTTGAAATAAAATCAATAGCCCGAGAAGCCGGCTACAGAACAAAACTTGCCGTACACAGCAATGACCCTGATATCGATTCCGTCGGCGCCTGCATAGGACCCAGAGGCAGCAGAATCCAGACTATTGTCGGTGAATTAAAAAATGAAAAAATCGATATTGTCAGATGGTCGGAAGACCCTGTCGAGTACATAGTTAATGCACTTTCCCCCGCAAGAATTATTTCTGTTGATATTCTTGCTGATGACGAAAATGCTCACGAAGCACTGGTTGTTGTTCCTGATGACCAATTGAGCCTTGCTATCGGCAGAGAAGGTCAAAACGTCAGACTTGCTCATAAGTTGACCGGATGGAAAATTGACATCAAAAATCAGACACAGGCTGCCCAAGCTGAAGCTGCTTATCGTGCAGAAATGGAAAATGAAGCTGAGGAAGCTGAAAATTATGAAGAAGACTTGCCGACAGAAGAAAACGATGAAGAAAATATCGTAGAAGAAGAATACGGCATTGACGAGGAAGATATGGTTCATGAAGAAACTTCCTCTGACGACGAAGTGCAAGAGTAAAATTTTTTGATTTTAAATGTGTAATTATAAATATATGTAAAGTTTTGCAAATAAAAAAAGTCGGGAATTTTAAATAATTTCCGGCTTTTTGTTTATGTAAATTGTTACAAAATTGTAACATAAAAAAACGAATTTGTCTTAAACAGGCAATTTTCGGTCAAAAAATGTTTTTATTTCATTGTACGAGGAAAAACACGAGAGGACCGAAAAAAATGGGCTACGCAATTTTTGCAGCTAGAAAATTGTCGTTGACTAATCGGCGCAATCAACTGAACTTCAGGATTATGCAATTGAGTCAACAGCAGCAGACGCTTTCCCAAACCGCCGGTGATATGGAACGTGTTCTTTCCATGCAAAAAAGTTTCTTTAATAATATGGGACAGCTAGCAATGAACAATATGTTCATGCAGCAGCAAACAGGACAAAAAATAGATCCCAGTATATTTTCACAGGTAATGCAGCAAGTCCAGCAGATGTATATGATGAACTCATATATGGATTGGCAGGCAAGTTCTGCGATGAGACAGGTTAAAGACCGTGAAAATCTTATTGAACTTGAACGAAAAACACTTGAAACACAACTTAAAGCAGTTGAAACAGAACTTCAGAAAGTTGAGGAAGCGGAAGATAAGGCAATTGAACGCTCAGCGCCAAAATTCGCATAGGTGGTTAATATATAGGAAAGCCGGATTTTTTAGTCCGGCTTTTTTTATACAAAAATTCTGTCACCTGTGAGTGCGTCAAAGAACAGAAAATCTCTGCGGTTGATTTTTAGAGTAACAGTAAGCCCGAACGCTTTTCTTGCGTCGAGTTTTGCACTGCATTTTGCTCCGTTTACATCAAAATAGACTATTTTTTCGCTGCCGAGCATTTCTGAAATATCGACTTTTGCTGCGATTTCATAGATATCTTCGCCGCCGTCAAAGATTACATCCATTTTTTCAGGACGTATTCCTATTATAAATTCAGTTCTGCCGTTTAGCGCGCTGTGCTGCGCTTTGGTCATTTCAATTCTTGTACCGTTTAAAACAATTTCATTGTTTTTCAGCTTTGCGGGGATAAAATTCATTGACGGAGAGCCTAAAAATCCGCCTACAAACATATTAGCGGGAGAGTTGTATATTTTTTCAGGCTCGTCAACCTGCTGGATTTTGCCTTTGTCCAGAACAACAATCCTGTCACCCATCGTGAGGGCTTCAGTCTGGTCATGTGTTACGTAGATAAAAGTTGTTTGAAGCTTTTCGTGGAGTTTTTTAATTTCAGAGCGCATTTGTACCCTGAGTTTTGCATCAAGGTTCGATAGCGGTTCATCCATAAGAAAAACTTTCGGATTTCTGACAATTGCACGTCCCAGCGCAACTCTTTGTCTTTGTCCGCCTGAGAGCTGCTTGGGCTTTCTTTTTAAATATGGTTCTAAGTCCAGTATTTTTGCGGCTTCAAGAACTTTTTCTTCTATTTCTTTTTTTGAATAATTCCTCATTTTAAGCGGAAATGCAATATTTTCATAAACCGTCATGTGGGGGTATAGGGCATAATTCTGAAAAACAAACGCAATGTCTCTGTCTTTGGGGTGAACATTATTTACGCATTTACCGTCTATGAATATTTCTCCGCCCGTAATATCTTCAAGTCCCGCAATCATTCTCAGGATAGTTGATTTGCCGCATCCGGATGAACCGACAAGAACAAGGAACTCTTTGTCTTTTATAAACAGACTTATGTCGTTAATAATTGTTTTTGTATCATATTTTTTAACTACATTTTTGAGTTCAACATTAGCCATCTGTCACCTAAATACCTATTTTTTCACTCGGAATTATAAATGAATAGGTTGTTCCTTCGCCTTCTTCCGATGAAACCCACATTTTGCCTTTTAAAATACGTATAAAATGGTACACAATACCAAGCGACAGTCCTTTTATAAGTGATTTTTTCGACACATCTTCGTCAACATTTGCGTACGGGTCAAAGGCTGTATACATTTCATCTTCGCTTAACCCTTCACTGCCGTCTGCAACTTGAAACATCATGTAGGTCTTGTCGCCGGTTTCAGGCATGACGACAAGCCCTGCTGCTTTTACGATTTCAAGATTGGGCGTGCTTACCGTAACTCTTACCGCACCTTTATCCGTATTGTTGATAGCATTTTCAATAAGGACTGTAATAACCTGTTTTAACAAAGCTTCATCGCTGTAACAACTTCTTTTCAGCAGCCCGTTTAAATCTACTGTTAAAACCAGCTTTTTCTGCTCGGCTTTGAGTTTGTACTCGTTGAAAACGTTTGTTATGAGCGTTACAAAATCGAACATCTTCAAATTGTAGTCATACAACCCCGCTTCAAGTTTTGTATAATCAATAAGTTTTTGCATAAGCTCCAAAAGCTGTTCAGAATTTTTGTTGATAATTTTAAGATATTTTTCCTGTTTTTCATTGACTTCACCGCCCAGCCCCTCGAGTATTGCTTGAGAAAAGCCGACAACAGAGTGTAATGGCGAGGTTAATTCGTTAGATATTTTTGACAGGTAAACATCTTTATTTTTTGTATGTTTTGTCAGATATTCGTGTTCAAACATAAGTTTGTTAAGCATTTTTTGAGATGAAGTCTCGTCTCTTACAGTGATAAGTATTTTGTCTTTAAACGGCATTCTTGATGCCATAACTTCAAGATACAACTCGTCTTCCGGGTTGAGTTTTGAACGGACAACCGTGCATGCTCCTGTATCTGCAAGCCCTTCTATAAGTTTATAACCGCCGTCAAACATGTTGAACAGTTCTGCTGTATCAAACTCCTCCGGTGACATTTTGAATATGTCAAGCAGTTTTTGGTTTGCCTGCAAAATTTCACCGGACGTGGATATCAGCATCATTGCCTCCGGGTAGTATTCAAACGGTATATCGTCAGATTTTGAATGTTTAAATAATAATGATAGTAAATTCATAATTGTCTCTCAATATTGTTCAATCTTATCATATTTTTTTTGTTTTATAAACAAAAAAATTGATAGCTCAGTCCTGATTATAAAAAAAGAGCTTTTAGAGCTAACAAATCTTCATAAGCAGCGCCTGCTTCCGCCAGTTCCTCGGCGCTTATGCCGAAAAGAGTTATGACGGATTTTGTTTCTTCTCCAAAATCGTTCTGTTTAAATTTGTCAACAACAAAACTGACAGCATCTTCTCTTTTAAGAGTTCCGTTTAGAGAAAGATTGGATTTTATGCAGTTGTAGAAATTTCTTTTCTTAGCCTTTCCCATAAGTAAATTTTAATTCAAAAAATGTATAAAAAAAAGTCTGTAAGTATAACAGCTTAATTATTCTATAATCTCCGCAGTATTTTATTGTTTTGGGAATGCTGATATGTTAATATGTGTTACTATTGTTGACCATCGTAGTTTTTTTACGATATTATTAATATACAAGTTTAACAGGAGAGGGGATAGAATGAAGCTTAAAGACACAACTGCAGAGACTTCGTTTAATTATTTATATTTGACAAAAAGAATCTTTAAATTTATAAAACCGGTGCTTGGCAGAGTAATTATCGGCTTTTTGGTTGCGATTCCGGTCGGACTTTTAGACGGTGTTGTTGCTTATGCCCTTAAACCGTATATGGATGAAGTACTTATAAAGAAAAATATGTGGCTTGCGGCATTGATTCCGTTTGGTATTGTTATGTTTGCGGGCTTGCAGGGTGTTTTGAGATATTTGAATGAATATTTGACTAACTGGACAGGTCAAAAAGTGACAAACTCCATTAAAATCGCGCTTTTTAACAAACTTGTCCACATGGATCCAAAGTTTTTTGATGAAAATTCCTCAGGTATAATTCTCACACGTTATCTTACAGACCCGGATACGGCATCAAAAGGTGTATTAGATAATTTGAAAGCTTTTATGAGTGCGGGGTTTGGTGCAATAGCGCTCATTGGGGTTATGTTGTACAACTCCTGGAAATTGGCGCTTGTCGGGGTTGTTGTTCTTTTAGTTGCATTTTTGCCGGTAGCGCTTATTCGTAAAAGAATAAAATCCGCTTCCAACAAGAATATGAAAATCGGCGGCAATATTACAACTAATTTTAATGAAACATACGCCGGCAATAAAATTATGACGGCATATAATCTTGCTGCTTACCAGGAGCAAAAATTTACAGACCAGATAAACGCGTCATTTAATGTCAATATGTCTTTGGTAAAACGAGCCGGATGGATGTCACCGATTATGTATTTAATTGCTTCCGTCGGTATTGCACTGGTTATGGCGTATGGCACACACCTTGTTACGTCAGGCGCAATGACGAGCGGCAGTCTTCTGTCTTTCGTTACATCTCTGCTATTGCTTTACAAGCCGGTTAAAACACTCGGTAATACATTGACCAACCTCCAGACTATTTTTGTTGCAATGGGAAGAACGTTTGAACTGTTTGATATTTACCCTGAACTTACAGACAGAGAAAATGCCGTTGAACTCAAAGAAATTCACCAGGGTGTACAGTTTGACCACGTAAGTTTTGAATATGTTGAAGGTACGCCGGTGTTAAAAAATATAAATCTCAGCGTGGGAGTGGGCGAGACGCTTGCTATTGTCGGAAACTCAGGCGGAGGGAAAACTACTATAGCAAACCTTATCCCGAGATTTTATGATGTAACTTCCGGTGCAATAAGGATTGACGGTGTAGATATAAGAGACATTACAATGGAGTCTCTGAGAAATCATATATCAGTTGTTTTTCAGGATAATTTCCTTTTCTCCGGAACAATCAGAGAAAATCTTTTGATGGGTAATTTTGACGCAACGGATGAAGATATTGACAGAGTCGTTAAAATGGCGCATCTGGATGAATTTTTGCATGAGATGCCGGATGGATTGGACACTGAAATAGGGGAAAGGGGAACAACTCTCTCCGGCGGTCAGCGTCAGCGTGTTGCTATTGCACGTGCAATGTTGAGAAACGCGCCGATTGTCATACTGGATGAGGCAACCTCCGCTCTTGATAATAAGTCTGAGGCTATTGTACAAAAAGCACTGGATAACCTGATACAGGATAAAACTGTGTTTGTTATTGCACATAGGCTTTCCACAATTAAAAATGCTGACAGAATTGCGGTTATAAACGAAGGAGAGCTTATTGAAATAGGTACTCACGATGAGCTTATGCATTTGCCAAACGGCAAATACAGACTGCTTTATGAGATGCAGTTTTCAGAGTCTCCTGAACCTGAAGTCGTGATTTAAATAAAAAAATAAGATTTTGCGCAGGCTTATTGGTGAGCAGGGATTTATTTTTGTCGTTGTCTGTAAATAGGGCACAAAAGGTTTATACGACAGAAGTTTTCAACCAATTCAGTTTTTCGATTTTTTTCAATACTCTTTTTGGTGTTATTGTTGACATACAGGGGGTTGTTATGTCCTCTGCTTTTTTCTTATTGCATTTTGTGCTTCTACATGGAGCGCATTTATACAAAGGTGCAATATAAATACATTCAGGGCTGAACGGACCGCATTCTGTTCCTGAAGTAGAACCCATAATTGCAAGTGCCTTGACTCCAAGAGCTGCAGCTATATGCAGCGGTCCCGAATCAATAGACAAAAACAAATCGGAAAAAGAATAAAGTGCTGCGCTCTCAACCAGTGACAGCTCGCCTGAAAACAAAACAGAGTTCGGAATTTTTAAAAGAGCTTCGTGTGCTTCACGCTCTGATTTTGAACCGGTAATAAAGACAGTGCCGCCGTATTTTTTTACGAGTTTTGTTCCTGTTTCAATCCAGTAATCCTGTCTCCAGATACGACCTTCACGTTCTTTGTCATGCGCGCCGCCGGAGTTGAGCACAATATACGGGCGCGGATAGCTCTTTATTTTTTCATAAATTTTTTCACAAACACTCTGTTTTACGGAAAGATTGACCTTGTTTGGAAATTTTAAATCGTCAAAAAGTTTTAGTCCGCTGTTAAAAAATACCCTCACTGCGTGTTTGTTTTTTGTTGTTTTGTCTCTTTTTACAACTTTTTTTGCACCGGAGCATATGTTTAAAATTATATTCCTTGTTGAATTTGTAAGACTTATGACGGCATCAAAATGCTCTTTTCTGAGTTCCAACCCTTTTTTGATTATATACAACATATCTTTTTTACGGGCGTTTTCTATTGTCCATATTTTTGTGATATCTTTGTCATTTTCAAGAAGGGGAGCAATTGCATCAAGTGTCATGTAGTGAAGTTCAACATCCGGATGCTGCTTTTTTATTGCTTGATGAATAACAAGGCTGTTTACAACATCACCTATTGCCCCCAGACGTATAATAAGTATTTTTTTTAGCTTTTTATTATGTATAACCATACCTTTAATATTAACAAAGGCGTAACAAAAAGTCTAACGATGTGTGACAGCATAAATACAAGCTTGTAAGGAGACAGCTTTTTAAGTTTATAGCATTTTTTATAAAATAAGTACTCACTTTTAAGCTTTGCCTCTGTTTTTGCCTTTTTCTTTTTTGTGGATTTTCCTTCAAAGTGGTATATCTCAGCATCCGGCAAAATGTATGCATGCCAGCCTTCTTGTTTAATCCTGAATTGTAATTCACTTTCTTCAAAATAAAGAAAAAACTCGGGGTCAAAATAACCGACTTCGTCAAGTACAGACTTCCGTACGAACATATCAGCACCTATAATCTGATCAACCTGTTTAAATTCGTTATTTTCATTGTTTCCCTTATCCCTGATTTTTTGCTTTATCCTAGGGTAAAAGGCTGTAAGCTGAAAAGTTCTTATACATTTTTCTTTTAAAGTCGGAAGATGTCCGTATGAGTGAACGTGTTTGTTATTTTCATTGTAAAGATTTCCACCGCAGACTGCAGCTTTCGGGTTTTGTTCCATAAAATCAAAGAAAATTTTAGGTGCATTATTAATAAGAACAGTATCAGTGTTTAAAAGCAGCACGTATTTTGCGTTTGATTGCTGTATTGCAAGATTGTTTGCCCGTCCGAAGCCAAGATTTTCACCTGCTTCAATCAGATTTACCTGCGGAAATTCATTCTTTATCATCTCGCAAGAGCCGTCAATTGAGCCGTTGTCTGTCACCCAGACCTCAAATTCTAACCCGCTGACTTTTTCATAAATCGACTTTAGGCAGTTACGTGTTAAGTCTTTTGTATTATAGTTTACGAGGATGATTGATACATCCATTATTCCCTCCCGAGTATTCTTGCAACGTAACTGAAATATTCATTATTTTTGTAATGTTTAATGCTGTCTAACAAAAACTCTTTGCTGACAAAGCCCATCCTGTATGCAACTTCTTCCAAACAGGCAATCTTTATCCCCTGGTTTTCTTCTATAGTATGAATAAACTGGCTAGCCTGCAAAAGTGATTCGTGGGTTCCTGTGTCAAGCCACGCAAATCCCCTTCCGAGTATTTCTACATCCAATCTTCCTTCTTCCAAATAAATTCTGTTTAAGTCTGTTATTTCCAGTTCACCTCTGGCAGATGGCTTGAGGGCTTTTGCGTATTCTGTAACCTTATTGTCGTAAAAATACAATCCGGTAACTGCGTAGTTTGATTTTGGATGTAGTGGTTTTTCTTCAATGGACAAAGCTTTGCCGGAGTTGTCAAATTCAACGACGCCAAAGCGTTCAGGGTCTTTGACAAAATACCCGAAAACCGTAGCTTTATTGTTTTTTGCAACGCATTTCTTGAGTGTACCCGAAAATCCGCTGCCGTAAAAGATATTGTCTCCTAAAATCAACGCAGCTTTGTCTCCGTTAATAAATTCTTCGCCAAGAATGAACGCCTGAGCAAGTCCGTCAGGAGAAGGCTGTTCTTTGTAGCTGAATTTTACTCCGTACTGTTCGCCTGTACCGAGCAGTTTTTTAAAATTAGGTAAGTCCTGGGGTGTTGAAATGATAAGAATATCCCTGATTCCTGCGAGCATAAGCACTGAAATCGGATGAAAAATCATAGGTTTGTCGTAAATCGGCAAAAGCTGCTTTGAAACAGCAATTGTACTGGGATAAAGTCTTGTACCTGCACCGCCTGCAAGAATTATACCTTTCATCAATCAACCCTCAATTCTATATAATCTTTTAATGCTGTCTTCCAGTCACGGCAGCGGTTTTGGTTGTCCATTACACTGTAAGCCGGGCGTTTTGCCGGACGGGGAAATTCGTCTGTTGTGCAGGGGACAACGTTTACCTTTAATCCGCACTGTTTGAAAATTTCTTTTGCGAATCCAAACCAGGAGGTTTTTCCGGAGCCGCATATATGATAAACTCCGTAGGGTGCATCTTCTTCAATCAGGTCTGCAATACCGTTTGCAAGTTCTACAGTCCAAGTCGGGCAACCGATTTGGTCGTCTACAACTTTTAGTTCCGGTTTTTGTGCAAGAGAAATCATTGTTTCAACAAAATTTTTGCCGTGATGTCCGTAAAGCCAGCTTGTACGGGCTATATAAAAATTTTTACAATATTTTTGCACCGCCTGTTCACCATGGAGTTTTGAAAGTCCGTATGCGTTAATAGGGTTTGTTTTGTCATCAGGTAAGTATGGTGTATTTTTTGTTCCGTCAAAAACATAGTCCGTGGATATGTAAACAAGTATAATATCGTTTTTTGCGCAAATTTTTGCAATATTTTCAGTTCCGATTGAGTTTACTTTTTCATTTATCGGGTCTTCTTCCGCCATATCAACATTTGTATATGCGGCGCAATGTACAATTAATTCAGGCTTTTCATTCTCTATAAACTTGCTTGCCGCTGCAAAATCGGTTACATCAAATTCCCGTCTGCCGCACTCTATAACGTCGTGCCCGCAGTCATCAAGAACAGAACACAAATCCTGACCAAGCATTCCTTTTGCTCCGGTTACCAGCACATTCATCCGACAAGTCCTGCTTTCTTTTTCTCGATGGATTCTATCCAATCTTGATTGTTCAAGTACCAGTCTATTGTGAGTTTTATGCCCTGCTCAAAAGTAACAGAAGGTCTCCAGCCGAGTTCTGTCTGTATCTTTTTGTTATCAATTGCATAACGCCGGTCGTGCCCCAGTCGGTCCTGTACGTATTCAATACTGGATTCGTCTTTGCCCATTGCGTTTAGAATAATTTTTGTAATCTCAAGGTTTGTTTTTTCGTTGTGTCCGCCTATATTATAGACTTCTCCGACTCTGCCTTTGTGCAAAACCGTGTCAATAGCGGCACAATGGTCATACACGTAAAGCCAATCCCTCACGTTTAAACCGTCTCCGTACACCGGAACTTTTTTGTTGTCTAACAGCCTTGAAATAAAGAACGGAATAAGTTTTTCCGGATACTGGAAAGGTCCGTAGTTGTTAGAACAGCGGGTCGTCAATACCGGCATTTTATACGTTTCATAATAAGCCCTTACAAGCAAATCAGCACTTGCTTTAGAAGCAGAGTAGGGCGAGTTTGGAGCAAGGGGAGTTGTCTCGTAAAAATAGCCGGTGCTTCCAAGCGTTCCGTAAACTTCATCGGTTGAAACCTGCAAATATCTTTGTACTCCGGCTTCTTTGGCGTTTTGCAAAAGATTGAGCGTGCCCTGTACATTGGTTTCAATAAAGATTTCAGGTCCGCTAATCGAACGATCAACATGGCTTTCTGCCGCAAAATTCACAACCGCATCGCAATCTGCGACAATTTCTCTTACGAGTTTTTTGTCGCAAATATTTCCATGCACAAATGTGTAATTTTTATTATCTTTTACGTCGTTTAAATTTTCGATATTCCCTGCATAGGTGAGCGCATCCAGATTTATTATTTTATAGTCAGGGTGTGTTTTTAGCATGTGTCTTACAAAACAGCTTCCTATAAATCCTGCCCCGCCTGTTACTAGTACTTTCATTCCAATTCTCCACAATCTTTTAACAATGGTTGATTTGCGTCTTTTTCGCTGACCAGCGGTGTGAAATCAATCCCCCAGTCTACACCTATATCCGGATCATCCCACTTTATGCCTCTGTCATTTTCCGGAGAGTATTCTTCAGATGCCTTGTAAATCAGTTCAGCTTCGTCGCTTAATACAACAAAGCCATGCGCAAATCCTTGCGGAATATACAGCATGTGTCTATTGCCCTCAGATAACACTGCTCCGACCCATTTTTTGTACGTCGGAGAATCTTTTCTTATATCAACGGCGACGTCAAAAACCTTGCCTTTGGGGCATCTTACAAGTTTTGCCTGTGCTTTGGGTGATTTTTGATAATGCAAACCTCTCAATACACCTTTTGTTGATTTTGAATGGTTGTCTTGTATAAATTCGACAGTTATGCCGTTTTTATAAAACTCTGATTTTTTGTAAGTTTCCATAAAAAAACCGCGGCTGTCGCCAAAAACTTTAGGTTTTACAAGGATAACATCTTTTATTTTTGTCGGTTCAAATTCAAAAGGCATAATAATACTCCTGTACAATTCTATCGTGTATAAAGGTTGTATGTCAATAATTTTTGTATCTGTCAGCCATTCATTGAAAAGGAACTTAAATATTAAAGAGTTGTTTTGCGTTGTCGGGTAGAGCCGTCGGGTAGAGCTTGTCAGGATTTTAATGAAAATTTATCCGGTCTTGTGCCGGAAAATTTTCGTTTAAAGACTCTACAAGCTCTTTCGGTCTGCGCCTGTTTTCTTTTCTTTGGTTCGTTTTTTCTCTTTTGCTCGCAACAAAAGAGAAAAAATGAATGTTCAAAAAACTTGTTCGATACAATTTTTCGGTTTGCACTTTCGTATAAAATACGGAATATAATTAAAAGCTGGAAAATACGATTATTGAGATTTAATAACTCCCCATCCCAACCTTGTCTTGAATTTCCTTCCCGCTCAGCTCTGTCACTCGTTTGGCTTCGCCAGTACTCGCTTCGAGCTTCGCTCCCCGGGTTTCACCCGTCCGAAAATTCGCTCCCCAAGTCGGGGAAGGAGTTACTCTTTTAATTTTTATACGGCACGGAGAAACTTCGTTTCTCTCTTAGCCTACCTCCATCCGTAACGTGACATTTAGTCACCTTCCGGACGGAGTCCTTCCTCCCCAACTTGGGGAGGGATAGGGCGGGGAACGGCATGGCGTACTTTTCTCTTAAAACTACCTGTCATGCTGAAGCGCCGGACATTTGTGTCCGCTTCAATA
>CALVEC010000007.1 GCA_944326475.1 Candidatus Gastranaerophilales bacterium
GGCAATCTCGATACTGAATCATTAAAAAGAGATATGATTGTTGCTTCAGGTAAAAACAGTGTACTAAACGAAGTTGAAGCATTAAAAATGCTCGAAGAACTTAAACAAAACGGCAGACCTGAGCCTGTTACTCCTGCTCCGGAACCTATAGACACTGAACCTGTAGATGTTGAAGATGAAGACATTGATATTGAACCGGTTCCTACACCTGCTCCTGAACCAGAGCCGGAACCAACTCCAGAACCGGAACCAGAGCCTGAACCGGTTGATGAAGGTCCTTGTTATCAGGTTGTTGTTCAAAACAACGAATCTCCGGCTATGCTTGCTAAAAAATACGGTGTATCCGTTGAAGAAATTCTTGAACTCAACAAAGATCAAGTCAGAATCTTCAGCGATTGCGAAGGCAAAAAGCATAAAGGATTTTTGGTCGGTGCTGTTATTGACTTACCTTGTGACGCTAATATTGCAAACGCTAAAGGCAACCTCACAAGCCAGCAGTCTAAACAGCTCTACGAAAATATTTTCGTCAAAAAAGCAAACGAAGGCGATGTCTGGTGCGAAGAAAAACAGGCTACCAGAAAAGAACTCTACGACCTCGCCGTCAAAAACGCTCAAAAACGCTTTGAACAAGACCAGGCTCAACAAAAGAAACAAGCTCAATAAGCTTGATAAGCTAAATAGGTTTCTTTATTTGAAACCAGGTATGAAATACAATATGAAACACAATAAAAGCACCGCGCAAATGCGCGGTGCTTTTGAGTATAATCAAACAAATTCCCAACCTTATTCAAGATTGGGAATTTGTAAATTTGAAAGTTATATCTAAAATTATTAAGCGATAATTTTATCTACAACACCTGCACCAACGGTACGTCCGCCTTCTCTGATAGCGAATCTCATACCTTCTTCGATAGCTACAGGAGCGATAAGTTCAACTTCCATAACAACGTTGTCACCAGGCATTACCATTTCGCCGTCGAATTTGATAGAACCTGTAACGTCAGTTGTTCTGATATAGAACTGAGGTCTGTAACCGGGGAAGAAAGGAGTGTGACGTCCGCCTTCATCTTTTGTCAAAACGTAAACGTTAGCTGTGAATTTAGTGTGCGGAGTGATAGAACCGGGAGCAGCCAATACCTGACCTCTCTGAATTTCAGTTTTATCAACACCACGGAGCAAAGCACCGATGTTATCACCGGCAAGACCTTCGTCCAACATTTTTCTGAACATTTCAACACCGGTAACAGTTGTTTTTTTAGTTTCGCCGAAACCAACGATTTCAACTTCCTGACCGACTTTAACTCTGCCTCTTTCAACACGACCTGTAGCAACAGTACCACGACCTGTGATAGAGAATACGTCTTCAACCGGCATAAGGAACGGTTTGTCAAGATCACGTTCAGGTGTCGGAACGTAAGAGTCAACAGCATCCATAAGTTCCCAGATTTTGTCAACCCATTTGTCTTCACCTCTTTGAATGCTCGGATTAGCTTGAACAGCTTCTAATGCTTTCAAAGCAGAACCTTTGATTATCGGAATATTGTCACCGTCAAATTCGTATTTAGATAACAATTCTCTTGTTTCCATTTCAACGAGTTCGAGCAATTCTTCATCGTCAACCATATCGCATTTGTTAAGGAATACAACAAGTCTCGGTACACCAACCTGACGAGCAAGAAGAATGTGCTCACGAGTTTGAGGCATCGGACCGTCTGTAGCTGCGATAACGAGAATACCGCCGTCCATCTGAGCTGCACCTGTAATCATGTTTTTAACATAGTCAGCGTGACCGGGGCAGTCAACGTGAGCGTAGTGTCTGTCTTTTGTTTCGTATTCTACGTGAGCTGTAGAAATAGTAATACCTCTAGCTTTTTCTTCCGGAGCAGCATCGATTTCATCGAATTTTTTAGCTTGAGCTTGTCCTGCTGCAGCCAGAACAGCTGTAATAGCAGCTGTCAATGTTGTTTTACCGTGGTCAACGTGGCCTACTGTACCAATGTTAACGTGCGGTTTTGTACGTTCATACTTTTCGCGTGCCATGAGATTAATCTCCTTTTCGTAATGTAATATCTTCGTTCTTTATCTATTTATTTTCAAAATAGTGACACTAAAGCGGGCATATTTAGCCCCTTTATTATACTTATATTATATGCTCATTTTAATTTGTCAAGATTTTCTTTACCAGAAAGAGCCTACATGGCTTTATTTTTTCCTCAAATAAGACTTTTCATCATAGCCGTTTAGCAGACTTTTAACTGTAATCGCGCCGGTATCAAACAAAAGCTGAATTTGAGAACGGTTGTATTCAATGACTGAAGAAATATATCCGCGTCTTGCCTGAACTTTTGTTGATTGCGAATCAAGAACATCTATAAAAGTGTTTGTACCGACCTCAAATCCGACGAGAGAAAAGTTCAAACCTTCATCCGCTGCTTCAACCTCTTTTTCAGCTGCATCTATTTTTTCAAGAGCTGATTTTGAGTTATAGAAAGAGTTTAAAATAGCTTTTTTAACGTTATTTTTCAAAACTTTCAATTCAAGTTCTGCAGCACGCACTTTTTCAAGATCGGCATTCTTTTGTGTAAGTGTTTTAACTCCAAGCTTTTCCCCTAGCGGCCATACGGCATTAAGGCTTAAAGTATAGTTAGCAGACAGACTTCCGCCTTGCAGTGTTCCTGCGCGACCCATTTCATACGACAGAGTAACATAAGGTGCAAACATTGTGTAATTCCGATTTTTTATCAAATTTAAAGAACGAATATTGAGTTCTTTAGACTTTATATCCTCTCTGAGTTTCAAAGCTATATTGTAAAGACCTTCAATATTATATTTTGTATCCATCAATTTATGAACCCGGGCATTTGTTTCAACAGGATAAAGAGGAATCGTTATATCTATTCCCATTATATCTGCAAGATCAGCTTGCCGAAGTCTCAATGCATTAAGCTGTGTTACCAATTCTTTTTTTGCAATGGCAAGTTCTGCATCTGCACGCAAAACATCATATTTAGTGCCTACACCTATTTCATATCTCGCTTTCATCAATTTTTGCTGTTCCGACCGGTCTCGCAAATTCGCCAGTAAAACCTCAAATCCCAGTTTTGCTTCCAACAGAGAATAATAGCAAAGCGCCGTATTCAGCAGCAATTCATCTTTTGAATAATTATAATCGTGTCCTGCCGCACGATAAAGTTTTTTCTGACTGGCAATTGTAAAAAGCGGACTGCCGTTTCCGATTATCGGATAAGAAATATTGAAACCGCTGTAGACGGGGTTTGTTTCGATACGCCTCGGCAAAATTCCGCCGACAAGAAATTCACCTCTCAAATCCTGCACCTGATATCTGTAGTAAAAGTCCGGAAGCAGTTCAGAGAGTGCATTTGCATACATCCATTTTGCTTCTTTTTCCTCATGTTTTTTAATTTTTAATCTGGAACTGTTTTCAAGCGCTATTTCAACACAATCTTTCAAATTTACAGGTATCAAATCTATATCAAGCCCCTGTTTTATCGCATTATCCAATTCTTCCTGAATTTTTGCATTGTCTTTCTCGCTGTTGTTTTTCATACGTTCAAGAAACGTATCATTTGAGTAATCCCATATCAAAGAATCGGCAGAATAAGAAATATTCACAGCGGCAAAACAAAATATAATTATACTTATTATAATTTTTTTAATTGCATTCATACTTGAAAGCATATTTGAATTATCGAATTAATCTTATTACCCCGTACGGTTAATCAGACGGATATATTTTGCAAAAAAATTTGAACATGAAGACCTAAAGATTTTTTTTATTTTTTAATATAAAATAATACAGGCACAAATCTTAACTTTTCAGGAGAAATATGACAAAAGTTGCACTTATAAATCACGGATGTTCCAAAAATCTTGTAGACTCCGAACTTATGCTGGGAATGCTTGCTGAGGAAGGAATAGAAGTAACATTAGACGAATCGAAAGCCGATATTGTCATAGTTAACACCTGTTCATTCATTCACGACGCGGAAAAAGAATCCGTGCAATCCATACTGCAAATGGTTAATGAAAACAAAAAAGTAATAATAACAGGATGTCTTCCCCAAAAACACAAAGAAGAATTAAAAGAAGCAATCCCGGAGGCTATTGCAATGCTGGGTACTACAGACATAAAAAAAATAGTTGATGTAGTAAAAAAAATAGACAATAAAGAAAATGATTTTATATATGAGATAGCAGAAAAACCTCAATATATCTATCCTGAAAATGTAGAACGCCAGCAAATTACAATAGGTTCCAGCTCCTACATAAAAATTGCTGACGGCTGCAACTACAGATGCGGATATTGTATAATACCGCAGCTTCGCGGAGAATACCGCTCAAGAGATATCGAGCATATTGTTCGGGAAGCAAAACATCTGGGCGAAAAAGGTGTTGCGGAAATAGTTCTTATTGCACAAGACACAACAAGCTACGGCATTGATATTTACGGCAAGCCGTCTCTTGCAAGACTTTTAAGAGAATTGAACAAGGTCGAAGAAATAGACTGGATAAGAGTAATGTACACATATCCGTCTATGATTGATGATGAATTGATAAATGCTTTTGCTGAATGCGAAAAGGTTGTTAAATACATTGATATGCCGCTCCAGCACTCACATCCTGAAATCCTCAGAGCAATGCGGAGACCGGTTATGGATTATGAAGCTCTGATATCAAAAATCAGGACAAAAATTCCGGATGTCGCACTGAGAACAACTTTTATTGTCGGTTATCCGGGTGAAACGGATGAATGTTTTGAAGATTTGTATAATTTTGTTGAAAAAATGCGCTTTGACAGGATGGGTGTTTTTGAATTTTCAAAAGAAAGAAATACAGTGGCTTACAGCCTGCCCCATCAGGTTTATGCAAAAGTAAAAAAACAACGAAAAAACAAGTTAATGCAACTGCAGCAAAAAATTTCAAAAGAAATAAACGAAACATTTATCGGTAAAAAACTACCTTGCCTGATAGAAGCGGTCACACAGGAACAAACGGTTATAGCAAGAAGTTACAGAGATGCTCCGGAAATTGACGGACTTGTTTATATTGAATCAGATAGAGAATTGATTCCCGGAGATATTGAAAATATAGAGATCACCTGCGCAGATGAATATGATCTGTACGGGAATATATAAACAAATACTAACCGGATAATAAAACTGCGCTGCAGACAAAACCTACGTAAAACTCCGTACTCTAAAGGTCGGCGGGGGTAATCTGTGCTCCCCTCTCCGACGGGAGAGGGGTAGGGTGGGGAACGGCATGACGGGGAAAGGAAGCGCTACCCTATCAGTGACAGGACTATTGACGCGTGGAGGTTTTGGGATTGCGCGAGGAGCGCGGAGGAGGTTTGCTGGAGAATCTGATTCTTCACAAAATCCGCCGACTCATTCGCAATATCCGCGTCCATTATGGTCGATTTTGCCGATGTAAAATTCTGGATAGTCGTGGTTTGCGACTCGAGAATCGAGGACAAGCGGTTAATCACAGCGCCGAACTCTGAGCGTTTTGTATTTATGCGCGACAATACCTCGTCAATGTCCTCAATCGCTGCCGCGCAGGAGTCTGCAGACGAAAAATCCACATCGAACGCGCCAAGGTCGAATGAGGTGTCGACATAGATCGCAGATGTCGAACTAGAATCCGAGCCTATTTGCAGCCGTACGGCTCCAGGAATCGGCACATCTCCTCCGCCGGGTGTGTTCGGGTCATCAGCGTCAGAATCACCGCCTGGGTTTGTAGACGATTGGGTCTGCCATTTCAATTTTGGCGGATACGTCGAAAAATCCCAAACCGTATCATCCCATCCTTGCCAGTTCGTGGGGTCTTGCATTTGAGACGTTGTCAGCCCATTATTATTTGTAAAAACTCCCATACCATCATCATAACCATATGCAATATTCTGACCTGTTGTTTCTGGATTCCATATTGAATTTTCAAGTTTTCCACCTCCCATACTTTCTCCAACTAATCCACCAACATATGTTACTCCCAGAACAACACCTGTCGCATAAGAATTAGAAATAATTCCACCATAATTGTTACCAACAAGACCACCGACACCTTCGCTCCCAGTCACGTCATTCGATGTATAAGAGTTTGAAATTGTACCAAATGCATTCATGCCAACAAGACCACCGGTCAAAACACCATTTCCCTCTATCCTCCCCGCTGCATAAGAGTTTGATACTGTTCCATAAGTTTGATATCCAACAAGCGCGCCGGAATATGAAGCTCCATCAATATTTCCATTACTGAAAATATTTCCAATAACACAGCAGTTTGTTATATTACCCATCAACACTGGGGCAATTCCGCCTACATAGCAAGAACCTACTATATTTACATTTTCAAGACACAAATCCTTAACTTCACCTCCGGTCATTGTATTAGGGTCGCCAATACCTACAAACAAGCCGGCACCATCTTCATCAGGTCTATTTATTGTTAAGTTTGAAATTGTATAACCGTTTCCGTCTAATACGCCGGTGAAACCCTGTCCGGTTCCAGCATCCACATCAACTTCCCCTATCGGATTCCAGTTGGAGTAGGATGACAGGTCGATGTCGTTCATGAGGATGTATTTACCGTCGAGGTCATTGCGGATGTTGTCGAGGTCTTGGGCGGTTTTGATGACTGTATAACCCTGGTCTATGGCTTCTTGTTCGGAGATACGATTAATCTGTTGGATAAAGCCGCTGCTGCTTTTTGCGTCAGGAGTGGAGTTTAAGGTATTGATACCGGCTAAAGAACTGGTATTAGCGGTATTACCGGTATACCCCCCCCCCCCCATAGGGTGGAGATAGCTGCTGTGCCTGCGTTTTGGGTAGTTAGATTCCAAGTTGCGTTTGTATTAAAAATACTTTTGCCGTTGAATAATGTGCCCTGCTGAATTTGTTTTAGTTGGGCAACGAGTGAGTCTGCCTCGTTTTGCATGGCATCTAAGGAGTTCTCATCGTAAACTCCGTTTGCGCCCTGGACTGCAAGGTCTCTCAGGCGGTTGAGGATGTTTGTCATGTTTGACAAGGAGCCTTCGGCGGTGTTTAGGAGGGATATGCCGTCTTGGGCATTCTTTTGGGCTTGTTTAAGACCGCGGATGTTGGCATTGAGGTTTGAGGCAACAAACATGCCTGCAGCGTCGTCGGCAGCACAATTCACCTTATACCCCGTGCTCATGCGCTCTAATGCCGTGTTTAGGCTGAACGATGCAAGGTTAAGGTTTCGTTGGGTTGTCAGCACTGATGGGTTATAGTTTGTGCTTATCATTCCTGTATTCTCCTGTGATTGTTACGATACTTTTTTGCTTTTTTTGTTTTTGGGTTTGTTGCTTTACTTTACGCGTCATCCTGAGCTTGTCTCAGGATCTGTACCAGCATTGATTGTAAAAACAATCTTTGAGGTTGGTTGAAAAGTATTTTTTTCGTCACGCTAGGATTATTGCTACCCTCTGCGTTTGTACAGATGCTGAAACAAGTTCAGCATGACATTATATTTTTTGTAGGATTGGTAAATCCAACCTACTACTGTCATGCTGAAGCGCCAGACGTTTGTGTCAGCTTTAATATTTCCATGTTCAGCATCTTGCCGGCGCTGCGTTCAGCGCAAAATGCCAAGCGTGTAAGATCCTGAACACACACGATTATCACTGCGCTCCTGATTTATCGCTTCAGGATGACAGAAGTTTTTTGTATTTTAAAATACGTCTTTTGTTTTTCTATTCACTTTTCAAGTTGCGATTTTGCCGGATACCGGCGGGGTTGTTGCCTTTGCTTTTTGTTACTGAGTGAAAGACATTGACGCCCTCACCCCTGCCCTCTGTCTTGGATTTACTTCACGCTCACAGAGTTTCACCTTTTGTGCTTTGCACAAGCCGGCTCAATCTGTTCGCTACCCGGACTAACTCCCTTCTGTCGTGTCGTCCGTCCGTAAATCCGTTCCCCCAGGAGAGGGAGTTGGGTTTATATTTGTTTTTCAGGATTTCTTTCCATCCCTTATATTGTCATTCTATCTCTTTTTCCTCTCATGACCATTCTTATTTAGTTGGATTTTTTTCATACTTTAGTTGGAAATATTCAATAATAAAAAGCCCTTCTGTTAAGACAGAAGGGCTTCGAGATGTATAAAAACAGTTAACAAGAGCAGCAATTAGAAGCTGCCTGTTCTTTTAAAAGAGCGGCTTTATCCGTTTGCTCCCAGGGCACATAAATATCAGTACGTCCCATATGTCCGTATGCAGCAAGTTTCTGATAGAATTTGCCGCCATTTTTTGCCGGAAGTCCTCTCAAATCAAACTGATTTATAATAGCAGCCGGTCTCAAATCAAAGTTCTTTTTGATTAATTCCGCTATTTCGTCATCAGAGATTTTTCCTGTTCCGAATGTATCAACCATAACTGAAACAGGCTCAGCAACACCTATAGCATAGCCGAGTTCTACTTCACATTTTGATGCCAATCCTGCTGCTACAATATTTTTTGCAACATATCTTGTCGCATAAGCAGCCGAGCGGTCAACTTTTGTGGGGTCTTTGCCGGAGAAAGCACCGCCGCCGTGTCTTGAATAACCGCCGTATGTATCAACAATAATTTTTCTTCCCGTAAGACCGGCATCACCTTGAGGTCCGCCGATTACAAATCTTCCTGACGGGTTGATAAGGTATTTTGTTTTTTCATCAGGCTTAATATTGCAATCTTCAAATACAGGTTTTATAACTTTTTCGATTAAGTCTTCTCTGATTATGTCTTGAACCTCTTTGTTGTCTGAAACACCGTTTATTTCAGGGTCATGCTGTGTAGAAAGAACGATTGTGTCGATTCTTGAAGGCTTTCCGTCTATATATTCAACAGTAACCTGCGATTTTCCGTCGGGTCTGAGATAGCCTAAAGAGCCGTTTTTTCTGACCTGTGCGAGTCTGTATGCCAGTTTGTGTGCAAGACTGATAGGCAAAGGCATTAGCTCAGGAGTTTCGTCGCAAGCGTAACCAAACATAATACCCTGGTCGCCTGCGCCGACATTTTCTGTTTCTTGTGCAGATGTGTCAGCATTGTTATTTCTGGATTCGAGCGCTTTGTTTACACCGCCTGCAATGTCTGTAGACTGTTCATCAATAGACGTTAATACAGCGCAGGTTTTGTAATCAAATCCGCCGCCTTCTTTGCCGTTATATCCTATATTTTTAATAGTATTTCTAACGATTGAGGGGATATCTACATAACAATCGGAGGTAATTTCTCCGCATACAAGAGCCATACCTGTTGTGACCGTAGTTTCTGCGGCAACTCTGGAATTACGGTCTTTTGTTAAAAATTCATCCAGAATAGCATCTGAAATCTGGTCACAAACTTTGTCAGGGTGACCTTCAGTTACAGATTCGGATGTGAATAAGAATCTTTTTGAAGCCATTTTTTTACTTCCCTTTCTAACAATTATCAACAAGATAGTAAATCAAAAGAAATGAAAAGGAAAGAAAGGTCAGTATTGTACTTTACATAGCTTAATCATGCATTGCGAACGAGCTTGAAAATATCATTGCATGTTTTGAAAAGTTCTTCGGCTTTGTCTAAGAAAAGCATATTTGGTCCGTCGCAAAGTGCTTTTTCCGGGTCAGGATGAACTTCAAAAAACAGTGCGTCGGCACCTGCCGCTATTGCCGCTTTTGCCAGTGTTGAGACATATTTGCGTTCTCCGCCGGAACATTCACCGGCGCCGCCCGGAAGCTGGACACTGTGGGTTGCATCAAAAACTACGGGATATCCGGTTTCCTGCATAATAGGAATAGCTCTCATATCCACCACAAGGTTATTGTAGCCAAAGCTTACTCCTCTGTCTGTCAACAGAATATTATGGTTTCCCGCTTCTTCAACTTTTTTCGCAAGAGGTGCCATTTGTGCAGGAGCAAGGAACTGCCCCTTTTTAATATTAACAATTTTTCCCGTTTTTGCTGCTGCTACAAGCAAATCCGTCTGCCGGCAAAGAAATGCCGGTATTTGCAGAATATCGGCTGTCTTCGCCGCAATTACCGCCTGTGAGGGTTCGTGAATATCAGTTACAATCGGAACATTAAACTCTTTTTTCACTTCATCCAAAAGCGCAAGTCCTTTCTCGATTCCCGGACCTCTAAAAGATTTTATCGAACTTCTGTTAGCTTTATCAAACGACGATTTAAAAATAAAATTTATGCCAAGTTTCTCTGTAATTATTTTCAATTTTTCTGCCGTAGTAAAAAGAATTTCTCTGCTTTCTATGACGCAGGGACCGGCAAGAATTGTTAATTTATCGCCGCCTATTTCAAAATTGTTCAACTTAATCTTATTCACTTCAAAAACTCCTCCAGATGTACTTTGACAACATCCAAACCGGATTGTAATATATATTGTACATTAAATAAATTATAATTAAAAGGAGAACGGAATGTTAATAGAGGAATTGCTAGAAGAAGCTGTATCAAAAGGCGCAAGCGACATTCATATTTCATCGAATTTGCCGCCTGTTTTTCGTATAGACGGTCAATTAATAAGAACAAGCCTTCCTCCGTTAACATCAGACAACGTTGAAACGCTTGTATTTCCGATTTTAAACAATGAACAGAGAAGAAGGCTCGAACAGGACTGGGAACTGGATATGAGTTACGGTATCCACGGTATCGGGCGTTTCAGGGTTAATATATACAAAAACCGCGGTAATTTTGCTGCCGCATTCAGAACTATAAACACGGAAGTTCCGTCTTTTGAAACTCTCGGGCTGCCGGAAATCGTCAGAAAAATTACTGAAAAACCCAGAGGCTTGATTCTCGTAACGGGTCCTACCGGAAGCGGTAAATCTACAACCCTCGCTTCAATGATTGATTATATCAACGAAAACAGAAATGAACATATTCTTACTATCGAAGACCCGATTGAGTTTTTGCATAAGTCTAAAAAAAGTGTTGTGCACCAGAGAGAACTCGGACAGGACACTCGTTCTTTCTCAAATGCTCTAAGAGCTGCGTTAAGAGAAGATCCTGATATCATTCTGGTAGGTGAGCTTCGTGACCTTGAAACTATTTCGCTTGCAATCACAGCAGCAGAAACAGGTCACCTTGTTATGGGTACACTCCACACGTCTTCTGCCAGCCAGACAGTTGACCGTATTGTCGACGTATTCCCCGAAGCTCAGCAGCAGCAGATTCGTATTCAGCTCTCAAACAGCTTAGTTGCAGTATTTTCACAAACCCTGCTCCAAAAAACAGACCGTGAAGGCAACAAGAAAGGTCGTGTAATGGCACAGGAGGTTCTTGTCGTAAACGGTGCCGTTGCGAACCTTATCAGAGAAGGAAAAACCGCTCAGATGTACTCTATGATTCAAACCGGTGCACAGTACGGTATGCAGACTCTGGAAAGCGCTCTGGCAGATTTATACCGCAGAGGGCTTGTTACAGCAGAAGATGCGCTTTCAAAATCCAGCAGACCGGATGAGCTTAAGAGAATGCTCGGAGCTAATGCTTTTTAGGCGGTTTTTTCTGATTTTTCATCGATAAATTCTTTTTAAGATATTCCTGAACATCAGAAGAAACCTGAATATTTTGAAGACCAATGTTATATTTTTTCAGCTCGGCAATATTTTGCTGTTCTTCAAGCAGGTCTTTTTGAGGCATTTTTATAGAATTTTTTACATTCTCAAACTCAGACGGACCATTCCTTTGTGCAAGCTGCAAGATTATATCATCGATATTGTTTGAGCTGATTCCGTAGCGTTTGCCAATCTCATCAACGGTGCTTGCATAAGGAAGACGGTAAAGCCACTGTATAGAACGTTTGTCATTTTCAGACAGATTTACAACTCCGTATCTGTGAGGTGTATACATAATGTCTGACGTAAACGGACTGTGTCCGAGTCCGAGAGCATGACCTATTTCATGCAATATTGTGTGATATACCTCGTTTTCATCCTGATATTGAGCATGTATTATTCCATCAGAAAGACCTATTTGTACTTCTGCAGAGTATAGCCTTCCTGCATTGTCAAAATTAAAATAGCAGTGTCCGAGAGCCTGTCTGTCTATTCGTTTCCAATCCAGATTTACCTGTGATTCAAGAAGTGTATTGACCATAGAAAATCTGATTTTACCGTTGCTTGCCCTTTCCCAAGCATCAAGAGCACGTTTTACGAGCGCCTGATATTTATAACCTTCGTTCTGGGCTTTGTACCACCTGAACGGTGCTACATAAAATTTCAGCGGAAAACTGTTGTCCATCCAGCGGATTAACCTGTTTTCTTTTACATTGCTTTGAAGATACGTTATTCTTTGCATATCCCACCTGATATATTATTAAATCTTTTTGGTAATTAAGGCAAAAATGTCATTAAATATTATCAAAAACATTAGTATCAACAAGAAACTAAAGCCGATATTGCCTATTTTTTCAATAGTTTTTTCATCGAGCGGTCTGCCTTTTATTTTTTCAATGGTAAGAAAGAGAAGGTGCCCGCCGTCAAGAGCAGGTATGGGCAAAAGGTTTATAATAGCAAGGTTTATACTGATTATAGCAGTAAGCAAAAGACCTTTAAACAATCCCTGATTTTCTATAACATCACCGCCGAGTTTTGTAATTGCAACAATTCCGTGCAAGTCTTGCATTGGAATCTGACCTGTAAACAGTTTTACAAGCCCTATAACCATAAGTTCTGTGTTTGTCCAAACGTATTGCGAAGATACTTTTATAATTTGACCGGGAGTGTTTGTCGGAATAAGAACTTCCGTTATTTTCTGTTGTATACCGATAGTTCCGTTTTCATCAGAATATATGGGTTTAAGATTAACTTCCTTTCCGTCTCTGATTACAGTAAAATTCATTGGTCTTTTTGTATCAGACAGAGCGTAAGCAACGTCATTCAGCGTTGTTTCGCCATCTGATATGTACATTTTTTTACCCTGAATCGAATCTCTGAGTTTTGTCTGCTTGTCACTAAGAGACAACTGTTTTTCCTTATACTGTCCGAGTCCCATCAATACATCCTGTGAAAGGTGAAGTGCAGGTTCGTCTTCCGGCATAAACAATACAATTTTTTCCCCTTTTTTTAACGGTTCATCTATCGATTTTATGTTTTTATTAAGAGTTTGAAGCTCCTTAACGCTTTTCGCATAAGTCTCCGCGGAAATTTTTCCGTCATATTTTTTGCTTAAAGCTGCATATTTGTTCACCTGATAAGGTAGTGTAATCAAAGAGCCGTTTATTTTATAGATTTTATCATTAGTTTGGAGTCCTGATTTGTGTACGGCAGCTTCTTTTGGGGCAATGATTTTTGCAATTTCAATATCATATTTTCCTGCCGGAAGTTTGTGCCATATCATTGCAGTCAACATTACAAGAAATACTGCACAAATAACGTTAGCTATTACACCGGCTGAAACAACAACAGCTTTTTGATAAATAGGTTTATTTTGAAAGCGTTCCGGAGAGTCTTCCGGCAATTCAGAGTTTACATCGTCGTCAGGAAAGCTCACATAACCGCCTAAAAGAAGTGCATGTATTAAAAATTCAGTCTCTCCGATTTGTTTTCTGAACAAAACCGGTCCGAACGGCAAACCGAAACCAAACTTGTCTACCTTAATTTTAAAAGCTTTTGCTGCAATGAAGTGACCCATTTCATGAATAAGGATAAGAAAACTTATCAAAAGAATCATTATAATTACGTTCATAAACTCTCTTTCTGTTTTTTACTATGGCTTATATTTTAGCATGTAAGCTAAATTCATACTATAATTATTATATGCTCAGAATTTTAAAACAATTATCCTATTTGCTGGATTTTATTTACAAAAAACGGTGTTACTTTTGCCGTTCATCCCGCGAAAATAAAAAGATGTGCAAGAAATGCTATGACACAATTGATTTTTTGCCTCCTTATCCGGTAATGAAAATTTTAAATAAACAAGTTTACAGCGCATCGGTTTATGCAAAAAATTTACAGAAGTTAATAAGAGGAATCAAATACCATAATCAAACCGAGCTTGCACATTTTCAGGCAAAAATAATGTATGACTTCTGGCAAACACTGCCTGTTTCCGAAGAAAAATTTGTTATTGTTCCGGTTCCGCTGCACAAAAAGCGGCTGAAAGACAGAAAATATAATCACATGGCGCTCGTGGCGGAAGAATTTGCAAAATTCACCGGTTATACGATAAACGATAACCTAATTCACCGTATTAAAGAAACAAAACCACAATACCGCTTGAGTATAAAAGAACGCGAAGCAAATTTAAAAGATGCCTTTAAAGTTGACAAATCTTCTTATGACGGAGAAAATTTGCTCATAATAGACGATATTTTGACAACAGGAAGCACTTTAAAAGCAATGATTCAGACGTTTATTGACGCAGATATCTATAACATAACGGCTTTTACGACAAGCTGTACTGAATCACACGCCGTACGTCAAGAGACTTTATAGAATTTACCCTGCCAGGAATTTCTGGTTAAAAGCTCTCTGTCAATTTTGTTCAGTACTTCAAATTTTTTGTTCAGCCATAGCGGAGCTATTTTTAAAGCTTGCAAGCCGTTTCCGGCAAGTCTGTGAATTGTCGTTCCAACCGGTAAAACCTCAAGAAAATCGCATACAAGCGAAACATATTCATCTTCTTCAAGGAGTTTTATCTCTTGTTCTTTATATATTTGAGCAAGTTTTGTATTTTTCATAATGCATAGGTCATGGATTTTTACGCCGTCGACACCCATTTCTGCGAGTGTTTTTGCTGTCTCAAGCATGTCGTCTCTTGATTCACCCGGAAGTCCCAGAATTACGTGAGCACAGACTTTTATACCGCGTTTCATTGTTTCGTCGCAAGTCCGGGCAAAGGTTTTAAAATCATGTCCGCGGTTAATATATTTCAGAGTCCTGTCATGGACAGATTGAAGTCCGTATTCAATCCATGTTTCATAATCTTTTGTATAAGAAGCAATAAGATTCAGCTTATCACTGTCTACACAATCAGGACGTGTTCCGATAGAAATACCAACTATGTCAGGATGGTTCAACGCCGAACCGTAAATTTTTTCAAGCTCCTGAACAGGTTTGTAGGTGTTGGTATACGCCTGAAAATATGACATAAATTTTTTGGCTTTAAATTTTTCAGACAGGCTGGCTACGCCGGCTTTAACCTGTTCTTCTACCGGGAGTAAATTCGAGTGTGCACGTGAAAAACTACCGCCGTCATCACAGAAAATACAGCCGCCCGTAGAAATTGTACCGTCTCTGTTAGGGCAGCTAAAACCGGCATCAAGAGTTATTTTATAAACCTTTTGACCGAATTTATTTTTTAAATATGCGCTAAACTGATTGTATCTTTTATCCGTGCCGTAAAATTCAGGCATTTTACTGGGCGTAGTTGTCATCTTCTTCATTAACAACCGGGTACAGGTAGTGTTCACCGCATTTTGGGCAGATTACTTCCTGCTGCTTGCCGTCCTCGAGAATTGCAACTTCAAAAAGTTCTCTGCAGCTTGATTGTACACATCTGATTGCCCAAGTTGGTCTGACTATTCTTGCCATTTATTTACTCCATTCATTCAATTTTTTATTAAATTTTATCATGTTTTCGTTAGTTCGTCTATTTGCAAGCCTAAATATACGTCTAATATTTAATCATCGAAACAACTTCTATATCCTGAGGCAGTCTCTCTCTGCCTTTTAAGTCGGTAAGTTCTATGACAAAAGCTGCTCCGATTATATTTGCACCTGTTTGTTTAAGCAGTTTAATGCTCGCATCCACCGTCCCGCCTGTAGCAAGAAGGTCATCGATTATCAAAACATTTTTTCCGGACTCTACTGCATCTGCGTGCATTTCTATTCTGTCTGTACCGTATTCAAGGGTATATTCCTGAGAAATAGTCTTTGCCGGAAGCTTTCCGGGTTTTCTGATTAAAACGAGTCCTGCGCCGAGATTATATGCAAGCGCCGACCCAAAAATAAATCCTCTCGATTCAATACCTACAACGTAGTCTATATTTTTGTTTTCAAATTGAGTAGTTAAAAAATCTATGATAAGTTTAAGCGCTTTTGCATCTTTTATTGCAGTTGTAATATCACGAAAAACTATTCCTTCTTTGGGAAAATCTTTTATATCCCTTATTTTTTCTTCAACGTAGTTTGTCATATTTCCCTCTCTATTCTAATGATTGTTTCAAATCTTCAATAATATCGTCTGTATCCTCAAGCCCGACAGAAAGACGCATAAAATTATCAGAAATACCGCATGCTTCCAACTGTTCCGAGTTCATCTGCCTGTGGGTTGTAAGTGCAGGGTAGGTAATTATGCTTCTGGAATCACCTATATTCGTAGCGTGTATAAGCAATTTTGCCTTTTCAATAAATTTTACACCCGCTTCTTTTCCGCCTTTTAATCCAAAACTTACTATGGAAGAAGCACCCTTGGGCATGTATTTTTTAACAAGCGGATAGTATTTATTGGATTCAAGACCGGGATAATTCACCCATGAAATTGCCGGATGAGTCTGTAAAAATTTTGAAATTTTTAAAGCGGAATCACAGTGTCTTTGCATTCTCAAATGGAGTGTTTCAAGACCTATAAGTGTTAAATAAGCGTTAAACGGACTCATACACGTACCCAAATCTCTTAAAAGCTGGGCTCTTGCTTTTACAATATATGCAGCAGCACCGAAATCTTTTGTGTAAATCGTACCGTGATAACTTTCGTCAGGCTCCGTGAGGCAGGCAAATTTTCCGGACTTTTCCCAATCAAATTTTCCGGAATCCACAATAATTCCGCCCATCGCATTTCCGTGTCCGGAGATATATTTTGTTGTAGAGTGCATAACAATGTCCGCCCCAAACTCAAAAGGTCTGAACAAATACGGGGAGGGCACGGTATTATCTACAATTAAAGGAATACCGTTTGCATGTGCAACGTTAGCAAGGGCTTCAATGTCGGAAACATTAAGTTTTGGGTTGCCTATTGTTTCCGTAAAAATACATTTTGTTTTTTCCGTAATTGCTTTTTGATAATCTTCAGAATCTTCCGATTCAACAAAAATAGTTCTAATTCCGAGCTTATCGAGTGTACTGCCCAGCAGATTGAAAGTTCCGCCATACAATGTAGAAGACGCAACCACTTCATCTCCGGCTTGAGCAATATTTAATACGGTAATAAGAGCTGCAGACTGCCCGGAAGAAACAGCAAGCGCACCGACACCGCCCTCAAGCATTGCAATTCTTTCTTCAAGCACCTGAGTCGTCGGATTTGAAATACGTGTATAAATATCACCTTCCGTTTTCAAGTCGAATAAATCCGCAGCATACTGAACGCTGTCAAAGTCAAACGCCGTGGTCTGATAGATAGGTACCGGGATGCAATGTCTGTTATTTTTTGCTTTATGCGCCCCTTGAACCAGAATTGTATCAAACTTCATTTAGATTACTTCCTCACTATCTTACGTTCTGTTTAATTATATCAGAAACAACCGGCAGGTAAGAATACTTGCCCAAAACAGCCCCAATCGCAAGATACACCAAAATTAACAGTATGAACGCCTGAATTACCGAATAACCGAAAAATATTTGCAAACCGGTTGTGAAAAAATTTAAAATAATGTTCACTATTTTGTTTATTACAGGGATAAAATCAATAACGCTGACAAGTAAATTTAAACCCATCTGTATAATAAACAGTGCAAACGCAATAAATATGGACTGAAATATATGATACCTCATAAAAGGTTTTATTTCTTTTTTCAAAAGCGCAGCAATAATCAGCCATATAAAACCTATCCAGCAGTTAAGATATGTAAGCATGGCTATAATTCTCTCCAGCGGCGCCGGATTGTAGTGGTAGGTATTGTTGGTGTAGTTTGACAATTTTTTAGCTCCGGCTGTTTATTTTTTAGCTTTTGTTTTTGCTTTTTCTTCTTTTCTTTTTATGTAATCCTGCACCATATCAAGATAGACAAGTTTGTTTTCCTGATTTTTTGTATCTATGTTTATAGCTTTTCTGTAAGTCTGAATTGCTTTTTCAAGATTGTCCATCATGAAATATGTGTTGCCGATGAAAGTGTATGTCTTGGCGTCATCAGGTTTGAGAGCTGCTGCCTTTTCGTAAAGCTCAACAGCTTCTTTTAATTTTGACTGTTCAACATAAATGTTTGCAATCAATAAATATGCATTAGGCATATCAGGATTAACAGAAATGGCTTCTTCATATTTTTTAATTGCCATTTCAATATTTCCGGCATCAGAGTAGCTTATGCCGTGGCATACATAGACCTGATAGAATTTCGGATCTAACTCATAACATTTATTAAAATACTTTTCAGCATTTGCAAAATCCCTTATCGACGAATATGAGTTTGCAATACAAAGACAAGCTTTTGAATTGCCCGGATCAGCTTTCATTGCTTTTTTCAGCGCGGTTATTGCATCAGTGTAAAGATGCATACTCATAAGCACGCTTGCTTTGCTGATATAATTTTCAGGATCATTCGGGTTCAATGCAATAGCTTTATCATAATAGATATTAGCTGAAATATAGTCCTTGTTATCCTGATACAAAAGTCCGATTGCATTATACAATTGCGCACTATCAGGATTTATCTCGAGTGCTTTTACATAATTCTGCATAGCGAGTGTGAAGTTTCCAAGCTCAGCGTAAGCATTTCCGAGATTTAAATGTATTGAAAAATTTTCCGTTTCAAGCTCGGAAGCACGTGTATAGTAGTTTATAGATTTGTTTATATCCTGAAAGTAAAAATACAAACTTCCTGCATTAATAAGCGCCTGAACTTCATTCGGGTTAATTTTGAGAAGTTTTTCGTAAACCTCCAGTGCTTCTTTATACAATTTGTGGAGTATGTAAAACTTTCCAAGCTCAATATAGTTTTCCTGATTTTCAGGTTCAGCTTCGATTTTTTTAATTAACTCCGTTTTTATATCATTTTCTCTGCTAATTTTATCCATATAAGTATATTACTACAATTTTTTGAAAATTCCAAATCATAACACTAAATTGTTCTTTTGATATAAAATGTAATAGCATAAATCAAAAAGGAAAAAAACAAAATGCAGTTCAATCGTGCTTCGTATTTAAATACCCGCCGTGACGCGTGGGTTGAGATAAATCTTGACAGTATTGAAAAAAATATTCTGGAATTTAAAAAATATTTGAATCCCGGCGCAAAACTTTTTGCGGTCGTAAAGGCTGATGCGTACGGGCATGGCGCGGTTATGATTGCGCCGATTCTTCTGGCGTCAGGCGTCGATTTTCTCGGAGTTGCATCAATTGATGAAGGCATGCAGTTAAGAGAAGCAAAAATTGAAGCACCGATTCTTGTACTCGGCGCAGTACCAGTGTGGGCTGTGGATTGGGCAGCGACCAACAATATTTCCATATCTGTCTTTTCTGACGAACACATTGAGGCTTGCAGACTTTCTTATGAAAAAACAAAAATTAAACCCAAAGTTCACGTAAAAATAGATACGGGCATGAACCGGATAGGAGTCCGACCGGACAGGGCTGTCGAATACATCAAAAAAATACAGAATTGTGATTTTATTGAGCTTGAGGGAATATTTACTCATTTTGCAAGTGCAGAAGAAGAAGACAGAACGAAAGAACAGTATAAAAAATTCAGAAGCGTAGTGGACAATGTTGACACAAAAGGACTTTTAATTCATTGCTGCAATACAGCTGCGGTTATTTCTTACAACTATATGGACTACAATATGGCTCGTGTCGGCATTGGCATTTACGGACTCCAGCCTGATTTGCCGAAAGGAGTTGTACCGCCGGTTTTACACCAGGCAATATCTTTGAGAGGAAGAATTACAAATATACACAATGCCGAAAAAGACGAAGGCGTCAGTTATTCACATACATTTATTACACCCGCGCCAACAAAAATTGCAACTATTCCTATAGGCTATGCGGACGGCGTTTCAAGAAAACTTTCAAATAAAATTTACGGTATCATCAACGGCAGAAAGGTTAAACAAATCGGAAATATCACCATGGATCAAATGATGTTCGATGTTTCAGGCTGCGATGTAAACGATGGAGATATTATAACTTTACTGGGACAGGACGGGGCTGAATTTATTTCCGTAGACGAATGGGCAAATATTTTAGGCACTATAAATTATGAACTTACCTGCGCTCTGAAAGTTCGTCTTGCTCGTGTTTACACCAGATAATCAGACTTTTTCCGCAATAGATATAAGTTTATCAACGGTTTCATCATAGGCAGTTTTTTCATCAATAGACTGCTGCAAGAATGCATTGATTTCATCCATATATTTTATGGCTTTGTCCGTCACCGGATCGCTTCCGTTCACATAAGCACCAATATTAATTAAATCTTCATTCTTTTTATATGCCGCAAGAAGGTTTCTTATTTTTCCGGCTGCCTTGATGTGTTCTTTTGTGGTAACTTCCTTCATTACACGGCTAATGCTTTCAAGCACATCAACCGCCGGATAATGGTTTTTATGGGCAAGGTCTCTGGAGAGCATAATGTGACCGTCTAAGATACTTCTTGCCGTATCTGAAATAGGTTCGTTAAAGTCATCACCTTCAACAAGTACTGTGTATAATCCGGTGATTGTGCCATATTCGTTACTTCCGGCACGCTCCAGAAGTTTTGGCATAAGTGCAAACACAGACGGAGTATATCCTCTTGTTGCCGGAGGTTCGCCGACTGCAAGCCCGACTTCCCGCTGTGCCATTGCAATACGGGTAACACTGTCAAGCATAAAAAGCACATCTTTTCCCTGATCTCTGAAATATTCGGCAATTGCTGTTGCAACAAAGCCTGCTTTAATTTTTACAAGAGACGGCTGCTCTGAGGTAGCAACAACGACAATTGAGCGCTTCATTCCCTCAGGTCCAAGCGTACTTTCAATAAACTCCCTGACCTCTCTGCCGCGTTCTCCAATCAAGGCAATAACATTCAGGTCGGCGTTCGTGTTTTTTGCCATCATAGCAAGCGTTGTACTTTTTCCGACACCTGAACCGGCAAAAACACCCAGCCTTTGACCTTTACCTGCGGTTATAAATCCGTCTATGGCTCTGATTCCGAGAGACAGGGGCGTTCTTATAAGTTGTCTGTTAAGAGGATTTATTATTTCAGCGTGTGTCGAATATGTAGTTTCCGTGTTAACATCGCCGAGAGTATCAATAGGCTGCCCGAGTCCATCCAAAACACGTCCTATAAGCTGCGGACCGACTTTTATCTGCATAGGTGCACCAGTATTTGTCACAATAGCGCCGGGGCGCAAACCATCCATTGACCCCAGCGGCATAAGAAGAAGTTTTTTCGTCTTAAACCCAACAACTTCAGCCCACATAGGTTTGTCATTAAGGTCGTTATAAATATAGCAAAGGTCTCCGATACTTGCTTTCGGACCGTCAGATTCTATGATAAGTCCGATAATTTGCGTAACCTTGCCCACTTCAACAGAGGGTTTTGTTTCATTAATTATTCTTTTATATCTGGTTAAATTTATCATTGTTCAAATTCATATCATTGACTTCGTTTGCCAGTTCGGCTTCCGGCACGGAGTTCATTTCATTTATAAGTTTTTGGTAGATTTGCTCAATCTGCCCGCTCATTCTTGTATCAATTCTTGAATCAAGACTCTCTATGATAGTCCCGTCAGCAGAAACAGAAGAATCCTCCTGGATTTTTATAGTTTTAAGCCCGTGTATTTTGCTTTTCATGTCGTCAGCAATAGCGTAGAGTTTGTTAATCATTTCAGGATTGGCAATAATTGTTATTTCTTCTTTTTCGCTAAGCTGATTTATTGATTCTTCAACAAGTGTTCTCAAAATTCTCGGATTCTGGCTGAGTTCCTGTTTGCAAACTTTTTTTGCAATATCAGTAATTAAATCCAAAATATCAAGATGGGCAGATTTTATAATTTTATTTTTTAACTCAAATGTACACTTTGCAAACTCATCGACATTCTGTATTCTGTCTTCAAGTTCAGTCGTTATTTTTTCTTTACCTTCGGAATAACCGGCATTAAAACCGTCTTCTTTAGCGGCTTCCGTTATGGTTTCAGCCTGGGATTCCGCTTCAAGCCGTGCCTGTTTTATAAGATTTTCTGCCTGAGTGTGAGCCTGTGCAATTATTCCCTGTGCTTCAAGTTTTGCATCTGCAACAATTTTTTCCGCTATTTTTTTTGCTTCGACTACTTCTTTATTTAAAACCTGATTCCCTTCCGTGTTAATGGTGAAGGAATTACCAAAATTTATTTTATTGCTTTCAATTCTACTCAATGTATTCGTCCTCTTGAGAATCTCTGGTTATAATAATTTCTCCCGCAGCTTCGAGAGCACGGATAATGCCGACAATCTTAGTTTGTTTTTCCTGAACTTCTTTCGCACGAACAGGTCCCATATATTCAAGTTCTTCTTTTAGCATAGTCTGGGCACGTTCAGACATGTTAGAATAAATTTTTTCTTTTATTTCATCTCTTACACCTTTGAGAGAAATGGCAAGGTCTCTCATGTCGACCTCTCGGATTATACGCTGAATAGCATTGTCTTTGAGCTGGATAATATCTTCAAATACAAACATAAGCTCCCTGACGCCTTCCGCAAGAGCCAGATTTTTGAGTTCAAGATACTCAAGAACATTTTTCTCGGTTGCACGGTCAGAACGGTTAAGGATGTTCGCAAGAGAACCGACACCACCTGCCTTAGAAAAGTCTTGCGCAACAACAGAAGAAAATTTACTCTCTACAATTTTTTCTATTTCTGAAATAATTTCAGGGTTTGTAGAGTTCATATCTGCAATTTTAAAAGCAACCTGCGCCTGCACATCCGGCGGCAAGCTGTTCAAAACCTTCGCTGAGTTTTCAGGTTTTAAATAAGCAAGAATAAGCGCAATAAGCTGCGGGTTTTCATTCTGAAACGACGTCGCAAGCTGAGAAGGATCAGCTTCATTGAAAAACTGAAACGGATTGGTCGTCAACATCGTAACCAAACGCGACAGCATATTCTGTGCCTGCTCGGCGCCATAAGCTTTTTCCAACAGGGTTCTCGCATAGTTTGTACCGCCTGATGCCAGATAGTCGCTCGCCAGAAAAAGAGAGTGAAATTCTTCAAGTATTTGATTCAGAATTTCATTAGGAACTTTGTTCAAGCTGGCAATATCAAATGTCAACTGTTCCAAAATTTCTTCTTCTTTTATATTTTTAAGAATTTCAGATGCCGTAGTCGGACCCAATGCAATAAGCAGTGCTGCTACTTTTTGCCTTGTGGTCATTGTTTCGTATGTAAATGCGACTTCTCCTGTCATTTATTTAGTCCTTAATATAAGAAATTAGTATTTTGGCTGCTTCTGACGGATCAGCCATAATCGTATCTGTCAAATCCGTTTTGAGTTTGTCAAGCTCAGGATTCAAACGGGCTTCAATTTGAGGCAGCGATTCTACTTCAAATTTGTCAATCAGGTTGTCTGTAATCGTCTGCGGAGCTTCTTCGTATTCTTCAAATTCTTCTTCTGCAGCAGTTTTACCAAAGAGCGAACGGAATACAAAGAGTGCCGCAAGTCCGAGAATCAGGATTATCAACATAGGAACAATTTTGTTGACAACCAATTCCTGTTGTTTTTCCTGTGCAATAGCTTTTGTAACAGCAGCCTCCTGTGCTCTGTTTGCATCAACTGCGGCAAATTGCAGACTGGTAACATTTATAATATCTCCGCGGTTTAAATCAGCACCGCTTGCAGATATAATAAGTTTTTCGAGTTCTTCTTTTTCTTGAGTTGTAAGAATTTTATTTACAGCAACGGCAATAGTCATTCTTTTTACCGTTCCGGGAGCGTAAATTATTTGTTTCACTTCTTTTGAAACACTGTAATTCGTAGCAGTTTTTTGTTTTTGATAGTTCAGATTTTTATTTTGTCCGGCCTGTGTTGTAGGAGCAGGAGGATTGTTTGTTCCGGTTGTAACTCCCGGGTTGTTCGGATTCGGGTTTTCGTAATTTTCCATCTCGGTTTGAGATGATGTCAAAACTCCTTGCTGCGAACCCTCAACAGGTATATAGCTTTCAATCGTAGAACGCGTGCTGTTGAAATCAATATCAGCACTTACCTGTACGGAAGCATTATCTCTGCCGACAATTTTATCTAAAACATCCTGAATTTTTTGTGCTGTTTGGTTTTCAAAGTTCGTTTTGTAACTTTCAATGTCACTGGAGCTTTTCTCTGTTTCATCCGAAAGATTATTGCCTGATTGGTCAGTCAGAAAGACTTTTTCCGGTTTCAATCTCGGTATGGAATATGCAACAAGATTTTTTATTGCTTTTACCTGAGAGGTTTTTAATTTATAACCCGGCTCAAGTATAAGCATAACAGATGCAGATGGTGATTCATCCTTATCCATAAAAACAGAACGTTCAGGGTCTGCTATCTGCACTCTGACTTTTCTTACACCGTTCATTTTTTCAATGGAGCGGGTAAGTTCACCCTGATAGATTCTTTGCTTTGTTAATTTATTTTTAAAGTCGGTAGACCCGAGCTGCATATCATCAAGAAGTTCAAATCCCGGTGCAGAATCTTGTATCAGGTCATTTTCCGCTACATATATTCTTAATTCGTCAATTTTATCAGAAGGAACAAGCACAGATTTTTTGTCACTGCTGACTTTGTAAGCATATCCGCTTTTTTTAAGACTTTCTGTAATTGCTATAGAATCCTGTTCGGATAAATCTGAGTACAACACTGACCAGTTTGGCTCGAGAGATTTTGTAATAAAAAATCCGGTCACGACAAGTGTTATCGCGCTGAGTACCACAATACCGAATTTTTGTCCGAGTTCTAAGCCGTTCCAAAGTTTTATTAAATCATCCATAAACAGCTTAAAATAGTTAGTTTCCAAAGTCTCCCCTCTCTTTTGACAGCAAAGTACATTTTTACCTAATAATAAGATAGACTATTTTTAATTCTATATCAAATATGTTAAATTACGTTAAATTCTGTTTTCGAGACTAATGAAACAAGTTTTACAAAACTTAATGTACAAAAAACAGCATGGAAACATGCTTTATTACATGGTTTTGAGGGAACAAAACCATGTAAAGCATGATAATATTTGTATTTATCGTTTTTAAAAACGCTATAATTGTTAGTATTAACGGCATACAGACTCTTGAAACATCTCGTAACATTTACTCATGATTGGCTTGTAAAAAGAATCTTTGATTATATAATAAGAAAAAGGATGTCAAAAACGGCTGTGGAAGCTGAAAGACAAAATGGGGACACCGGAAGTTTTATTGAAAATCCGGTAATGTAGTTAATAAGTTGATATAAAATCAATATGCGAGACAAATCGTCGGGGAGGACTTAGTGTTGAGAAGCAGAGACATGGGAAGGGCAATAGCTGTTAGAAGATGGACTAATACTGCTCTTGAATGTTATAAAAGAGGGTGTATGTGCGAAGGATGTTTTTATGCAGACTTTTTTAGCGGAACATCCCAAAAATGCCAGATGAAAGCTTCTGTTTTAGAATTGGTTAGGGTTTTAGGAAAGCCGGATGTTGATATGCCGCAAGTTTTGGCAGATTAGAAAAAAAGTACTATAATATTTATATGTATGAAAATAAATCCGTTAAAAATTTTGTAGGTATTATATTCACTTGCTGTAACGTATACGGGCGTTTATACAAAAACAAAGAAGGAACCGCTTATGTCGGCAGATGCCCAAAGTGTATGAAATCTTTGAGACTAAAAATTGGTCCCGGCGGCTGCAACGCAAGATTTTTCTATGCAGGTTAATCGAAAAAGGTTTTTACAGCATTGGGAAATAATGCTTGCAGATATTCCGTTGATTTTTCATAATCTTTAAGCGCAATTGTGCCGTACTTTCTGGCATCAACTTCAAGAAAATTGTCATAGTATTGCTGACGGTATACGCTATTTGAGTCATAAATAATTCTTGCAATATGATATCTTCTGGCAAGATAAATTTCTTTTTTTGTCAAATTTGAATTTTTGGGTTTTTTCCCTAATACAAAATTTATAAAACCGAGTTTTTGTCTGAGTACACGCTGATATTGGTGCCGGACTTCATGATTTATTGTTTCTACGAGATTTGATTTTTTAGGGTTCAATTTTGAATTAACGGCTATACAATTTAAAAACGCAACCCCTTTTATCCCCGGAAAATTGAAAAACTTTAAGTTAATTTTTTTATCTTCTATACCCTGAGTTTTTTTTGCAATCAAAAAAACTTCTTTAATAAAATTTTTAATATCATAATTTCTTATAAAAAGATAATTGTCACTGGTCAATTCTTCTACGTTTCCGGCATTTGCATATATGTTTTTTGATATAAACTTTCCGTTTTCATCCTTAAGCGCAAATGTTTCTATATACTTTCTGTCTTTGTTTTTCTTTGTAAATTGTTCATATATCTGTTTTTCAAAAGTTTTACCGTCTGAGTAGTTAGTTATGTCTAATTTTATACGATTTATTATATTCGTGTTATTTTGTATTTTTACTGAGATTTTTTCTCTGATATTTTGCGTTTCTTCTCCCGCAGAAAATTTTTTTCTTACAGTTTCTTTTACTTTATCCCCCAAAGACAAATCTTCTTTGTATTCACTAACAACAATTGTACGTCTGTTTTTGTCTTCGGTAATTCTTTTTATTAAATTTCCGTTTTTTGTTCTGTACGAGGAGATAATTTTTTTGCCCGTGCCAAAATCCGTTTCAATCTCAACAATATCCATAGAGACAGCATTTTTTGGAATGCCGTTTTTAAATATTGCCTTTAGCTTTGAAATTTTAAGCCCTGTTTGCTTTGATAAAAGCCGTGAGCCGATTGAATTATAAATTTTTTCTATCATTATCTGTCTTTAGTTCTGATGCAATTTAATCAAAACCGGTGATTTACAAAATTTGCTAAAGTATTTATCATATTTTTGAGTATTACTTAAAAAAGGAGTTTTGTATGACTGATATAAATTGTTTAAGAAAAGAACACGACTTAATCGATATATTCTGCACGCTGGCGGAAATCCCTTCCCCGTCAGGTAAAGAGGATAAAGTTGCTGATAAAATTGTGGAAATTTTAACTACAAACGGCGTAAATGCACACAAAGACGCTTTTGGCAATGTTATGGCGTATATAGAACCGACAGACGGCACAAAAAAACCGTTATTACTGTCTGCGCACATGGATGTAGTCGGAGATTCATCTCCCGTTAATATCAGAATTTCAGAAGATGGAAAATTTATAGAAACAGACAAAACAAGAACTCTCGGCTCTGACGACAAAACCGGAGACGCAGCAGCTATAAAACTTGCGCTTGAGATAGCAAAAAGCGACATAAAACACGGCGGACTGGAACTTGTTTTCACAAAAGACGAAGAACAGACCATGACCGGTATAAATAATGTTGAATTTAATAAAATAAATTCAGAATACGTTCTTGTTCTGGACGCTGACAAAATGGGGCAGGTGCAAATTTCAGGCGCAAGTTACACAAACGGAACGCTTATTGTTAACGCAGTGAAAGGCGGTCATTCCGGTATCGATATAGGTGACAAAACAAGACTAAATGCCGTAAAACTCATTGCTGAACTGATAAATGAAATCCCGCAAGGCGAGTATAAGCGTGATGACTATGGTACAGTTACATCAATAAACATAGGTTCTGTAATCGGCGGCGGAGTTGAAGCTGTTATTCAAAGAATTTCTCAAGAAGGAATAAAAGCTGAAAGCTATATTGATTATGTTGCTGATAATTCAATGACAAATATCATAAACACAAAGGCTGTGGCAAAATACTCTATCAGAAGTTCGGAAGAAGCAAACGAAAACCAATTGATTGAAGATATTAAAGCTATTGTTGAAAAATTTAATAAAAAATATGACGGTCTTGCGAATGCTGAATTTATAGCTAAATCAAAAATGAAAGCGTTTGAAAAATCCGGAGATGAAACAATCCAAAAAATCGGACTGGAAGCCGGTAAAAAAGTTGGTATTGAGGTTGAAGTATCCTCCTTCCATGCCGGAGCAGAGACACACATTTACGCACACAAAACGAATAAGAACGGTAAAGTATTCAAACCTTATTTGATAGGACTTGCCGATATTTACAATATGCATTCCTCCGATGAAAAAATGGATTATGCTTCATATCTTAAAGGTTATGAATTTTTAAAAGAACTGTTTTTGATATTCAATGCGTAGCAAATAAAAATTTTTTCCGTTTTTATTTTTGTTATATTATTGGTACATAGGGTACATAATAATCAAATAGCTGAACAGGAATAACAATGGAAAATACAAAATTAAGAAATATCGCAATTATCGCACACGTTGACCACGGCAAAACGACGCTGGTCGATTGTATGCTAAAACAGTGCGGTGTTTTCAGAGAAAATGAACAGGTACAGGAACGAGTGCTGGACAGTAACGACCTTGAACGAGAAAGAGGGATTACTATTCTTGCCAAAAACGTTTCAGTGCATTACAAGGATTACAAAATAAATATCGTGGACACCCCCGGTCACGCTGATTTTGGCGGAGAAGTCGAACGAGTTTTGGGCATGGTGGACGGCGCATTACTTATCGTAGACGCCGCAGAAGGACCTATGCCGCAGACAAGATTCGTACTGTCAAAAGCGCTGGAATTGGGAATAAGAGTTATTGTTGTCATAAACAAAATTGACAAACCCGCAGCCGATCCTGATAATGCTTTGAACAAAGTTTTTGACCTGTTTACGGAATTGACTGATGACGAATATCTGCTTGATTTCCCTGTCATATATTCAAGCAGCTTAAATGGTTATGCAAAAAAAGAACTTGAAGATGAATCAAAAGATATTATACCGCTTTTGGACTCTATAATTGAAAATATAAAACCGCCTCTTGGCGACAACACCAAAGACCTGCAATTTCACGTAACCACATTGGACTACAATGAATACGTCGGCAGAATAGCAATAGGCAGAATAGTTAACGGTTCTATTCATTCTCAAGAACAGGTTAACCTTATGAAATCAGACGGCACAATAGAGAAAGGTAAAATCGTAAAACTCTATGGCTTTGAAGATTTGGGACGTGTTGAAATAAAAGAAGCACAGGCAGGTGATATCGTAGGTATTGCAGGATTCGCTGATATTCAGATAGGTGAGACCATTGCGTCATTAGAAAATCCGAAAGCTCTGCCTTTGATAAAAATTGATGAACCAACACTACAGATGAATTTTTCTGTAAATGACAGCCCGTTCGCAGGTCAGGAAGGAAAATTCGTCACCTCAAGACAATTGAGAAAAAGACTTTATCAGGAACTTGAAAAAAATGTAAGTCTTCGCGTTGAAGACACTGAAAACACGGATGTATTTAAAGTTTCAGGCAGAGGCGAGCTGCATTTGAGTATTCTGATTGAGACAATGAGACGTGAAGGATATGAGTTTCAGGTTTCAAAACCTGAGGTTATCTACAAAACTATCGGTGATGAATTATTTGAACCTTTTGAGGACTTGATGATAGATGTACCTGAAGAATTTGCCGGAAGCTGTATTGAAAAACTTGCCTCCAGAAAAGGCGAGATGCAGGAAATGCAAGCAATAGGAACACGTTCTCACATGAGATTTATAATTCCGGCAAGAGGACTAATAGGGTTCCGCGGTGAATTTATAAGAATGACCCGCGGCGAAGGTATCATGAACCATACATTCTATGACTATCAGTATTACGCCGGAGACATAAACAGACAAAGAACAGGCTCTTTAATTGCATTTGAGGAAGGGGTTGCCGTTCCCTACGCACTGGCTCAGTTTGAAGACAGAGGAGTATTCTTTATTACTCCAAAAACAAAAATTTACAGAGGCATGATAGTCGGAGAATGCAACAGACCGCAAGACATAGCAGTTAACGTATGCAAGACAAAAAAACTCACGAATATGAGAACAGCAACCGCTGATGTTATGGTAACGCTGCAGGCACCGCGTATTATGTCACTCGAAGAATGTCTTGAATATATCTCAGATGACGAGCTGGTCGAAGTTACACCGAAAAGCGTCAGAATGAGAAAAGCTGATTTAGTAAAATTGAGATAATACAACAAAACGCTCTTTTATAAAATGCCTTCCATCATATCGTTTAGGGCTAGTTTTGCGCTGCGTATAGGTGTCGAAAAAGAAGTACCCGTGATTTTTTCAGGGGATATTTCATAACGTCCGCCAATTCTGAAAAGCTGATTTGTAAAATCAAGCAATTTTTTCTTCCTTTGTTCATACATCATTATTTTTTTGTCGATTTTTTGTTTTTCTTTCAAAACTTCTGATATATTCTTCTTCTGTTTGAATAACAATAACGATTCTTTTCGCAGTTCATTAATTTCAGAATCAATACATCTAATCAATTTGTCTACTCTTTGAACTGATTTTCCTACAAGCGGATTGTGCCTGTATGCTTCGAGAAGTTTCGGATTTATTTCTATATCCGTTCCTTTTAGACCTGTTATATTCAACCCGTGCGGAGTCATCCTCGGCACAAACTCGCCTAACTCATAATGCTGAGTAAGTTCCGAGTTTCTTGAAGAAGAAAACCCTGAAATTTTTCCGGTGGTATTTGACAGAGAGCCGACGCCTTCCACCCGCTCCTGAGAAACAAGCAAATGATTTGTAATATTTTTTGCACTCTCTTGAGACTTTGCGTTGCCGGCACTGCAAAGGATTCTTGCATCTTTAATATTGTCAAGTCTTGAGCTGTCTTGTTTTATTAGTTTCTGCATTCTGTCAGGCAGCCGGGAAATTTTTACTTTATGCGGAACAATTCCTTTTACATTGACAGAATATGAAAAAGAAATGTAATCCGCTTTGCCTTCTCTTTTTATTGCTTCTCTAACAGCGTTTACATCCGCCTGTAAGTCAAAATTTGTTAAATCTTTCTGAATTTTTATATAATTCGCAAATGGATTATATCTTCTTGCATAAACAGAAACTAAATCACCGTGCGAAAGGTCAAAAAATCTTGTCTGCTCCTGAAAGTTATCCAATATTATAATATTTTTCGGGGTAAGTTCAGCTTCTTTTATAAAAGCACCTTCTGCATCCAAAATTCTGACTTTTATCTTTCCGTCGTCTGTCATTCCCTGTTTAATTAGATTGTATGTTTTTCCATCCTTAGGGTTTGTCCATTCAGCACGTGAATATGTATCTTCAATTGTTTCAGAAGTTAGTCTTTTATAATCCTGCGCTGTTGCTTTTTCGTATTTTCTGTTTACAGGTGTTTTTATCTGTCTTATGGCAATTTTGTTCATGACCCTTGACTGCTGCATTTCAACAGAAGAAAATCTTGGCAGCTCAAAATATTTCTCTGATATTTCATATTTTAAAGACGGATTTATGCCGTGAATTTGTACAGGTTTTGTCTGCAGTATGCTCTGTTTGCCTGCTGCTTTTACAAATTGCGCTGTCAATGTTTTCAAACTGCTTACTGATAAATGCATAAAATACCAAAATTAACTAACCTGTATATTAATAAAAAAATATTTTTTAAAAAATTGCGTTTAAAAATTCAGAAATGATATAATGATAAAAAATTCAATGGAGCTGATATGACGAGAACAAGGCTTACTGAGCGTATTGAAAATTTTAATAATGCCTTTTTGCTGTTAAAAAAATCAAACGAAAAATATGTTACAGATAAAACCGACGATATTTATAAACTCGCTTTGATACAAAGTTTTGAGATAACTTTTGAATTGGGCTGGAAAGTTTTAAAAGACTATCTTTTTTTAAAGGATATAGAAGTGTTTACACCAAGGGATGTTATAAAATCCGCTTTTTCCTCTGAAATTTTGCCTTCTGCACAAATTTGGATTGATATGGCAAAAGACAGAAATGCAAGCTCGCATGAATACAATCAGGACAAAGTAGATAAAATTTTAGAACGAATTTCAGGTGAATATTTTGAAGAACTTTGCAGATTTCAGAAAGGACTCTCCGGATTTTATGAATAATTTTGGTCTGCCTCATAGAACCATCAAAGAGCTTCTTGAATATTTCACATCAAAACCTGAAATTGAAAAAGTCTGTATTTATGGTTCCAGAGCAAAAGGAAATTATAGAAACGGTTCTGATGTGGATTTTGCAATCTGGACTGACAATCCTGATGCCATTTCAACCTATCTTTGGGAGTTGGACGAACTCTCGACCCCATACAAATTTGACGTTACGGATTATAAAAATCTTACGCACATCGAAATGAAAAACAGCATAGATAAATACGGTGTATTGTTTTACAAACGAAAATAGATTAGACTAAAAAAGCCCTCAATATTGAGGGCTTTTAATTTCTGGTTTGGTTTAAAAATTAAGCATTAACCGGTTTTTTCTGAGCGCTTGCTCCCGGGATTGCCTGCCAGTTAGCTGCCATAATTTTCTTGAATGATTTAAGAGCTGTGTCTTCAAGTTCGCCGAGCTCGTCTGCTGCCATAATGAGTTCTCTCAACGGCATCAAAGCTCTCTGGTCGCGAAGAACACCGAGAGCAGCGGCTGCACCGGCTCTTACTAAATCATTTTCTTTAGTATTTTGCATAACTTCAATCAAAGCAGGAACTGCTTTTTTGTCATTCAATTTTCCGAGTGAAGTTACTGCGTAAATTCTGACGTTAACCCATTCATCTTTAAGCATTGTAATAATTTTATCAACTGCTTTCGGATTTCCGATTTCTCCGAGTGCTCTTGTTGCATCGCATCTTACGTTAACTTTTTCGTGAGTAAGTGATTCCATAAGTGCGTCAGTAGCAACATCTCCAATTTCAATAAGAGCATCTGTTGCAGTAATACAAACCTGGGGATTTTCGTCATTTAATGCTTCAACCAGCGGTTCTACAACTTCTTTCCCGCCTAAACGACCGAGTGCACGGGCTGCACGGACACGTACATCAACGTTTCGGTCTTCTCTTAATGATTCAATAAGAGGCATTGTTGCACTGGTGTCGCCAAGTTCACCAAGTGCACGGGCTGCATAAAGACGTACGGAACCGTTTTTGTCATTTTTCAATACGTCAATAAGCGGTTCAACTGCCTGTGAATCACCGATTTCTCCGAGAACACGGGCAGCATTGTATCTGACTTTTTCAGAATTGCTGGTACGTAAATCATTTAATAATTCGTCAAATGATTTTTTTGCTTGTTTCTTTCTTGAGTTCACACTAATTGTCATGTCTTTCCTCCGACATTAATTCACACACTTTCTAATTTTTTCCCTACTAAATTAATTAAAAAATGTTGAATTTATTAATTGACTTTTTTATACCTATTATTAACAATTTTGTTACATATTTTTCTGTTTTTTATATTAAGGGTAAACAGAACACTTATTTATTCTCTGTTTTTATATTATATCATTTTTTTTCTCCTTTTGCTATATTTTTTAAAATATTCATACTAAATAAGTAATATTGTTTTTTAAATAATTGAGTTCTTTCTTCAAAATTAGCATGATTTATGTTACAGAATTTTAATACTTTTGACACAATTTAGTAACCTTTTTTCAATTTGATTTCTAATCTTAAAAAAGTGACCGCTAAAAATATTCCGATAAACATTCCAGCCAACATACTAATGTATAACGGAGGGAAAAACAAATTAAAATATTCCAGCAAAAATTCACCTATACCAAGTACTCCGAAAAATACATAGAACCCGTGACCGATTTTTATTTGCTCAAAATATAATAAAAGTGTCAAAAATATTCCTGAATAAATTCCGAGACACCTTGCACAAATCGGCATCGGGTAGCCTTTTAGAAAAAACGCATGATTTGTGGACGCATGGCAGATTCTGTCATACAAACCATAAAACGAATCTGAAAGCCCTACGTGATAATAACACAATATCGGAACGAGCAAAGCGCCCAAAACAATTAAAAAAGAACATCCGGTCAAAACTGTCAGAACAAATGTTTTTAATGTTACCTTTTCAACTTTCATAAATTTATTTTTAACTCCAACGCATTCCCGAAACATGATTATACAGCATGTTTTGAATTAAATAAAGAGTTATTTTATAACTTCAATAAATTTATATTCGTTGAGATATGGCATATGAGCTTCCGTGATAAGTTCACCCGGAAGCAAAATTGAAATTCCCGGAGGACATTCGGCAATAACTTCTGCTGAAATTCTGCCCACAGCTTCTTCTTTCGGAATGGTTTCTTTTTCACTGTAAAATGCATCACGGGGTTTCATAATAATTTTCGGCGTGAGCATAGGCATGTGTTTTCTTTTTTCTATGTAATAAATATCGGAATAATTCGATTTTGCAATTGTCTCTAAACTATTTACAAGATACTGGATTTCATGTTTTGTATTACCGATATTTATTAAGAGCAAAACACCATCATCACTTGCGCTTTCGACTTCAATATCAAAATCGATTTCCAGAATACTTTCAAGACGTTTCCCTGAAAGTCCCTGCATTTTTATAAATATTTTTGTCAAATCAAGATTGTAATTTTCTGTCGGCTCAAGACAATCTATTCCGTCGATTTTTTTCAATTTTTTTCTTATAAATTGAGCATACTGGATAGCTCTTTTTAACTGCCTTTTACCTCGTTTTGATTCAAGATTTGCACGTGCCGCATCCAAACTTGCCATCAAAAGCATAGACGGACTGGTTGTTTGTAAAAGCTGAATAGCCCGTTCAACTTCGTCCGGATTAAACATCGAATCTTTTGAAATATGAAGCATTGAACTCTGGGACATGCTTCCGCCTGTTTTGTGCAAAGAATGAATAACAGCGTCAGCACCGAGATGCAAAGAGGATGTCGGAAGATTTTTGTTAAAATTCCAGAGACATCCGTGTGCTTCATCCACAATAAGAGGTACATTATATTTTTTACAAATTGCACTGATTGATTTTATATCACTTACAACACCTTCGTAAGTCGGGTTTGTTATCCAAACAAGAGCAACATCGTCATTTTCCCGCAATGCTTTCTCAATATTTTTAGGTTCAATTTCACCCCACAAAGACCAGTCCTCAAGTTTTTCAGGAACAATCCAGACAGGCTCTGCACCTGAAATAATCATGCCGGTCAAAATAGAACGGTGGCAGTTTCTATTTACAATAACCTTCTTACCGGGTTTTGTAAGCCCCATTGCGAGTGCAAGATTTCCGATGGTCGAACCGCCGACAAGAAAGAAGGTTCTCTGTGCGCCAAAAGCCTCTGCTGCCAGTTTTTGAGCTTCTTTTATCGGACCTGTTGCAGGGTGCAGCGTACCTAAATTGTCAAATTCATCTGTAGTATCAAGAACAAGTGCCTTGCTTCCGATTAGTTCTCTAAATTCCGGATAAACAGCTCTGCCGCCGGTGTGCCCGGGGATATGGAACTGCATCATAGGATTTTTGTAAAATTTTTCTAATGCTTCAACAAGCGGAGCATGAACATCATTTTGCGATTCAATTGATTTCTGTTTTAATTTAAGTATTTTCGGCTTCAACATTTAGCATAAAATCTCCTATAAATTTATTCTAATGTTGCCTTTCTGTTCAATACCCTTCATTATGCGAATTTCGTTTTTGTCGGTTCTTGTTCTTGAGGCATTTCCCATCTTAATTATTGTTAACGGTAATTAATACTTTACTACAAAATACATGTAATTAACACATATTTTTGTGGGATAATTTACATTATTATAAATACTAAATAAAATAAATAGAAAAATTTTGAAAATTTATAAAAATTCAGGGATATATTTCTATTTTGTTACAAAATAGTCATTAATAACGTTAGAAAGGGACACTATGCTGGTAATAATGCGCCATGGAGCATCTGATGAACAGATACAAACTGTAATTTCGTTTATAAAGAAAAAAGGATTCGACACGCACGTTTCACACGGTGAACTGCATACTGTAATCGGCGCGGTCGGAGGCAAAGTTATAGATCCGAGAGACATTGAACTTTTGGACGGCGTAAAAGAAGTTATAAAAATCACCTCAAGCTACAAACTTGCAAGCAGAATTTTTCAACCGCAGGATACTGTTATCGAGGTTAACGGCGTAAAATTCGGCGGAGAATATTGCGGAGTTATTGCGGGTCCTTGCACAATAGAAAGTCTTGAACAGATGGAAGAAACCGCAAAACAGCTTAGCCAAAAAGGTGTAAAAATATTAAGAGGCGGTGCTTTTAAACCGAGAACTTCACCTTATGCTTTTCAGGGATTAGGCGAAGAAGGCTTAAAAATAATCCGAGATGTTGCCGACAAATACGGTATGGCTGTTACATCGGAGGTTATGGAAATTTCACAAATACCGATGTTTATAAAATACGTAGATATTTTGCAGGTCGGTGCACGAAATATGCAGAATTTCAATCTGCTGCGTGAACTCGGATATATCAATAAACCCGTTATTATAAAACGCGGACTCTCCGCTACTTTTGAAGAACTTCTTATGGCAGCAGAATATGTAATGTCAGGCGGAAACAGACAAATTATACTGTGCGAACGCGGTATCAGAACTTTTGAAAAAACAACAAGAAATACTCTTGATTTATGCGCAATTCCCGTCATTAAAAAACTCAGCCACCTTCCGATAATAATTGACCCGAGCCATGGTACAGGTTTAAGAGACAAAGTTGCGCCTATGTCAAGAGCTGCGGTTGCTGCCGGTTGTGACGGATTAATTATAGAAGTTCATTATGACCCTGATACGGCATTGTGCGACGGTGCGCAGTCTCTGTATCCTGACCAGTTCGGCGGATTGTACAACGATTTGAAAAAAATTGCACCAATTGTCGGGAAAAAAATAGACAACGAACAGACCGTTGAAGTATAAACATAAAAAAAAGCTGTTGAATCTGAGGGTTCAACAGCACAGTCTAAACAGGGATGATAAAATAAAAGTTATATAGCTTGTTGTATGTACTGATACATATTTACATTTCTCGGTTTCAGATATAAGCCGAGTTTTGAAATATCATTCAGATACCTGAGTGATTTGTCAGATAACATTCTGAGGGTTTTGTTTGTTTCATCAGCGTTAGTTATAATAACGGTGATGGGGAAATACTCGGAGAATTTTTCAACTGCCGCTTCTACGACAACATTGTATAGTCCGGCATCTACTATTATGTGAGAAATGCCTGCGATTTCCATATATCTCTCTGCGCTCTCCGGTTCTGTTACGGAATAAATATCTTGTTCGGAAATCCCGCAGTTAATGCATTCCTGAATAAGTTCTGATAAAGTTTTTATATTGTTTTGTATTAAGAGTATTGTATTTTTGTTTGACATCTCTAATTCCTTTATCTGTTATATATATCGACTTTTGAAAAAAAATCTTTAGGTCTTTTAACAAATATTCCTCCAAATGTATGAGATTATATTCATACGGGCAATGAAAAGTTCAAAAATACTTTATACAATCATTGAATGAAAGAACGTGTTGTAATACTGGGCGGCGGTGCTGCAGGTCCCAAAATAATGGCAAAACTGTTAAGAACAACGGATTATGACTGCCGGATAGATATGTATACGGATGAAGACATGATATCTTACTCTGCTTGCGGCATGCCTTTTTATATAGAAGGGTTGATTGAAAACTACAGGCGGCTTATAGTGCGAACTCCGCAGCAGTTTGAAGAAAAAGGCGCTCACATACATCTCGGGCAAAGATGTATTAAAATCATGCCGGCTGAAAAAAAAGTCATGCTTGAAGATGTAAAAACAAAAGAAATTTCTTACGCAGATTATGACAAACTTGCAATTACAACCGGTGCAAGCCCCTACATACCAAACATAAAAAATATAAATCTTAAAAATGTTTTTACACTGCGAAAGCTTGAGGACGCAATTAATATAAAAGACACAATGCTTCAATCAAAAAAGGCTGTAATAATCGGCGGAGGATATATAGGTATAGAACTTCTGGAGGCATTTGTTGTTAATGATATCCAAGTTGATTTAATTGAGAGGTCTTCTCACATACTTTCTATATTTGATAACGACATGTCAGATATGATTAGAACACATATACAAAATACAAGCCCTGATAAAGTCAATATCATAACCGATGATGCAGTCACAGCACTCGTAGGAGAAGACCGGGCTGAAAAAGTTGTAACCCAAAACGGGAAAATAATAGATACCGATATGGTAATAATTGCCGCAGGAGTCATTCCAAACACAAAAATTGCAGCAGAAGCAGGTATAGAGCTTGGTGTCGGAAATACAATACGGGTAAACCATCGTATGCAAACCTCAATAAAAGATATTTATGCTGCAGGAGATTGTATTGAAAATTATCATCTTGTCTCAAGAAGCCACGTATGGATTCCGCTCGGTTCTTCCGCAAACAAAGAAGGAAGATGTGCCGCCATAAATATTTCAGGCGGATATGACACACTACCAGGGATTCTGGGATCATCCGTTACAAGATATATCGGATTCACCATGTCATTAACCGGGTTGACTGAACGTGATGCAAGAACACACGGCTTTGACGTCATTACCTCTGTCACAACAAAACAGGACAAAGCCGGTTACATGCCGGAGTCTGAAAATATTACAATAAAACTTGTAGCTGACAGGAGAACACAAAAAATTTTAGGTGCACAGGCGGTTGGAACGGGTGATGCGGACAAAAGAATAAATACTGTAGCTTCGGCAATAATGGCGGATGAAACTGTAGATGATTTTTTACATCTTGACATGACTTATGCACCGCCTTATTCGACAGCAATTGATCCCTTACTCTCTGCAGCAATCGTTTTGAACAACAAAATAAAATCAAATGACTAATAACCGTAACGTAAAAATCTTTTTGCAGATTGTTCAAAATCAATGTATTTTGATTTTTTAGCAACCAGTAAAACTTCTGTATTTGAGAGTTTCAAACGTTTTATCAAATTTCTCGTTGTTTCATCTTTAACATACCACGTTATTTTCCCTGTCGGATATTTAGAAAAATGGAATGTGGAACACAACACACAAATTTTTGTCGTATCAATCATATTCAAACCGGATATGTCAATACAAAGAATTTGGCAGTCATTGTCATTAATGTATTCTTTAATCTCGTTAACCTTTTCAAAAATGTCTTCTTTGTACTTCTGCAAGGTTAAATCAATTTTAGTCGGTTGTGTGTTATTCATAAGTATCCGGGTTTTCTAATTTTTGGGTCTGATAATCTACAAGTTTTGATGAACTCTATATATAATATATCGATACTTTTTTGAAAAAATTCAGTATTAAGACTAAAACTACACCATTTGGAGGAGATAATTTTTTCTTAATATAACAGGCTTTTTAACATAAAAAGCAAAACTGCATGACAGACTGTAATTAACTATACCGAACAACAAATTCCGTCTGCTTGCATGGTTAATATGCATCTATAAAACATCATCAATTGCTTTTTTAACCATGTCAGGAGAAATTTTCTTTATACAATCATAGTCAAATTTACATTTTTTCTTTAACGAACAGGGTCGGCAAGGAAGGTCAGCAGTAATGATTTGTGCTTTCTCACACCACGGGTGCCACTTGTCAGGATTCATGGGTCCGTATATACCTATAACAGGTATGCCGACAGAAGCTGCAATATGAAGGTTGCCGCTGTCACATCCAACTATCAAATCACATTTTTCAGTCAGAGCAAGACTTTCTCTCAGAGTGAGTTCACCGCAAAGATTAAGAGGTTTTCGTTCCAAACCACAAGTAATAAATTCTCCGATTTTTTCATAAGTCAAACTGTCATTTTTTGTACCTGAAAATATTACCTGCACATGTTTTTCATTGGTTAAATATTCTATAATTTTTGCAAAATTTTCCTTTGTCCATTCTTTTTTACGGTTTCCGCTCGTTGCATGCACCAGAACCTTTTTTTTATTTTCTATGTTATTTTTTTTGAATATTTCATTTATTTTTTGATATTCTTCATTGTTTATCCAGTTTTCAAGATAATCATCTTTTACTTCTATGTCATCTACTCTCAGAATATCTAAAAAACACTCCACTTCATGTCTGTTATTTTCGTATGGTACACGTTTTGTTAAAAAAATACCGCGTCCTTCCGTGTCAAAACCCACACGTTCTTTAATACCCGCAGCGAATGCCAAAAAGGCACTGGACAAAGAACGTTTTAAGACATAAGCTTTATCGTACTTTTTTTCTCTTAAAAGTTTTACATAACTCCAGAAAGTTTTTTTCTTTCCGCCATCGTTTTCATAGCGGTGTTTTCGTGTTGTGTCAAAGTATATGAAATTGTCAACATAGGGACATTCTTTAATAATGTCCCCCGATACCGGCGCAACCAGCATATCTATTTGTGCTTCAGGATATGCGTACCTGAGATTTCTTAAAAAAGGGACTGTCAAAAGAGTGTCGCCAATAAATCTGTATCTTATAACCAGAATTTTTTTTACATCATTTTTCATTTAATAATCCCTCTATATCAAGCTCCGGTTTTAATTTCAACGCATATATATTTATATTTTTTAAATCAAGAGTTTTTAATTTTACCGCATCTTTTTCTGTAGTGACAAGAATTTTATTATATTTTGCGAGTATTTCAATATCTTCCTGTGTATAAATATGATGATCAGGGAAGTTTTTTGTACCGCAAAGATAATTTTGGGGGAGAAAATTGTAAAACTGTTCCGGCTGACCGATTGCGCAAAAAGCAAACATCTCTGTATTTTCGGGAAATATTTCTTCTGTTTCAATGTTATAAATTTTTTCAGGTTTCATATTACAGAGAAATACAGGTTTTTTGTATTTATTTTTCAGTTCGTCTACATAAACTTTTGCAGACTTATCATCAAAATTTTTGTTCACAACAACAATTTTATCAGCACGCTGAATGTTTCTTTTTGACTCTCTTAAAGCACCAAGCGGCAGAACATGTCCGTTTGAGAATTTTTTTTCGGAATCAACAACGAGTATATTCAGGTCTCTTTTAAGTTTTTGATGTTGAAATCCGTCATCCAGAACGGCTGTATCAGAACTAAGAATATTTTTTGCATACTCAGCCGCTTTCACACGAGAAGAACATGTCAAAACCGCTGTTTTTACGCAATTTTTTGCCAGCCAGAAAGGTTCATCTCCGGCTTCTTTTGCGTTGTAATTTATTCCGTTTTCATCAGAAATAACGTGAACTTCTTTGTTGTTAAGTCCGCCGCCGTATCCTCTCGAAAGTATGGAAACTTTTCTGCCGTTATTCGTAAGGTAGTTTGCTATCTCTGCCGTTATCGGGGTTTTTCCGGTTCCGCCCGTCGTAAGATTTCCGACGGATATTATATACATGTCAGGTTTAGTTGATTTAAGTATATTTCTTTTGTACAAAAAATTCCTGACTTCCGTTATTGCAGAATAAATCCAAGACGGAACAAGCAGCAAAATATAAATCATATAATCAATAAATTTATATTTTTTTTTGTAATGGAATTTTGTCAGATATATCTTCATGTTTTATATTTTAGAACATCAATCTAAACAGTAAAAATCTTTTATTCAGCTTTTCAGAGAATTTACGCAGATTTTTAGAAGTTTCGCAAGCGTTGTTCAATGTGGATTCAATGTTAGATTTCTGTTCGGTTGTGAGATTGTTAACGTTTGTAAGAGTCAATGTAAGTTCATCCATTGCTTTGTTGAACTTCTTCATTGTATCATTTATTTCAGCTTTCAGTTTTTCATCCTTTGTCATAGTGTTAACAAATTCTGAAATTTCAGCAATATTTTTGCTTGCAACCTGAAGGTTCTGGAGAGTTTGTTTTGTAGTCGGATCTTCAAGCAGCGAGTTCATATTTGTAGACAGTCTGTCGATTGATTTTGTAGTAGACATTAATGTCTCTTTAAATTCTTCGTCTCCGACAATATTATTCAAATTGTCTGTCAGAACAATTACCTTTTGAGAAACAGTATCTGTCGTGACCATAAGCTTATCCAAATCTTCTTTTGAAGATTCAAGCAAAAGCTGGGTCTTATCAAGTGTAGTGCCTGCTTTTACTGTTAAATCATTAATATTTTGAACTATTCCTTTTATTTCAGTAATTATATCGTCTGAAAGAATAGTGTTAATCTTTTCATTCATCTCTGTCATAGAAGAAGCGGCACGGTACTGTAAATCCAAGAAATCAGAAAGTCTTAACGGTTCTATAACTGTGTATTTTGAGTTTGTTTTTGGATATGCAAGCGCAATTTGATTTCTGGGAGCAAGTCTCAGCTTGTTGCCGTTATTTACATTTTTAATTTTTCCGGTAACTCGGTCGGGCAGTATCAACCCCGGAAGGGTAATTACATAGCCGACTTTGTAAGCAAATTCAGTTTTTATTTCTTCCTGAACAGTCAGGGGGAGGGTTTTTGTTTCAACAATTTCAATTTTTTTGACATTTCCGACATCGTAATATTTGTCGCTGAGTTTCATTTCTACTTTGTCGTTTAAATGCAAAAATTGTGATTTTTTACCTATCGGCATATAAATAAATCTTATTTTAGGCGGGGTAATTTCAAGGAACTGTTCTCCGATTATACCGGACTGCTGGATAGAAATGGTCGATGCCTGAGGTATCGTAATATCGGGTTCTGTAATAACAAATTTTACACGCACAACAGAATTTTCATTGTTTACAACAGGAGTAATTTCTTCAACCTGTCCGACTCTGAAACCCATAAGCTGAACAGCAGACCCCGGACGCATACCGTTTACATCTTTAAATTCTATAGTAAGTCTTTCTCCGGCAGAAAGTGCTCTGCCTTTTATCCACAGTATACTGAACACTAAAATCAAAAGTGCAGCAAGTGTCAGTATTCCAACTTTGAATGATGAAGAAAAACGCATTATATATTTTTATTCCTTATTCTTCTGTTGTACCTACTTTCATAGGTCCTTCTATTTTAGCATTTACGAACTGTTTTGTATATTCGTTGCCATTATGAATCATATCATACGGCGTTCCATTGTATACTATTTTTTCATTATATAACATAATAACTTTATCGGCACATCTTTTTATAGTAGATAATTGGTGCGTTACAACAATTGATGTAGCTTTTAACTCATTTTTAAGCCTTACAATATAGTCTTCAATTATAGTAGAGGAAACAGGATCAAGACCGGCTGTGGGTTCATCGTAGAGAATTGTTGTAGGATTTGTCACGATTGCACGGGCAAAACTTACACGTTTTTGCATACCGCCCGAAAGTTCATGCGGCATTTTTTCTTCAATTCCTTCCAACCCAACCATTTTTAATTTTTGTGCAACAATATCTTTTAACTCCGCTTCCGAATATTTGTTTCTGAACTCTTTTCTTTCTTTAAGTGCAAAAGCAATATTTTCAAAGACATTCAGCGAATCAAAAAGTGCTGAATATTGAAAAACCATTGCTATGTCGCCTTCTGAAAGTATAATTTCACCGCTGTCGGGTTTTGTCAAACCGCAGATGAGTTTCAAAATCGTACTCTTTCCGGCACCGCTAAGTCCGACTATCGCAAGTATTTCACCATCTTCAACTTTAAATGATATGTCATTCAATATTTCTTTGTCTTTAAAGGATTTTGTCAGGTTTTTAATTTCAATGCTCATAATATACTTTCTATTTTTAAAAGAAAAAAATTAACGCTATCAGATAGTCGATGATTGTTATTGCAACAAATGACCACACAACAGCTTTTGTCGTCGCAATACCGACTCCTTTTGCCCCGCCGTACGCCAAATACCCGCAGCAAGAACTTATTAAAGAAATTGCAGCACCAAAAAGTGCTGATTTCAAAATACAAACGTTTATATCTTTCACAAAAAGTCCTTGCCACACGGAGCTTATATAGTTAAGTTTGCTTATATGCGCAGACAGATGTGCAGCCACACCGCCGCAGATTATACCGAAAAGTGAAGCTATAACCACAACTATCGGCATCATAATAAACCCTGCAACGACCTTAGGTACAAACAAGTATCTTATTGGATTAACCTTCAGCACCTTCAACGCATCTATCTGTTCAGTTACTCTCATAGTAGCAATTTCTGACGCATAAGAAGAACCTATCATTGATATAATTGCAAAACCGGCCATGATTGCGCCGAGTTCTCTTGTAACCACAAGCGCCATAAGAGCGCCCACAAATTTTTCTCCGCCTTGTTTTACCATTTCCGGAGACAATTGCATTGAAATAATAATGCAGCTCATACCGACAATCGATAATGTAATCGGCAAAGAATCCCATGCAAATCTGGAACATTCGTCAATAATCTTTCTCCAGTGCAGCTCGCCTTTTAAAATAAATTTTAAAACTTGAAGCAGCCTAATACCCATCTCACCTAAGGTTTCAAAGAAATCGGTTACTTCTTTTATCAGCAGCCTGTACAAATTGTAGGTAGCTGATTGTTTAAAAAGATTTAGAAATGCATTCATAAACAAATTATAAAAAAATAACCTCTTTTAATCAAATTATTTTTGTGAAAAAATGTTAAATTAAAGGGATGTGCTTAGCACAAATTTTCTTGTTCAAACTTTATTCTGTTTGGAAGACATTACCTGTTATGAAAGTACCGTTTTTAAATCAAATTGCAGAAAAGTCGAAACTTGGCTTAAAAGGATTGTGCGTGTCACTTGGCAAACACAACGATGCTTTGTATGCGGTTTTGGCAATTGCTGTTTTTAAAGGTATTTTCCGCCCTACTTTCACAATGATGGATAAAAATGAAAAGCCTGAGGTTAAACGATATGCAGCTTTTCGCGAAGGGTTAACAGAGGGAATAGCTTTTGTCAGTTATTTTGTGTCTTCAAAAGTATTGAAAAAAATTGCAACACCGATATGCAATGCGGTCAAACGTCCTGAAGCTCTCGGACAGGTGGAACATTCAATGTCTTTTCTTGCGGTTTGTCTATCGGCAGGTATTGTTATTCCTGCAGTTTGTAACTTAACCCTGAAACCGCTTATGGATTTATATACAGGTTTTTTAAAAAAACGACACTGCGGTCTTGAGGAATATGAAAAAACAAAAAATAAAAAACTTGATATTAAAGAAAACGCCGCCCCAAAACCTGCAGTCTCTCAGCCCGTAAGTAATATATACACGGTTAAACCTGCATCCGGAGGCAGTCTTATTACACTAATGCAAAACAGTATGGCAGCAAAAAATATGAGGATTGGAGGTTAGTATGATAGATAAGGTTTTTAATATACTAACAAATCCCAGCCTCGTTAGCACCTCGCAAAACACAGTTGCTTCGGTAACTATTGAGACAAGCTTGAAAGCCGTTGGCAGACCTGCTGCAACACTATTAGACAAACACGCCGATAAAAAAACAAGGCAGTATTCTTCCGTAAAAGAGTTGTTTTATCAAATATTGTGCCTTGGAATTTATATGTCAGTAATTCCTTTATTCAAAAAAGGCGGTTTTCAACTTGCAAAAAAAATATTCAAAGATGAAGTTAGTATGCAAAACTTTAAAAATGCTGCCGAGTACCTTAATTATCACAAACTCGCTTGTCTGCCCAAAGAACAGAGGGCTTCGCATGAGCTTATGAAATTAATACCTGATAAGGAAATTATAAGCGGTGCAAAAAAGAAAATATCTATGCGCGATGAACTTTTAACAAAAGAAAAACCGTTCAAATTTCCGCTTGCAAAAGGGGCGATAGAATTAAGCTCGATTATAGGTTCAGTTATCGGTTTGACAATACTTGCACCGGAGTTAAGCCACTTGTTTTTACACCCGCTGATGAAACTCGTCGGTATGAACGATAAAGTCCAAACCCCAGAAAAAAAGGTTGACACAAAAGTTTAGATATCTTCTCCGAGAAGTTTGAGATTATTTTTTGCCTCGGGATGATTCGGATTAAGTTCAAGCACCTTGTGGTATTCATTTTTTGCCCGTTCAATATCTCCGGAAAGTTCGTAAACAAGCGCCAGATTATATCTTATGTCACAATTGTTCGGTTCAAGTGATGCCGCTGTTTCAAGAGATTTTTTTGCACTTTCGTTTTCTTTATCTTTAGCTTGCAATATACCCAAAAGTGAATGTGCCCTTGCATTTCTCGGGTCAATGAAAACCGCTTCTTTATAATGTTTTTTTGCTTCGATTTCATTTTGAAGTTCATAAAAAATATCAGCAAGTGTTTCGTAATAAAGACTGACCTCCGGAGCAAGTTCAATCGCTCTTTTACATTGTCTGATTGCCTCAGAGTAATTCTTTATATCTCTGTTTGCATTAGATAATTTGTAATAGACTTCAGGATTTTCATTGTTGTACTGAAGCGCTTCGGTAAATTTATCAAAACCTTCTTTTGTCTTGCCTTGTTCCAGGAGATAGACTGCATTTTCAGCAAGAATCGTACTCATATTGTTATGTATAACTTTAATATCAGAAGGCATTGCGACTTCGAGAGCATCTGTGCAAACCTTCATTGCCTTTTCAAAGTCTTTATTCATACAATAAGCCATTGCGAGAGTCTGACTGAGATACAGATTCGTCGGATCTTCAAGAATGGTTTCGTTTATGAGATTAATCCCGTCTTGTATTTTGTTAGTATAAATATAGATTTTTGCAATCATATTTTTTATTTCAAATATATCTTTTTTCTCAAGATTCAATGCTTTATTCGCAAACTCCAAAGCCTCATCATACTGCTGAATATGAAACAATAACTCAATAATTTCTCTGTAATAAAGATAATTTTCAGGCTCCAGGTCAATCAATTTCCTTGTACAATAAAGTACATTCTCGGTATCTTTTAGTTTCAAATAAATTTTACGGCAATTAAGTATTGCCTCAATATTTTCCGGCTGATAATCAAGAACTTTTTTGTACAAATTCAAAGCTTTTTCATTGTCATTCATACCAAAATAAATATCAGCCATTCGTTTGTAATAATCAATTTTTTCGTCTTCATCATCAATGTAAGAAACAAGCTGTTTATACATTTTCAGAGCAGACTCTTTTTGTTTGTTGTTATAATACAAATCCGCAAGATTTCTGATTGCCATAATATTATACTGGTCTTTTCCGAGTATGTAGGCATAATAATGCATTGCCTTTTTTTGCTGATGGGTATTTTTATACAATGTCGCAAGCTGTGAAAACAATTCCAAATCATCCGGAAAAAATTTTGTTAAAATACACAAATTATTTATTGCTTCGTATTCTTTTTTTTGTTCAATGTAAGATTTTACAAGCAATTTTCTCAATTCGTGATGTTCCGGATTCTTATCAAGATACTTTTTCCCCAATTTCTGGGCAGTACCACTGTCACCTGAATCCAATAACATCTTAACCTGAGCAAGAACTTCTTCGGGTGTTATTTGCAAATCTTCACCTTTTTGTGTCCGTTTGGATTTAGTCTCCTCTTTGACTCTCAGCATTACATATGCAACCCCGGAAACAAAAAGTATAAATAAACATGTTAATATTACATTATTAATCATATAATGCTTATTACCCTGATTCAACTAGCCCGGCGGCCACTTCATGTCTCTGCCGGCAAGTATATGGATATGTATATGAAAAACTTCCTGACCGGCATCTTTTCCTGTATTTATGACCGTACGGTAGCTTTGGATTTCAAGTTTTTTTGTAATTTCTCTTACTGCATTAAGTAATTCACCCATTAATGAAACGTCGTCTAATTCATTAAGCGACGCATAATGCTTTTTCGGGATTACCAGTATATGTGTCGGTGCTTGCGGATTTATGTCACGGAAACCCACAACATTTTCACCTTCATATACAAGTTTCGCCGGAATTTCTTTGTTTGCAATTTTACAAAAAATACAATCTTCCATGTTAAATTCCTCTATCTGTCTTTATATTATAGAGCATTATGATACAATTATACAAGCATTTAATAATATTAAATACTTGTAGCTCAGTTGGCTCGTTAAATCTTTTACGAAGTAAAAGTTTAACTATTTTTTAATTACACTCTAGACAACTGAGCCGGATTATAAAATAATTGTATAGTAAATATCATGTGCTTGTAGCTCAGTTGGCTCGTTAAATCTTTTACGAAGTAAAAGTTTAACTATTTTTTAATTACACTCTAGACAACTGAGCCGGATTATAAAATAATTGTATAGTAAATATCATGTGCTTGTAGCTCAGTTGGCTCGTTAAATCTTTTACGAAGTAAAAGTTTAACTATTTTTTAATTACACTCTAGACAACTGAGCCGGATTATAAAATAATTGTATAGTAAATATCATGTGCTTGTAGCTCAGTTGGCTCGTTAAATCTTTTACGAAGTAAAAGTTTAACTATTTTTTAATTACACTCTAGACAACTGAGCCGGATTATAAAATAATTGTATAGTAAATATCATGTGCTTGTAGCTCAGTTGGCTCGTTAAATCTTTTACGAAGTAAAAGTTTAACTATTTTTTAATTACACTCTAGACAACTGAGCCGGATTATAAAATAATTGTATAGTAAATATCATGTGCTTGTAGCTCAGTTGGATAGAGTGACAGTCTCCGAAGCTGTAGGTCATGGGTTCGAGCCCCATCAAGCACGTTTTTCACTATTTAATAGCCGAACCCCTGACCTACGGTCATGGGATAATCTGAAATTTTGCTTCGAGCCAAGGCTCTAAGCGCCCATCAAGCACGTTTTTCGTTGATTAATAGCCATCTCTGACGAATTTAATTTATTATTCATCATAGGAATTAAGCTTAACCACCGACCTCTGTGAAGCGAATTACCAGAAAGTTAATTAAACAACAATTAGTCTCATCTGTTTGAGCAGCCCGTAGTTATTTCCAAGGTCCTCCCTCTCCGTTCTGCTCTGGACTCAATTTTGGGCTGCGAGTTATGAGACTCAGGTTTAATTTACTTTCTGTTTGAGCGGAACAACAGGTCGGCATGTTTCTTAGGCTCCACCCGTTCTTTGCATCAAAGAATGGGTGGAACAAAAAGCTAAAAACGTATTTTTGTTTATCCAGGTTTATATTTAGTTCAAATTAGTTTTCTAAAAATTTTGCTTCGAGCCAAGGCTCTAAGCGCCCATCAAGCACATTTTTTCAACGACTAAAACCAGCCCTTTTAATAATTCACACTTAAAATATTCACTTCGTATATAAAAATCACGATTAAAATAAAAATCGTGATTTTTGCTACAACGCTAGTATCAGTAAGCTTTTCCCCTTGTCTTACCGCGTTTTTGAGTATATACAATTTTAAAAATTGTAAAAATTACACGATTAATATGAACATGATTTACATTTTTTGTGTTTATATATATGTAGAAGGAAAGTGTAGGTGTTCATGTTTAGTCCCGAGTTTATGAAGTTTTTAGTTGGTCGCGATATTAATGATTATTTAGCAGCAGAAAAAGAAGAAGTTGTTAAAGAAAATAAAATTTTCAGATATTCTAAATTAGCGACAGTTCCTATTGAAATTAAAGAATAGCAACAATGCATATAAAAATATTAAAAAAGACTCATCGTTATTGATGAGTCTTTTTATAATTTAAAGAAAACTTGTTAGCCGATAATAGCATTAATTTCAGCAACCATTTCATCAGGATCAAATCCGTGAACTTTGGCACCTGCTTCAAGGTTTTCAAATTTTGCAGCAGCACAACCAATGCAGCCCATTCCGTATTTTGCAAAAACTTCTAAAGATTCAGGATGTTGTTGAACAATATCTATTATGCTCATTTCTTTGGTTACTTTTTCTGACATAATTTAATCCTTTCCTACATTGATTTTTTCTCTGATATCGTTAATAAGTATTATACATGAAAAACTTACATTTTTACAGAAGAATATTTATCCGTTTTCTGAGACAGTTTGGAGCTTTGAAAAAATGCTGCATAAATATAATTTGCAAATTTGACAATGATGAAACTCCAATAGGTTTGACATCTTTGGGTTTGCAGGTAAATTATTTTGACGGAATATACAAAAACCGATTTAGTAAAAACCGGTTTTTGCATTCAATATCGTCACCCGTGCATGAACCGCACTATTTTGACAGGTAGTTATTTTTTAGAAACAGCCGCTGCTGCAGCTTTTTCGCGAGCTTCACGATTTGCACGCTTTTTGTCTTCTATTGCTTCCATACGTCTGTTGCGCTTGTAACCGTAAGAGAAGTAAATTGCAAGACCGATAAAAAGCCACAATGGGAATAGTAATGCTGTTTTACCCATGCTTATGACAGCAACGACCATCAATGTACCGCACAGCAGTATTCCGAGCGCAGGAAACAGCGGAGAACAAGGAACTTTAAATGGTCTTGGTCTATCCGGATCAGTTTTTCTAAGTATCAATACACCAATACATACTATTATAAATGAAGTAAATACGCTGAAGATACAAAGACTTGCAGCCAAATTCAAATCCAGGAACATACAGCCAATTACCATAGCGATTCCAACAACCCAGGTAATTACATGCGGAGTTTTATAGACGGGGTGAACTTTTTTCAATATAGTCGGGAAAAAGTTATCACGCGCCATTGAGAATAAGATTCTTGTGGCAGCAAGCTGCATAACGAGAAGCACCGAAGTCAATCCGGTCAATGCACCTACAGAAATCAAACCGGCAACCCAGCCTTGACCTGTAACCTGCATTGCATGTGCAATCGGCGCATGAATATTTATCATATCCCATCTGACAACACCCGTTAAAACAAGTGCTACAAATATATATACAACCGTACATAAAACCAGTGTGCCGATAATACCTATCGGAATATCTCTTTGCGGATTTTTCGTTTCCTCAGCAGCCGTCGAGATTGCATCAAAACCTGTATAAGCAAAGAATATAGTAAAAGCACTAATCAAAACACTACCGAGTCCGTTAGGCATAAACGGAGTCCAGTTGTCAGGTTTTACATAAAATGCACCGACACCGATAAATAAACCTATAACCACGAGTTTTATGATAACCATAATTCCGGCCATATTTTTTGACTCGGAAATACCTTTTACAAGAATTGCCGTAACCAGCAATATCATCAAAATTGCGGGAATATTAACGGATAAAGGTATTAAACCGAACAGATGGGGAATATGATCTGCCGGATTCAACCCCATTTTAAGGTAAGCTGCTTTTGCTGTACCATAATCACTGACCAGCCACAAAGGCGGATACATGATATGGTGTGCAATACCCTGCAAAAATGCCGGAAGATGTGCAGTATACGGTTCAAATCCGCGCAAAAACTGAAGCAAATAGCCTGTCCAACTGCATGCAACCGCAATATTTCCGATTGTGTATTGAAGCATCAATACCCAGCCGACTATCCAGGCTGCAAGTTCACCCATTGTTGCAAAAGTATAGGTGTAAACACCGCCCGAGACAGGAATCATTGAAGCAAATTCCGCATAACACAATGCTGAAAATATACACGCTATCGCCGCAATAATCATTGAAATAATCAAAGCAGGTCCGGCTCCGGGGTGTTCCGGAGTTCCTACAACGGCTGAACCAACCATTGAAAAGATTCCGGCACCTATTACCGCACCGATACCCAAAATGATTAAATCTACCCAGTTAAGTGTTTTTTTAAGTCCCGTTTCTGCTGATTGAGCAAGCATATCATCCGGATTCTTTGTCTTCAATAACTTTGAAACAAAGCGCTCAACCAAACCTGCTTCTGTTACGTCTTGGCTCATGTAAATTTATCCTTTACTATTTTTTTAATAAGGGGAAACCCAGTTTTTCTCTCTGTTCTACGTATAACTTAGCTACCATCGCAGCCATTCTTCTTACCCTGTTTATGAAATTGATTCTTTCATCTTTGCTGATAACACCGCGTGCATCAAGCAAATTGAAAGTATGGGAACATTTCAAAACATAATCGTACGCGGGAAGTACAAGACTGTTTTCCACGCAATTTTCAACTTCTGCCTGAAAAATATCAAACATTTTGAACAATCTTTCAGCACTTGACACCTCAAAATTATACTTAGACTGCTCAATTTCGTTTTGAAGATATATTTCGCCGTATTTTAATTCTTTATTCCACATAACGTCATAAACCGAATTTACGTTTTGCAGATACATTGCAATTCTCTCAAGCCCGTATGTCAGTTCAAGAGCAACCGGTCTGATTTCCAAACCGCCGACCTGCTGGAAATATGTAAACTGGGTAATTTCCATACCATCAAGCCATACTTCCCAGCCGACACCGGCTGCACCCAAAGTGGGAGATTCCCAGTTGTCTTCAACAAATCTGACATCGTGCTTTGATAAATCAATGCCCATAGCCTCAAGGCTCTTAAGGTATAACTCCTGAGCGTTGTCCGGAGAAGGCTTTAAGATAACCTGATACTGAAAATAATGACCGAGTCTGTTTGGATTTTCTCCGTATCTTGCATCGGTCGGTCTTCTGCAAGGTTCAACCATTGCCGTATTCCAAGGCTCAGGTCCCAATGAACGTAAAAACGTAGCAGGGTTCATGGTACTTGCACCTTTTTCAATATCGTAAGGCTGTTGAATTATACATCCATAGTCTGACCAAAATTTTGATAAATTTAAAATTAATTCTTGAAAAGTTAAAGCCAATTTATTCTCTATTCCTACACGTTTAGCTCTAATATTATATAATAATAAATTTTATTTTACAAACCATTGTTATAAATAGTTTGCAAATTATGTAACATGTAAGACACATGCAAGACGCGCTTTTTGCCCTTATAACAATTAATTTGCTATGATTGTACCACTGCATTTAAATTGTAACAAAATTCATGTTTTTGCCATTTATATTCTGTTTTGTCATGATAAAAAAATGAATTACATCTGGTTTTTTATAATTTTAATTTCAATAATTTCAGCAGCAATCACAGGTAAAATGGAAAATCTGATAAATGCCGTGTTAAACAGCGCACAAAAAGCAATAGAAGTTTCAATTTATTTAGCCGGCATAATGGCTTTCTGGTTAGGTATAATGCGCATTGCCGAAAAATCAAAACTGGTAAATATAATATCTGAATTTCTTTCTCCTGCCGCAAAATTTTTGTTCCCGTCCGTACCGAAAAATAGCCCGGTAATCGGTGATATTGCAATGAATTTTACGGCAAATGCTATCGGCGTGACAAACGCAGCTACTCCGATGGGGATTCAGGCACTGAAAGGTTTACAAGAATTAAACAAAGAAAAAAGTTCAGCTTCTAACGATATGTGTATGCTTGTCGCAATGAACACTGCGTCATTTCAGCTTGTTCCGGCGACAGTCATTGCAGTTCTTGCAGCAAACGGTGCAAAAAATCCGACTGAAATAGTTTTGCCGACGCTGATTGTTACAACAATTTCATTTTTATCAGCAATCCTGATTGCAAAAATTCTCGAAAAAATCATGCCCGCTCAAAATACAAATAATACGGAACAAACCGGAGGTGAAAAATGACATTAAAATCAATTATGGACGTCATTTCAGTCTGGCTCATTCCGCTAATTATAATTGCCGTTTTAACTTTCGGATTAATAAAAAAAATTCCGGTTTATGAAGTATTTATTGACGGCGCAAAAGACGGACTAAAAATTACTGTTGAAATTATACCGTATCTGCTTGCCATAATGGTCGCAGTCGGAATGCTCAGAGCGTCAGGTGCAATTGAACTTTTACAAACGATTTTAGGCGGAATACTAAACAAATTCGATGTTCCTGTTGATGTTCTGCCGGTTATGATTGTACGCTCACTTTCAGGCAGCGCCGTTTTGGGATTATTTTCAGATATTGCAAGCCAGCATGATGTGGAATCTTACACTACAAAACTTGCGGCAATAATGGTCGGAAGTTCTGAAACAACATTCTACATACTTGCTGTATACTTTGGTGCAGTCGGAATAAAAAAATTAAGGCATGCCCTTCTGACAGGGATATTATCCGATTGTGTCGGAATAATTGCGGCTATTGCTGTTGCAAGGTGGCTATTTTTGTAATATTTGCTAAAATAAATATATAATTATAACAGCATGGGTTAATTTTAATATGATAAAAAGAATATTCTTAAGTTTTTTATTGTGCACTGTTTTTTTGCTTTGCGGATGCAGCAAAAAAGAAGAACAGCAGCCTGACAAACTATCCGCGATAAAAGAACGCGGGCATCTTATTGTCGGAGTTAAATACGATACAAAACCCTTCGGCTTTATAGACAAAGACAATGTTTTAAAAGGTTATGACGTTGACTTAGCGAGGGCGCTTGCCGGTAAAATCTGCGGTAATGAAAAAAATGTTGTTTTCAAACAAGTCTCTCCAAGCAATCGTATTTCTAAACTAAACTCCGGTGAAGTCGACATTTTAATTGCAACAATGACTATAACCCCCCAGCGAGAAGAAGTTGTCAGATTTTCAAAACCTTATTATACGGTCGGACAAGCAATTATGGTACCAAAAGGAAGTCCGATTGAAACTATTGCCAACCTCAACGGAAAACGAACAATTGTCGTACTGGGAACAACCGGTGAAAAAAATCTCAGAAGATTTGCACCCGAAGCACGTGTTCTCGGATACAGAACTTATGAACAGGCTTTTCAAGCGTTAAAAGAAAAAAGAGCTATGGCTTTCACAAGTGATGACACAATTCTTTCAGGATTTGCGCAGGATTATCCGGAATTTATTATTCTCCCGCAGCGATATACAAAAGAAGGTTACGCAATTGCAATGCAAAAAGGAGAATCAACTGACTCTCTGGCTCTTGACATAAATCACATACTTGAAGAAATGACAAGAGACGGAACACTTGTTGCTTTAAAACATAAATGGGTTCCTTCTGAATCCGACAAACAAATCCTTTCAAAAAGATTGAAAAGACAAATAAAATGAGGTAGAAAAATGAAAAAAATCTTCGGAATTTTATTTTTATCGTTTTTAATTGCTTCAACAGCGCAGGCAGAAAACTATGTCCCCTCATCAGCGGAATATCCGACAGACGGAACCGTTGTAGTTCAGGAATATGACGAACAAATGCAAGCTGCAGATGAAGAAACAAAAAAGGCAAAATCTAAAAAAACCGGAAAAAAATTTCCAAGAATTATAAGACCGGCTATATACAATCCACAGGATTTAAACGCCGGCAGTTATTATAAAAGACGCTATATTGGATATTAGGTGTTGCCTATTGCAACCTCAGAAAGAATATCTTTAAAGTTTTTAACCAAAACTTCCGCAAAATCAAGCGGGTCAATCTGAGTGATAACAGCCGACAGGAAGTCGTCAGGCAGTTCTTGAACCATCTTAATCAAATCTTCCGGTTCAAGTTTATCCATCGCTTTTACTATTTCAGGTTTGTCTAACTGTTTGAGCGGGAATATGAGTGCGTCTTTTGAAAATTCCGTGAAAAGTTCAGGCTCATCTTTTGTTAAATGGAGAATTATTCCCATTTTTTCTTCTTTTTCAAAGCATTTCAAAGCCTCTTTAAAATGATCTGGTTTCAGTTTTTCCAAAAATTGAAATATCTGTTCAGGTTCCATTTCAAGATTTTCCATTTTTTTACCAGTCATTTTCTTTATAAATTTTTGCATCATTTTATTTAACTTATCCGGATCTATGGTCTTTATATAGTCCATAATTTTGTCTTTATCCAGTTTGTCCGAATCAAAAAATTTATTGATTTCTTTTTCCGGAATCATCTTCAAAAATCTTTCCGGAGAAATTTTGTTAAACAAAATTTTTGCCATTTTCTCTTTAGGCAGTTTATATATAAGCTGCAAAAGTTTTTCTTTTGTGAAAAACATAAGCCCCATAAGCAAATCCTGCTGGTCCAGATATTGCAGTAAATAAATTAAATCAGCGGTGTTCAGGTTTCGTAAAATACGATATCTGTTTTCAGGGCTGGCAAGTTTAAAAAGTTTTACAAGCTCTCTGGGATTACTCAAAACATCCATCTCAAAATCCGCAGCCTGAGTATTGCCCTGAGCTGCTTCGGCTTCCATTATCTCGTCTATCGTCTTATACGTATACTGGTTTATACGAGACGTGCCGATTTGATAATTTTTTGCAAGATAGCTTAAATCTATGTCTAATCTAATCATGGATGCTCGCCCTGCTTATTTACTTGTACCGACCGATTTGTTTAACATACTTTTTATAATACGTCAAACGTATCTATAATAATAAAAACATTTATATACAAAGTATTGAAGTAATTCGAGAAATTGTAACTTTTCGTAACAAATTAATTAAATTCACTCAAAGTCAATAATTTTGATATTTAACTAAATCCAATATTTCAAATACAACCTCCAGAGATACAGATCCTGAAACAAGTTCAGGATGACAGTTCGGAGATAGCGTAAGCGTATCTTTGGCGTGTTGTGGCAAGATGAAATCTTGTCCTGCCATTTGTGTATACAGAAAAAATCGGGATGATAGGCTCATCGTAGGCGAGGTACGAGCCGTACGAGAGCGAACCAGAACCGCCAAAAGATAGCGTAAGCGTTATCTTTGGCGTGTTGTGGCAAGATGAAATCTTGTCCTGCCATTTGTGTATACAGAAAAAATCGGGATGATAGGCTCATCGTAGGCGAGGTACGAGCCGTACGAGAGCGAACCAGAACCGCCAAAAGATAGCGTAAGCGTTATCTTTGGCGTGTTGTGGCAAGATGAAATCTTGTCCTGCCATTTGTGTATACAGAAAAAATCGGGATGATAGGCTCATCGTAGGCGAGGTACGAGCCGTACGAGAGCGAACCAGAACCGCCAAAAGATAGCGTAAGCGTTATCTTTGGCGTGTTGTGGCAAGATGAAATCTTGTCCTGCCATTTGCGTATACAGAAAAAATCGGGATGACAAGATTCGAACTTGCGACCCCCGCGACCCGAACACGGTGCGCTACCAAGCTGCGCTACATCCCGACATATTCAAGATATCCACAAAGCTTTACTGTTTCCTCTTAAAAATATGACATTTAGTCATATTTTTCTCTGCAGAGTATCCCGACATTCATATTCTGTTTTCAAATACATGATAATTTTATCATAAAAATAATAAAAACAAGACCACGAGCAAAAAAATACAAGATATATGCTTATTCCTATCGGACAAGTATGAAACAATGCAGTTTAGTAAACAATCTTTTAATCTAATCAACTCTGCATTAGTATAAATCATACTTATCCGATAGTAAGACAGTTACCGTGACAAATCCAAACTGTAAACTATATTTATGAGAAAATCATTTGTTGAATTTCAATTTCCTCGATATCGCAAAGTTCATTTGCAATATCAACAGCCTTTTTATCGTCGATAATTTCTAACAAAATTAATCCTTTGGGTGAACATTGTCCGTTAATTTCCTCGTGAAGCCCTATTCTTGTTTTTATAATACATCCGAACTTTGTGAGGATTTCTTGTACAGCAATCGCACTTTGAAGCCGGTTACTGATTTTTATACCAATAATTGTTGTCATAAAATTCTCCTTAAAAAAATACCCGCACCGGATGTGCAGGTATTTTAAATCCTGTTATTTTACTTCCAGTTTTTTATTTTCTTCTTCTTCTTTTTTGAGTTTTGGGAGGTCAAGACGCAAAACCCCGTGTTCAAGCCTTGCTTCAGAATCTTTTATATCTATTTCATGAGGGAAATAGACTGTTCTTGAATAATTGCCGTAACGAAATTCTGTTTTGTGATATTTGTGATTTTTTTCTTCTTTTTCTTCTTCTTTTTTGGCGCTGATTGTGACTGAAGATTTGTTGATATCAATATCAAGATTTTCTTTTTTCACACCGGGCACTTCCGCTTTTATTTTATATCCGTTGTCAAACTCCTGAACATCAATAGGCATAGCCATTCCGTCAATTTCTTTTTCAAGAATATATTCAGGAAAAACTGTATCAAAACTTTTTCTGAGTATAGTATTAATTTCATCATTCAATGAACTCATGAAAGTATCGGGTTTTCTTATGAGATATTTCATTCAAGCCTCCTTTGTTAATCTATACTTATTTTTTACAAAAAAAATGATACTTACATTGCCTGTAAGTATCATTTTCAAATCTAGTTAAAACCGGCTAAATCAGGAGTTACAGTTATTGTTGTTGATTTTAGATTTCAGATTATTTCAATATCTAAATATCTTTAGCAGAAAACTGTTCATCCAGTTGTGCAAGCTGTTTTTTCTTCAAATTATGGACAACTGCATCAACAAGAAGTTCATATGATTTCATGTTTTGGATTTCCGGAGAAAATTCTTTTATCAAAGATTCCCGAACCATTTGTTCAAGGCGTGCATTCTGGGTTTTTGCGCCCGCGTCAGAACATATCATATCAATATATTTTGAGTTAATTTTGTAGTCCTGAATCTGAGAAAACATCAGCCACTTGAGTTTTGGTTTTATTGATTTCAAGTGTTTTACAATTTTTAAATTTTTCAAATTAAACATATAAACCTCACCGAATATGGTTTTTTATCTTTCACATTTATACTAACGGGGATGAATAATTTAATTTACTCAATTAGTATACACTCTTAACAAAATGTTACCTTTACTCCGTATAGCTTATATTTATATCATTTTCGCTTTTTATTCACAGTTTGTCAAATTTTTATTTTGCATAAGTTAAGAAAAAATGATATAGTATTATAAATTTAGGAGTTTTTTACATAAGGAAAAATGACGACGTAATTAAAAAATTGCGTCTTTTTTTGTCCGGTTCTATTGTTTGTAACTGGATAAAACAGTCTTGTACAAAACGCACCAATCGAAGCACAGTATAAAAATACAAGAAAAGATTTTTTCGGCTATTAAACAAATCCAAAGTTTGTTGAAAATGAGAACTGCCGCGACCGCCAATATATCTCAGATTGCTGCTACTTTTTCTCGGGCAAAAATTTTACAAAATAAGCCAGAACAAACGGTACAAAAGATATAATCAACAGAGTCACCGGTATTCCGATACGTTCTGCGCTAAAGCCTATTATCGGAAACAGAACCCCTATAACCCCCCAGCTAAAACCTCCTATAAATCCGGATATCATGCTTTTATACTGAGGCATGGTTTTTTGCGCCATTACCATATTTATTGAAACAGAAAGCATTGCAATAAAACCGATAAGAATAAATACAATAAACGAAACTATCGTGGTTTTTTCAACCAGATAAGCAAAAAGCGCTGTCAAAATAAAAGGCATTATCAACGAAAATGCAAAAACTTTTTTATACCCGACATATTTTTCAAACTTTGTACTCAAATATGTACCCAACGCCCCGACGGTAAGAAAAAGAAACATTGCCGCACCTATTTCATAAGGACTATAGCCATGGCTTTTCCAAAAAAACGGCATAAGAACCGTAAAACTTGATGTAGTAAGGGATTTAAGCACAGAAACCATTATTAAAAGACACATTGTCTTGTTTTTCAAAATATCCGCAAGTGTTTTTTTGAACGAATTTTCATTCTTTACAAAATTGCATTCCTCTACTTTTGGAACACACACAAAAACCAGCAGAGCAAAAATAATACCGGCAATAGAGGTATATGGCAATGCACCTAGCCCGAATTTTCCGGTTATTGCAGACGAAACAAGCGGTCCTATTGAAAAACCGATTGTTCCTGCGGCAATAAAAATACTCATATTTCGAGCTGTATTTTGACCGCTATAGCGAGGAACAAGCCCGGTTGCCTGCGGATGATAAAACCCGACCCCGACACTTCCGAGTACAAGACACGCAGCTAACTGCCAGAAATTTGAAACAATACCTGTCAAGGACAGAAATGTTGAGGCAATCATAATACCCCAGAAAATAAAAAATCTTTTGCTGCATTTATCCGCAATATATCCGAACACCGGCTGCATCATAGACGAAAAAAGCTGCGCAATACTCAACGCACAGGTCGCTATGCCGAGAGTAATACCGATATTAGCTGTTATAAACGGAAGAATCGGATTTATAAATCCGGAATAACAGTCTGCAACCCCATGCCCGAGAGTCAGCCAGGTTACGGCTCTTTTGTTTTCCGTATTATTTATATGATTTTTATTAATGTTTGAAATGTCTGACACCTGTTGTTACCATCACTATGTTGTATTTGTCTGCTTGTTCAATAACGTCTTTGTCTTTAATACTTCCGCCCGGCTGGATAATACCTGCGATTCTGCACTGTGCTGCAGCCTGGATATTATCGATTGCCGGGAAAAATCCGTCAGATGCCGCTACTGCATCTTTTGCACCGTCACATGCTTTATTCAACGCCGTTTCCATTGCATCTATGCGGCTGGTTTGTCCACCGCAGATACCGAGTGTTTTAAAATCCTTTGCAATAACTATTGCGTTAGATTTTACGTGTTTCGCCACTTTCCACGCAAACACCATGTCCTCTATCATTTCTGTCGTTGGTTTATTTTTTGTCACAACCTTAAAGGTATCTTTATCCAGTTCCTTATTATCCGCATCCTGCATAAGTGTACCAAAAGGGGTGATTTTTATTTCTTTATTAACAAGATTTTTGTACACCCTAAGCGGAGTATTCAATTTTATAATCCTAAGATTTTTCTTTTGAGTCAATAGTTTTAAAGCTTCATCCGTAAAATCCGGCGCAATTAAAACTTCAAGAAAAATTGAGGAGGCATGTTTTGCAATTTCTTCATCAACCGTCCTTGAGAATGCGATTATACCGCCAAATGCACTAATCGGATCTGCGTCAAATGCTTTCATATAAGCTTCATTCAAGCTTTTACCCAATGCAACACCGCAAGGAGTCGTATGTTTCACGATAGCACAAGCAGGAACATCGTAAAATTCACTTACAATATTAACCGCAGCAGTCACATCCAAAATATTATTGTAAGAGAGCTCTTTTCCGTTCAATATCTCAAAATCCGCTGTGCTTTTATATTCATAAATAAACGCTTTCTGGTGCGGATTTTCACCGTATCTCAGTTCTTTTGTTTTTTTCAGATAGAGTGTTTCGTAATCTTTGTTTTCGGAAAGCTCCTTAAGTATCTCGGAGTCGTATTTTGAAGTCAAAGCAAAAGCCTTGAGCGCAAGCTCTTTTCTAAATTCCTTGTCTGTTGTTCCGTTGTTTTTCGCTAAATTTTCCGAAAGTTTTTCATAATCCTCCGGCGTACAAACAACAGTAACGTTTTTATTATTTTTAGCAGCGGCTCTAAGCAGCGTAACACCGCCTATATCAATATTTTTTATAAGTAAATCTTCGTCATGTTCCTCTTTTGCAACCTTTTCAAACGGATACAAATTCACAACAATAATATCAAAAGGTTTTATGTTTTTGTCAGAAATTTCTTCTAATTCAGCATTGTTCTGCACGTCTGCCAGTATGCCGGCATGGATATTCGGATGCAGCGTTTTAACTTTACCGGAAAGCATTTCAGGATATCCTGTAACTTCGGTTACTTCAATTGTTTGTACATTATTTTTGTTCAGCGTCTCTGCAGTTTGACCCGTTGAAACAATTTCATAGTCATATTTTTCGCATAGCTCTTTTGCCAGTTCAACAATTCCTGTTTTGTCAAAAACACTCAACAATGCCCTTTTTTTCATTTTGCCTCCGATTGCAATTTGTAACTTATTTTAATCTATCACAAAATCAGTAAAAAAGCAGAACACAAAGAACTGTACACCATAATTTACTTGATAATTTACACACATATTTTGTTTGTTCTCTTATTTATTTTCAATATATCCGTATTCAGAACCGTTACTATCCCAAGTTATACCGGATTTTATATATTTTGCGGGATTACCTGCTATTGCACAATTCGATTTGTCAAAATGCCCTGATACAACACTGCCCCAGCCTATTATACAATCATCAGCAATCGTTGTATTTTTCAATATAGTTGCTTTATTGCCTATCCAACAATGATTTCCTATTTTTATTCCTTTGACTTTATTCAACACAACCCCGGTTTCTTTATCTAAAACGGGATGTGCATCTGTATTGAATATATTTATATCACTTGCAAACATGCAGTTTTTACCCGCTTCAAAGAAAGTATTAGCATTGTATGTGATATAATTCATACTTTCAATTGAAGAATCCTCGTCTATAATAAATTTTGAATTTGAAACACCGGGCTCAAAGTTCGGACTTTTCAACCCCATGACAACAGACAACTCTTTGTTCAACGCAAAACCTTTTTTAATTCTGATTTCATTGTTATTCCCGTAAATTGAAATATTAATTTTTGCTTTGTAGAGAATGTTGTTGTCTTCTATAATAATTACGTTATTTTTGCCGGCAATTTTAATTTTTATATTCTTGTAATTGTTTTTAGGAATAGAAATTTTGTTGGATTTATCAACAGACAACCGGATTTTTAGCATACCCGGTATATTTTTCAGGTTTGCTATAACATTGCGCAGTTTAAGTTCCAGATTGTACAAAAATGCTATTTTCATTTTAAACTCCTATTCGTCAACATTAGTTTGACACTGTTAAAGTATAGCCCAACCGGCATTGTCTATCCTTATTTAAGTGTTTCAATGAGTTCTTTTATTGCATTTATCTGGGTATTGAGTTCGTCTGCACGCGCTTTTGTTTCTTCAATAAGTTCTTTAGGCGCCTTTTCAACAAAATTCTTGTTTTTCAGTCTGCCCTCAAGGCTCATTCTTTCTTTGTCCAATTTTTCTATTTTCTTGTTCTGGCGTGCGATTTCCTCGTCAAAATTTATCAAACCTTCAAGCGGAATGATAATTTTTGAGTTTCCGACTACAGCAGAAGCTGATTTTTTCGGCATTTCGGTATCTTCCGATTTAAAATCAACGCTCTCAATCCTTGCAAGCCGCTTCAAATAAGGAACAACAGCCTCGAATACGGGTTTCTCAGCAGCACTGGCAAGAACTGTTATATCCATCTGCGCGCTGAGTGGAATATTCAGCCCCTGACGAACGTTTCTTAAGGATTTGATTGTCTCAAAAACAAGTTCCATTTCTTTGTTTTCTGTCTCGAAAACAAATTCCTGTTTATATGTCGGAAATTCAGCTTTTATAATACCGATTGTTTCTTTTTCCTGCGGAATAAGCTGCCATATCGCCTCTGTAATATGCGGCATAATCGGATGGAGCATTCTCAAAGACATATCAAGAACATATCTCAAAACTCTTTGTGTATTAACTTTTTGAAATGAATCCTGCAACTGAATTTTTGCAATCTCTACATACCAATCGCAGTACTCATTCCAGAAAAAGTCATAAAGTGTATGTGCCGTTTCACCGATACGATAGTTCTTTATGTTCTCGTTAACTTCTTTTGCCGTCTTATTCAATCTGTGTAAAATCCATTTATCGGCAATTGTAAGATTGTTCATATCAACGGGTTTGTTGTCCACGCCCTCGAGATTCATCAACACAAATCTTGATGCATTCCAGATTTTGTTAGCAAAATTTCTGCCATATTCAAATTTATCATCTGAAACTTTGATATCCTGTCCGCCATAAGTAGACATTGAGGTGAGGGTAAATCTCAAAGCGTCACAACCGTATTTGTCAATTATTGTAACAGGGTCGACAGTGTTGCCTTTTGATTTTGACATCTTTTGACCTTTTTCATCACGGATTAATCCGTGAATGTAAACCGTTGAAAATGGGGCTTTTCCGGTAAATTCATATCCCATGGTAATCATTCTTGCAACCCAGAAGAAAATAATATCAAATCCGGTTACAAGAGTCGTGGTCGGGTAGAATTTTTTGAAATCTTCAGCCTCAGTGTTAGGCCAGCCCATTGTCGAAAACGGCCAAAGACCGGATGAAAACCACGTATCTAATACATCTGTCTCCTGCGTATAATTTTCAGGGTCGGGATTTTCTTTTGCAACAACCATTTCACCGGTTACATTGTGATAATAAGCAGGTATTTGATGTCCCCACCATAGCTGTCTTGAAATACACCAGTCTCGTATATTTTCCATCCATCCAAGGTAGTTCTTTTCCCATTTTTCCGGAATAAATTTTATTTCACCTGTTTTTACTGCTTTTATAGCAGGCTCTGCAAGCGGTTTCATTTTTACAAACCACTGTTCTGAAAGTAACGGTTCTATTGTTGTATGGCATCTCTGGCATTTGCCGACGTTATGTTCATGGTCAACGATTCTGATTAAATCATTATGGTATCTGAGCATGCCGACAATTTTTTCACGAGCCTCATACCTGTCGAGTCCGTGCAATTCTGCAGGAACTTCGGCACATGCCTTCATCTTGCCTTCGCCGTCAATAACCCAGATGGGTTTTAAACCGTGGCGTTTGCCGATTTCATAGTCATTAGGGTCATGTGCGGGAGTAATTTTCAGCGCACCGGTTCCGAATTTTTTATCAACGTATTCATCTGCAATAATCGGAATCTCACGCCCCGTCAAAGGCAGACATACCGTTTTTCCGATTAAATCTTTGTACTTATAGTCGGTCGGATTTACTGCTATTGCAACATCACCAAACATTGTTTCAGGTCTTGTTGTTGCAATAACGATAGCACCGGCTTCATCTTTCAAAGGATAGCTGATTTCCCACAAATGTCCGGCTTCTGTTTCATACTCAGTTTCGACATCTGAAATTGCAGACTGGCATCGCGGACACCAGTTAACGATATAAGAACCTTTGTATATCAAACCTTTTTCATAAAGTCTGACAAAAACCTCTTTTACTGCATCTGAGCAGCCTTTATCAAGTGTAAATCTTTCTCTTGAACGATCAAAAGAAGCCCCGAGACGCTTGCACTGGTCAAGGATTGCGCTTTTATGCTCATTTGCCCAATCCCAGGTTCTGGCGAGAAACTTTTCCCTGCCGAGCTCATGTCTGTTTGTTCCTTCGGCTCTCAGTTGTTTTTCTACAACATTCTGTGTTGCAATACCGGCATGGTCTGTACCCGGCACCCACAAAGCTTCATAACCTGCCATTCTGTGATATCTGACAAGAATATCCTGCAGAGTTTCGTCTATGGCATGTCCCATATGCAAAACACCGGTTACATTCGGCGGAGGAATAACTATAGAAAAATGCGGTTTTTTAGACTTTGCGTCTGCTTTAAAACATTCATTATCTTCCCAGAATTTATAAATTTCCGCTTCTGTTTTATTTGCATCGTATGTTGTCGGCAAATCACTGTAACTCTTAGTTTGCATTAAAATAGCCTCTCTTATTGTTCAAATATCCAGACTATAAGATACCACAAAGACAAGATTTTTTCTAACCAATTGTTATTTTTTATTTCAGCGTTTATATAAAAAACCTTATTATCCTTTGTTAAGTTTGTTGGTAATCTCAGACACCACTTGTGAAAGAAGATTGTTCGTAGCAAGTTCGTCTTTTACTTTGTCATATGAGTACATAATCGTCGTATGTTTTTTGTCAAAATAATCGCCAATCGCAGGAAAACTCTGTTTCGTTAAATCCCTTGAAAGGTATATCGCCATTTGACGCGCTTCGGCAATTTTTTGCGACCTGCTGGAGCCTTTTATTTCTTTAACGGGAACATTGTAGTAACGTGCTATTTCTTCCACAATTGCGTCAAAAGTAATCTCTTTTTTGTGTTCGCTGTATCCGATAATCTTTTTTACATTCTCCAATGTAAGCTCGACTTCATTTATGCTTGCATAAGCTGTTACCCTGTTAAACGCTCCTTCCAATTCTCTAATGTTATTGGAATAAACAGTAGCAAGAAATTCTATAATATTCTGAGGAACTTTTATTTCTGAAGTTTGGGCAAGATTAACCAGAATTGCCATTCTTGTTTCAACATCCGGCACCTGTATATCAGCCATAAGACCCCATTCAAAACGACTGATTAACCTATCGGAGATAGAAGGAATTTCTTTGGGCGTTCTGTCGCTTGTAATAACTATCTGTTTTCCGGCACTATGAAGCGTGTTAAATGTATTAAATACTTCTTCTTCCGTTCTTGTCTTGCCGGCGATAAACTGAATATCATCAATCAGCAAAACATCAGTCTCTCTGTATGTATTGCGGAATTTTTTCATTTTATTTGCTGTATCTCCGCCGCAAGCAAGTGCATTTACGACATCATTAACAAATTCTTCCGCCTGAACAAATTTTACTTTTAACTCCGGTTTATTTTTTATTATATAATGCCCAATAGCCTGCATTATATGCGTTTTTCCAAGCCCCGGTCCACCGTAGATATAGAGAGGATTATATTTTTTTCCGGGATTTTCGGCAACGGTTTTTGCAGCAACAAAAGCCAGTTTGTTGTTAGAACCGACGACAAAATTTTCAAATTTGTATTTCAAGTTCAAATTTGATGACTGCATCTGAGTAAGGCTATCATAGTTCAATCTTTGTATAGGCTGAGAGTCTTCTTTTTTTGCTCTGTTGTTCGCCTTTTTTTGAAATTTTTTTGCAAGTTCTTCGTCAAATATTATTTTTATCTCAAGGTTTTTCCCCGTAACTTTTTTTATTGCATCAACAATTTCTCCATGATGATTTTTTCTGAGCATGCTCGGAGCAAAAGCCTGCCCTGTATGAACAACAAAGCTGTTTTCATCAAAATACTGAGGAACTAAAGGTATTATCCATGTTGAAAATGTCGAATCAGGAATTTCGTTTTCCAAAATTCCTAAAATTTCATTCCACACTTCGACGATATTTTCTTGACTCATGTTCTTATCTTACAACAAAATTTTTTATCCTGACTTTTATGTTAAGAATATTGAAATTGTATTAAAAGAATGTTATAATGTATAAGCTAAAGGTAGGAAAGAGAAAGGAGATTTCGATGCGTGTAGGGTTTTCCACTAGTAAAGTGATGTCTTGTCAACCATTAAGTTTTGGTAGCGGTGACAATCCCAAAGTGAAACCTGCAGCTACTGAGAAACCTTCTGAAACCGAAACAGAAAAACAATTAAAAATCTTACAGAATAAATATAATCTTTTAAGCCAAAAATATGATATTGCTTTGCGTTTGGCTGCTGCTTCGACTAATTTTTCCGCAGCCGAATACAATAACATGATTAAAAATCAAAACGCTTCAAAATCATACGCAGTTAATTAATCCAAACATTTTTTAAATGTTCAATCTTCGGATTTTCCGGTGTAAGAACGGATATTACATCTATTCTGAAATTTTTGTGTTGCTCTTTTGTTTGCTGCAGGTAGTACAATGCAGCTGCGTAGATATGCTCAAGTTTTTTGGGATTTATTGACTCAAACGGGTGTCCGTAATTTGTGGTAGAACGGGTCTTTACTTCCACAAAAACTATTGTATTTTTTTCTTTTGCAATAATATCCACTTCTGAGTACTTTGAATAATGAAAATTAGTATTCAGAATTTTGTATCCTGATTTTTCCAGATACTCTCTGGCAATTTTTTCTCCTGCGGCACCCTTTTGCCTATTGTTCATCATACAAGTCCAGTATTTTGTCTATGTATGCAACAAAATCGTCTCTTACTTTTTTCGGATAAAGTATTTCACAATTTTCGCCGTATCTTAAAAGTCTATAAAACAGGCTGTCCATATCTTCATTTGTATTTGAAATAACTAAATAATCAGAATTATCAATATTTATAACTGTTTCATTTTCTTTTAATACATACGATTTTGCCAAACGATTTTTTACTCTGTATGTAATAAATTTTGTATAGTTCACAAAAGAAGATTTTTGCGGCAACTGTCTGCATTGTTTTATATCTTTTATTCTGAATTTTTTAAATTCATCATTCAGGTAGTCGTAACCTATTAAATATACGAACTCTTTTTCATATTTTAGTTTTCTTGGCTCTATGCAATATTCAATTTTCAAATTACCATCGTTAACGCAAAATTTTAACTTAAGATTTTTTTCACAATACATTTGAAATTTTTTAACAAGTTCTGACGGGATTCTTAATTCAAAATCCTTAAATCTGATACCTCGTCTATGTTTTGCATATCGTTCTACTGTATCTTCATCCAGCGATTTTTCCACAATATCCAAAAAATCAATTAAATCGGTATTTGTTTTATCTAAATAAACTTTTTCGGCATATCTTCTTAAAAAACGCAAAACTCTGATGTTTTCGTTAGTAAGATGTATCAGATTAATTGTATTTGTCATTACGTACTTATTATCTACTTTATGAATCTCAAATCCGAGAAGTCTTAAAGTATTAATATATTTGTTAAAAGTTTCTCTTGTATATACAGTTTCTATTTCTTCATTATCAGCTACAAGCTTTAACATGTCTCCCATACTGAGTGGTGACTTTGATAATGCTTTTAGTATTTCAAGTATTCTTAACCCGGAATCAGCTATTTTTTTGTTTTTCATGTCTATATATTTCCCTTATATTCTTAAGTTCCATAATATACTCCTCTACAAATTGGCTCGGAGTCAAAACTTTGCATTCAGCTCCGAATGACAACAATCTTTGTATAAGATTAAATTTGTTATATGCTGTTGCCTCAACAACAATAAAGTTAGGATTTTCTATAACAACATGTTCAAATCTTGTCGGTTCAAAGGCAAGTTTTGAAAATCCTGTAAGCCTGTATGTTACTTTTAATGCATTACTTTTGTTTAAATCCAAAACAGACATTGCATTTACATAAAATGTTGTTTTTAATCTCTTAATTCTGTCCAGTCGTAAGTATCCGATACTTTTGTACCGTAAATTGTAACCCCATAAATACATTATATTATTTTCAAAAGCTACAAAATCAGGTATAAAAGTCAGAGTTTCAGAGCCTAATACAGGCGAAATATACTTAATTCTTAATGTCTGTTTTGCACCGCAATATGAAACCAATTTTTTTAGTATTTTATAGTCAATATTTCTCAGTGCATGATTTCTTAATAAAACTCTTGCAAATTTTGGGTTTAGTGCAAATTTTGCAAAGACTTCATAGAGTTTATTAACTTTGTATAAAAGCTGCCAATCACCAAATGACGCAATTCCGTCTCTTAGTTTTTGCAGTCCGTCAAGCGCTTTTTCATTAAGCTCTGTAGTAAACGGATGTTTTTCCAAAACATATTTATATTGAGTTGAAATATTAGGTCTTTTTATTACACATCCGCATTTTCTTAATGCTCTGACTATATTGGTAATACTATCGTGAGAAACACCTTTTTGCAAAATTGCATCTTTTGCAAAAGCTTCTTCTATCTCAGCCCGGCTTCTCGGGCGTTCTTGCAACAATTTAAACAAAAGAAGAACCCGGTACCCGGTTTTTGAAATATTCAAATTGCATTCTGTATTTTGTTCCTGTTTAGAGGTCATTGACTTATGATATTTCTATTTTCTTTATTTGTGTAAGACGACTATTATCAACATTTTCTTTTATTGAAATATTATTGATAATTGTTGCACGTTTTTTACGAAACAGCATATCGGTAAAAGCTTCAATCCTTGTAATAAATCCTGCTTCACCTGTATGCTCATCTATCGAAAGACTTAAGTGCGGTTTATTATACTTTCTTGCCTGTCTTGCAATTTTCTCGACCATAATTGAGTCAGGCCCACAGCCAAAGGCATTTATTGTGATTATACCGTCTATTTTATTATCTTGTAAGTAATGACCGGCTGCACCTGTCATTTCATACTCATTAGCCCAGTATAAACCGCCACCCATTGCGGAAATGCCTTCATCAAGCTGTTCTTGTGAAAGTTGTTCAGCAGTAAAAGCTTTTACGTCAAGCTTTTCCAGCTTATCAAAAATTTTCATTGATACTCTATCATCAAAAAGATTGTAATTATGAGCGAGAACAGCAACATTTATCGGATATTCCTTTTGGCTGTTCACGATTACAACCTGTCCTTTTTTTGCATATTTCAACGCATCTTCAAATTTTAAACCGGAATTTAACATGATTTTGAAATTGTTATAAACTCTCCAACCGGCCTTTGATGCTTGTTTTATACGTTTTTCATCTGTTATACCAAAAACTTTTACACTTTCTTTTAAAAAGGTATAAAGTCCACCGTTTTTTTCTGATTTATCTAATGTTGCATCAATAATAGTAAAATCACGTTTTATTACATTTCTGATTAAATCAGGCAAACCTCTGATTTTAGAACAATTATAGATTTTATATGCAATAGATTGAATAGAAGGTACAAAAATTTTGTCTATACCTTTGTCAAGAAGGTTCAATATATGACCTGCATAAACTTTTATAGGAAGACAAGTTTCCGAAACAACAAGAGCAGAACCTCTTGACATGGTCTCTTTCGTGGTTTTGTCAGAAATAACAACTTCTATTCCTAAATCCTCAAAGAAGCCAAACCAAAATGGGAAATAGCTGTAATATGACATTGCTCTGGGTATTCCGATTTGCATTCAAACACCTTTTTATTCACTAATTTTATTATCCCGATTATAAATCAAAAAAATTTTTTTTGTTAGTTACTGAAGACTTTAAAATTGTAAAAGAATTATTTTTAAAATAAAATCAGCCTGAAACCCTTACATTGCAATCTTTTACAAAAAAATATCTTCTTAACAATCCTTATACAAACTTAATAATTCTATAGAATAAGTGTTTATTTTACACATAATTTGTAAAAATATGTTAAAATGAACTACACAGTTAGCAATTTATTTTTTTCATCAGCATTTAGGAATTGTAGACTTTGGCAGGAAATAAATGAAAGTTCAATCATTAAATTATACTAAGCCGTACCGAAAAGACAATATAAATATAGAAAACAAAAAAAATAATAAACCTTCTTTTGGAAATATTCTTGTAGGCTATTCAAATTTTCTTGAAAACGGTGGATTTATTGCGGAATTTTTATCAGTAGATACCTTTGGCATGATGACCCCCAGAACGCTTCAAGGCTTTTACAGAAATCACGATAAACTCGGACATTTGAACTACAGAGCCGGTAGAGAAGAAGCTGTCAGAGAGCTTTTATCAGGTCCTGGTTATTACTATGTTCCACTGGCTATTTTAACAGCCGCCGGATTAATATTCGGTCGAACAGCTCGTGTAAACTCAGAAGTACTCAAAAATTTACACAAAGTTATGAAAAATGTCAGCGGAGACATAAAAAATGCCTCAGAAATAAAACAGAATTTTGTAAAAAAAGTCATGGATGATGCTTTTGAAGGTTTCACCCGCGGACGCGAAAATATTGATGAAATCAGCAATATTTTCAACAAAGTTGTAGAAAACAGAAAATCTTCTTCAAGCTTAAAAGAATGGTTTAACGGCTTATTCACAAAAAAAGCCAAAGATGCATTTTCTATAAAAAAAGCAACAAAAGAAGCGGAAGAACTTCTGACTGCCGTTAACAAAGCAAACGGAAAAAATATAGACAACACGACAGTTATTAAAGTTGCCGGAGAAAACTATAAACTTTCAGACTTTATGAAAGACGTATCCAATTATCTTGATGATTTTACCGAAAAAGCTGCAAAAACTACTGATGACAAAGCGACATTTATAGATAAATTCCATAAAAGAGCAATCAAACTTAAACATACTGCCAATATACTCGCCCTGAGCGGACTTTCGGCATTCTTGCTTATTATCCCCAAGCTTTACAAAACAGGTGAAAGTTTCCCCGGCATGGAAGGTTTAGAAACAACACCACAGACCGCTTCTGTAAGCGATACGGAAAAAAAGGAGGCTGTAAATGAGAATAAGTAATCATTTAAACCCTTCTTTCAACACATACAAAACAAATAATCAACAGCCAAACAGTAAAGCAAATCCGGGATTTGGCGACTTAAAGAGCATTGGCAACAGGATTTTAAAAGACTGTAATTGTGACCATGGTTCACTGTCACGAGCCGCATTTTTATTTATCAGTTTTGTGTTTCTTGTAGGCAGCAGATTCTTAGAATCCAGAAACGATGACGAAAGACGGGAAGTTTTAACCAGAGACATCCCGGCAGTAGCTCTATCCGGCGGCGGAGTTCCTATTATGACCGGAGCTGCAGCCTATGCCGTTACTAAAAAATCCGGTATACCGGTTTCAACATCCAGAAAAAAAGATTCTATACTTCATGCATCCCTGTGTTCACAAAAACAGGTAAAAGACTGGTATTCGGACTTAAAAAATGCAGATAATCCGCTAATCAACCTTATGAATACTATTGAACGCCACGGCGGCAGTATCCGTAAAGTTATAAAAAAATTCGGATTTGAAAAAGAGCTTAACACTATATCAACATCTTTAAAAAATAGCGAGATAATTGCTGCAACACAAACAGCTCAACAAAACGGAGCAGAAAGTTTTGATATTTTAGAAAATTTAATAAGAAATGTACCTGATGACAACAATGTTTTGAAATTTGCAAGAAAAGCTCAGGCAAGAATCAAAGTCGGAGGAATTGCTGTAACAGCAGGACTTTTGGGATTTTTGCTTCCTCGTTTGAATATACTCATTACTAACAAAAAGCACGAAAAGAAAGAAACAGCACCCGAACAAGGAATAAAACCCGCACAAACCCAAAATGATAATAAAATTTCAGTGTCAGGGATAAAAGGTTCCGGGACACTGAGTCTGCACAATTCTTCGGCTATACAAACTTTCAAAAGCTTTTTGGGATAAACATGCCGGCTGATTTTCTCAGATTTCATCAAATATCCGAATTTGTTGATATATTTTAAATATGTTGGGTTTGTCAAAAGATTTTTACTTACTGCAATGCTTTACGCCCGGCTTTAAAGTGTTATAATTTTCCTGTCCTTACAGGAAAATCGGAAAACTTGAAATGCAAAACAGTCAATACTCAAATCCGGATAAGATACTGGTTCGCGGCGCAAAAGTACATAACCTGAAAAACATTAACGTAGACATCCCGCTCAACAAAATTGTAGGAATAGCCGGAGTTTCCGGTTCAGGTAAATCCTCTCTTGCTCTCGGGGTTTTATACGCAGAAGGTTCAAGACGTTATCTTGAAGCTCTGTCGACCTATACAAGACGCCGTATGACCCAAGCAGCTAAAGCACAAGTTGACGAAATTTTGTACGTACCTGCCGCTCTTGCACTGCATCAACGTCCGGGTGTTCCGGGTATTCGCAGCACATTTGGAACAGGTACAGAGCTTTTAAACAGCTTAAGACTTATGTATTCAAGGCTTGCAAACCATCGCTGTCCAAACGGTCATTATCTTGAACCTACACTTCTTGTTGCAGCTGATAAAGAACTCATCTGTCCGGAATGCGGAGCGCATTTCTATGCACCATCAGCAGAACAGCTTGCGTTTAACAGCCAGGGCGCATGTGAACGCTGCGGGGGCGTAGGTACGATTAGAACAGTTGATGAATCAACTCTCGTACCGGATGAATCTCTTACTATAGATGAAGGTGCCGTTGCACCGTGGAACTCTCTTATGTGGTCGCTTATGACCGATGTCTGCCGTGAAATGGGTGTACGCACGGATGTTCCGTTCAGAGAGTTAACGCCCAAAGAAAAAGATATTGTTTTTCACGGACCGGCAGAGAAAAAACACATTTTTTATAAGGCAAAAAATTCCAATCAGGCCGGAGAGATTGATTTTACTTACTTTAATGCCGTTTACACAGTGGAAAATGCGCTTAAAAAAGTAAAAGACGAAAAAGGAATGAAACGTGTTGAGAAGTTTTTGAAAGAAGATATCTGTCCTGACTGCAAAGGCACCAGACTCTCTGAAACCGCAAGAGCACCAAAAATTCGAGGTATATCGCTTGATGAAGCATGTAAAATGACTTTGTCGGAGTTAATTGAATGGGTCAATGGTGTACCGGCATCTTTGCCTAAGAAAATGAGACCGATGGCAGAATCAATTTGCGAATCCTTTCTGGCAACCGCAAAAAGATTAACCGACCTCGGACTTGGATATCTTTCACTTGATCGAGCAGCGTCAACACTATCCACCGGAGAAAGGCAAAGAATGCAGCTCGCCCGTTCAGTCAGAAACCGCACAACCGGCGTACTTTACGTACTTGATGAACCGTCTATCGGACTACATCCGGCAAACATTCAAGGGTTGAATGCTGTAATGCACGACCTTGTTTCAGACGGAAACTCTGTGCTGCTTGTTGACCATGACACGCAAATTCTTTCTGAATCCGACTGGATTATAGAAATGGGACCCGAATCCGGTGCTGACGGCGGAAAAGTAATTGCGGAAGGAAAAATACCAGAAATAACAAAAAATCCCGTCTCAAAAATAGGACCGTTTCTGGCAGGGCAAAAAGATACACATATACGCCCCAAAATACAACCGGCAGAAATATTTGACAACGGACAAATTTCTCTTTCGACTTCGGCAATTCATACTGTAAAACCGCTTAAAGTAAGCATTCCCAAAGGACGACTTACGGTAATAACAGGTGTTTCCGGATCCGGCAAAACTACTTTAATTTTGGAAAGCCTGATACCGGCTTTAGAAAACCATATTGCAGGCAAAAAATTGCCGGAACACGTAAAAAGTGTAGAGGCTAAAGGTGTTCATAACGTAAAACTTATAGACGCAACACCTATCGGCATAAATGTTCGCTCCACAGTGGCAACTTATGCAAATGTACATGATGAGCTAAGAAAAGTATTTGCCAAAACCCAAGATGCAAAAGATGCCGGATGCAAAGCGGGTGATTTCTCATACAACACCGGAGATTTGCGCTGCCCTACCTGTGACGGTACAGGCTGCATAAGCTTGGATGTGCAATTTTTGCCTGATGTCGAGGTAGCCTGTCCTGATTGCAGAGGCTCACGATATTCTAAAAAAGCTGAAAATATCAAATATATCTCAAAAACAAAAGAGAGCTATTCATTGCCTGAACTTATGGCAATGGATATAAACCACGCTCTTATTGCCTGCAAAGATTTGAATATAGTACGCCAGCGGCTGCAAGTCTTGAAAGACCTGGGTCTCGGATATTTAACGCTCGGTGAAGCAACTCCAAGTCTCTCCGGCGGGGAAGCTCAAAGGTTAAAACTTGCCTCTGAAATGGGAAGAAGACAGGAAGATTCAGTTTTTATTTTCGATGAACCGACTATCGGACTGCATCCGCTGGATGTTCAATCGCTCTTAAGCGTTTTCCAAAAGCTCATTGAAAATAAAGCGACGGTTATCGTAATAGAACACGATATGGATGTTATTAAAAATGCCGATTACATCATAGACATGGGACCGGGCGGAGGAGAAGACGGCGGAACAATTGTTACCGCCGGAACACCGGAAGAAGTTGCTTCTTCTCCAGAAAGCATAACCGGAAAGTATTTGAAAAAGTATTTATAGAACGTTTTTAAAAATTTGCAATCATTTTAAAACAATTTAGCATTTTGTTTCAACACGCTAACAATCTCCAAAACCTTATTAAAAACGTAATTCCTGTCTTGTATCTCCTTTTGTGCAACATCGTAGTATTTTTTATCCAAACGTTCTTTGCACAACCTTACATACTCATCACGAGATTTAATTCTGTTGTAATAATAAGGAATTGAATTTTTCACAAAAACATCATATTCCGCAGAAAGTTCTTTCTCAAATCCGCTTTTTTTAACAACGTCTTTTATATCCTCCAACACATCAAACACGCACATATTTTTGTCTGTCACTTTATGAACGGCAGAATCTTTTCTCTGAAGATAATTGTAAAAAATTTTGTCAATATACCCCATTTTCTTTGCATTAAGGGTCGCGCCATAAGTAAAGGCACAATCTTCGGCAAGATTACAAGGAGTAAAATGAATGCCGTGCTTTGCAATAAAATCGTTCTTGTATATTTTATTCCAAACCATATGAACAAGACTGCCAAAAACATAGGGTAAAGCTTTCCAGTCAAACGTTTCCGGCAGATTCAGGCGGTCTCTAATTCTTATGTTATCAAGAATTTTGCCGTCCTCATTCACAGTCCTGTAATCAAAAGCAAGAATGTCCAAATCTTCACTTTTTGCTTTATTGTAAAGTGTTTCAAACGCCTTTTTGTTCAACGTATCATCAGGATCCAAAAAAGCTATATACTCACCCTTTGCAGCTTTTAACCCGTTATTTCTTGCAGCACCGGGACCTTGATTGTGTTGATGAATAATTTTGAACCTGCTGTCAGATTTTGCAAACCTCTCCAAAATCTCGGCAGATTTGTCTTTTGACCCGTCGTTTACACAAATCGCTTCAAAATTTTTCAATGTCTGTTTTCTAAGCGAGTTCAACGCTTTACCCAAATAGTTTTGGACGTTATAAACAGGTATAATAATTGAAATTGCTGGACGAGACGGCATAAATTTTCCTTTAAAACTTTCCTTTACACAATAAAAACACAGAAAAAAATTTTTTGCCGGCATGCCGGATAATGCCATTTTGTCTTGTTATACTGTACTGCCATAACTCATTTTTTTAACATAAAATCTGCATAACAATAAAAAACCGCTTCTTTTTACGAAGCGGTTTTTATTTAAAAACTGATTCAACTTATACAGTTTGTTTCATAGCGCCTTTGACAATCTGACCGAAGCTTTCAGCCGTAAGGCTTGCTCCGCCGACCAATGCACCGTCAATGTCAGATTTTGACATTTGTTCTTCAATTGTGTTCGGTTTAACGCTGCCGCCGTAAAGGATTCTGATAGAATCAGCCGCATTTGTGCCGGCTATTCCCTTAACAACGTTTCTAATCATGCCAATAACTCTGTTAGCTTCATCAGAATCACATGTTTTGCCGGTTCCGATAGCCCAGATAGGTTCGTAAGCAATGATTGACTTAGCAATTTCTTCTGCAGACAGCCCGTTAAGCGCTGCTTTGATTTGAGACTCAATATGAGAATCCGTAACGCCGGCTTCTCTTTGCTCCAAAGATTCACCGCAGCAGATAATAGGAATCAAGCCCAAATCAAGAATTTTTTTAGCTTTTTTGTTAATCATTTCATCTGTTTCACCAAAATACTGTCTTCTTTCGGAGTGTCCTATGATTACATATTCAGCACCGGCGTCTTTAACCATTTCAACTGAAACTTCACCGGTAAAAGCACCTTGTGTTTCAAAGTAAGCATTTTGTGCAGCCATCTTGACTTTTCCGCAGCCGCAGTCTGTTAAAGCCTTGTTAACTGCATACAAAGACGTGAATACCGGAGCAATAACAACTTCCGGCAATAAAGCTTTGTCTATTTCTTTCAATTCTTTCATAACTGCATTGGCAAGTTCTGCAGATTCTGACTGCAATTTGTGCATTTTCCAGTTTCCTGCAATAACGGGTCTTCTTGACATATTTTTGTCTCCTTTTATTTGTACCACTGTATACTGGAATAGTAGTAGAAACAAAGCAAATTATCAAGTCAAATGAAGCCCTAAAAGTCTCAAAGGCTCCGGTTGTCTGTCCACCCATGACTGGCATCTGTTGTGTGATTTTTCTTCGTTTATTTCTTTCACCAGCACTGCAAAATTTATATCAATAAAATTTATTGTAGCGACAAGTTCAACTCTAAACTCCTCTGCGCCGCAATTTGGACAATAATGGCTCTGTGGTTGTATTTCACCATGTTTAATAATTGTTTTTCTTTTTACATTACAACATGCACACCTTGTCAGATACCATTTATTCTCTATATACCTGCCGCAATCAGGACAATACTGTGCATCTGTATCAGGATGAACTCTGTCATGCGAACATTCTATTTTTTTTCGGAAAAACATACAAACCTCTTATTTTTCTATATAAATAGATATAATACCGTTTATTCAAAAAGCAACTTAAATTTATAAAAAAATTTATAGACCATGTGGTCAATAAAAATCCGAAAAATTTCAACCATCGGGTCGATGAGAAAATACTGCATATAAAGTAATTTATACATGAGGCATAATATAAGTAATTTTATATGCCAAATGGTAAGAAAAAACTTGGGCAGGAATTAGAATAGTGCAAATCACAGGATTAGACATAACTCTAAGACGTATGCAGGCTATAGAAAACAGATTCAGTGAGCTGTCAGCTTTTGGTGCACAGCTTCAGGGTGCTGATTCTGATTTTCAAAAAATGCTTGATGCCAGCATGTCCAAGACATCAACCGATAATAATACCCCGTTTAAAGATAAAGTTTTCTCAAGTCTAAACAGATATGATTCCGCAACGCCCGAGGAAATAGACGAGCTTATAGCTACGTATTCAGCCAAAAACAATTTAGACAAAGATTTTGTTAAAGCACTTATTAAACAGGAATCAGGATTTCAAACCGACGCAACTTCTCATTGCGGAGCAATGGGACTTATGCAGCTTATGCCCTCTACGGCAAACTCTATGGGCGTAAAAAACGCCTATGATGCAGAGCAAAATATTGCAGGAGGAACAAAGTACCTTAAAGGTTTGATGGACAGATACGACGGCAACATGGAACTTGCTCTTGCAGCATACAACGCCGGTCCCGGTGCGGTAAACAAATACGGAGGCATTCCGCCATACAAAGAAACACAAAATTATGTAAAAAATGTACTGAGTAACTATCAAAAATACAGTACGGGAGGTCAGAATTGATTTCAAGAGGAATTGATATAGCGGCAAAAGGCATGATGAGTCTTCTTGATTTTCAGGACTCTATTGCGAACAACCTTGCTAACGTAAATACATCAGGCTACAAACGTGAAGGTTTATCTTTCAGAAATGTTTATAACGCCGTTATGGAAGAACCATCACATCATAACAACCCAAAAATGCAAGACAGAACGCTTGTTGGTGAAATAAGCATGGGGTCTGTTACCCACAAACTCGTTCACGAGTTTTCACAAGGTACACTATCAAGAACAGGAGCACCTCTTGATTTGGCAATTGAGGGTGACGGTTTTTTTAAAGTAAGAAGCCGTCAGGGCGATATTGCATACACAAGAAACGGCGCTTTTATGATAAATTCAGAAAACCTTCTGGTTGACGAACAAGGAAACTACGTTCTTGACAGATTGAACAACCCAATAAGAATCAATCTTACAGAACTCGGCATTAACTCGCAGAGAGACTTAAGCATAAACGAAGAAGGTACTGTTATTGCAACAAAAAACGAAACATCTACGGCTTTGCAAACCATAGGTATCTGGGACTTTGGCAACAAAGAAGACATGATGGCACTCGGAACATCGAGATACGCACCGAAAGATCCCGCCACAAATCCGGAGCTGGTTGCAGAAAGATACTCTGTACAACAAGGCGCTCTTGAACTTTCAAACTCAAATGTAATTTCAGAGATGATAAATTCCATAAATGTATCCAGAAACTACGAAACTTTAAGCAAACTGGTACATGAAGAATCAACACAGCTTTCTACTGCAATAAACATCGGTAGACTTAACCAATAAAAAACAAACTACTTGGAGGAGATAAAATAAAATGTTAAAGGCACTAACAACAGCCGCAACCGGTATGATAGCACAGCAAACAAACCTTGATATTGTTGCTAACAATATTGCAAACGTAAACACTACCGGTTTTAAAAAATCCAGAGCGGAATTTCAGGATTTGATATCTACTGCTCAAAGAACACCGGGAGCTATGATTACTCAAGGTACATATCAGCCGGTCGGTATAGAAATCGGTCTCGGCGTCAGAACATCAGCAACGACCAAAGTCTTTACCGAAGGCGTACAGCAGGCAACAGGAAGACCGTTAGATGTTGCAATTGAAGGTGACGGTTTCTTTCAAATTATAAGACCGGACGGAACAATTGCCTATACAAGAGACGGATCTTTCCAGATTGACGCAGTGGGACAGCTTTGTACATCTGACGGTTTGCTCCTCCAACCGCAGATTACAATTCCTCAAAACGCTACGGAAATAAACATTACACCCGACGGCAACGTATCGGTTAAAGTCGGCAATGACCCGACACAACAAATTGTCGGACAAATACAGCTCGTTAAGTTTCAAAACCCGACAGGTCTTCTGTCTATAGGGCACAACCTCTACGTAGAAACACCGGCATCAGGTACTCCCGTACCGGGCACTCCAGAACAGGACGGATACGGCTCTATCCTTCAAAACTTTCTCGAAGGTTCAAACGTTCAAATTGTAGACGAATTAATCAACCTGATTAAAGCCCAAAGATCTTTTGAATCCAACTCAAAAATCATCACAGCTTCATCAGATATTCTCAGACAGACAAATCAGATGGTATAGGAAATAATGAAAAAACTACTTAGAACAATTTTAATAAGTTTATTAATATTCTCAACAGGAGCGGGATGCTTTGCTCAGGAGCTTACTCTTGCCCAGTTTCAGAAAATTGTCTCTAAACAAATTCAGGAAGATTTAAAAAACTACGAGCTCGATGAAATTGAAGTTGTTGTGAACAGACTTCCCGTAGCAAAACTTGTTTTGCCGGACGGAAAAGTTACGGTAAAAGTTACTTCCAACTCAAAAAATCTTGTTCCACGTGAATATAAAAAAATCGATGTGTTTGTAAACAACAAATATCAGCAGACTTTTTATGTTCAGGCGGAAATAAAAGCTTACAAATACGCAGTTGTCGCAAAAGAACTTATTCCGAGAGACAAAATAATCCCCATGCAGTCAGTCGAATTGAAAAAAGAAAACGTTATAACCTGCATGGACACAACGTTAAATATGTATGACATATCAAAAGGGCTGATTGCCGGCAAAGTTTTCTATCCCGGAGAAGTGCTTTCTAAAAGGTTTGCAAAATCAAAACCCGAGGTTGTAAAAAATTCAACCGTGACAGTTAACTTCAAAACAGGCAGCGACTTAACTGTTTCCGTGGAAGGAATTGCAATGACAACCGGCTACACCGGAGACCTCGTACAGGTCAAAAACAAAAGATATAACAAAATATACTCCGGTAAAGTGGTAGGAGAAAATCAAGTTCTCATTCAAATATAAACAAAGGAAAAAATTATAATGAAAAACAGGGTGAAATTTTTATCAAAAGGATTAATAGTTTTAACTGCCGCAATGATGATAGGTCAGTGCGCCACGCAGGCGGAATCTTTGTACGTACTTGGTACTTCACAATCTTATTATGCAGAACCAAAATCGCTCTATGGCAGTGTTAGAGCACGCTCAGTCGGAGATTTGGTAACAATAATTTTGAATGAAACAATAAATTTCAACGATTCATTGACTTATTCTTCAGACAGAAGCAGTGTTACCGAAGACAGTTTTACAGGTTTTCTGAACAAAATTTTACCGGGAAAACCGCTGAATGACCAGTTTAACCAGTTTGGCGGGAGTAATACCGTTTCCAGTTCAACAGCAAACCAAAGAGGTATGACCGTTACTGATGCCGTAACTGTACAAGTTGTCCAGCTTTTACCTAACGGCAACCTTATGGTTCAAGGCAAAAAAACCCTCGTTAACGGCAATGAACGCGTAGATTTACTGATTTCAGGCGTAGTTGACCCGAGATGGATTAATGATGTCGGTGAAGTAAATTCTCAAAATGTTGCCAACCTTCAATTTGCACTTGCCGGTAAAGGTTCAGTCTCCAGAGGCGGCAATGAAGGTATCATCAACAGATTTATTAAATACCTGTTCTAGGGATGAAGGAATAAAATCAAAAATGAAAAAGCGTATTTTTAATTTAGCAGTAATAACCATAATGATAGCAGGCATGCTGTTTTCACAACTTGCAGCATGTGCAACGGCAGTGAGAATAAAAGATATTGCCCATGTCAAAGGGGTTAGAAACAACCAGCTTGTCGGTTACGGTATCGTTGTCGGTCTGCAGGGAACAGGAGACAACTCGCGTTCTACCCAGATTACAAACCAGATGCTGCTGCAAAATTTAGGTACGGTTATCCAACAGTCCAACTACATTCAAAAAGGCTCCTCAGCAGCAGTTATGGTTACAGCAACAGTTCCTCCGTTTGCAAAAAACGGTGACCAGATAGACCTTACAGTCAGCACCCTCGCAGACGCAAAAAGCCTCGAGGGCGGTGTTCTTGTTCAAACACAATTGAGAGCACCCAACGGCGAAATAGTTGCAATCGGTCAGGGACCTGTAACCGTCGGAGGAGTTTCAAAAGAATCTAACGGCACCAGCGCAAGAACAGCTATCACAACAACCGGTCGTATTCCCAACGGTGGTATTGTTGAACGTGATATAAACACTCAAATCGGTGAAGAAACAACATTGACATTGACTCTTGACAAATCCGATTACACAATGGCTTCCCGCGTTGCAAAAGAAATCAGCCAATCCATAAGTCCCGCAAAAGCTATTGACGGTTCTTGCATAAGAGTAAACATCCCTTCAAAATTTCTTGATGACAGAATAACCTTCCTTTCAATTATTGAAAATATGCAGGTAGATGCAACAAGAGATAAAGCCAGAGTTGTTATAAACGAGAGAACAGGAACTGTTGTAATAGGAAGCGAGGTTAAGCTCCTGCCGGCAGCCGTTGCGCATGGAAATATTACAGTAACAGTCCAGACAACAAATCAGGTTTCACAGCCTGAAATGTTCTCAGGAGGTTCTACCGTAAACTTTTCAAACAGCACTATCGGTATTCATAAACAAGCCGGAAGTCTTGTTACCATGCCAGCTAACAGCACCCTAAACGACCTTGTCAGAGCACTGAATGCTATAGGAGTTGCTCCGATAGACCTTATCTCGATTATGCAAGCATTAAGAGAAGCGGGCAGTCTGCAGGCAGAAATTGAAGTAATCTAGGAAAAAAGAAAATGGATATAAAACATCAGACAATTTTATCACCGGATTTAATAAACGACCAGGCGCAGATATTTAACAACATCAAGGCTGAAAAGTCGTCAAAAGAACAGTTGAAAAAAGTTTCTCAAGAGTTTGAATCTATTTTTGTAACTCAAATGCTTACCTTGATGGACAAAACAATTGACAAAGAAGGCGGAATATTCGGAGAAGAATCAAAATACTTAGACACTTTTAAGTCTTATATGTTTGATGAAATGGGCAGGCAGATTGCAAAAAACCCCGTGACAAGCTTCGGATTTGCAAAACAAATATACGAACAGATGGAAAAATTCGTTCCGGATGAAACAGGAATCGTGAGAGCAAACAAACCTCCTGTGGAAAAAAACACAAAAATTACAGTAAACGTCGATAAGGAGATATGGTAAATGATAAGCGGTATAAATTCTAACGTAAACGCAGTACAACTGCTCAATGCGGTAAATGCCTTTAAAAACACGGCAGCACCGGTGCAAAAGCAAACGACAGAGCCGGAAACAGCATCGGGTGTGAATCTTAACGACAATAACCTTCTGAAATCACAAAACATTGATGAAATTAAAAAATATGCACAAATGATGGGTGAATCAAACCTTTCGGAAGAAGACATAAAATACGGTTTATCATACGGAAGAAGTGTAATAGTCGAATATTCGGCATAAAAATATGAGGAAAAACAATGACAGACGTACAGGATTTAGAAAAATATATAGATGAAGAAATAACGTGCTATAGAGAAATTAAAAATCTTTACACAGACAAACGAGAAATTCTTATTCACGGAAAAAGCGATGAACTATTTAACGTGGACGCCCGTATTCTGAATACACTCAAAAGCGCAAACAACACAGTCGCTAAAAGAATCGGGCTTTTGTCAAAACTCAATATTAAAAAACCTAACATGTCTGAAATTATAAATTTTCTGAGACAAAAAGAACCATCCGCAGTAGAACGGTTTGAAGAAAAAAAGAGAGAAATAAACGAACTGTCAAAAAGTATTGCAAAATTGGAAAAATTGAATCTCGAGCTGACAAAACACGGCATAAACATGACAAATAAGACGCTTGAAGCAATTCTAAAAAGCGTTACTATATCTACAAACGAATATGACAAACGGGGTAAAAACATTGCCGGAGAAAATCTGGAAATGTCCTCAATAGTGGAAGAAGCATAAAAATAAAGGAAAATATATGACAATCGGTTCTTCTTTTAGTATTGCACAACAAGCATTACAAAACAGCCAATATGCACTGAATATCGTAAGTAACAACATTGCCAACATGAATACGGAAGGGTATTCAAAACAAAGTGCTGTTTTTACAGCCCTTCACGGCTATTCTTGCTACAACTGGTGTTCAAGCGGAAATAATCTAAAACTCGGACATGGTGCTGAATTATCCTCTATTTCAAGAAACCGGGACCAGGCGCTCGACAACTATTTCAGAGACCAGAACGGCGATGCCGGTTTTTATAATCAAATCGGTTCTATGGCGAGTAATATTGGCAATATAATGAATGAAATGCAAGCCTCTGGCGGGTTACAGAGTGCGTTTTCAGATTTTTTCTCTGTTGTTGCAAAACTAAACGGTGACCCGACTAACAACGCATACAGAATAAGCTTTGTACAAGAAGCAATTGATATTGCAAACCAGTTTAATCAGATGGCTAATCAGTTAATCAATGCAAGAAACGAAAGCCTCGGTGAACTCGGTGACTTGAATAGCTTCCAAAATTCAAAAGCCTATTTAACAATGGAAGAATTAAATACAAAATTTGAACAGCTCGCAGAAATAAACGGTCAAATTGCAAAGTCCTCCTCTGAAACCGGTGAAAATGCATCATTGCTGGACAAAAAAGATTTGCTTCTTGACGAAATCTCCGGCATGATTCCTGTCACAATTACCCAGAACGACAACGGCACATCAAATATCTACCTCGGAAATATAAACATAATTCAAGGCGGAGATATGAAAATGCGCTTTACTGCAACTCAGGGAACCTCCTACGATGAGCCGGTTATTTTTGGTATAGAAAACGCAGACGGAACTGTTTTTGACTCGAATATAAATGATTTGCTGACTTCCGGGACACTTGCTGCAGTGGGAGAAACAAGTTCAAATGTAACTCTTTCATACACAAGTGTTTTAAACGATTTAAACACTTTGGCAAGAGCCTTTGCAGAGGCAGTTAACGAAATACAAACCCAGACCTTTACGGGCGAAGACGGTCTTGAATACACACCTATGGCGCTTCAAAACGGACAACTTACCCCGGCAACAGAGCCTATATTTGAAATTCCGACACCTGCAGGTACTGATTTTACGGCAGCCAATATCAAAGTAAATCAGGCAGTAATTGATGACCCCTCTCACATTGCAGCAGCAGCCGTAAATATAGACCCGAATGCAAACCCGCCGGGATACGATGCAGATGGTATCGGCAATAACCTGAACTCTCAGAGGCTGTTAGACTTACAGTCACAAAAACTGGATTTGTTAGATAAAGCCGGCACGGGTATCGGTGCAACACTTGAAGATTTTCTTGGCAGCATGATTACCGATATCGGCACAAAAATCAGTGATATAAATGACAAAATAGAAACGCAGGGTGACGTTGTTGACCAGATTTCATCACAGCGTTCTTCTTTGTTCGGTGTGAATCTGGATGAAGAACTTGCCGATTTAATTAAATACCAGAGAGCTTATGAAGCGGCAGCGAGAGTTTTCAACGTTGCATCACAGATTATGCAAATGATGACAACTTTAGGTCAATAAAAATAAAGAATTGAGGTTGATATGATAGTAAGAACAGGTACTTTTAACAACAGCCAGACAATGATAAATCAAATAATGCAAAACCAAAACAGGCTGCAGGAGCTTCAGCAGCAAATCAGTACCGGTAACAAAATTAACAATATCTATGACAGTCCTATAGATAACAGCGCGGTAATTAGTTTAAACAGCCAGCTTGCAAAGATAGAATCATATTTTTCAACGATAGACACGACAAAAAACCAGTTGAATGTTCAAGACTCTACTTTTTCAACCGTTATAGACAAACTGCAGAGAATAAACGAACTGACTGTTCTCGCGGCTAACGGTGCAAGCGGAACAACCGGTCGCGATGCGGCAAAGGATGAAATAAACCAGCTTATTAACAGCGTCATTGACCTCGCAAATACCCAGTATGACAATCAGTACATTTTTTCCGGCGCAAAAATCGAAACACCAGCCTATTCAATGGATGAAAACGGCAACATTACGTACAACGGCACACCATCTACCGACCCCACATATCAGAGAAAAGTGGAAATTTCAGACGGAATAAAAATCACGGTAAATGCAGCAGGAGATACGGTTTTTGGCTCTTACAGCTACGATGAAGCCACAGACACAAGCACTGGAGAAGGTCTTTTTAAAACACTCGGAGATTTAAGCAGACTGCTTGAACAAGACCCGCCGGACTATGACGCAATCAGAGGACAGTTGGAAGGTATACAAAACGGTATCGACCACGTTGCAGAAGTTCAATCTGTTTACAGCACCTATGTTGCAAGGCTTGATATGACAAAATCAACTCTTGAAGAAATAGAAATTTCTGCAACGGAACAAAAAGCCAATATTGTTGAACTCGATATTCCATCGGCAATTTCTGAGTTAATAAACCAAAATTATGCCTATCAGGCTTCTATGCAGACTTTTTCAATGCTGAGTAACAACTCGCTGTTGAATTATATGTAATTTTATATTATAAAATCTTACCATTTTAATTATGGACGCAATCTTTTTGCGTCTTTTTTTTGTGTTTAAGACATTAAACTAACAATATTCGACCTTGTTATTGTTAGCGGAATGTAAAATATACTCACAAAAACTTAATAAATTGAAAAATTTATATACTCAATTTGTTATGTCAAAAACAGCAATTCTGTCTTTGAAATTTTTAAACGTCCTTTATGACATTCAGGACACACTACATCAGTATCATAATCTAAATCAATCATTGTATTTTTACATTTTTCGCAAATTTTATGCGGTGCTTTAATTTTTTCTATAGTTTTTTTATCTACAAAAGGACTAATTTTCAAAACAATTGATTTTGAGTTATTACATTGAGGGCAAAAGAAAACAACTTTTTGTTTGAATGTTTCCTCATCATATCCAACACATCCTGTTATTTTATTTCTGCACCAAAAATTATTACATTTCCATTCATATTTAAAAAATTCACCCATAAAACCAACTCTTTTAATCTAAAATCCAGAAAGATCTTTTATTATTCTTGGGCATAATTCCTAAAGAATTGCAATATTTAATATATTCAGATTCAAGTTTATCCATAAACAGGTTTTTATCTAAAATTTTTCTGATTTCTTTATTTGTATTTAGCCCGTTTTTCTTAGAATTCTGTTTATGTAACGTCCGGGTGTTATTTTTATAACCCATAAAACGGCTGGGGTAAAAACTATACCTTTCTTTTTTTGATATTGAAACAAAGACCTTTCCGTTTCTAATCAAATCTAATGCAAAATTGAAATCATCACCGGATTTTTTTGCCAGATAACTATCTATTGTATGGATATTTGTGAATAAATCAGCTTTGGTGCTAACAAATTCCATATATTTTCTCCTGAATCAATACTTAATGTATTTTTATTTTAGCAGGTTTGATTTAACTTTTCAACCGATTGATTACGTTTTAAGGGATACAAATTTTTCTTGCCCCCCCCATTATCTTATTTTAATATTTCTTTGAATATCTCTATTCATTGACTTTTTGGCTATATCTTCACGTTTGTCGTGAAGTTTTTTGCCTTTAGCAAGTGCAATTTCAATTTTTGCCCAGCCGTTTTCGAGATACATAGAAAGGGGAATAATTGCATAGCTTTCTTTTTTAACTTTCCCGAGCATTTTTAAGATTTCTTTTTTGTTTAAAAGAAGCTTTCTTGTTCTATCAGGGTCGTGGTTGAATCTGTTACCCTGCTCATAAGGATTTATATGGCAGTTGTAGAGCCATGCTTCGCCATCTTCTATTTTTACAAAACTGTCTTTCAGATTCACCGCATTTTTTCTGATTGATTTAATTTCCGTACCGGTCAAGACTATACCGGCATTGTATTTTTCAAAAATGGTATAGTCATGAAAGGCTTTTTTATTATTTGCTATAACTTTTCTGTTCATAAAGTCATTATACACTGAAAATTAAAATTGTTTCAGGTATTCATCCGGTGCAACCACGGTAATAACAGCTTTATTTGTGTTGAAATACTTATTTGCAACTCTTATAATGTCACCGGCTGTGACTGATTCGATTATTGACGGATATTTATCAATAAAGTCAAACCCTCTGCCGGAAGCTTCAAACCAGCCTATAGTTGCAGCTTTTTCAGCATTAGTTTCCTGTGAAAGTATAAAATTGCCGAGAATTTTGTCTTTTGCTTCTCTCAATTCTTTATCAGCAACAAACTCTTTTTTCAGTATATCTATTTGTTTAAACATTTCATTTTTTGAATGGAGAGCTGTTTTCGGATTTGTGCCGATAAATACGGCAAACAGCCCGCTGTTAACATTCGGAACAAAAACAGAACCCACCTGATATGCAAGTCCCTGTTCATCTCTAAGCCTGTTAAAAAGACGAGAACTCATGCCGGAACCCATTATTGCATCAACAACTTGTAGCGTTGCAGCATCTTTTATATTTGTAAGCCCGTCCGTCTGCCATCCAAGTACAACCCATGCCGCTTCGGAATCTTTAGCTTTTTTTACAAAAACCCGGTTTTGCAGAGGTTTAAACAAGTCTTTGTAATCGGAATACTTCACGCTTTTTGTATTGTTTGCACAAAACATTGAATCAAAATAGTTTATCATTTCTTTATCACTTATATTGCCGTTGATGGAAATAATAAGGTTTTGCGGGTTGGATATGCTTTTATAATAATTAACAACCTCCTGTTTTGTTATTGCAGGAATTATTTTTTCAAGAATCTTACCTGTTCTTCCGTAAGGAGTTCCTTTCCAAAGTTCTGTTCTAAATTCCTCAAAAGCTACATTTGATGGCACATCCCTCTGTTTTTCAATTGCGGCAAGTTTTTCTGTTTTAACTTTTTCAATATCCTGTTCATCCAGGGTTGCATTGTTCATTACCTCAGAAAGCAGCTCCATTGCAAGAGCCAAATCAGGTAATGTTGTTTTTACAGAGACAGAAAAACTGTCAGGAGTGTTTGACGGAATAATTTTTATGCCGTTTTGTTCCATAATCTGCGACAAATCAATACCAGAGAATTTTTGTGTCCCCTTAAGCATTACAGATGATGTTACTGAAGCAACACCGGGTTTTTGTTCAGTAAAAGAACCGCCTTTTGAAAAAATTTGAATTGCAATTATGTCATTTAATTTGTTATTGTTAATAAGAAGTGTTGCACCGTTTGAAAGCTTGTATTCTTTGGTAGATTGATTCTGATTAATAAGTTTTGCCTGAGATTTTTTGACATCAGCAATCGGTTTTGTCTCTTGTTTTTTAATTATCGGAGTTTCCGGCATAATAACAGAAATCACTGCATGCTGAGGATTCAGATATTTTTTTGCAGCATTAACTATTTCATTTTTTGTAACCTTTTGAATATTAGGAATGTATTCATCGTAAAAATCAGGATTATTATAAAGGAGTGTTATATATCCGAGCTCACTTGCAACATTAGAAGTAGACTCGCGAGCATAATAAGTATCTCTTTCTATGATACTTTTTGCAGTTTTAATGTCTTGTTCATCAAAGCTTCCCTGTCTCATTTTTTCAATTTCACAAAAAATACTGCTTTTTAATTTGTCTAAATTTTCAGGTTTAAAGTTTGCCTGTATGTAAAAAATACTGTCATCTTTCATTGAGGAGTGACCGGAAGAAATGCTGTAAGCGAGCTGTTTTTGGTCTTTTATAACATGGTACAGTTTTGAAGATCGTCCGTCCCCCAAAATTGTTGCAAGCATATCAAGCGCATACTGTTCCTTTTTGTCAGCAGCTTTAACACCTCTAAAACCTATCAAAAGATATCCGGTTTTTACATTGTCGTTTGTAATAATTTCCTGTTGCTTTTCAAGGTTTTTATCCATTTTATATTCAGGGAGTTTTACCTTTTCTTTCTCCTCCATTGCAAACTCTTTTTTTACCATATTCAAGGCGTCTTCTGTGTTTACATCTCCGACGATTACAGTAATCATATTTGACGGACGATACCATTGATTATAAAACTCAAGAATTGCTTCTCGAGGAATGGTTTCTATAACCTGTCTTGTTCCGATAACATTTCTTTTATAAGGATGATTTGAATAAAATTTTTCATTCATCTGTTCATAAAGTCTGTTCTCTGTAGAATCCTTTGTTTTGGATATTTCTTCCAACACCACTTTTCTTTCTTTTTCAAGCTCTTTTCTCGGAATCAACGGATGAAGCAGCATGTCGGCATGAAGCTCTATTGCTGTTTTAAAATCTCTTGAAGGAATAGTTATATAGTAGTGCGTAAAATCCTTGCTTGTTGCTGCATTAGTAACTGCGCCTTTCGATTCAAGGATTCTGTCAAACTGTCCTGTCGGATATTTTTTTGTTCCCTTAAAAAACAAATGTTCAAGAAAATGTGCAACACCGTTATTCTTGTCTGTTTCATTAACAGAACCGGTTTTTATCCATGTATCAATAGTAACTATAGGATTGTCATGTACCTCTTTTATAATAACCGTTTGACCGTTGTCCAGCTTAAAGACTGAATAATCCTGTGCAAACACACTTACACAAGCATAAAATATAAAAACAAAAACAGAAAAAAATATTTTATTACACTGTTTCATATAAACCCCTTTATCTTGTAAATTTCTGATTACATAAAAAATTATACTATATAAAAAACCGGATTAGTAACACTCATATACGGCTATTTTTATATTAGCCTGTTATCTAATGGATTCAATATATTAAAGGTTTTAGAATACATTTATGTTTAATTATTTTACCGGGGACAAAATGAGATACAATGACTGTGCCGTACAGGGAAGCTGCAGCGTAGATCCTCTCGTCTATTCACTTAGTGAAGTTTTGCTGTATGAATTAAAACAAATTACATATTACATAGTAAAAATGCAAGAACTCGGATATGAAAATCAAACGCTTAAAGATAAGATTATAAAATATTTATCTTTAATTGTTATCGGCTACGAGTTTAACCGCAAAGAGTTTGAAAATATAATAAGGGACATTCATATTGAAAAAGAAAACGCACAGAAAGTTTTTATAAAAATCTGTGAGGAGAAAAATCTTGACTGCCAAATACTAAAATCTCCAATAAAACTGGACTCTTTCGACTTTTCGTCAATTGTAAACGAGGGAGAAAAACAGGCAATTTTAAGAAACAAAACTCTTTCAACAGCAAACAAAAATCTGACTGAAATAATTTTGCAGCTGTTAAAAAGTGCAAGTATGCGGCTCATGGAGCTAAAAGCTTATACCAACGACACAAAAGAAGACGAAAACGCTGTTTTAAAACTGTTTAACAGTCTGAATTTTACATCAATCAGCTCAGCAAAACTGTTAAAAAAGATAAACGATTTTGCCAAGATAAACTTTGAAATTCATCAAAAATTACACAGAGCGCGTGAAGAATACTACGGAAAAATAAGACTAAAAGAAGTCTCTTGCTGTGTAAAAAAAGGTCCGGCAATTCTGGCATCAGGGCAAAATCTGAAAGACTTTGAGCTTTTGCTTGAAGCTTTAAAAGGTGAAGATATAAATGTTTACACACATGACAGTCTGATTGTTGCACACTCTTTTCCAAAATTTGATGAATACAAAAATCTTGCCGGACACTTTCAAAAAACTCTGGACAATTTTCAAATGGATTTTGAATTATTCAAAGGCGCAATTTTAATAACAAAAAATTCTCAGCACAAACTCGACAGACTTATGAGAGGCAGAATTTTTACCACAAATGAACTTTCCGGCAAAGGAATGACAAAAATAGAAAATAATGATTTTAAGCCTATAATAGAAGCTGCTAAAGAGGCTAAAGGTTTTAGTGAAGAAATTGATTTTCATTCCTTGAAAGTAGGTTACAACGAAGACATGGTAATGAAAAAAGTTGAAAGTATTGTTGAAAAAATCAAAAACGGAAAAATAAAACACCTCTTTATTATTGGTTTAATAAATCATACGCTGTTTTCTTCCGAATATTTTAAAGAAATTCTTGACGAACTGCCGGAGGATTGTTTTGCAATATCTACCGTAATTGAATCTGACAGAGATAACATCTTTCACTTAAATTCCTTTTTTAATACATCTTTAATTTACAAAATACTTGACAAATTAAAACAGGAAATAGATTTTGACACTTTTCCGATAACCGTTTTTCTCACACGCTGTAATCTGCATACCATCTCTCATCTGTTCAGCCTCAGGCATCTTGGTGTAAAAAATATATTTTTACCGGTCTGTTCTGCAGATATTATTACACCGAATATGGTTAATTTTCTTTCAGATAAATTTAACTTTTTAAAAACAACATCAAACGCTTTAGAAGATTTAAAAAAAGTTATGACGAAATAACATTATTGAAATAAAAATAATGAAAAAAACTGTAAATTTTTGTAAAAAAGGCATAGTTTACTGACAATATTAGCCTTTTATGCTCTTTATAAAAACACACTCAGAAAAAGGAGAAATTATGCCCATTCCATTTTTACAAACAGTGAAAAAATTGACATACAGATTTAATCATGGCGGTTTTGAACAAATGGGATTTGTACAACACCCCAAAGACACAAGAACAGCCGAACAAATAAACAACAACCTTGAAATATATGCAAAACAAATACCGGAAGTGCAAAAATTTATAGAAGATTTAAAAAAATTATCCCCGGAGAACAAAGCTCTTGTCTCTGATGTGGTTGAAAGAGCAAATGAAAATTTATTATTAATGACAGATATAGACCTGAAACACAAAATCAATGGTCAAAGTATTCTCGAAAAACTTTTGGGAGACATTATTGCGGCAGAAAAAACAACTCCCGAATCACTGAATTTTTTAAAAACAATAATAAACAACACGGATTCACATACCGCTAAATACGCTCTTGCGGAAATGAGCGGCGGAATCCTAAAAAATAAAGAGGTTGCAAAACAATTTGAAGCGTCACAAGAAGCAGTGCCTTTAATAGCAAAGCAAACTCTTAATGGCGGATATCTCGGTACTTTTGAAAAACAAAAAAACTTTATGGATTTTATAAAAGTACTTATTAACCCAAAATCAAAACCCGAAAATATCAAACTTATTCAAGATGTTCAAAAAACTGTTGACAATCTGGAAAACGCAGAACAAGTCTATCTTGACACCTTTGTTCGTGCTGATGTTCCGGTGGAAAAATTAAAAGAAAACATCAAAACCCTTCCAATTGCTGCTGATTTGTTTAAAAAAGCAGGAAAAAATCTCGATACAACAGGCTATTTGACGAATAATACAAACCTTTATTAAGAACAAATAACTTCCTCAAGTTCTTTTACAGCTTGATTAAGGTCATCATTAACAATACAATAGTCGTATTTTTTTGAGCACTCCAATTCTCTGTATGCCTCATGGAGTCTGTTTTGTATTGCCGCTTCATCCTCCGTATTTCTTCCCCTCAGGCGGTGTTCAAGCTCATCTAATGACGGAGGTAATATAAAAATTAAAACAACATCAGGTTTTTTTTCCTTAATTTGAAAAGCGCCGCGAGTTTCTATCTCAAGGATTACATTTTTTCCTTCATTAAGTTTTTTTTCTACATAAGCTTCTTTTGTACCGTAAAAATTTCCGTTAAACTCTGCCCATTCCAAAAATTCATTGTTTTTTACCGCTGTTTCAAATTCTTCTTTTGTAAGGAAGAAATAATTAACCCCGTCAACTTCACCCGGACGCGGTTTTCTCGTTGTTGCAGAGATTGAAAGTTCAATTTGAGGATTTTTCTCCAAAAAAACTTTTAACAATGTTCCTTTACCAACGCCTGAACACCCTGATATTACAAACAATTTGCCTTTTCTTTTTTCGTTTTTCATAATGTAAAAATTATACATTAGATATCAAAAAAATCCAAAACGGAAAAAATAAAATCGTCGAAACAGAATCTATAAAAGAGTTTTCAGGTTTTTATCATTTTTTTACAAAAAAATTCTTTTATAAAAAATTTCTAAACGGAACATTCATTAATATATTTTTAAATAAATTTTGCTATAGTACAAAAGAATTCATCTATAACACAGAAACGAGGAGAAAAATGAAAAATTCCGTTTTAACAAAATGTATTAACACAAACTTTGTTCTTGAAGATATCATTAATAAAAACAAAAAACTAATTTACAGAAAAATGCTGCTGCTAAACACATGTTTTTCACACGAAGAACCAAACCTGACTACAACAAACAAAATTTTATTAGAAGACATTTTTACAAAAATTTTATCATACGTTATACTTGCTTCTAATCTTAAAAGCAAATTAAAAATAAAAACTTACTTTAAAAATAACCGATACTGTATTGCTTTTTACAACTCCGGAATAACAACACCAACAACCGCCTTTAATGAACAAATTAAAGTATTAGAGTTTTTATCAAAAGAAAATAATTTAACGTTAATAACAAAAATAAACAAAGAGGTTTTTCTTGAACTTTCTTTGCCGGAAAACACAGAAAACACAATTTAATAAAAATTAACATGCCTTGCATGTATTTCTTCAGGGATGTACAATACATGCATAATGGACATACTATGGACGGCATGTCATAGGTGTTCTTACATTCTAACTAACAAAAAGGAGAATAAACTATGCCAAAAATGAAAACACACCGCGCAGCGGCTAAACGCTACAAAGTTACTGCCAGCGGAAAAATCATGCGCCAGAGCGCAGGCAAAAAACACTTGCTTCAACACAAGTCTATCAGTAGAAAAAGAAGACTTACCGGTGTGACCGAAGTGTCTTCATGCAATTTAGATTTAATATCTAAAGAGTTACCTTACAAGAAGTATTCAAGATAGGAAAGGGTTGAACAATGAGAGTAAAACGCGGTAATGTCTTAAGAAAAAGACACAAAAAAATATTAAAATTAGCTAAAGGCTTTAAAGGAGCAAGAAGCAGAATATTCAAGGTTGCTAACACAGCCGTTATGAAAAAACTGAAATATCAGTACAGAGACAGACGTCATCTGAAAAGAAATATGCGCCGTCTCTGGATTGTCAGAATAAATGCAGCTGTAAGACAACACGGTTTGAGCTATTCAAAATTCATGAATGCATTGAAAAAATCTGAAATCGCTGTTAACAGAAAAATGCTAGCAGAAATGGCAGTTAATGAGCCTGATGCTTTTTCTGTTATTGTAGAAACAGCTAAAACAAAAATTTCTGCATAACAATAAAAAATAAACAAAAAGCCTCTGTTAAAAACAGGGGCTTTTTTGTATAATATATGTATGAAAAAATTATTGTTATTTTTTATTTTAAATATGCTGTTTATTCTGCCTGTTTCTTCAATCACCCTCACGGGCAGTGCGGAATACAATATTGACAGCGCAAAAACAGAAGCCTTTCACGGTGTAAGATACTCACTTGACAGAAATTCTCTGTCAAATTATCTGAAAGATCCCAATTACATCCAAAATTACACCTATGTGCTCAGAGGCAAAACAAAAATTCAGGACAGAACGCTTGCAGCCTTCTCTGACGGAACATACGGGGTCAGATTTGACAACGATCCTTACCACAACTACTATTATGACAACAAAGGAAATCTTTTTAAGGTTGATGTTCTGGACAAACCGCAAAACGAATATCCGCACAGATCAGTTGCTTACAACGAAAAGGGTAACATAATTAATTCAACGTTTGTTGTGTCCAAAGATGAGCAGTATATTTTTAATGCCCAGAGAAAACTTGTTGGTCATTGGGTTGGCAAATATTGTTACGACGCAAACAATCGTATTCAAATGACAAGAAAATACTCAAAATAATGTACAATATTATAAAATTTGACACTCTGGACTCAACAAATAATTATGCAAAAAAAAATATAGAAAAATTTTTAGACAAAACCGTCATTTCAGCAGAAATACAGACAATGGGACATGGACGGTTTCAAAGAAAATGGATTTCAGATGTTCCGGAGAACATATACTGTTCAATAATTCTTAAACCTGAAAACAAAAAACACGCTGCAAACTTAACCCAGTATATGTGTGTTGTTTTGTGCAAAACACTGGAGAAGTACAAAATAAATCCGGAAATAAAGTGGGCAAATGATATACTTATTAACTCAAAAAAAATCTCCGGTATACTTTGTGAAAATGTAAACAAAAAAGGAATAATACTCGGTGTCGGTATAAATCTAAATTTTGAAAAAGAAACACTTGAAAAAATTACCCAGCCCGCAACTGCACTGAACATTGAAACCGGTCAAAAAATTAATAAAGAAGAATTTCAAAAAAAACTTTTAGACCATTTTTTTGAAAATTATGAGTTATTTATGCAGCAAGGCTTTACTTTTATAAAAATTGATTACCTTCAAAGAACAAAGTTCATAGGGAAAAAGATTTATATAAGCAGTGAAAATAATAAAAAAACTGAATACATTGCAAAATCGATAAACGACGACGGATCTTTGCTTGTTACAGACAACCAAAAAAAAGAAATAATACTTTATTCCGGCGACCTGTCTTTTTAATAAAGCCAGCAGTCTACAGTTGTACAATCCGCAAGCCTTTTTGTCTCGGGATAGGCTTTTTCACAAACATTCATTGATTTTTTACAGCGCGGGAAAAAAGGACAACCAGAAGTTTTTTCTGTTATGGATGGCGGCTGTCCGTCTATTGTTTCAATATGATTTGAGTTTATATCGAGAATCACTCTGAGCAAAGCTTTTGTATACGGATGCTTCGGTTTTTTAAAGAGCTGTTCCTTATGAGCAAACTCAACTATATGACCGGCATACATTACTGCAATTTTATCTGCATATTGAGATACAATGCCTAAATCATGGGTAATCAAAATCAAAGACAGGTTGTTTTTCTTTTTTATCTCATCTAACAAATCCATAATCTGCGCCTGTACAGTAACATCAAGAGCAGTTGTCGGTTCATCCGCTATTATAATCTCAGCCCTGCATGCAAGCGCCATAGCAATAATAACACGTTGTTTCATACCTCCGGAAAATTCATGCGGATAGGCATGGAGTTTTTCTTTTGCGTCAGGAATTTTTACTTTTTCTAATGCCTCTATTGCCAATTTTTCGGCTTCTTTTCCTTTAACACCCTGATGCAGCTCAATTATTTCCAAAAGCTGGTTTCCTATTGTATAAAGCGGATTTAGCGATGTCATTGGATCTTGAGGAATCAGTGCAATTTTTTTTCCTCTGATTTTTTGCATGTCTTTTTCTGAGAGTTTAAGAAGATTTTGACCGTTATAAATTATTTCACCGCTAGTAATTTTGCTGTTTTCAGGAAGAAGACGCAAAACTGACATAGTTGATATAGTTTTCCCGCAGCCGGATTCACCAACAATAGCAAGCGTTTCTCCTTTTTTCAAGTCAAAAGAAACACTATGTATTGCTTCAACAAAACCGTCAAGAAGATTAAATCCGATATTTAAATTTTTTACCGTTAAAATAGAACTCACAGGACTGTAACCGCACCCTCAAATGAATAATCAGCACTACCTGTCATGAATACATCAAAATTTGTATTTTGTGAATTACCCTCCCATTCAATAACAAGAGCACCCCCAGGCAATTTCACTTTTACTTTTTTATCGCAATATCCGTTCAAAATTGCAGCGACAGCACTGGCACATGCACCTGTACCACACGCAAGAGTAATTCCGCATCCTCTTTCCCAAACATCAACAGTTATTTCTTCCCGTGACAATACTTTTACAAACTCAACGTTTGTTTTTTCGGGAAAAAGCTCGTGATGTTCAAGAGCGTCACCATATTTGAGAGCTTCTGCCTTTGCATCTTTATCAGTAAAAATAACACAGTGCGGATTGCCCATACTTACTGTATGTACATCAAAATCTCTATCCATTGCTGAAAGTTTATAATGTAAGCTTGTATCACCTAAAAACGGGATTTTTTTCGGTTCCAAAACAGGTTTTGACATGTTTACTTTAACTGTACCATCCGCTAAAAGCTCAGGAACAATAACTCCTGCTCCGGTTCTTACGGAAAATTTCTTTTTATCGACAAGCTTGTTGTCATATACAAATCTGGCAAAACATCTCATCCCATTACCGCACATCTGCGCTGTAGATCCGTCCGACTGGTAAAAAAGCCAACCTAAATCTGTATCTTTTTCGTTTAAAGTCGGAACAAATATACCATCCGCTCCTATGCCGAAACGTCTGTCGCAAAGCTTTATTGCAGCATGAGGAAATTTTTCTTTAACCTTTTCAAACTCCTCTGGCATAATTAGAATAAAATCATTGCCAAGTCCTTGCATTTTTGTAAATTTTATTTTTTGCATAAAAAACCTCTGATTTTTTCTGATTATAACACAGAATCAGGCATAACGCCTGACTCTGTTGATATTACAAAAAAGGAAAATTAGTATCTTTCAAGATATCTGTCAAGTTCCCACTGAGAAACAAATATTCTGAAATCATCCCATTCTTTATACTTGGAAGTTAAAAATTCGTGGAAAATATGTTCGCCCAAAGCAGCCTTAACAACATCATTTTTTTCCATAAACTGTAATGCTTCAAGTAAACTTCCGGGAAGTGTGTCTATTTTATTTCTTTTTCTTTCCTTATCTGTCATATCATAAATGTTATGTTCAACCGGAAGTACAGGTTCTTTTCTGTTTTTTACACCGTCAATTGCAGCTTGAAGAATTACAGCAAGAGCAAGATACGGATTGCAGCTCGGGTCAGGTGAACGAAGTTCAACTCTTGTCGCGTTACCTCTTTTTGCAGGAACACGAATCAAAGCGCTTCTGTTTGCATTAGACCACGCAAGATAAACAGGTGCTTCATATCCCGGAACAAGTCTTTTATAACTGTTGACAAGAGGATTTGTAACAGCTGTAAAAGCTTTAACATTATCAAGTAATCCGCCGATAACCCAAAGAGCCTCTTGAGACAACTGATAAGTCCTTGATTCATCAAAAAATACATTCTTACCGTCTTTAAACAAAGAAATATTGCAGTGCATACCCGAACCGTTTATACCAAAAACGGGTTTGGGCATAAACGTTGCATGCAAACCGTATTTTGCAGCAACAGCTTTGACTGCATATCTGAAAGAAACAACATTATCTGCTGTTGTGAGAGTATCTGCATATTTAAAATCTATTTCATGTTGCCCCTGTGCAACTTCATGGTGGCTCGCTTCAATTTCAAACCCCATATTCTGCAAAGTGTGAACAATATCACTCCTTATATCCTCACCCAAATCATCCGGACCTACATCGTAATAGCCGGCTTTGTCATGAGTCAGGGTTGTTGCTTTGCTGTCTTCATCTCTTTTAAACAAGAAAAATTCAGCCTCAGGTCCGACGTTCATAACAAAACCCAAATCCTGAGCTTCTTTTATAACTCTTTTAAGATTACATCTCGGGCAGCCTTCAAAAGGTGTACCGTCCGCGTTGTGAATATCGCAAATTATTCTTGCAACATTGCTGCCATCTTCCTTACTGCGCCAAGGCAATATTGAAAAAGTTTTTCTGTCGGGAAAAAAGTACATATCCGACGTTTCTATATTTCTAAAACCTTTGATAGAAGAACCGTCAAGCATTAATTCATTGTTTAATACTTTATCTATCTGAATTGACGGCACAGCCATATTTTTTACCTGACCATTTATGTCAACAAATTGCAATCTTATAAACTGAACATTATTTTCTTTAACAAGTCTTTTAATTTCTTCTTTTGAAAGTTCTTTTGCATGTTCCGGTATGTAATTTACAGGGCTCATTGTATCCTCACTATTCTACAAAAATATTAACAATATAACTATTATCGAATTTTTAAAAAACAAAGTCAAACTTATCAGATTTTCTATACAAATAATCCATTAAAAAATCTTGCAAAAACAGAAGTCTTTTTATTTTTTTCAAAAAATTCTTTTTTATATGAAAAAATTTTTCTAAAATATTGAAAAATTTTTTATAAAAAAATACAAAACTTTTTACCAAATTTTTTTTCTTTACAAACTTAACATTATTCGATTTATTAAAACATACAGCACAAACTAATTCTTTTCTTTTCTCATATAACAAAAACATCTCAAATATTCCAGTTGAATAGCAATAGCGGGAATCAAAAAGAAAAAAACAGCAATCATTTTTATTGTTACATAGCTTTGAAAAATAACCAGTCTCGCCTGCTCTGGTGTAACCTTAAAAATAACCTGACATAAATCTGTGATTGCGTCAGTATTAAAATAATAAATTACATGACCAAAAATCATAAACAAAAGTGTAAATAAAAAACACTTAAATAATATGTTGCGTATTCGCTTTGACGGTTCCATAACAAAACTCCTTTGGTTTTATTATGGCAAAACTTACACAAAAATAAATCAGTCGAAATACTAATGTTTCATAGCAGCTTTTAATCTTGCCAGAGCCTTGGCAAGAGCAATTTGAGCACGCGCAGTATCTATCTCTACATCATGTGAACCAAGACGAGCTTCTGCACGTTCTTTTGCTGCTTTGGCTCTTGTTACATCAATATCAGAACCTCTTTCTGCCATATCTGTTAAAATAATCGCCTGATTATCTTTAAACTGAAAAATACCGCCCATTGTTGCAAAAAGTTCCGACTGACCATCTTTTTCTATTTTTGTAACTCCTATATCAAGAGCACTCATAAACGGCTGGTGGTCAGGCAAAATACCGAACTCACCGTCGACACCCCTTGAAAAAATAGCGTCAACGTCCTCATTAAAAACTTCTTTTTCGTGTGTGATAATTTTCAGGTTTATTTTTTTTGACATTAGATTTTATTACTCCCGAAACATTAAGCTTTCATTTCTTCCGCTTTTTTAACAGCTTCTTCTATAGAACCAACCATATAAAAAGCCTGTTCAGGAAGGTTATCGTGTTTACCTTCAAGAATTTCCTTAAAGCCTCTAATTGTATCTTCGAGTTTTACATATTTACCGGGGATTCCGGAAAACTGTTCAGCAACAAAGAACGGCTGCGACAAGAATCTTTGAATTTTTCTTGCTCTGTTAACAGTTTCTTTATCTTCTTCCGAAAGTTCATCCATACCGAGAATTGCAATAATATCCTGCAAATCCTTGTATTTTTGCAAGACTTCAAGAACTTTTCTTGCAACTGTATAATGTTCTTCACCAATAATAACAGGATCCAAAACACGGCTGGTTGAAGCAAGCGGATCAACAGCCGGATAAATACCGAGAGATGCAATTTGTCTTGACAATACAGTCGATGCATCAAGGTGAGAGAATGTTGTTGCCGGAGCAGGGTCTGTCAAGTCGTCTGCAGGTACATAAATAGCTTGTACAGAAGTAATGGAACCATCTTTTGTTGATGTAATTCTTTCCTGAAGTTCACCAATTTCTGTAGACAGTGTAGGCTGATAACCAACCGCTGACGGCATACGCCCGAGCAGTGAAGATACTTCTGAACCTGCTTGTACAAAACGGAAAATATTATCTACGAAAAGAAGAACATCCTGTTTTGAATAATCTCTGAAATATTCAGCAGCAGTAAGAGCTGACAAACCGACTCTCATTCTGGCTCCCGGCGGTTCGTTCATCTGTCCGTATATCAGAGCAACTTTATCAAGAACGTTTGACTCTTTCATTTCATTCCAAAGGTCATTCCCTTCACGGGTTCTTTCACCAACACCGCCAAAAACGGAAACGCCGGAGTGTTCCTGTGCAATGTTATGGATAAGTTCCATAATCAAAACTGTTTTGCCGACACCGGCACCGCCAAACAAACCAATTTTTCCTCCTTTTTGATACGGCTGCAAAAGGTCAATAGCTTTAATACCTGTTTCCAGAATTTCTATGTTTGTATTTTGATCAACAAGTTTCGGAGAAGGTCTGTGTATAGGAAGATAAGTGTCAGAATTAACATCACCGAGTTCATCAACAGGTTCACCCAGTACGTTTAAAATTCTGCCGAGAATATTTTTTCCGACCGGAATTTTTATAGGGTTTTTAGTATTAATAACTTTCATGCCTCTCTGTAAACCATCAGTAGATGACATTGCAACCGAACGCACTCTGCCTTCACCCAAAAGCTGTTGCACTTCTGCTACAACTTTTTGACCGTCTTGACGATAAATTTCAAGAGCATCATAAATCTCCGGCAATTCTCCGCTTTGAAATTCTACGTCTATTACCGGACCGATAATTTGAGTTATTAAACCTTCGTTCTCTGTTAATACTGTCATTTCTTCCACCTTTTGCTATCTGAATAATAATTATTATACATTTGTAATAATTTTTATACAAATATAAAAATTTTCAATGATACAAAAAGAGGATAAAAAGTCCGCTTAAATAAATAAGCGGACTTTTTATATTGAAACAAATTATTATGAATTTTCTTCTTCAAATTTTTTAATTAATTCATCAGCTTTTGATGTGTCGAGATTGCTTGTATCATAAACCATACTTCTCGGGTTCAATTCATTTACAGCTCTGACAGCCATGCTGTAAAGTTGTTCTTCTGCCGGAGAAAGATTTCTCAAATCATAATATGAACCGTTTTTGTCTGTAACTTTGTGTCTTTGCTGAATGTAATCCATTATTTTGTACGCATCAGCCAGATTCAGTCCGTTTTTTGCTCTTTTTTCCGGTGCTTTTTGATAAGTTCTTTTATTTCCTTTAACGGCTTCTGTCCTGGGAAACTCACCAATCTCTGACGGTTTTATTTTAAATCCGGGGTCTATATTTTCTGAATCTTTGGGCAATTCAATATTATATCCGGGATCATTATGTTCTGAACCAACTTTCGGCGGTTTTATCGTAACCCCGGGGTCTATATCATTTGGTTCCTCAGCACCCGGAAGTTCTATATCATTGCCGGGGTTAGTTCCTTCATTGTTTTCTCCGTTTTCTATATTGTTTCCGCCATGTCTTTTTATCCATTCCTTAATAACAGCGAGTACATCATTTTTATCATTATAATTTTCTTCAAGTTTTTTCAACAATGCACTGGCATTATTATAAGTTTCAGAATAATCCAAAGGTAAATTTTTCTTTAAGAAGTTAAAATTATAATCAAATTCCGCATTATTTCCGCCAAGTGGCACTGTTACAGCACTGTCAGCTTGTTGATTATAACCGTCGTTTTTTGCGGCAATTTGCGGCTTTTCAAAATTTTCCGTTCTTATTCTTCCGTTTTTATCTACCATATCAGGTGTTACCTCTCCCGGAAGTGTTTTTGCTTCTTCATTTTTTTTGTTTTTATCAAATCTGTTAATAGTGATAGTTAATGTGTCTGATTTGACTAATGATAAATGTCCCATGTTTCTCTCCTCTGTTTTTATAAAAATAACTTATATCCTTATAAAAACAATGACCACAAAAAACATGACATATAATCAAAAAATATAAAATATATAAAAACTAAAAAGCAGTAATACAAACGAAAAGCAGGAGTTTACAAATCGTAATAATTAATCAAGTACAACAGCACCGTTTTCCTCAATATCAAGTGTGTAAACCTGAGATTTAACACCCATATCAAGCCAGGTTTTTGATATAATTTCTTTTATTTTATTTAAATTATTTCCATAAGAAACAACAAGCAAAGCCGGACCTGCACCGCTTAAAACACACCCCATGACGTTATCTTCATGTTTTAAAACTTCTTTTATTTCTTTCATACCGGGTACCAGTTTTTCTCTGTATGGCTGATGAAGACGGTCGCTCAATGCAAATTTCATAAGATCCTTATCTGCGGAATTTACAGCCTCGACAAGCATAGCCGAGCGTTTAAGATTGAAAACGGCATCTTTCAGAGGAATTTCTTCAGGTATAACCGAACGTGCAATGTCTGTTGCAAGTTCATAATCAGGTATACATACAGTAATCTTCCAATCTTTTGGCCAGGGTAACTTTCTGTAAACAACACTTCCATCTTCTTCTAAAGAAGCAAGAACAAATCCTCCGACAATAGCAGGAGTAACATTGTCAGGATGACCTTCTATTTCAGAAGCAATAGACAAAAGAGCTGCCTCATCAGCGGGACTACCCAACAATTTGTTTGCGGCAAGCAATCCTCCAACAGCTACTGCTGCCGAACTTCCCAATCCTCTTGCTATCGGAATATGAGTATTTATAGTAATTTTTAGTTCGTCAGGAGTTTGACCTATAGAATTATACAAAAGTTCTATTGCTTTATATACTATATTGTTTTCATCAGTCGGAATAGAAATAATATCCTGCTCATTTGTTTCATCTATTATGTTTATTTCTACACCTGTTCCCGGCATAATAGTTTCTTCAACGGTAATCGTATTATAAATAGGAAGCGCCAAACCCAAACAATCAAACCCGGGTCCTAAATTCGCAGTAGTTGCGGGAACTTTCACACTGACTTTCATACTCAAATCCTTACAAAAATGTTATCTAATCTGTATCGGCATAATCAGACACAAATAATCTTCTTCACTATCAGGTCTGAACAACGTAGCGGAAAGACTTCCGCCCAAACCAATTTTTATCTTATCTGATTCCATTATTTTTAAAGAATCTAATACATATCTGTAATTAAAAGCTATTGTCAATTCTTCATCTGTGTATTCTACAGAAATAGAATCTTCACCGAGACCTGCGTCCGGTGTATCTGCTTTTAAAAACAGAGTGTTTTCTCCAAAAATAAATTTAACAATATTTGTTCTTTCATTAACCATGACAGCAACACGTTCCAAGGCGTTTATCATTTCTTCTCTCGATACGACCGCATTTTTTTCACATGTCTGAGGTATTAACTGTTTATAAGGAGGATATTCACCTTCCAGAAGTCTTGAAGACATGATTAAGTTGGAAGTTTTAAAAGTAATTTTGGTTTTTTCAATAAATAAAGAAACTTTTTCCTCACCCAGATAAGGTGCAATTCTCAAAAATTCCTGAAGTGTTTTTGACGGAATGACACAGCTTATATCTGTTTCTTTTCCATTTTCTATTTTTTCAATAATCCTGGTTAACCTGTTTCCGTCAGTAGCAGCCATCTCCAGTGCATCTTTTGAAATTGAACAAAAAACACCACTTATAATATTTCTGTTTTCATAATTTGCGGCAGAAAAAGCTGTGTATTTTATGGATTTTATAAACGGATTAAGTTCAATATCAACAAATTCAATATCTTTTAAATCATCTTCTGTTATAACTTTAGGAAATTCATCTGCACTAATTCCTATCAATTCAAATTTTGAATTTCCACATGTAATATTCACAACATTTGTTGCTTCATTCAACGAAAAAAGAACAGGTTTGTTGCTCAATCTTGAAGCAATCTCTGATAATTTTTTAGCGGGAAGTGTAATTTTTCCCGGAGTTTGAACAGAAGCAACCGTATTTGATGAAATATTTATATCTAAATCGGTTGCACTGAATTTTATGTGATTGTTTTCATCTGCTTCTATTAAAATATTGGAAAGTACCGGTTGTATGCCTCTTGCAACAGTCGTTTTTTCTACAATTTTTAAATTTGTTGCCAATAATTCTTTTTCAATTGTGAATTCCATTTTTTCTCCAAAAATTTTTTTGTTTTTGTAATTTATTTTTTTTCTGTTTGTTTTTATTTTTCTTTTTTATTTATTTAATATAAATATAATAATATATAAATTTAATAATATCTAATAAGAAAAGAAAAAACTGTATAAAACTATTATAAAGCAAATATATAATTGAAACAAAGTTGTTCAAAAAATTGTAAAAAATTCTGTCGAAAATTTGTTATTTTTTTTGTACAAAAATTTTTTTATTTTAATTTTTATTTTAAACAAAATTTTTGATAGTTTTTTTACAGACAAAAACAGCGTTTTCTACAGGTTTTGAACATAAAAATTTTGCATGTTATAACAAAAAAAAGTCATGGAAACATGCTCTGCACAAAAGTTTAACAATTTTTAAAATCATTTGGTTTTTTGTTGTGAATCCATCTGGCAACTTCTTGTTGTTCAAAACTCAAAGCAAAATTGTACAAAGCTTGAATAAGATTTCTTCCCGATGGAGATTTTCCAATCAGCAAAAAATCACCGGCTTTGTTTTTTGCGATATAAATTTCTTTCTGTATTATTCTGTCGACATTATTTTTTGCCGGAGATTCTATTTTTGTTTTTAACCAAAAAAACAAAAGAGATACCGGTTGTTTGTTTTTATTTTCTTTTAAAAAATCTGAAAATTCTTTTATAATCATTATTTTATTAATGCCTGAACAAGTTTGAATTGTGGGTGCTTTGATGTTTTTAGAAATTCAAAAAGAATTATTTCTGTTGTTGTTATTGTGGCGCCCAGTTTTTCCATTAGATTTATTCCTGCTTTAAATTCTTCTGTTTCTCTTGACGCGCAGGCATCTTTTATTACATAAACATTAAATCCTTTTTCCAGAAGGGCTTTTACTGTCTGGTAAACACAAATATGGGTTTCTATTCCGCAAACAAGTATGTTTTCTTTATTTTTTACAGCGTCAAGTAAGCCTTCTGTTTCTAAAGCATTAAATGATGTTTTTTCAAAAACTTTATCTGTTTCTTTTTTTGAGATTGATTCTATTGTTGTTCCCAGTCCTTTTGGGTATTGTTCCGTAAAAATTTTTTCAATCCCTAAAATGTTTGCCATTTCTGACAAAATGTAAGATTTTTTTGTTATTTTATCTTTTTTTAACATTCCGACAAGTTTTTCCTGAATGTCAATAAAAAGAATTGCTGAATTTTTTTCATTAATCATTATTTTTATTTCCTTATTTTATCCTGCATAAAATAATCATCAAAAAACTGAAGGCTTTCTTTTAGTTCGTTTTTATCGAAAATTTCAAAAACCATTTTCGGGTTTAGATTCAAGTTTTTTATTGTTTGAAAAACTTCTTGAACATTTATTGTTCCTTTAAGAATGGTATTATGTGAATCGTCTTTTCCGTAATTGTTGTGCAAATGCATGTGATAGAGGTATTTGTTGTATGATTGAATCCAATCAACAACCGGAACTTTTGAATGAATATTAACATGCCCTATATCCAGTGATACTTTCAGGTTTGGTGAATTTACTTCTTTAACTACGTCTAAGATAAATTCCGGTGTTTTTTCCTGAACATTTTCAAGAACAGCAGTTATTCCCGTGTATTCAAATTGTTTTACAAATGTTTTCCAAAATGCTGTGAATTTTTCTTTAAACATCAATCTGTACATGCTGTGATTAAGATACGCATTAAATCCGGTATGATAAACAACGGTTTTTGCTCCTAAGTATTTAGCAGCATCTAATGACTGTTGGAATCTTTTTATTGATACCTCTTTTATAAGAGGATCCAGGCTTACAACCGATAAGTCAAATAAAAAACCGTGAAGACTTGTTTCTCCTTTAAAATAAAAAAGAGCTTTTTTCATTGCTTCTATTCTTTTTGTAAAAGTAGAATCTATGTCATCTAAATTTGGAGCAAACCGGCTTATTTCAAGATTGCAGTTCAAATCTGCCGCCAGTTTAACGGCATCTTCAAAGTTTTTTGTAACAGATGATGATATAAATTTTTGCATAATGTATTTTTCTTTTTCTACAAAAACATAATACATCAAATGCTTAAATTTTGAAATTCATTGATAAATTCATCTAACAGGTTGCCGAGCTTTGTTGTTGTCATCTCTGAAATATCAAGCGAAAGTCTTTTGTTGTTGATATTTTCATATTCTTTCCCATGGGTTATGTCTATATTTATTTTTGTATAACCGGGATAGGTAAGCTCAAAGATGCTTTTTAGCTTTTCATTTTCAAGAAGAAAATAACAGTCGTTTTCCTCTGTTTTGTATTGAATTGTTGTTTTAAACAATTTTTCTTCAATTCTTTTTTGTGTCTGATAAAACAAAGGTGCTACTATATATTCTATTTTTTTGTGGAATGCCTGTTTAAAAAGTTTAAAGTTTTTAATTATTGGTTTTTGGTGTTTTTTGGGTGCCAATTTTGAAACGGGTGTACTTCTTGCAACAAGATATGAGTTTCCTTTCAACAATGCTTTTGCTAAAAATTTGTTTGCCTGTTGTTCTGCTTCTTCAAAAGAAGAATTGTTCAATTCAACAATGCCAGCACTTATTGTGCAGTTCTTCGGAAGCTCATTTTTTATTTTTGAGAATATAGTTGTTGTGTCTTTTGCTTTTGTTTTTTCAAACCATAAATACAACTTAAAATCGTTTGCAAACCCGATAACATCTGTCGCTCTTATATTCTTTTTTATGATGGATGCAAGATGAGCGGGAGAGAGAATACTTCTTGTATTTACATCCGGAGCAACAACGGCTAATGCACCTTTTCCGTTTTCGCTTTTTGTTTTTATTATTTTGTTTATATAGTCTTTGGTGTACAAATCATTTTCTTTGTCTACGATGTTAAGCTGAGCAAGTATATTCTTTTTTGTTTCAAGATTCCTTTCAAGCTCTTTTTTCTGTAAAGCCCACAAAACTCTTAGCGTAAACTCCGTATCAGAAGATTTTATGTTCAAAAAATCTGATATTCCATGTTCGAAAGCACTGCAGAGCAGTTCATCATTAGTTTTTGAAAAAATCGGAATAATCTGGCACTGACTAAAATCAGGGTTTTGGGATACTTTGTTTATAAAATTCAAAAACTCTGATTCCCGCTTTTTGCCTTTGTCTATGTAGTAAAAAACAATACAGGGTTTTTCTTTTTTTATTACAGAAAAAGCGTTTTCGTATTTTGCAGCAGAAAAATTGTCAATATTTCTAAGCAAAAGAAGCTTGTTTTTTATTAAATCAGAGACAATGCTGTTGTCGGTTATTAATAAAATATTATTTTCTGTATTCATTTTTACTCTCAACAATCGTTAATTATATTTTATATCAAAGTATAAATCCGGTAAATATATTGTCTGAGAGTAACCTCGCTTGTAGAATTGGTACACTGAGTGCGAGTGGCACCGCGCCTGACATTTTGCACTCTGCCGAAGAAACAATTAAGTATTGTTTTTTTAGAGGGAGGCTGAGTGAGAAACGAAGTTTCTCCGTGCCGTATAGTTATTTCATCGGGGTCTGTTGACTATATGAAAAATTAAACATGCCAAAATTTTTTTCAAAATTATCCAAAAATCATGTCATGAGCATGCCAAAAATATATTTTTGGCATGCTTTTTTGTGTTTTTTTGCAAAAGTTCATACTTTAGTTTGGAAATTTTCCAACTAAATAAGCATAAAGAAGCCATGAAAAAGTCCGTTATATAGGAATGTAAGAAAGAAAAGTCATCATAAACTCAATAAATGTAAGGCTAAGCGAGTAGTAGGGTTTTGTATACCCTTACCCGTGCTGCATTTGAGAGTACAAGGAAGTACAGTAAAACATCTCATGAAAGGAGAACAACTATGCCTATTATTGTAAACACAAACATGTCAGCTATTAAGACACAAAGAAATTTAACCAATGCTACAAATGACTTGAACAAAGCTTTAAACAGAATGTCAACCGGTTTGAGGGTAAACTCCTCTGCTGATGATGCAGCAGGTATGTTTGTTGCATCTACTTTAGATACTCAAATTAGAGGTTCAAAAGTTGCACAAGATAACGTTGCAACCGGTATAAATGTACTACAAACTGTTGAAGGTGATATATCAGTAATTGAAGACAACCTTCTTCGTATAAGAGACTTGGCAACACAGGCAGCAAACGGAATCTATAGCGAAGAATCAATGCAGGCAATGCAAAACGAAGTTGATGCCCGTATTGAAGAAATTAACAGAATTGCAAACGCTTCAAACTTTAACGGATTAAATCTCTTGAACGGTAACGAAGCATTTAAAAACGGTTTGAGATTGCAAGTCGGAGCTAACTCAGAAAAAGAAACAAACTGTGTTGTTGTTCCCGCTGAAATATTTGCAAACGCAGAGGCTTCGTCTCTCGGGCTTATTGCCAAGAACGGTGCCCAATTCCAAACAACTGAAGAAGTCTTTAAAAGTGCTTCAAACGCAGCTTTATTTATTGCCGATGTTGACAAAGCCCTTACCAGTATGAATACACACAAAGCAACAATCGGTGCTATTCAAAACAGACTTGAATCAGCAAACGATTCGCTGACTACAATGATTGAGAATGCAACTGCTGCAAAATCAACAATTATGGATGCAGATATCGCAGAAGAAAGTGCTAACTATACAAGAGCAACTATTCTTCAACAAACAGCATCAACGCTTCTTGTTCAGGCAAATTCACTGCCTCAAATAGCTTTAACTTTATTACAATAATAGATAGTTGATGACAGTGCCCGGAAGTATTTTCCGGGCTTTTTTTCATGAAAAAATTTTTTATTTTAAAGATGCAGCGCAAACATAACCTGTTGACCAGCAGTTTTGGAGATTGAAACCGCCGGTCAATCCGTCTACATCAATAACTTCTCCGCAAAAATACAGATTTTTAATTATTTTTGATTCCATTGTTTTTGGATTAATTTCTTTTAAGTCAACTCCGCCTGCTGTTACTATTTCTTCTCCGTTTTTTACTGCTGTTATGTTTAGGCTAAATTCTGTGATGTTTTTGACTATTGCCATCCTGTCTTCTTTTTTTAACTGACCGCTTTTTGTTTTTGGGTTTATTTTGTTTATTAATAATATTTTTTCGGCAAGTCCGCGCGGAATGTACATATCCAGAACATTCAAAATATCTTTTTGAGGGTTTGTTTTTATTGATTCAATTAATACGTCTTCAAAATTTTCAAAGTTTGTGAGATTTATCTTTATGTTTAAAGGATTTTTTTTGCAAAAATCCTGATAAGCGCAGTAAGAAGATATTTTGTAGCTTAAAGGACCCGAGATACCAAAATGTGTAAAAAGCAAATCACCTTCTTGTTGTGTAACTTTTTTGTTTTCAAAATATACTTTTGCACAAAGATTTTTTATCGTTATGCCTGACAGGTCGTAAAACTCTTGTTCTTCTGTTTTTAAGGCGCAAAGAGCCGGTTTTTGGGAAATAATGTTGTGTCCGAGTTTTTTTGCGAGTGTTTGTCCGAGTCCTCTGCCGCCTGTTGCAATAACAAGATTGTCCGCAAAAATATCAAAGTTTTTTGTTTTTATAATAAACTTTTCGTTTTTTATGTCCGTATCAACAACTTCTTCTTTTATTACTTTTATATTTTGTTTTTTTATTTTTTCCAAGAGTTTGTTTCTGACATCAGAAGAAGAATTTGACACCGGAAAAATACGAAAATCTTCCTGCATATATGTTTTTATACCTATTTCCTCAAAAAATGCCAGTGTATCTGATGTAGAGAATTTTGAAAAAATTGAAAGCAAAAATTTTTCACCCCGCGGGTAGTATTTTACAAGTTCCCGAAAATCAAATTCGCCAAAAGCCAGGTTACATCTGCCACCTCCTGTCGGGAGGAGAGTTTTTAGGAGGTCTTGTTTATCTATAATTAAAATGTCGTTGTCCGGATTTTGTGATGCAAAAACAGCAGTAAATATTCCTGCCGGACCGCCGCCTATTATTGCTGTTTTTATTTTTTGTTTAGAGTTCATTTATTTTTGTTCCGAAAAGATAGACATCCTCAACTTCTTCAAGTTCATCATAAAGCTCTGTTATTGTTTTTTCAAGTTTCGGATGTTTAAAATCCGGAATGAGTTCAAGCAGCGGTACTAGAACAAAAGCTCTTTTATGTAAATAAGGATGGGGAACAATTAAAAAATCTTTTTCAATAATTTCATTGTCGTAAAAAAGAATATCTATGTCTATGGGGCGTTCTCCCCAGTGTTTTTTTTTAGTTCTGTCTAATCCCAGAAGTTCTTCTATTTTCTGGCATCTTAAAAGCAAATCAACAGGTGAAAGTTTTGTTTTAAGTTCAACAGCAATATTTAAAAACCAGTTTTGATTTTTTTCACCCCAGGGTTCTGTTTCATAAATTGCTGAGGTTCTGATTATTTTTGTATCATCAGACAGGTTAAAAAGGTTTACAGCTTGATTTATCAACTGAAAACGGTCACCTGTATTTGAACCTAAACACAAATAAACAATTGCCATAAAAATATTGTATATTTTTTTGTTAATTTTTACAAATATAAGTTCTAATATATCTTTATTTTGTTGTTTTTATATAAATTTTGTTTTTATATAGAATCATAGATAAGAGTTTGAGTATGATAAAAAAAATACTAATTATATTTTTATTTTTGATATTTTTTATGCCGCCGGAGGCGCAGGCTGTAAAAGCTGATAACGGAAAGCTTATTAAGGTTGGTATAAGTGATAATTCTTTCGCAAACTATTATGTATCATCCGCAAAAATCTCAGCAACGGATGAATTTAGAGTTGTTGATAAAACATCAGGCACAGAAATAGGTGTTTTTCAGGCAGATAAAATAATAGCGGTTGATATTAAAGCCAATCTCTTTTTCATTAAAGATGGAGAAAATGTGATTGCAGAAAATATTAAAGGTCCGGTTGTTTTTTCTTCCGACAAAGGTTTTTTGTATGTGGACGGACTTAAAAGAGCCGGCAAACAGGCATTGTATCGCGGAACTTTTGAGCTTACAAAAGTTGAGACAAAAAAAAATTTGTTCAGCATAATAAATATACTTGACCTTACCTCTTATTTAAGAGGAGTTGTTCCTAATGAAATGCCATCATATTTCGGGTTGGAAGCATTGAAGGCACAGACTGTTACTGCCAGGAATTACGTGTTAAGACCGAGAGATAAAAATTTTTATAACTTTGATGTCTGTGATTCTGTGGCATGTCAGGTTTATTTTGGCGCAAACACAGAGGACGAACTCGCTGATGAAGCAATTCTTGAGACAAATAACATAGTTGCCCTCTATAACGGTGAACTTATTCTCGCTTTATACAGTTCAACAGCGGGCGGATATACGGAAAGTTATGAAAATGCTTTTTCTGATCCGGGCACAAAAAATTTTCCGGCAGTGTCGTTGCCGTATTTAAAAGGAGTGCCGGACAATAAGAGTTTTCTTCCGTTAACAAAAGAAGAAGATGCGGCAAAGTTTTACAAATCAGAACCGTCCACTTTTGACAACAAATCTTCTTATTTTAGATGGACAAAGGAATGGACACAGCAGGAACTCTCTGATTCTTTAAAACAAAACCTGAAAAAGCAGTCAGCGACAGGTTTTGTTTTTCCTGCACTTAAAAACGAAGAAGATTTCGGACTTGTTCAGGATATACAAGTTACCAAAAGAGGTGTTTCGGGAAAAATTGTATCCATGAACATAGTTACTGACAAAGGTGTTTATACTGTTCAAAAAGAACTTGTAATACGCCGCAGTTTTTGTAAAGACGGAAAAGCGTTGCCGTCTGCGAATGTAGTTTTTGAATTTCAAAAAGATGATGAAGGCAATATAGAAAAAATAACAGCTTACGGCGGAGGATACGGTCACGGTGTTGGAATGAGCCAGTGGGGCGCCGGTATGATGAACTCTCTTGGGTATTCTTATGATGAAATCCTGCAGCACTATTATTCCGGTGTTTCTATAGGGACTTATCCCGTGACATTAACAAATAATCCAAATCAGGACACAGCTTCGCAGTCTTTTTATACAAAAAATAAAAAAGCATCTTTAATTATTGAAAACAAATTCCAGTTTACTGACTTGATAGTTGTTATTAATGCCCAGGAGCTGAAACTTGAGATATCTCCGCATTTGTTTAACAAAGTAAAAGTTGACTTAAGCCCCTATCTTGTTTCCGGTATAAACAATATTACATACATAATGCCCTATCGTGATACAAATAACAAATCAATAAAAATGCATGTTGAACTGAAAGAGGCTGTGAATGAGTAAAACACAGAGTCTTTTAAAAGCAGCTTGGATTATTGCTTTTGTTACTGTTATCAGCAAGCTTATAGGTTTTTTAAGAGATGTTGTGATTGCAAATTATTATGGGGCAGGAATGGTTTCTGATGCGTATTTTTATGCATACCAGATTCCGGCACTTGCTATTGTTCTGCTTGGCGGAATCGGCGGACCTTTCCACAGTGCGGTTGTTTCTGTTTTTTCAAAAATAATTCCCGACCTTGATGAAAAAGCATCGCCGTTAGTAAACAAGCTTTTTAATACCTTTTTAACCTCGACATTTCTTGTTTTTTTAGTACTTGCCGTTTTATGTTTTGTTTTTTCTGATGTGATAATGGGGTTAATTATCTCAAACGGCAGTCCTGAACTTATTCACCTGGCAGGGCTTCATTTGAAAATAATGTCGCCTGCGCTAGTTGTCGGCGGTGTCGTTGGTATTTATTACGGTATTTTAATTACTTATAAAGAATTTTTGATACCAAATATTTCACCTATGCTTATGAGTATTGCAATAATTGCCATAATCTCTCTTGTAAAAAATGACAGTACAGGTGTTGTTCTTGCCGGAGCGACAACGATCGGAGCTTTATGCCAGTTTGTCTATCAGCTTCCAAAGCTAAAATCTCTCGGTTTTTCGTTTAAACCAAATTTTGATATAAAACACAATGAAAACTTTAAAAACCTTCTGGAGCTTTTGTTTCCTGCTATTTTGAGTTCTACGGTCGGACAGATTTATATTTATGTAGACATGTTTTTTGCGTCGCAGCTGCAGGAGGGTGCATGGTCTGCTGTCGGGTATGCAAACAGACTATTTCAGTTTCCTGTGGGTATTCTTGTTACTGCTTTTCTTGTGCCGTTGTTTCCTATTTTTTCAAAGCTTGTCGGTGAAAAAAATTATGATGATATAAGGTATTATTTTAATAAAGGGGTCGGATTGCTTAATTTTGTAGCTTTTCCGATTCTTGTTTTGATTATACTTCTTGCATCAAACGCCGTACAGCTTGTGTTTCAAAGGGGAGCTTTTGATGCAACAGCGACGATGATGGTATCAGAAGCTTTGTGTTACTTGTCGATTGCTATTATTCCCTATGTGTTTAGAGATTCTATAACCCGTGTTTTTTATGCGTTTAATGATTCAAGAACTCCGTTTTTTGTGGCTTTGTCTTCGGTTGTTATTAAGTTTATTTTGAACTTTTTCTTTGTAAGCAGACTGGGAATCGGCGGTATTACACTGTCAACTTCTCTTGTTACACTGATTAACGGTTTTTGGCTCGGACTTTTAATAAAGAAAAAAATGTCTATGAATTATGGTTTATATTTTAAAAACATAATGAAAATGACAGTGATATCTGTATTTACATATTTTGTCTGCTTACAGGTTTACAGACTTTGGGACAAATTCTTCCTGCCATCTATGGCAGCTTTGATATTCAAAATTATTTTGATAACATTTGTTTGTGCTGTTGTATACAGCCTTCTTGCTGCATTATTCAGGATTCCTTACGTATACGAACTCTACGGAAGGGTGAAAGGAAAGATAATAAAATAATGGAAATTTTTAATGACAATGATTTTATAAAAGAATTGAATAAAAAACTTAAAAACGGCGGTGTTGTTTCTTTTGTTACCGATACGGTATGGGGAGTCGGATGTTTGCCGGATTCAGAAAAAGGTGTTGACAATATCTATGAATTAAAGGGCAGAGATAGGACAAAACCGCTTATTCTTATGTCAGACAGTGTGGAACATCTTCTGCCTTACGTAAAAAATATACCGGATAAAGCTAAAGAGCTTATGGACAAATATTTTCCTGGAGCATTGACGTTAATTTTTGAAAGAACGAATAAGACCCCGCTTTTTGTTACTTCACAAAAAGAGACTGTAGGTATAAGAGTTCCGGATAATGCTGTTTTTAAAAGATTATGTGAGGTTATTGACGGGCATGTACTTGCTACAACCAGTGCAAATATCTCGAATCAGCCATCTGCAAAAAGTTTTATTGAAGCTGAAAAAAATATCGGAAAATATGTTGATTTTGTTTTTCAGGATTACGGATACACTGCAAAGGGTCTTGAATCTACGGTTGCTCTGGCAGTTAATAATGAAATAAAAGTTTTGAGACAGGGCGAGATAAAAATTTTATAAATTATGATTTTTAAAATATAATAATAATCAAATACTCAAATAGATAAGCGAGGGAAGTATGAAAATTTACATCGAAGACATTGCAAAATATGAAGGACAGACTATTACACTTCAGGCATGGCTTTACAACAAGCGCTCAAGCGGAAAGCTGCATTTTTTACAGTTAAGAGACGGAACCGGAGAAATTCAGGCAGTTGTATTTAAAGGCAATGTTTCTGATGAAGTTTTTGAACTTTCCGACAAAATTACACAGGAATCCTCCGTTGAAGTTACAGGGACTGTAAAAAAACACGACCGTTCAAAAATCGGTTATGAAATAGATGCAACCGATGTTAAAGTAATAGGAGAATCTGTAGATTACCCGATTACTCCCAAAGAACATGGAACTCATTTTCTTATGGAACACAGACATTTGTGGCTTCGTTCTTTGAGACAAAAAGCGATTTTAAGAGTTCGTCACAGAATTATTAAATCGGTCCGTGATTTCTTTGACAATAAAGGATTTACTCTTGTTGATGCACCTATTTTTACGCCTAACGCTTGCGAAGGAACAACAAATCTTTTCAAGGTTGATTATTTTGATGAAAATGCTTATTTGACCCAGAGCGGTCAGCTTTATATGGAAGCTGCCGCGATGGCAGTGGGTAAGGCTTATTGCTTCGGTCCTACTTTCCGTGCTGAAAAATCAAAAACAAGACGCCATTTAACAGAGTTTTGGATGGTTGAACCCGAAGTTGCCTTCTTTGATATTTACGACGACATGGATTTAGCGGAAGAATTTGTTGAATACATTGTTCAGGAAGTTGTTAAACACAACAGAGCAGATTTGGAGGTTCTTGAAAGAGATATTTCAAAACTCGAAAAAATAAAACGTCCGTTCCCGAGAATTTCCTATGATGAAGCAATTGAAATACTTAAGAAAAAAGGAAATGATACCGAGTGGGGTGCAGACTTTGGCGGCGATGAAGAAACACTTATTTCCGAGGAGTTTGACAAACCTGTTATGATTCACCATTATCCGATGGCAATAAAAGCATTTTATATGAAACAGGAAGGTGACAAAGCTGCATGCGTTGATATGATTGCGCCTGAGGGATACGGTGAAATAATCGGCGGCGGTCAAAGAGAAGAAGATATAGAAAAACTTAAAGCAAAAATAAAAGAACAAGGTCTGCCGGAGGAAGTTTTCAATTGGTATCTTGATGTAAGAAGATACGGAAGCTGCAAACATGCCGGATTCGGACTGGGCATAGAAAGAACCGTTGCGTGGATTTGCGGATTGCACCATGTTCGTGAAACTATTCCGTTCCCTAGACTTATGGACAGATTAAAACCGTAATGAATATAAATTATGAATTTGAAACAATAGCTGCAATTGCCACTCCGCTCGGTATGGGCGGAGTTGGTATAGTGCGTGTTTCAGGTGAAAAGGCTTTTGATATTGTGCAAAATATCTTTCAGGGTAAAAATTTTGTTCCAGGGAAAATTTGTCATGGCTGGATTACAGAGAACGGAAAAAAAATTGATGAAGTTGTTGTATTGCCCTTTAAAAGTCCGTACAGCTATACAGGAGAAGATGTCGTTGAAATTCAGGGACACGGCGGGTTAAAGGTTGTTAATAAAATCCTTGAGCTTGTTTTGAAACACGGTGCAAGAATGGCGCAAAAGGGTGAATTTACAAAGCGGGCTTTTTTGAATCATAAGATGGATTTGTCTCAGGCAGAGGCTGTTTTGGATTTAATACATGCAAAAACGGACAATTTTGCTCAAAAAAGCGCAAATAATTTGTCGGGTGCTTTAACTGTTGAAACAAATAAAATAAAACAAAATATTTTTGATTTAATGTCAAGAATCATTGTCGCAGTTGATTTTCCCGAGGATGTTGAGGAGCCTTCATACGGGTATTTGAAGGAGCAAATTGCTTGTAACCTAAAGAGAATCGAAAAAATACTGGAGGGTGCAAAAAATTCCAATATAATGCGTCAGGGTATAAAAATTGCTATAGCCGGCTGTCCGAATGCGGGAAAGTCATCGCTGTTTAATACTCTGTTGAATCTTGAGCGGGCTATTGTTACTGAAATCCCCGGTACAACCCGTGATATTATACAAGAGACTTTGGACATTGGCGGTATTCCGGTTACGCTGATAGACACGGCAGGAATTAGAGATGACGCGGAGATTGATAAAGTTGAAGCAATCGGAATTGATTATACAAAAAAGTGTGTAATCGAAGCAGATTTAATACTTTTTCTTTTTGATTCTTCTGCCGGCATGACTGAAAATGACAAAAAAATATTTGAAATAATAAAAGAAAAACCTTACATTAAAATTGCCTCAAAAGCTGACATAGCTGCACAAAAATCAGAAGACGCTCTTTATATTTCTTCAAAAAGCGGTGAAAATATAAATGAATTGAAAAAAAGAATCAGAGAAATTGTCCTGGACAAAAATTCAGTTGAGTCGGATTTTACAACAAACAAACGCCAGGAGGAGTGTTTATTAAATGCAAGACAGTCACTTGAAAAAGCATTGCAGGCTGCTGAAAACGGAGAAATTCAGGATTTGATTTCAATTGATATAAAGTCAGCACTTATTGCACTGGGAGAAGTTACCGGAGAAGTTATAACTGACGATATTTTGAATAATATATTCGATAATTTCTGTATAGGTAAATAATTGCAATAGATGAAATAAAAAGTTATAATCAATATGATTACAAAATAAAAGTGGAGTTTACTATGGAATATTGGCAACTTTGGTGTCTTGTAAGTATTATTTTCTTTATAGTTGAAATGTTTACGCCAGTTAATTTTTTTCTCAATCTCGGACTGGCATGTTTAATATCTGCGATTGCTGCATATTTTAATGCAACTTTTACAATTCAGATGATTCTTTTTACTGTGTTTAGTGCCTTGTTTCTTATCTTTTTGCGTCCCTTTCTTGTTTATAAGAAAAAAGGAGAAAATGACGGTGAGTTTGATGAAAAGTATAAAGGTAGGACGGCTGTTGTGACAGAAAAAGTAACAACTGATTCAGGCAGAATTGCAATTTATGGCGAAACCTGGCAGGCAAAATCTCAAAACGGCGAAGAAATAGAAACAGGTTCACAGGTAAAAATTGTGAATATAGACAGTATTGTAATGTATGTAGAAAAGGTATAGGAGAACAAAATGATTATTTTAATTGCTTTAGCGGTACTGGTAATTATCTTTTTTTTCAAAGGTATCCAGATTGTACAACAACAGGAAGTTATGATTATAGAACGTCTTGGAAAATTCGACAGAGTTCTTGATTCCGGATTTCATTATATATTTCCTTTTCTTGAAGTGCCAAGAACAATTTCTTGGAAAGAAACAACAAAAGGTCCGGACGGTCACTCATATTCTTATTATTTACAAAAAACAAGAATTGATATGAGAGAATGCGTGTATGATTTTCCGCGTCAGAATGTAATTACAAAAGATAATGTCTCAATTGCTATTAATGCCCTTATTTACTTCCAGATTATGGATGCAAAAAGTGCTGTATATCAAATTCAAAATCTGCCGGAAGCAATTGAAAAACTTACACAAACCACTTTGAGAAATATTATCGGTGAACTTGATCTTGATGAAACACTCGTTTCAAGGGACACAATAAATGCAAAATTGAGAACTATTCTTGATGAAGCATCTAATAAATGGGGTGTAAAAGTTAACAGAGTAGAGCTGCAAGATATTATTCCGCCTACGGATATCCAAAACTCCATGGAAAAACAGATGAAAGCTGAGCGTGACAGACGTGCTGCAATTCTTGAAGCTGAAGGTCTTAAAAAATCCGCTATTTTGAAAGCAGAGGGCGAAAAAGAAGCTCAGATAAACAAAGCTGAAGGTGAAAAACAAGCAGCTATTCTTGTTGCCGAGGGTCTTGCAGCGGCAAGAATAAAACAGGCAGAAGCAGAAGCAACAGCTATTCAAAAAACTATCGAAGCTATTCAAAATCATGGCGAACCGGATAAATACCTTATCGCCGTAAGATATCTCGATACTTTAAAACAAATGGTTGAAGGCAAAGATAACAAGGTTGTTTACATGCCTTATGAAGCTACCGGCATTTTAAGTTCCGTAGATGGCATAAAACAGATGCTGGACGCCAACAAATAACTTTTTTTGTTATATTGAAGCCCGATATTCCTATCGGGCTTTTTTGCATAAAAAAAAGCTATAAACTCAGGGGTTCATAGCTAGTTAGATTAGGGATATGCGTATCGTCGTCTTCTAAGGAGTATAGTGTTATTGTACATATACTTTGGTTGTAGAAAATCATACATAATTATGAATAATTCTTTTTTTGTTCATACATTTATTTGATAATGACATGACTTTTTCCTTATTATCATTAAAAAGCATGGTATACCGGGGGTTTCAAAGTTGGGTCAAACGGATGATTTTTACCTTTTTTACTAAACTTTGAAACTCTGCTGCCGATAAATTCGATAGGGCTTATTATAAAGTTTTAAAGGGTGACAAGTTGTACAACAGTATTTATCCTATAAATATAAAACCGTATGTTCCGCCGCAAAACAAAAATGCGGTGACGAATAATGCCGAGGAGGAATCGGCGGGTTCTCATCTTCAAAGAGAGAACAGAGCCTTACAGCAGTCTGAACGCAAAGCCCAAAACAGAGACACTTTTCAGAGACAACAGTATCCCAACGGTCAGCAGACCACAATCGACTATTCAAAGTCACAGGTCAATATTGCTCAAATAATTACTGATTTTAAAAACACTTCTCTTGCTATCGGTACACCGGATGATGTGGCAGAGAGAGTAAATCAGTATTTGTCTTTTGCTGAGATGCAGTCCAAGGAAGAAGCACCCGATAAGGAGTTTATAAAAAACAGTCTTCGCTCTGCTTCAAAAATTTTAGACAACTACATAACCCAGACCCTAAATAAAGAATCCAAAGTTGTGGAAAATTGGGTGGAGGCATTATTTTTACAGCATGTCGTTTATAAGTCTGATCCGACAAGTATAAATCCTGATTTTTTGGTTAAACTTCCCGAAAAAACACAAGCCCGGCAACAGCAAGAGTCTCAGATTGTTCAGGAACAGTCTGTTGAGGTTAGTGAATTGTCTCAACAGCCGGTTCAAAGCGCGTCGGCGCCGAATCCTGTAAATCCTGTTGACGAATCTGCAACTGTTTCCCAACAAGAGCCTGTTGAATATCAAAAAGACTCTACTGTAAAAGTTTATGTACCACAAGACAGAGAGCTTAAAGAATATTTTATTCAAGGTAAAAAATATTTAGAAAAAAATGATACAAAAAGCGCCTTGAACGCTTTTATGTCGTCGCTTGAAAGAGCAAAAATAACCGGAGACCAAGAAGCAATAGGCATGGTCTGTTATGAAATCGGACAAATCCATGACAAAGAAGACAACCTTACAGACGCCCTGAACTATTACCATGACACGATAGAATTTTCAACAAATAATAACCTGAAAGCAAAAGCTTATTTTGCAATGGGTCAGATTTACGATGATGTTGTGTATTTTGACCCTGCGGTTGAACATTATTATGCGTCGGTTTCTTATGCCGGTGAAGCGGAAAACCTAAAAGCGCAGACAAAAGCCCTCGGGAATATTGCAAACATGTTTGCCGAACGCTATGACAAAGAAAACACTTATACATATCTTGATGTTGCAAAACAAATAGCCGAAGAAACTAAAGATAATAAAACAATAGGCGCTGTCTATTCAAAATCCGGCGACACACTCAGTATAATAAATGAAGATGTTAATGCTCTCAAAGATTATAAGCAGTCTGCAATGTTTTATCACGAGGCTGAATCTCCGGCAAAAATGGCAAGAAATTTTGAAAAAGCATCCGCAATAATGCTCAAACTCGGTAACAAAACAAAAGCAAAATCTCTGCTTGAAAAAGCATATTCACTTTCTATTGATGCAGATGACAGAGAATATACAAAAACACTCTCAAAAAAACTTTTGAGTGTATAATTAACTTATGTCGGATAGAATAAAGAATGTTATTTATTATATTATAATTTTAGGTTTTATTGTTGTGGGTGTGTATTTGCGTGTTCTTTTTTTCTCATACGACAGACCTTTTTGGAATGATGAATCTGCACTCGCCCTGAATATCATACGTCGTTCTTTTGTACAACTATTTGATGTGCTTGATTATGAACAGGTTTCTCCGCCTTTATATGTTGTTTTTGCAAAGTTTTTCGGGTTGTTTATAAAAAAATATGAGTTTGCATACAGACTGCCGGCTTTGATATGTTCAATTCTTTCACTGCCAGTGTTTTTTGTTTTTTGCAAAAAATTTTTGGAGAAAAAAATCAGCATAGTTTTTGCATTGATGCTTTTTGTATTAAACTATCAGCTTATATACTACGGACAGGAGTTAAAACAGTACAGTGCCGATGTTCTTGTTTATCTTTTGATATTGCTTTCGTATTTTTATATTAATGTTAAAGAAACAAAAAAATGGCTTTTGGGTTTAATCGGGTGTGTTTTTGCTCTTTCAATATGGTTTAGTTATACGGCATTATTTGGAATTTTAACTATTGGTGTTGTAATGGTTGTTAAAAATTACAGACAATGGAAAAAGTTGCTATTTTTGTTTTTGCCGTTTTGTTGTTCGGCAGCTTTATTTTGGATATTCCGGCATGAGTTAAGTGCGAGTACATATTTACATTTGTTCTGGCAGGATGGTTTTATTGCAAAGAATTTTTCTAATTTTTTTCAGGTAATAAGTAATAACCTTCATTTTTATTTTCTGAACCTTAATCATAAGTTATTTATTTATATATTACTTTTGGGCGGTTTTGTTTCTGTTTTAAAAAATATCAAAGAACAGAAATATTTCATACTTATTGTGCCTTTTGTCCTGGCATTGTTGCTGTCGTATTTTAATATTTATCCGTTGTCGGACAGAGTTTCAATTTATTTGTCGTCTTTATGGTTTGTGGTTATGGCAAAGGCGTTTGATTTGTTTAACTTTAAAACCGGCTGGAAATGGTTTTCCGGACTTTGTGTTGTTTTTTTGTTTTTGCATGCTGGTTTGAGCAGTTTTTGGCTTTCAAAATCAATAATAATAAACAAAGGCTACTATGTGGAGCGGACTCCGGAATTTTTAAAACTTGCGGAATCAAAAATGCAAAAAAATGACGTGCTTTATGTTTCGGCAATGACCTATATTAATTATGAGATGTACAAGGATACTGTCGATATAAAAAATGTGATTATTGAAAAACAAAAAGCCTATGATATAAAAGAGTTTCGGACATCGTTTGACAGACTTGAAAAAGATGTTACGTATTATCTTTTACTTACCCATTCCGGTGATAAAATACAAGAATACGAAAATCTGAAACAGATAATGCAGACAGAAAAAGATGTAGTGTTTATGAATGACGATAAGTACAACCTGCTTATTAAATTTACAAAATTATAACATTGCTAATTACTCAATCTTTTTCCTATATAATAGTAACAATATAACTCCAAAGAAAGGACAAGACATGGATGACAAAGTCAAAGAGGCTCTGACTCTTTTTAAAAACGAAAAATACGAAGATGCTTTGAAAATATTTTTTGAAATGCAGGAAGAAGATAAGCTCAATCCTCACGTATACAGCAATATCGGACTTTGTTATGCAAAACTGGGGCAAGACGAACTTGCAGAAGAAAATTATCTAAAAGCTCTGTCTATAGATGCCGGTCTTGCTCAGACTTATATAAATCTTGCGGATTTGTATTACAAAGAAAAAAGAATAGCTGACGCGCTTGAACTATTACAGCAAGGTGCGTATGAACTACCTGAAAATGTGGGTGTTTTGCATTATCTTGCGCGTTTTTTTATAGAAGACAAGCGCTATCAGGATGCAATCGATGTTTTAGATAAAATTCTTGACCTTTCTCCGGAAAATCCTGATGCACATTGGGATTTGGGGATGGTGTATTTTGAACTCGGCGACTGGAACAGCGCTATAGCAAATTTTGAAGAAGTGTTAGAAAAACTTGACAATAACGAATTGGCTTATTTTCAAACAGCTCTTGCCTATGAAGCCAATGATGAAATAGACAAGGCAATTTCTAACTATCTTAAGGCTATAGCAGTCAATGATAAGTTCATTCCTGCCTATAAAAAAGCCGCGACTCTTTTTATGGCACGAGGAGATATAGAAGATGCAACAGAATATTTTGAGGATTTCCTGAAATTTGACTTGCCCGAAGAAGAAAAAACTTCCGTTGAAAAGGTTTTAGCTTCTTTAAAAAAGAAAAAGCAGAATTAATTATTCTTCTTTACTGAAAATTAAAGATAGCTGCGGAACCTCCGGCTGTATTGTTTTTTGTTTTCGTTTGTTTGCAGAGAGGTCTTTTGAGTAATCAACCTGCATTTTTGTCATTAATTCTTCCGCTTTTTTTACAACAGACTGCGGCAAACCTGCCATTTTTGCTACCTGTATACCATAGCTTTTGCTTGCGGAGCCTTCAACTACCTTTCTCAAGAAAATAATTTCTCCGTCGTTTTCAGAAATCGTAACACGGTAGTTTTTAATTTGAGGAAACATTGAACTCATTACGTTAAGTTCATGGTAGTGGGTTGCAAATATTGTTCTGGCCTTGATTTTTTCGGCAATATATTCCGCAACGCTCCACGCAATGGCAACACCATCATAAGTGCTTGTGCCTCTGCCTATTTCATCCAGCAAAATCAAGCTTTTTTCGGTTGCAGAGTTTAGGATATAAGATGTTTCATTCATTTCTACCATAAATGTAGATTGTCCCAATGACAAATCGTCTACAGCACCGACTCTTGTGAAAATCTTGTCGACAACACCGATTTGTGCATAGTCGCAGGGTACGTAGCTTCCCATCTGCGCCATAATAACAATAAGTGCATTTTGGCGCATATATGTGGATTTTCCTGCCATATTCGGTCCGGTTAAAATCATAAACTGAGGATATTTCGGATTATTATTGCTGCCGATTAAAATTAAATCATTTGAGACATATTGCCCCATAGGCAGGATTTTTTCAAGTACCGGGTGTCTGCCTTCTTTTATATTTAGTTCGCAAGAATCTTTTATTTCCGGTTTTACGTATTTATTTTCTATTGCACAAACTGCAAAAGATACGAATACATCTAGAGTTGCCAGAGCTTCCGCAATTTTTCTGATTGCTTCAACAAATTCTTTTGAGTATTCTCTCAAGTCAGTGAATATTTTGTATTCAAGCTCTGTGGATTTTGATTGTGCGGAGAGAACTTCTGATTCGTGTCTTTTTAATGATTCTGTGACAAATCTTTCACCGGTAGTCAGTGTCTGGCGTCTTATGTAATTATCCGGAACCATTGAAAGATTAGAGTTTGCAACCTCTATATAATATCCGAATGTTTTACTGAAACCGACTTTTAGAAATTTTATACCGGTTTTAGCTTTTTGTTTTGCTTCAAAATCAGCAAGCCAGCTTTTTCCGCCGTTTAACAAATCTCTGTAGTGGTCAAGATCTTCTGAGACACCGGGCTTTATTATGTTGCCTTCTTTTATTGTTATCGGAGCATCTTCACTTATTGTTCTGTTTATTATGTCGGCAAAATCCAGTAAGGATTTGTTGTTTTCGCGAATTGGCTGGAGACTTTGTGTTTTGAAAGATTTAAGTACTTTACTGAACTCCGGCAAAAGATTTATCGTGTCTCTCAGGGCAAGAAAGTCTCTCGGGGTTGCACTGTTGTTGCTCAATTTAGTTGAAAGTCTTTGTATGTCATAGACCTGTTCTAAAAGACGTATCAAAGTCAATCTCGAAGTAGTATTGTCTATAAGTTCTGCAACTGTATTTTGGCGTTCTATTATACAGTCTATACTTTTTAACGGCTGATGAATCCATTTTTTGAGTAATCTGGCTCCCATATTTGTTTTTGTTCTGTCTATTGCCCAGAGTAAGCTGCCGTATTTTTGTTTGTCACGGGAGGTTTCTGTCAATTCAAGATTTCGTCTTGTGTTGCTGTCCATAGACACAAATTCTGAGATTTCGTATGTTTCTATAGATTCAAATTTAGGCAAATTGTCTTTCTGGGTTTTGAATAAATAGTCAATTATTGCTCCTGCTGCGGAAAAACCGATTTTGCAGTTTTCAAAACCAAATGCGTCCAGTGATTTTACTTTAAAAACTTGTTTTAAATTATCTTCTGCTCTGTTTATGTCAAAAGAATTGTAAGACATTTTAGAACAGTTATAATTCTTTGTTATTTCATCAGGTAAATCAACTTTTTCATCCGGTACAATTTGAAAAGGCAAAACTTTTTGAGAGAGTTTGGGTACAACTATTTCTGCAGGTTTTATTCTTGCAAGTTCGCTTAATAATTGGCTGAATGTTGTTTGAGTTGTTTTAAATTCTCCGGTTGAAATATCAGTATAAGCCAGTCCGTATAAATCTGATTTTTTGTCTTTAATAACTGCTGCAAGGTAGTTATTTGAATTTGATTGCAGAAGGTTTGATTCAGTAATTGTTCCGGCTGTAATGGTACGGACAATTTCTCTTTTTACAAGACCTTTTGCAAGTGCCGGGTCTTCCATCTGTTCACATATAGAAACTTTGTGTCCCTTGTCAAGCAATTTTGGTAAGTAGTTGTCGATTGCTTTTATCGGAATACCTGCCATTGGAATGCGACCAAGGGTACCGCCTTCCCTGCTGGTAAGAGTGATTTCCAGGTCTCTTGAAAGTGTAATTGCATCTTCAAAAAATGTTTCGTAAAAATCGCCCATACGATACAGCAGCAAAACATCAAGATTCTCTCTTTTTATTTCTAAAAACTGTCGAAGCATTGGAGTTGCTTCATTTATATCAACATCTGTGCTGTTAATAAAGTTTATTTCCGGTTTAGACATCACTCATCCTCTTTTTTAAAAATTTACTATAAATAACACTCTTTTTCAATTATAAAAATCATGAGTTGACAGAAAACCATGCTTTAGATAATATTATTTCTACAGACATTAAGTAGATACAGGCTCCCATCGTCTAGAGGCCTAGGACACATCCCTTTCACGGATGCGACAGGGGTTCAAATCCCCTTGGGAGTACCATTTTAAAAGAGCCGAAAGGCTCTTTTTTATTGCGTTTTCACCGGTCGGGTTTTTGACAAAAAATATTTTTTCCCATTTTTATCCCACTAAATCCCGAAAACTCCCAACAATACAGAACAAACAGGAACAACAAAAATGAAAGTTGCAGATAAACGTATATTATACTTGATTATTGATGCTCTCTTTAATCAACAGCAAGAAAAAAAATACCTTATTGAACTTGATTGTATAAAAGATTTTTTGTCTTTAGATGAACAAAAAATCCTGTACACAAAGGATTATTCAACAACAGATTGGGATAAAATTTCTGAATACAGAAGAAAAATTGTCGACATTTTAGATACATTTCGGTTGAATTTTGGTTGTGAAGTCTCTTTGAATATAAAGACGGATTTTATTGAAGCGACTACTCAAGAAATCGGTATGGGCTTTTTAGCAGCAGAGGCTTATCAATCAATAATTGATGATTGTCAAAGACTTTCTGATACGGACTCGATTTTAAATATTTTTATAAAATATCGTTCGTCATTGTTTTTAAAAGATACTGATCAAAAGGATATGCCAGATACCTTGATAAAAACGGCTGATAAACTTTTTCTTCAAAGAACATCTGTGAAAATTTATTTATCTGAACCAAAAATTCTTGAACAAAAATTAACCAGTTATGCTGAATCATATGAAAACAACAGCTTAGACAGAATTGTTCATTATGATGAAAAAGAACATTTTTCTGTAATTAATAAAATTTTAAAGATTGCCTTCAAAAATTCAGAAGGTTTTCATTTTAGTATTTTAAATTTGAAGAAAAGTATAGAAAAACCCGAAGATTATAATTTGCCTGTTTTTCTTTGGTTGTCAAAAAAACGTCTAAAATTAGATATACGAAATATTGATTGTGAAATGTCAACAAGCCCATTCAGAATTACAAAATTTGATGTTACTGTAGGCAAAGTAAAAAGAAAAAATCTTAAAATTACAGACAAAAAAGCTAATTTTTATAATGATGATTTTATACATTTTGCAATGTATTCAGATGATAAAATTAAACAAATTATTTACAAAAATCACATTGTTCAGCTGACGCATAATCAATTATTTGTTATACACACCCTGTATAATAAATCTAAAAACGATGATGTTATGCAGAAAATCAAAAATGTGTACAAAACACATGGTTCATTAAGAAAGATGAAAAGTGATATAAATAAAGCTTTTTTAAGAGCCGGAGTTTATGACTTTTTAGAGTCCAGCGGTCAAAAAGATAACTATAGACTGGATATAACGACCGCATATAAAATAGAAAAACATAAATAAACGGGTTATGTTAATTCTTTTAACATCAGACTCACAGTTGAGTAACAACACGTTCTTTTTTTAATATTTGTCGTTTGATCTTTTGTAAACTCTTTTATTATCAAATGAAAGGAGACACAAAATGAAAACTGATGAATTTAAGGAAAGTGTGGAAAAAAAGTATGGTCGTTACATCCTACTTACAGACTGGAACAAATACTTTGATTATCCTAAATTAGGTACTTTGAGGTCGCTTGTTTTTAATGCACACAAAAACGGCTTCAACAAAGTAATTCGTCGGATAGGCAGCAGGATAGTTATTAATGTTGACGAGTTTTTTATTTGGGTGGATGAGCATGGGAAATAACGCCGAAAAAACAATATAAAAAACACTATTGATATTAGGGTATAAACTAAGGCGCCGGCTTTATATCTATTCCAATCAATCATTCAAAAAACAATCACAGAATAAGAAAAATAAGGAGAAAAAATAATGATTACTCTAGATAGAGTTCGTTTACTGGTGCCTGAAAATAAGGTCACGGATGTAAATGAAAATGCTTTTGACACTTTCAGTAATAAAATCACAGTAAAAAAAGAAATTTTAAAGAATGTAGTCGGTGTACGTGAAATCACATATGTAGACAATTCATTCCTTTTAGATGTCAGCGGAAAAATCACTGCAGACAAGGGCTACTTAGGTTTAATCCATAAAAATAATGTAAAAGAGGTTTTTGAAAAGATAGACGACACGGGAATTTTAAGGTTTAATGGTTCGCCTGTTGATGACTCTCAGGTTTTATACCTTGACGTGACAAAAGATGTCGAAGTGGAAAATCCTCTTGAAACTCTGACAGCTATTGAACTTTTCGCCACTCAAAGAAAACACAAAAATAAAATTTTACCATTCAAAAATTCAGGTTTAATCATAAAGCCACACGCAAAAAGCGTGTCTGACAGCTTGGCTATATACCTGAAATATAAGGAAATAATCAGCAATAAATCACCAAAAAACCAATTATATATTGAAAAAATAGGTGCTGAAGCTGTTGAAAAGATTAAAAACACTGTTCGTTTGGAGCGTCACCTTGGAACTTTCAAAGACATCAGAAAAGCTTTTAAGATTGATACTGAAAAAATCAGACTGGATGAAATTCTTTACTCTAAAGGAAATCCAGTGAAAGACAAATTCTGTGAAATTACATCAAGCAATGAGGATGACTGGTTTACAGCTGGTAATGAGGTCTTCTAATGAAAATTCAAAAATTTTTGAAAAAAGTAGGAATGAGAGTAATTTTAAGCCGTTTTGACGATGATGTTAAGGTCATCAGAAAAATGTTAAAACTTGAGTGCGAATTTTCCTCGCCCAGTACCCTTAATACCGTAATAGCCACATTTAAAGAGGAATTGAAAGAAAAAATATCTGAAAATAGAAACTTTTTCAGATATCAAAAAATAGTACAGGATTTAATAAAAAAGATTGGA